>NZ_CP064686.1:6243333-6965000 GCF_023100905.1 Bradyrhizobium sp. 4
CACGGTCGTTGGTGATGCCGTTGACCGAGAAATAGCATGGCGTTCCAGCCATCGGCTGCAGGCTGTCCGTGCACGATGCCGCCATGCGATCGAAGATCACATTGAGCATCGGCATGCGTTCGATCGAGATGCCGGCGGCGTCCAGCAGATAGTTCGGCAGCGGCTTGCGCTGATCGACGTCGAGGGCTTCCATCATGATGCGCGCGCAGCCTTCGGTTCAACCTCGGTCACGACCGCCTTGGGTCCCGCGATCGTCTCGTTCTCGACAACGTCGATCGAGGGCCGCTCGGGGCTCGCGATCATCTTGCGGCCGTGCTCGACGGCGATCTGCGGCATGGCGCCGTTCATGAACGCCAGCAGCGTCTGCTTGACGATGATGTAGGGCCGGCAACGCTTTTCGCGCGTCATCTTCACCTTCATCGCGAAGGGCGAAATGATGCCGTAGGACAGGAAAATGCCGGCGAAGGTGCCGACGAGGGCGGCGCCGATGAAGCCGCCCAGCAGCTTCGGCGACTGGTCGAGCGCGCCCATGGCCTTGATGACGCCGAGCACCGCAGCGACGATGCCGAGCGCAGGCAGAGCTTCCGAGACCACCACGAGCGCGTGGTAGGGCGCCAGCTTACTCTTCACGATGGTGTGGATCTCCTCGTCCATCAGCGCTTCGATCTCGTGCGTTCGCGCGTTACCCATGATGATGAGGCGGACGTAGTCGCAGATGAACTGGAGCAGCGACGGATCTCCGAGCACGCTCGGGAACGCCTTGAATATCTCGGAGGACGCGGGATCGTCGATATGCGCCTCGACCTCGTTGCGGCCCTTGCCCCGCAGTTCCCGCATCAGCGCGTGGAGCGCACCGAGCAGATCGAGATAGTAGCGCTGACCGGGCACCGCCCCCGTCACTGCCTGCACGCAGGCAAGCCCGGTATCCGCGACCGTCTTCCAGGGATTGGCCATGATAAAGGTGCCGGCCGCGGTGCCCATGATGATCACGAACTCCCAAGGCTGCATCAGCACGCCCAGATGCCCGCCCATGGCGGCAAATCCGCCCAGCAGTGCCGCTACCGTGATGACGATCCCCACGAAACTGCCCAACGCGCCGCTCCATCACCGATCCCATCGGGAATATCTAGTCGGCGAGCCTTGCGCGAGGCTGGCTTCCCCCTCGCCAGCCTCGCGCAAGCGATTCACGGCAGCTTGGGACGACGTCGCGAAAGCGGCCAGAGGGGCGCGGGTCATGCTATCCACCATCGCGGACTACACCAGACTGACCAAGGACATGGGCAAGTCGCTGACACAGGTCGCGACGCAGCCGGACGTCAGCCGCGACACCGATTACTTCCTCAGCCACATCGGCAACGTGAAGACCATCGACGACTTCCTGAAGGACTATCGCCTCTATTCCTACGCGATGAAGGCATATGGCCTCAGCGACATGACCTACGCCAAGGCGTTCATGCGCAAGGTGCTGACCGAGGGTATCGCCGACAACAAGACCTTCGCCAACAAGCTGACCGACATCCGCTACCGGCAATTCGCCGCCGCTTTCAATTTCGCCGCCCTCGGCGACAAGGCGACCCAAACCGCCGCGGCCACGACCGGCACGGCGACCCAATACGTCACGCAGACGATGGAGGAGAAGGCCGGCGACCAGAACGAGGGCCTGCGGCTGGCGCTCTATTTCACGCGCAAGGCTTCCACGATCACCAATTCCTACCAGATCCTCGCGGACAAGGCGATGACGCAAGTGGTCCAGACGGCGCTCGGCCTGCCGTCGACGATCAGCTCGGCTGATATCGATGCCCAGGCCAAGATGATCACGAGCAAGATCAAGCTCACCGATTTCCAGGATCCGGCCAAGGTCACCAAATTCGTGCAGCGCTTCGCGGCGATGTGGGATGCGACCCGGGCCCAGAGCGAGACCTCGACCAACCCGGCGCTGGTCCTGATCGGCGGCGCCACGACGTCGATTGGCATGGATACCAACGTGCTCACGACACTTCAGAACATCAAGTTCAACAGGTAAGTCATGCAATCGGCCCTCTATGTAGGATTGTCGGCGCAGGTCGCCCTCGAAAAGCGCCTCCAGACGATCGCCAACAACGTCGCCAACGTCAACACGGCGGCGTTCCGCACCGACGTGGTGAAGTTCGAGACGGTGTTGTCCAAGGCGGGCGTGAACCCGGTCGCCTTCTCCTCGCCCGGCGACAACATCATCTCGCGCGAGATGGGCAGCATCACCGAGAGCGGCAACCCGCTCGATGTCGCCGTGGTCGGACAGGGCTGGATCGCCTTCGCCGGTCCGAACGGCACGGTCTATACGCGCGACGGTCGACTCCAGATCGCCGCCAACGGCGACCTTCAGACCGTCTCCGGCTTCCCCGTCATCGATTCCGGTGGCGCGCAAATCACCCTCGATCCGAACGGCGGACCGGTCTCGATCGCGCGCAGCGGCGCGATCACCCAGGACAACAACGAGATCGGCACCATCGGCCTGTTCAACATTCCCGCCGACGCCAATCTCGACCGCTACGGCAATTCGGGCGTCACGCCCAACCGGCCTGCGACCGCCATCGCCGACTTCTCCCGCGACGGCTTCAAGCAGGGCTATGTCGAGGGCTCGGGCGCCAATCCGATGATGGAATTGACGAAGCTGATCGCGGCCTCGCGCGCCTTCGACGGCACCAATTCAATGATCGAGGGCACTGAGAGCTCGCTCCAGAACGCAATCCGGACGCTGGGCGAACCCGGCAAATAGACTGCGCCCCGCGCGCAATGAGGTTGGACGGTTTCCTTGAACGCTCTTCGGCAACTTGAGTGGGCGCTGCTGGAGCTTCAGCAGAGCACTCCCCTGGCAAGCGTCAGCGGCGCGATCTCCGAGATCGCGTCGACGCATTTCCGTGTCTCCGGCCTGTCGCGCTTCGTCAGGCTCGGCGAACTGATCGGCGTCAACTCCGGCGGCAAGCCCCAGATCGGCGAGGTGGTGCGGATCGACAGCGAGGGCATCATCGCCAAGCCGTTCGACCGGCAGTTCGCCGGCGGCCTCGGCTCGGTCGCCTACCGGATGCCTCCTTTGTCCTTCGCACCCGATCCGAGCTGGAAGGGCCGCGTCATCAACGCGCTCGGGGCGCCGCTGGACGGACAGGGCCCTCTCACCCCCGGGTCGCGTCCGGTCTCGGCCGAGGCGGAGGCGCCTTCGGCCATGAAGCGCGCGCGGGTCCACAAGCCGCTGCGCACCGGCGTACGCGTCATCGATTTGTTCGCCCCGATCTGCGCCGGCCAGCGCGTCGGCATCTTTGCCGGCTCCGGTGTCGGTAAATCGACGCTGCTTGCGATGCTCGCCCGCAGCCAGGGTTTTGACACCGTCGTGCTGGCCCTGGTGGGCGAGCGCGGCCGCGAGGTGCGCGAGTTCATCGAGGACGTGCTGGGCGCCGACCGTCACCGCGCCGTCACGATCGTGTCGACGGGCGACGAGAGCCCGATGATGCGGCGACTGGCGCCGAAGACGGCCATGGCGGTCGCCGAATATTTCCGAGACCGGGGCGAATCGGTCCTGCTCATGGTCGATTCGATCACCCGGTTCGCCCACGCCGCCCGTGAAGTCGCGCTCGCCGCAGGTGAGCCCGCAGTCGCGCGCGGCTACGCACCCACCGTCTTCACCGATCTGCCGCGCCTTCTGGAGCGCGCCGGACCCGGCGACGAGGGGTCCGGGACGATCACCGGGATTTTCTCCGTGCTGGTGGACGGCGACGATCACAACGAGCCGATCGCCGATACCATCCGCAGCACACTTGATGGGCACATCGTGCTCTCCAGGCACATCGCCGACCAGGCACGTTACCCGGCGGTGGACGTTCTGGGTTCGGTCTCCCGTCTCGCCCATAACGTCTGGGACCCCGAAGAGCGCGAATTGGTGAGCAAGCTGCGCGCCATGATCGCCAAATACGAGGACACGCGCGACCTTCGCCTGATGGGCGGATACCAGGCGGGACGTGATTCGGGGCTCGACCAGGCGGTCGACATGGTCCCGAGAATCTATGGCGCGATGCGGCAGGACGCTTCGGCTCCGCCAAGCGCCGATCCGTTCCGCGAGCTGCGGGACATGCTCAAGGGCGACTAGCAAGTCTCAGCTTGAGTCGGGGCGCGAGGCGCCCGCGATCGCACCTTGCTCGTTGTTTTCGACAGGCGATTGCGCATGCCGCCACGCTTCCAGCGCATGCACATGCACGCCCGTCTCCGGTTTCAGCCGTGATCGCCTCCACCGTTCGGGTGAGGGAAATCGTGCAGCCGCGCCGAATGCGACTGAACCGGCGACTTCTCGATCCGACCCGGACAACCGCCGCATGTAATTCCTGTGAGTTCCCTCGGACGGTTCTTGGCAGAACGCACAAGTTGTGGATGACATGCCGACGCACATCGTCGTCATGCACAAGCTTCGGTCAACTTGCATCAACGACAGCCAACAACGTGCCGTGCAATAAAACCGTCGCATAGTTGCGTGCATGTTGCTCGTGGGACAGCGTATTGCGTTCACCATCATGTGTCCCGAAGAGCGAGATTGTCTTGAACGTTACATTCGCCTGCGACGACATCCTGTCTGCGAGATGGTCTCTACTTGATTTTGTTGAGAAGGTCATTCATCGTTTCGTCGGAAGATAAGAAACGTCTGCGTGTGACTTGAACCTTAGGGGCTTCGGTTGAACTACTCCGATCCATCGTCTGCTGGCGACGGCTATTCGGGCTCCCGTACGACAACGCCGCGAATGGCATACCATCAGCAACACCGCTTACCGTGCCATAGCTTGCAGTGCCCATTGGTCCAGGTCGGGGGCCGGGCAGTCCGTGCTTTCACGCGAGAGAAGAGCACGGTGCATGTGTCGAACATTGCCGGTAGTACGGCTTCTCGCAAACGGCTCATTCGCGACGGCGGAAGGCGGCTCGGGGGCGCCGCAAACGTGACTCCCGGGGCAAGGTAGGAATTCATGCCATTGGCAAGAGAAGCCGTGGAGCTGCTGGTTCAGGCAGCGAGGGCTTGGTATTTCGAAGGCGATCAGCATGGGTTGCGCGATCGGGAATGGATGGCGCTGCGCTTTCTCGGCCGCGCCAACAGGTTTTCGCGCACGCCGTCCGCGCTCGCCGGCTTCATCGGCGCAACCAGGGCAACTGCATCGCAGATCGTGAAGACGCTGGAGAGCAAGAGCTTCCTGGTGCGAAAACCGTCGCACGAAGACAAGCGTTCTGTCGTGCTGCACGTCACCGCACAGGGCGAGAAGTGCCTGAGCCAGCACGATCCGATCAATCACGTGCTGAACGCGGTCACGGCGCTCGGACCCGACGAGTGCGTCAGGCTGCGCGATTCGCTGCGCGACATCCTCAATCACCTCGACGCAGCACATCAGCGGCTCGATGCCAGCGTCTGCCGGGACTGCATGTTTCTTGCCGAACGCGGGCCGGGTACCGGCAAGGGACGCGCAACGGCGGAATTCATGTGCCGTTTGTATCGCGCCCCGGTCTCGCTCGAGGAGACCGAACTGCTCTGCACCAGTTTCGAGCGCACCCGCGACCGCCCCAAGATCGAGGAGCATCTCGACCGCGCGCGCATGGCGAACCAGGGGTGAGGCACGCGAGCGTTGCTGCGCAGAGCTGCGACCCAGCGGCGACATGGCGTAATGCGGCGACAGACTGGATTGCTTCGCTGCGCTCGCAATGACGGAGTATGAGGCGGTAGCCGCACTCTTCCAGCTCGCATTTTGAATTGCAGACACAGCTTCGCATCCTCGCGGCGCGATTCGCCCGAGTTTTGCTTCGTCACTCCACCCTCTTGTCCAAGAGGGCGCAGGGAAGGCCGGGTGCCGGCTGGCACCCGCGGTCCGCTGCGCGAAGATGTAGCGCAAGGAAACCGCACAGCAGCATACAGGTGTAGCCAATCACTCGGCCTTCCCTGCGCGATGGTTGGACGGCTTATGCCGTGCTCTCCCGGGAGCCGAGTTCCTGCTGGCCTCCCTCGCTCTCACAGAAGTCGTCGACACCGCGCCGGTTGACGCAGATGCCGCATCCGCAAGAGCTTGACCGTAGCAACGACGGCCAGGACCACACGGTTTTGCCGTACGCACGGCCCGCCATTTCGCCGCAGTTTTCCCAGCCCTGTCGACAAAGCCGGAAACTTACAGATGAGACGAAGCCTAGCAGCGCCGCTCGTCGGAACGAAGCCTTGGGCTCACGGAGAGCAATCCGCCCTGCCCTTAGCCTCTCGCACCCGAACGCTGCCGCGTCCACCGCAAGCCCGGCTCGCGAACGTGACGACCACAAGATCGCCCCTCAAGGATAAGCCGGGATGCGCGACACATACGCCATTTCCGAATTTCGGTAAAGTAGAATATTTTCGCGAAGATAGATTGACAGAGGGCGACACAGAGGAGGTCCCGTAGCCCGGATGGAGTGCAAGCGTAATCCGGGAAGGTACCGAACGCTGGGCCGAGCAGCCCCGGATGCACTCCGCCCGATCCCGCCATGTCATATTCGCCCGGCCCTTGTATCCATTATCCCAGTTGCCATCCTCACGCACTTTGCCTTACATGCCCGCCAAACTCGGCCGCGGATGACGGCCGGGGCTCAAAAATCACAAATTGGCAAAGGGACGAGGCATGGCGCGTAACATCCTGATTCTCGGGGCTTCCTACGGCTCCCTGCTGGGCACGAAGCTGCTGATGGCGGGACACAACGTGACCTTGGTCTGCCGCGCCAAGACCGCGGAGCTGATCAACCGCGAGGGGACCGAGGTGCGCATCAAGTTGCGTGACGAGGCGGTTCACCGCGCCATCTTCTCGCGCGACCTGCCCGGCAAGCTCGACGCCGTGACACCCGCCAATGTGGAGTTGTCGCGCTACGACATGGTCGGCCTTGCGATGCAGGAGCCGCAATACACCAACCACACGGTGCGCGTTCTCATGGTCAGGATCGCCGCGGCGAAGCTGCCGTGCCTGTCGATCATGAACATGCCGCCGCTGCCCTATCTGAAACGGATTCCCTCGCTCGCAGACATGGATCTCGAGGAGGCCTACACCAACGCGCAGGTGTGGGAGCGCTTCGAGCCGGGGCTCGTAACCCTGTGCTCGCCCGACCCGCAGGCGTTCCGTCCGCCGGAAGAGGCTGCGAACGTGCTTCACGTCGGTCTGCCCACAAATTTCAAAGCATCCGTGTTCGCCGACGAGAAGCACAACAAGGTGCTGCGCGAGCTCGAAGCCGACATCGATGCGGTGACCCTCGACGGCCACGACGTGCCGGTGAAGCTGAAAGTGTTCGATTCTCTGTTCGTGCCGCTGGCGAAATGGTCGATGCTGCTGACCGGCAACTACCGCTGCATCACGCCACACGAGCCGCAGTCGATCCGCGACGCCGTGCACGGTGATCTCGCGCGCTCGCAGACGATCTACGAGCATGTCGACGCCATCGCCCGGCGTCTGGGCGCCGATCCGCAGGATCAGGTGCCGTTCGCGAAATATGCCAAGGCCGCCGAGAGCCTGCTGAAGCCGTCATCGGCCGCACGCGCGGTGGCCGGCGGCGCGCCCTTCATCGAGCGCGTCGATCTGCTGGTCAAGCTGATCTCGCATCAGCTCGGCGCGCCCAATGCAGAGATCGACCGCACGGTCGAGACCGTGGACCTGAAGCTCAACGAGAAGATCGTGCAGGGCGGATCGGGCGCGCTGTAACACCATCGGCGCGGCAGGCCTTGCTGCCCGGAATTGCCACATCGATCGCGATCAGGCGCAATTCGGACCGTCCCCGGGACGCCACCGATTTGCGCAAACATCGCATCCATGCGAGTTCTAGCCATGCGAGTTGCCGAATTATCCGCCGCGCGACGGGCCGGCAGGCGGTTCCGCAGGTTCCCGACCGGCGCGCAATCGTCAGATGGAAGGCAGAAGAACAAGTAGTCGAAGATGGATCAGGCGACGTTGCAGGTCGTTCGCGCCGTGGAAGCCGGCGCAACGACGATAAAGGGCGTCATTGACGCGACCGGCTTGTCCCGCCTCAAGATCGAGCGCGCATTGAACGCACTCGAGAAACAGCGGCTGCTCGTTCGCGATAGCCAGGGGTTCAGGGCAGCCGGTCGAACTGCGCCGCCGCCCACCCGGCAATGCGGCTCGTGCAATGCCTGCTGCGACATCCTCGAAGTGGCCGGCGTCGACAAGCCGGTAAACCAGCTGTGCAAGCATTGGCAGACAGGCACCGGGTGCACCATCTACGAGCGCCGTCCCCAGATGTGCCGTTCATTCGTCTGCGCCTGGCTGCAAGGCCATCTCGACGAGGACTGGTTTCCGGCGAAGTCGGGCATCATCGTGCATTTCAGCCAGGACGCCGTGAACGTGACGGTCGATGACCATTGCCCCGACCGCTGGCGCGAGGAGCCCTATTTGAGCAAGCTCGCCGAATGGTCGCTGAACGGCATCAAGCGAATCGGAAATCGCGGCTACGCGACGCTCGTCGTCTCCGGCGCCGACCGGTTCCTGCTGCTCGGGCGCACCGTCGTTCCCGAGCCGACGCTGTTCGGCACCGCGTTCCTGCCGCTCACCGCCGACACCTTCCGATTCTGGCGGGCGAAATCCCCGGAGCATTTGCAGCGGCTGCACGAGCGCATCGCCGAAATCGAGCGGATCAGGCAGGAATTCGGCTCCTGCGCCATTCCCTCGAATGAGGACGACGATCCACAAGCCCCCTATCGGCCCGCACTTCTACGTTTGTCGCGTCACGCCTGAACTTCGCCGTGGGCAACGGACCATGATTTCCGCCGTGGCGCTCGACGCGCCGCGGCCGGGTTGATAAGCCCCTGTCCGCGAATGATGGGACTTGAGTCGGGCATGACGGTTGCGATCGAGATGGGGCAGACCACGGCGGGCGCCGCGGCGGCCATGGACCTCGAGGAACTGCTGGCGACCCGCCTCCTGGTGCAGGGCAATTCGGGCTCCGGAAAATCACATCTGCTGCGGCGGTTGCTGGAGCAGAGCGCGCCCTGGGTGCAGCAGGCCATCATCGATCCCGAAGGCGATTTCGTCTCGCTGGCGGAACATTTCGGCCATCTCGTGATCGAGGCCGAGGATCACACCGAACGCGGCCTTCAGGTTGCCGGCGAGCGCGCGCGGCTGCATCGCGTCTCCACCGTGCTCAATCTCGAAGGGCTCGACGCCGAGAACCAGATGCGCCGCGCCGCGGCCTTCCTTGGCGGACTCTTCGACGTCGGGCGCGACTATTGGTACCCGATGCTGGTGGTGGTCGACGAGGCGCAGCTGTTTGCGCCTGCGGTCGCGGGCGAAGTCTCTGACGAAGCGCGGAAGCTTTCGCTCGGCGCGATGACCAATCTGATGTGCCGCGGCCGCAAGCGCGGGCTTGCCGGGATCATCGCGACCCAGCGGCTGGCGAAGCTCGCCAAGAACGTCGCGGCCGAAGCGTCGAACTTCCTGATGGGCCGCACCTTCCTCGACATCGACATGGCGCGCGCCGCCGACCTGCTCGGCATGGAGCGGCGGCAGGCCGAATCCTTTCGCGATCTCGAACGCGGACAATTCATGGCGCTCGGCCCCGCGCTGTCGCGACGCCCCCTGCGTTTGAACATCGGCGCGACCGAAACCCAGCCGCGCAATTCCACGCCGCGGCTGATGCCGATGCCCGAAGCCGCACTCGAGAATATGCGCGCCGTGATCCTGGCCGCGCCGCCCCCCGATGCCAGCCGACCGCAGCGCCGGCCCGCGCCCGATCTGCTCGAGCAGCTCCGCGCCGCGAAGGCTGCGGCACCGGAGATCGGCCCCGACATGATCGAGGTCCCGGTCAGTGCCGAGGAGCTCGCCGAGCGGCGCGAGCGCGTGGATCGGACCCTTCGTGCCGTACTCGCCGCACCCGATGCCGGTTTCCGCGCGGTCGGCGTGCTCTACCAGGAGTTCGTGGTCCGCTGCCGCATCGAGGGCCTCGGCTCGGCGGTGCCCGACCTCACCGAATTCCGCCGCATGCTGACACGCGCACGCGCCGGGCTCGGCGCCGAGCATGCCGAGGACGACGCCTGGCAGGATGTGTCGCTCCGCGCCTCGATCCTTCCCGAGGACATGCAGGGCGTGTTCATGATGATCGCGCGCGCGGCGAAAGAAGGCTGGCCGTGTCCAGGTGACGCCGCGATCGCCCGCGCCTACGGCTCGCATTCGCTGCGCCGGGCGCAGCGCCTGCTCGGCTACATGGAAGAGCAGGGCCTGATCGTCTGCCAGCTCGACGGCGCCGGCCGCAGGTTCGTGACGCTGGTGGAACTGGCCTGGGCCACCGCGCCGGGCGATCCCAATGCCGACGATCTACCGGCGGAGCAGGTCGCGAGCGCGGCGTCGGCTTGAGCCAGCGGATTGTCGATCAGGCCGCTTCGGTGGCCTCGGCGCCGATAAGCGCATCCGCGGCGCGCCGCCGCTCAACTGCAAACATGCGCCGATAGAGCACGACCGACACGAGCCAGGCGATCACGAACAGCGCGACCACGGCGAAGCCGACATTGGCGAGCGAGTCGTTGAGCGCGTCAACCAATGCCCACACGCCGCCGGTCAGGCCGAGCCGGTCCGCGATCAGCCCGAGCGCCTCGATGCCGCCGATCAACAGCGCCACTGCCACGGAAGCCCCTGTTATCGTGAGATTGTACCAGAGCTTTCGCAGCGGATCGACAAAGGCCCAGCGATAGGCGCTCACCATCAGTGCCGAGTCGGCGGTATCGACCAGCGCCATGCCCGACGCGAACAGCGCGGGGAAGACCAGGACATCGGCAAACGAAGCGCCGCGCGCGGCTTCGCCGGCGGAGATGCTGAGCAGGCCGATTTCGGTTGCGGTGTCGAAGCCAAGCCCGAACAGGAAGCCCAGCGGATACATGTGCCAGGGTTTTGTCACCAGGCGGAACATCGGGCCGAGCAGCCGCGCCAGAAGGCCGCGACTGGCAAGCAGGGCATCGAGGCCCTCGGCGTCGTGAATCCCCTGCTCCCGTGCCGCGCGAAACGTCCGCCACAGGCCGGCGAAGATGACGAGATTGATGGCCGCGATCACCAGCAGGAATAGCGCCGACACCGAGGTGCCGATGAAGCCGCCGATCTCCTTGAGCACGCTGTCGCCACCGAGGCTCACGACGCCGAGCGCGAGCAGCATGGTTGCGACCACGACGATTGTGGAATGGCCGAGCGCGAAATAGAGACCGACACTACGCGGCGCGCCGCCTGCCTGCATCTGCTTGCGCACGACATTGTCGATGGCCGCGATGTGGTCGGCATCGACGGCGTGGCGCAGGCCGAACACCCAGGCGAGCAGCGCGGTCGCCATCACCGTCGGCCGGTCACCGAACGCTGCGAAGGCCCAGGCCCAGGCCGCGATGTTGGCCGCGATCAGCCCGCCGAACAGCAGCACCATTCCGGGCTCGACCGCCCGCAAAGACCATCTCGTCACGACAATCATTCCGTCTGCTGCGCCACACCGCACCAGCGGTATGATCTTTTCATAAGATGGTCATACTGACCAGTGCAATCCCGGAGGGGGCGGCACGGTTCTGCAGCAGTGCTTGCCATCCTTCGAGACGCCCGCTGCGCGGGCTCCTCAAGATGAGGTCTTGCTTCGCCGCGAGATTGCCAGACCCTCATGGTGAGGAGCCCGCCAACGGCGGGCGTCTGGAACCATGCAGGCCGGGATGGCGCTACGCGGCCTCGGAGCCGCCGAGATAGGCGTCGCGGATGCGGGGATCGTCCTTCAGCGCGCGGGCGGAGCCGGAGAGAACGATCTTACCGGTCTGGAGCACATAGGCCTCGTGCGCGATCTCGAGCGCGAGGCTGGCGTTCTGCTCGACCATGAAGACCGAGACGCCCTCCTGGTTGATGGTGCGGATCAGCTCCAGCACGCGGTCCACATAAAGCGGCGACAGGCCCATGGTCGGCTCGTCCATCACGATCATCCTGGGACGGCTCATCAGCGCGCGCGCCATCGCGACCATCTGCTGCTCGCCGCCCGAGAGCGAGCCGGCGCGCTGCGACAGCCGCTGGCCGAGCTTCGGGAACAGCGTGAGCATCTTGTCGAGATCCTGCGCGATCGCCTCGCGGTCGTCGCGCACGAACGCCCCCATCAGGATGTTCTCGCGCACGCTCATGTCCGCGAACAGGCGCCGTGCCTCCGGCACCGAGGCGATGCCGCGGCGGACGATCTGCGGCGTGGTCAGTCCGAGCAGCGAGGCACCGTCGAAAGTCACCTCGCCCGAGCGTGGCTTCACCAGGCCCAAAATGATCTTCATCGTCGTCGACTTACCGCTGGCGTTGCCGCCGAGCAGGCAGACGATGTGGCCGCGCGGCACTGATATCGACAGGTCGAAATGCACCTGGGCCTGGCCGTAGAAGGTATCGACGTCGGTGAGCGCGAGCAGCGCATCGGGAGGCGAGTTCGTCATGCCGCGCTCTCCTGTTTCGTCGCGAGGCCGTGGCCGAGATAGGCCTCGATCACCTTGGGATCGCCGCGCACCTGTTCACCCGGGCCTTCCGCGATTTTCTTGCCCTCGTCCATGACGATGACGCGGTCGGACAGGCGCATCACCATTTCGAGCTTGTGCTCGATCAGCAAGATCGTCAGCCCTTCGGCCTTCAGCTCGGCGACGAGCCCCTGCATCTCCGTGGTCTCGGTCGGGTTCATGCCGGCGGTCGGCTCGTCCAGCAGCAGCAGACGCGGCTTCAAGGCGAGCGCACGCGCAATCTCGACGCGGCGGCGATTGGCGTAAGACAGGCTGTAGGCCGGCTGGTCGATGCGCGGCAGCAGCCGTTCGCCGAAGCGCGCGAGGACGACCTTCACCTCCTCGCGCAGCCGCTCTTCCTCCGCCTTGACGCTGGCGGGGCGCAGCAACGCCAACCCCAATTCCAGCAATGGCCCGATTACCGGCACAGCCGGCTTGACCGCACGCAGCCGCGTATGGGCGCCAATCAAGACGTTGTCCATGACGCTGAGATTGCCGAAGACGCGGCCGAGCTGGAACGTGCGCGCGATGCCTGCGGCGGCGAGCCGTTCCGGCGAGAGACCCGTGATGTCCTTATCTTCGAAGCTAATCATCCCGGCGTCCGGCAGGTCAAGCCCGGTCACGAGATTGAACAACGTCGTCTTGCCGGCCCCGTTCGGGCCGATGATGCTGATCAGCTCGCCTTTGGCGAGATCGAGATCGATGGCATCGACGGCGGTGAGGCCGCCGAAACGCCGCGTCAGCCCGCGCAGGGACAGCATGGTCGTGCTCATCACATCGTCCCCAACAAGCCTTGCGGTCTGAACCGCACCAGCAGCAGCAGCACGATGCCGTAGATCAGGATGCGATACTCCGCCGCGATCCGGAACACTTCCGGCAGCCCGACCAGCGCAACCGCTCCGACGATGGCCCCGACGACATTGCCGAGGCCGCCGAGGATCACCACGGTCAGCGCCAAAATGGATTGCTGCGTGTTGAAGGTCTCGTGGTTGATGTAGGAATAGAGATGCGCGGCGATGCCGCCACTGATCCCGGCGGCAAAGCCGCCGAAGATGAAGGCCAGCGATTTGTAGCGATTCAGGCTGAGCCCGTAGGCGCGCGAGGCGATGTCGTCGTCGCGGATGGCGCGGAAGCTGCGGCCGAGATGGGAGCCGAGCAGGCGTCCCTGCAGCAGCGCCAGCACCACCATCACGATGAAGCTGAACCAGTAGATCGAAATCGGGCTGACCAGCTCATAGCCAAACAGCGACAGCGGCGGGATGCCGGAGATGCCGATCGGCCCGCGCGTGACGCTCTCCCAGTTCAGGATCACCAGCGAGACGATCTCGCCGATCGCGAGCGTCGCGATCGACACATAATGTCCGCGCAGCCGGAACGACGGCGAGATCAGCGCCGTCCCCAGCGCAGCACTCATCAGGCCGCCGCCGATGATGGCAAGGACGACCGGGATGGCGAACGTGAGCGATAGCAGCGCGGAGGTGTAGGCCCCGATCGCGAGCAGCGCGGCGTGTCCCAGCGAGACCTGACCGATCGTGCCTGCAACCAGGGTGAGGCTCAGCGCGAGCATGCCGAGCAGCCAGGCGTTGATCAGGGTCTGGAGCACGTAGAACGACACTGGCAACAGCGGCAGGATCGCGAAGACGGCGGCAGCGATCAGCAGAGCCCAGCGCGGAATCCGCACCGGCCGGCTCGGCGCGATGAAGGTGCCGGTGAGCGGCTCGGGCGGCGCCTGCCGGGCGCTGGCGAACAGGCCGTTTGGCCGCAGCACGAGCACGACGACCAGCAGCAGGAACGCGAACAGATTGCGGTAGCTGGTGCCGAACACGGCGACGCCGTAGCTCTCGACCAATCCGAGCAGCAGGCTTCCGATCACCGCACCCGGCACATTGCCGGCACCGCCGACGACTTCGGCGACGACGCCCTTGAGCGTCGCCTGCAGGCTCATCGCGGTGTCGATCTGGTTGTAGTACATGCCGACCAGCAGGCCGGAAACGCCGCCGAGCGCAGCCGCAATGCCGAACACGGCCTGATTGACGCGATTGACGTCGACGCCCATCTGCATCGCGGCGTCGCGGTCCTGCGCGGTGGCACGCACGGCCCAGCCGAGCTTGCTGTAGCGCAGGAACACGAACAGCAGCAACGCGCTGGTGAGGCCGACGCCGGCGATGAGGAGATCGAGCGGTCCGATCGTGCCGCCGCCGATCTGGAAGCGGATATCCGGCAACTGGCTCGGCAGCGCGCGCGGATTGGGCGAGAAGGTCAGCATCACGAGCTGATCGAGCACGAAGCTGATGCCTATGGTCGCCAGCAACGGCGCGATGCGCACCGAGTTTTGCAGCGGACGCAGCCCAAACCGCTCGATGATCAAGCCCACCAGCGCCGCCGCCACCGCGACCACGATGATGGTGAGCGGGAGCGGCGTATGCAGCTGCACCACCGCGACCCAGCCGATATAGGCGCCAACGAGATAGATCGAGCCTTGCGCAAAGTTGATCAGCCGGCTGACGCCGAAGATCAGCGCGAGCCCGACCGCAACGAGGGCGTAGACGTTACCGACGATCAGCCCGTTGATCGTGTAGTCGAGCCAGGAAGACACGCAGAAAATCCCCTCAGGTCGGCTTGCCGTCCCAGAGGGCGAACTGGCCCTTGCGCACGACGAGCTCGGCGTTCATGGCGCCCTTGACGCGCCGGCTCTCGACGTCGAACGTCGCCTTGCCGAAGATCACGCTCGAGACGTCCTTCACTTTCGTGAAGGCGTCGCGGATCGCGCGCCGGTCGGCGCCGCCGATCCTCACGACGGCGGCCGCCATGTTCATCGCGTCATAGGCGTAGGCGTTGAACGCGTCGGGCTCCACCCCGTTGTACTTCTTCTTGAAGCCCGCGATGAACGTCTGCACCTCGGGGCGCGGGTCTTCCGGGAAGTAGCGCGTTCCGACATGGACGTCCTCGACTGCATCGCCGCCGAGCTCCAGGAATTTCGGCGAGTAGACCGAGCTAGCGGCGCAGATCACCTGCTTCAGCCCGACCTGGCGCGCCTGGCGCGCGATCAGCGCACCGTCGGAATAATAGGAGATCAGGATCAACCCGTCCGGATTGGCGTCGCGGACCCGCACCAGCGTGGAGCGGAAGTCGCGCTCCTCCGCGATGTAGCCTTCGGTGACGGCGATTTCGGCGCCGTGCTCTTTCGCGGCCTTGACGAAATAGTCACGGCTGGTACGGCCCCAATCGGTGTTGAGGTGCAGCACGGCGAGCTTCTTCAGGCCGAGACGTTTGACGGCATAGGCCGCCAGCAGCGGCTGCTCGTCGGCCTGACTGACCGAGGTGCTCCACATGAAGTCGCCGCCCTTGGTGAAATCGGGATGCGAATTGGTGAAGCCGAACTGCACCAACCCGCCGCGCTGATAGATTGGCGAGGCCGCCATCGAGGCGGGACTGGAGAAGTCGCCGAGCTCCATGACGATCCTGGGATCGGAGACGAACTTCTGGGCGATCGCCACCGACTGGCGCGGGTCGCTCTGGCTGTCCTCGAAGCTGTAGGCGAGCTTGCGGCCGTTGATGCCGCCCGCCGCCTGAATCTCGTCGAGCGCGAGATCAAAGCCCTGCTTCCACTGCGTGCCATATTGCGCGTTCGGCCCGGTCAGCGGACCGCTGACGCCCAGCAAAATCGGCTCGGACGATTGCGCAAGCGCGGCGCGCGAGAAGGCTGCTCCCGCCATCATGACGGCAAGCGAGCCCTTGACCAGGGTACGACGATCGATGTTGCTCATGGACGGCTCCATCCTGTCAGGTGTTGAAACAACCAGCAATTTCCATGCCGGTGAGATTGGCTATTTCGAGGGCTCGCCGAGCGACAGCATCAGCCGGTTAGCCCAGTTGAAGAACGACGCGCCGTTGATGACGTCGACGATCTCCGCATCGTCGAGACCGGCGCGGCGCAGCTCATCAATATTGTCGGGGCCGAACGCGATCGGCGTTGCGGCCAGCGCCACCGAGGCCTTGACGACTGCATTCCAGCGCTCGCCGAGATCGGCGCCAACGCCCTCGTCGAGCAGCCGCTGCACATCGTCGCGGCGCTTGGAATAAGTGCTGGCGACACGCGCATGTACGGAGGCGCAGTAGATGCAGCCGTTATAGCGCGAAGTCGCTGCCGCTGCGAGCTCGCGCTCGGCGCGCGGCAGGCCGTCGGCAACGTTGTAGAAGATGTCCTTGTCGGTCTTGGTGCGGGCTTCCAGCACCTCGGGATCGCGCACCAGCAGTCGAAAATATTCGGACTTGGAACGAGAGCGATCGACGAGGCCGGCGAAATGCCGCTCGGTCAGCTCAGTCTCAGGCAGCGGATCGATCCACGACACCCAGCCCAGTTCATCCTGGGTGAAAACGGCGGGCGGATTGACATTGTTTGCAGCGCTCATGATGCAGCCTCCTTACGCGCCGGCCGCGGCGTTCGCGGCGCGCCCGAGCGAGGCACCCAGCACGCGCAGTCCGGTGACAACGCGCACCTGGAACGACAGGAACGCAACGAGCTGAGAGAACGTGACGATGCCGGTGTTCGACCAGCCAGCGGCGAGCAACGCCCTCATGTCGGCCGCGGCCGCATCGCGCGGGCGGAACACCAGCAGATGCGCATGCTCGAACGCCGCAACGAGCCGATCCCCGAGACCGGGCTTGCGCTCCGCGCTGACGCGGTAGATCAGGCCGGGCTTGTTTTCCACCGAAAGCGGTCCGGCCGGAAAGGCGCCGTAGGGGCCCGAGGTCTCGCCCCGCGCGATTTCGACATCGACCGCTTCGACCAGGCGCGCGCCATCGGCGGTCGCAGCTAACTTCGCGCGATAGAAGGCAGCTACAGTCGGCTCGCGGTGAAGGCCGATCACGAAGAACGCGACTGCGGCACGCTCGACGAGCGAGAAGTCACTGGCGTCAATCGGCTCGAACAGAGAGAGATAGCTCTTCTGCGCATTGTCGCGCGCCTGCACGCGCTTGGCGCGAATGCCGTCCAGAGCCGAACCCGGTTCGATCCTGGCGAGCGTGTCGATGATATCTTTCGTAGCCATCATTCAGCCTCTTGCAGCCTCGTGCAACGCGATTGCGTTCATTCCGACTAACCCGCCAGCGCCACGTCGGGCGCCGTCCGCGCCCAGCCCAGCGCCGGCGCGACCTTCTCCGCGACCAGCTCGATCGAGCGCAGGATATGGGGATGCGGGGCATCGACCGAATGTGCCTGGAAGACGAGATCGGTCACCCGCTCCAGGGTGGCGTCGGCGCGCAGCGAGGCGATGACGTCGTCGGCCGCGCCGACATGGGTGTCGAACGCCGCGATCATCTCCTCCAGCGTCTCGCCCGGCTTGGCGTGGCCGCCCTTGAGGAATTGCGGCAGAGCGCGCCGCAGGCCGATATCGGCAAGGCGCATCGCCTCGGTCCGGTCGTCGGCGACGAAGATGGTGCGCGAAGCCATGATGCGGGGCTCGCGTCCCGGCGGTAGCGCTTCGAGATAGGCATCGATCACCGGATTCTGAATCTCGGCCAGCGTTGCCTTCGGCGCCTCCTTGGTCCGGGGCTGGGTGCGCGACAGCAACAGGCCATCACCCGCCTTGCCGGCACGCGCGCCGCCCGCCACAGAGAACGTCGCCTGCCAGATCCGGTTGTCCAGTTGCGGCCGCTGTGGATAGAGCGTGTCACCACCGTCGAGCGGCTTGCCCACCAGCGCGGTGCGGACGACCTCGAGATTGCGCGCAAAGATCTCGTTGCGCTGGGCGCTGTCGAGGCCGAACGCGGCAAAGGCCGAGGGATTGCCGCCGGTGCCAACACCGAGCTCGAAGCGACCGTTGCAGAGCAGATCGAGCACCGCGGCGTCTTCCGCCACCCTCACCGCATTCTCCAGCGGCAAGGTGACGATGCCAGTACCGAGCCGGATGCGCGAGGTTTGGGCAGCGACGTAACCGAGGAAAGTAAAGGGCGACGGCAGACCGCCCTCGCGCTCGTGGAAATGGTGCTGCGCGATCCACGCGGAATCGAGGCCCGCCTTCTCGGCGCGCACGATCTGCTCGGCCGCGAAGCGATATCGGTCAGCCGCCGGGGCCTCGTCGAGAAGCCGCGTGAAAAACCCCAGGCGTTTCAGGTTTGCTAAGCGTTTCATACGACCCCTGTCGGACGAGGATGGGCCCCGATGATGTCGGTTGCCGCAGCTCCAGACAAGCGGGCATTGCGCAGGGCTCGTACGCAAGCCTGCCCGCCGGGATCGCCCTGAGCTGAACTTTGGCTGGGCAGACTGCCTACCAGCTCGGCAGTACCGCGCCCTTGAACTTGGTCAGGACGAACTCCTTGACCTCTGCGGTGTGGTAGCTGTCCACCAGGATCTTGACCCAGGGCTTGTCCTTGTCGACCGTGCGAACGGCAATGAGATTGACGTACGGACCCTTCGGGTCCTCGCGCAGGATCGGATCCTTGACGGGATCGAGGCCCGCCTGGGTTGCATAATTGGTGTTGATCGCCGCGGCGTCGACATCGTCGAGCGCGCGCGGCGCCTGCGCTGCGTCGACTTCGATGAACTTCAGCTTCTTGGGATTCTCGGTGATATCAAGCACCGTCGGCTTGAAGCCCGTGCCGTCCTTCAGCTTGATCGCGCCCTTGTCGCGCAGCAACAGCAGCACGCGGCCGCCATTGGTCGGATCGTTCGGGATCGAGACCTTGCCGCCCTCGGGGATGTCGGCGAAGGCCTTGTGCTTCTTGGAATAGACGCCGATCGGAAAATTCACGGTCAGGCCGGCGGCTTCGATCTTGTAGCCACGGTCGGCCTTCTGGTTGTCCAGATAAGGCTGGTTCTGGAACGAATTGGCCTGGATCTCGCCGGCATCGAGCGCGGCGTTCGGCACGACGTAATCGGAGAATTCGATGAGCTGGATGTCGAGACCCTGCTTGGCGGCGATCGGCTTCACGGCCTCGAAGATCTGGGCGTGCGGCCCCGGCGTCACGCCGATCTTGATGGTCTCGCCTGAAGCGGCGGCCGACCAGGCAGCGAGCACGGTCGCAAGGATCAGGGGGAGGCGAAACGACATCTTGGTCTCCATGGCTTGGCAATGATTGGAACCGTATTCGCTTCTCCGCAGCGCGAAATCAATGAAATTGAAATCCATATTGGCCTGCTGGAGCGGACGACGCTTCTCCGTTCGTCCGCATGGGGGGAACGAATGCACCTGCGCAAGTATGAGGCGCATCACGGCAAAACGGCACGGATCGTTGGGCCCAGGCCGCTGGAGCGAAGCCCAATCCGGAGCGCCGCCTGCCGCGGCCGGACTTATCCTGGTTTGCGCTCGGCCCCATCCGGGCTTCAGACCTCTCCCCGCACGTTCGTCATTTCGCCGCATGGTTTTCTCACCCTGTCGGCATTGCCGCCTCGCCCTTGATGAAACATGATGGGCCTTGGCCGGTGACGACTTGTCCGTGAAGCGGGGATCATCCGATGAACGAGAACGAAATCCGCAAGTCCATCGCTGAGGTGAAGCAGGGCAAGCTGTCGCGACGCTCGTTCATGCAGACGATGGCTGCGATCGGGATCGCAGCGCCGGTCGCCAGCCAGATCCTGGTCTGGAACGACGTGGCGATGGCGGACGCCACGCTGCCTTACAAGCCGACCAAGGCCGGCGGCGGCGGCCCGCTCAAGATCCTGCTCTGGCAGGCCCCGACGCTGCTCAATCCGCATTTCGCGCTCGGCACCAAGGACCAGATCGCCTCGCGCGTCTTCTTCGAGCCCCTCGCCGGCTGGGACAAGGAGGGCAACCTCGTCCCCTGCCTCGCGGCCGAGGCCCCATCCAAGCAGAACGGCGGCCTTTCGCCGGACGGCCTGAGCGTGACCTGGAAACTGAAGCAGGGCGTGAGATGGCATGACGGCAAGCCCTTCACCGCCGACGACGTCGTTTTCACCTGGCAATACGCCTCGGATCTCGCCACGGCGGCGTACACCACGGGTTCTTACAAGGACATCACGGTCGAGAAGATCGACGACTACACCGTCAAGGTGCTCTTCAAGGCCCCGACGCCGTTCTGGGCCGATCCCTTCGTCGGCTCGGTCGGTCCGATCCTGCCGAAACATCATTTCGGCGACTATGTCGGCGCGAAGTCGCGCGAAGCGCCCGGTAATCTGAAGCCGGTCGGCACCGGTCCCTACAAATTCGTCGAGTTCAAGCCCGGTGACCTGATCCGGGCAGAACGCAATCCCGACTATCACGTCAAGAACCAGCCGCATTTCGATACGCTCGAAATCAAGGGCGGCGGCGATGCGGTGTCCGCGGCGCGCGCCGTGCTGCAGACCGGCGAATACGATTATGCCTGGAACATGCAGGTGGAGGAGGAGGTCCTCAAGCGCATGGAGGCCAGCGGCAAGGGCAAGCTCGACGTCACGCCCTCCGGCAACGTCGAGTTCATCATCCTCAACACGACGGACCCGTGGACCGAGGTGGACGGCGAGCGCTCCAGCCCCAAGACCAAGCACCCGACGCTGTCCGATCCTGCCGTTCGCCGCGCGATCAACCTGCTGATCGACCGCGACTCGATCCAGAAGTTCATTTACGGGCGCGGCGGCATCGCCACCGCGAGCTTCGTCAACGCACCCAAACAGTTCAAGTCGCCCAAGCTGAAATACGAGTTCGACGTCAACAAGGCCAACAAGATCCTCGATGAAGCCGGATGGGCCAAGGGCGCGGACGGCCTCCGTGAGAAGGACGGCAAGAAGCTCAAATTCGTTTTTCAGACCTCGACCAATGCGCCGCGTCAGAAGACGCAGGCCATCATCAAGCAGGCCTGCCAGAAGGCCGGCATCGAGATCGAGATCAAGGCGGTCACGGCATCGGTGTTCTTCTCATCCGACGTCGGCAATCCCGACACCTACTCGAAGTTCTATGCCGACATGGAGATGTACAACACCACGCAACCGCAGCCCGACCCGGAGCGCTTCCTGAACCAGTGCGTCTCTTGGGAAATTTCCAACAAGGACAACAAATGGCTCGGCCGCAACGTCTCGCGCTGGTCCGATCCCGAGGCCGACAAGGCCTACAAGGCTGCACAGAACGAGCTCGATCCCATCAAGCGCGCCGCGTTGCTGATCAAGGTCGACGAAACTTTTTGCGAGGCCAACGTGTTCCTGCCGCTTCTATCCCGCAACATCGTCAACGCAGGGGTCAACAACCTCATGGTCGACATGTCGGGATGGGACGTCACGACTTGGAATCTGGCGAGCTGGTACCGCAGCTGACGCCTTCCAGCTCAATCCTTGTAAGCTCAATCCCTGCCGGCGAATTGACGGTCGAGGTTTGACGCCGTGTCGGCGCTTCTCAGCCGTTTCATCAGCTCATCCCTCTCCTTACCGTCGGGCAACGACTCGGCCCTTTCGCGGATGGTCCTGGTGAACTCCGCAAGCCGCTCTTGAAGAGTGGTGGTTTGCTGAACGCGACGCCGCCTGAGCACGATCGGGTCTCCATGTCATGGCACCATGCGGTGCCCTTCTGGATTGCCAATGATAAAAGCGGGCGCAGCCATGTCTGTATCAAATGATATAGTTCAAGCCATTTGGTGCCGACGCCCTTTGTTCACATGTGAACAGTCGGAGCTGCCTTCAGCAGATGGTCCGGAACGAACAGGACGGCTGTTTCATTGACGCTGCGAGACAGCACGGACGCGCCATGGGCAAGATATTGATCAGCACCGCCGTCGTGAGCCTGGCGCTCATCATTGCCTTCGCGGTCTATGTCATCACTCTGTGAATTGCCGAAGCCAATGATAGTGCGGCTCCGGAAATCACCCGCGCGCGCAGCAATCCACCAGCAGGTCCCAGATCCGCTGCGCCTCGCCCGATGCGCGGGTCTCTAACCCCTTCTCCGGGTTGGACTGCGAGTAGCCCGCCACCGGGGGCGCTTCGCGCGGCACAATCCATCTCTGGGAGATCGGATCGTACCATTTTCCGATAGTGGTTTCAGTCACGCCGCTCGACTCACCGATATGATCCTGGGCGGAGCCACGGCTCACGGGCTTCGTCGAATCCCATTCACCGCGCCTCACCCATTTTACAAATCGGTTCCTTGCCGGATCGTTCCTGCCGCGGCTCAGCCCGGCCGTGCCGGATGAAGCGTACGCGGATGCCGCTCGTGCAGCAGCCGCGCGAGCTCTTCCCGCTCCGCAGGCCGTCCCTTCATGGCGGTCTCGAACAGCGCTTCTTGGATATCGCGCGGCATGTCGCCCCACACGTCCATCGCCGCCCGTCCGAGCAGGCTCGCAAGATGATCCGCACCATCGCTCATTCGGCTCTCCTGATCTGGTCACAGGAATGGAACAGCTGCGGCTGTGCGGCGTTCCAGTTCCATCATTGTGAAAGGAGACGTCGTTTATGGGATTCTTCACTAAGGACATCAAATCGATGGAAGACCTGCTGCTGCACGGGCTGCAGGACATCTATTACGCGGAACAGCAGATCCTCAAGTCGCTGCCGAAGATGATCGACAAGGCGACCAACAAAGACCTCGTCGCCGGACTGAAAGCTCATCTGGAAGAGACCAACAAGCAGGTCGACAGGCTCGGCAAGGTGTTCGCAAAGCTCGGCAAGGAGCCGAGCGGGACACACTGTCCCGCCATCGACGGCATCATCAAGGAGGCCGATGAGACCGCGGGCGAGATCGAGGACAAGGCCGTGCTCGACGCCGCGATCGTGGCCAACGCACAGGCCGTCGAGCATTATGAAATGTGCCGCTACGGCACGCTGATCGCATGGGCAGAGGAACTCGGGCACGACGACATCGTGCGCTTCCTCACGACGAACCTGAACGAAGAGAAGGCCGCCAACACCAAGCTGAACACGGTGGCGCTTCGCAAGGGCGTCAATGCCAAGGCGTCCAGCGCCGCTTGATCGAGACGTACTGGGAGTGGCGGCCCTGCTCGCAGGGCTGCCACTTTCTCGTCGCACGTTCGGTCAGATGAACGGCTTGCCGCCGGTGACCGCAAGGGTCGCTCCCGATGTGTAGCTCGAGAGCGGATCGGCGAGCATGACATAGGCGGTCGCGAGCTCGGCCGGCTGGCCGGCCCGTTGCATCGGCACCTGCTTGCCGAAATTCTTCACGGTGTCCTCCGCCATCGTCGATGGAATCAGCGGCGTCCAGATCGGACCCGGGGCGACCGCATTGACCCGAATGCCCTTTGCCGCCAGCATCTGGGCAAGCCCACCGGTAAAGTTTTGAATGGCGCCCTTGGTCGTGGCATAGGCCAGCAGGGTCGGATTCGGCATGTCGGAATTTACCGACGCGGTGTTGATGATCGCCGCTCCCGGGCGCATGTGGGGCACCGCAGCCTTGCTGAGATAGAACATGGCATGGATGTTGGTCTCGAACGTCCGCTGCCATTCCTCGTCGCTGATATCACCGATCTCCTTGAACGTGTCCTGATGGGCCGCGTTGTTGACGAGGATGTCTATTGCGCCGAACGCCTCGACGGTGCGGGAGATGATCGCGCGGCAATGATCGGGATTGCGGATGTCGCCCGGGATCAGGACGACCTTGCGCCCCTCATGCTCCACCAGCGCCTTCACCTCGGCGGCATCTTCGTCCTCGTTCAAATAGGCGATGACGATGTCGGCGCCTTCCCGGGCATAGGCGATCGCGACCGCGCGGCCGATGCCACTGTCGCCTCCGGTGATGATTGCCTTCTTTCCGGCCAGGCGCCCGGCGCCCTTGTAGCTCTCCTCGCCGTGATCCGGTCGCGGATTCATCGCGCGGGTCGAACCGGGCATCGGTTGCTGCTGCGGAGGATAAGGCGGCTTTGGATATTCGGTCATGGAGCGGCTCCAGGGATTTGCTCCGCTAACGGGAAGCTTTCGGAAGCGTTCCTCGCCGTTCCATCACGCTTCCTGGCCAAGCCGCACGATGATGTCGTTCGGCAACAGGGCTGGCGCGTCGGCCGCGCCCAATCGCCACAGGCTCTCGCCCGCGACCAGCGCCGGCATGGGCAGTTCGCGGTCGGCGAAATTGGCGACAATCTGCAAGATGTCCCCCTCCTCCGTCCGCCAACGGGCATCCAGGCCACCCGTGCGAGTGTTCTCCCCCAGCAACTTGCAATGAGCCGACACGAAACCCCGTTTGATCAGCGGCACGATCTTCTCGCGCCGTATCTTCAGCAATTGGGTCGTCAGACCGCGAAACCTGGCGCTGGCGGGAGAGCGATGGATGTCCGTCCAATCGAGCTTCGATGCTGCGAAAGTTTTTTCATCGCACGGATCCGGAATTCTGGCGCGCATGTCGGGCGTCGAGAATGCCTTGAAGTGCGCGAACTCCTTCCGCCGCCCTTCCCGCGTCAGCTCAGCAGCCTCGCCGGACCAGTCCGCGAAGAACAGGAATGGCGTCTCGGCCGCGGCTTCCTCACCCATGAACAACATCGGAATATGCGGGCTCAAGAGAACCAGCGCCATGGCCTGATCCAGTTTCTCCGGACCGACCAGCGCGGAAAGCCGCTCCCCGAACGCGCGGTTGCCGATCTGGTCGTGGTTCTGGGCGAAGAAGATGGTGGCCTCGGGCGGCAGATGCGCGCTCGGCTCGCCGCGCGGTTCGTCATGCAGCGGAAAGACTTCGCCTTGGTAGGCAAAACCCTCGGTGAGCGCTCGCACGAGATGTTCAAGCGGCCTGTCTGCGAAGGCGCGATAATAGCCTTCGTCCTCGCCCGTCAGCAGGACGTGGAGCGCGTTGTGAAAATCATCGCCCCATTGCGCGTCATAGAGCCTGGTTCGCCCTTGCGCCCGGTCGAGCAGGCGAGCCTGATTGGCCTCGTTCTCCAGCATCAGATGCACGCGCCGGCCCGGCAGCTGACTGCGAACCGTCTCGGCAAGCTCGATCAGGAAATGGCGGTCGGAATCGTCCTTCAGCGCGTGAACGGCGTCGAGCCGCAAGCCGTCGAACCCGTAGTCGCGCAGCCACATCAGCGCGTTCTCGATCAGGAACTCGCGCACGAACGCGCCGTCGTGTCCCTCGAGGTTGACCGCAGGCCCCCAGCCGGTGCTATGGCGCGGGGTGAAGAAGCTTTCTGCATAGAGGTGCAGATAGTTCAGCTGCGGCCCGAAATGGTTATAGACGACGTCGAGATAGACCATGATGTCGAGGGCATGCGCCGCGCGTAACAGCCGCTTGAGGTCTTCCGGCCTGCCGTAGCGTGCATTCGGCGCATTCAGCAGCACGCCGTCATAGCCCCAATTGTGCCGGCCGGGGACGTCATTGAGCGGCATCAACTCGATCGCGGTGATGCCGAGATCGCGCAGATAGGACAGCTTCTTCTCGACGCCGGCATAGGTGCCCTCCTCACTGAAAGTGCCGACATGCAGCTCGTAGATCACGGCCTCCGCCCAGTGGCGGCCGGGATAGAGCACCGAATCTCGGAACGCCGCGGTGTCGACCACCTCGCTCGGCGCACCGACGTCGTCCGGCTGGAAGAACGAGGCGGGATCGGGAACGACGAGATCTTCGTTGATCCTGAACTGATAGCGCGTGCCGACATGCGCGGTGGGACTCAACGACTGGTACCAGCCATCGTGGTCGCGCATCATCCGGAGTGGCCGGCCGGCTTGGAGCAATTCGACCGATTGCGCCGTCGGTGCCCAGAGATTGAAACAGACCCCTTGCTGGAGGCATCGAGGACCGTGGTGTCGCGCTTGCCCTGCCATTCCCAATCTGTGACTCAAAACTGGCCGCCTTTGCGTGCATGGCTGGAAGTTACGACACGCTTCGCGAGGCTCGATTTTACGATCGCTTAAGCATGCTCAGGACGTGAGAAGCCGAGATGCAGGCATTCGTTCCTCAGGCGAGCGCCGCACCCCGCGCACACGCTCTGTGTGCACTTTTGAACCGAGGACGAAAAACGTCTGTTCGGTGGCGAAAGTTAGGAACGTTTGTTGCGGCGCGGAATTCAGGAATTGCGCTCCGTTGGGGAGGCGCAATTGGAATTCTAGAGATGGTTGGCAGAGGCCAGTGGTGTCCCTCGGGCCGGGCGGCGTGACGCATGCGGATCCTTTTCGCGACGCCCGAAGTATCAGACTTCATTCAAGTGGGTGGACTTGCCGCCGTCTCGGCGGCTCTCCCGCGCGCCTTGCGCGACTTTGCCGACGTCCGCGTCATCATCCCCGGCTACCCGGCCGTCCTGCGCGGATTACAAGACCTTACGACCGTCGGACGATGCCAACCTTTCGCGGCCCTTCCGGCCTTTGCCATCGATCTTGGGCATACCGCCGACGGCATGACCTATTACGTCGTCCGGTGCCCGGCGTTGTACGAACGAGACGGCACGCCCTATGCCGATGGCCGCGGAGCTGATTGGGGCGACAACAATGTCCGGTTCGCAACCTTCTCTTATGCCGCAGCGCAGGTTGCGAGAGGCTTGGTCGACAAGGATTGGGCCGCGGATCTCGTTCATGCCAATGACTGGCAATGTGCGCTGATCCCCGGTTATCTGGAATGGCACTACGCGCACATTCCAACTGTGTTCACGATCCACAATCTCGCCTATCAAGGCGTCTTCGACCGCAGCTCCCTCGCGCCGCTGGGCATCCCAGAAGCGAGCTTCAACATCGACGGCGTGGAATTCTACAATCGCCTGTCCTTCATCAAGGCCGGCCTGGTCTACGCTTCCCACCTGACGACGGTGAGCCAGACCTATGCCCGCGAGATCACCACCGTCGAGTACGGCTGCGGTCTCGAAGGGCTGTTGCGGCAACGGGCCGATCGCAACCAGCTTTCCGGCATCTTAAACGGAATCGACGAGAGCTGGGATCCTCGCACCTGCCGCTCGTTGTTCCAGCCGTTCGGCGCTGGTGACTGGGCCGAACGGTCGTTGAATGCGGACGATGTGAGGGAACAGTTCGGACTGGCGGTCTCGAGAGGTCCCCTGTTCGCGCTCGTGGCGCGTCTGGTGCACCAGAAGGGCGTCGACCTCGTCATCGAGAGTGCGCAAGCGATCATCGACGCCGGCGGCCAGATTGTCGTGACAGGCAAGGGCGAACCGCAATTCGAGGAGGCGCTGCTGCAGGCGCAGGTGCGCGCGCCGCGCTCGATCGGCGTGAAGATCGGCTTCGACGACGCCGAGGCACGAAAGATATTCGCCGGCAGCGACTTTACCCTGATGCCGTCGCGCTTCGAACCCTGCGGGCTGAGCCAGATGTACGCCCAGCGCTTCGGCTCGCTGCCGATCGGCCATCGCACCGGCGGGCTCGCCGAGACGATCGTGGACGGCGAGACCGGCTTCCTGTTCGACCGCGCGTCGGCCCCCGGCTTCCTTGGAAGCCTTTGCCGGGCCTTTTCCACCTTCGGCATGAAGGACCGCCTCGATCACATGCGCCGCGCGGCCATGGCGCAGGCCTTCAGTTGGACCCAGTCGGCCAAGTCGTACGCAGCCATCTACAAATCTTCGATCTAGACGGGCAACTGCAGGACGAGCAGGGAACGGAATCGCCTGAGGGGTGGTTGCAACTCTACACAGGAGTTTTCGACATGCGCCGCTCGAAGCCGCAGCCGATCCGCAACAAACTCGACTTGGCCGACCCTACTCAGGTGCGCCTCGTCAGAAAGCGTCTCGGGCTATCCGATGCGGAGCTGACCAGCATCGTGGAGCGGATCGGCAACTCGATTGCGGCGATCAGCAAGGAGGCGGCGCTGCAAAGGGCAACCACGCTGCCCAAGCCAGACGATGTGCCTCCTGTCGCCGTGATTACTTCTGCGACGGTCGGCGAACGGGCGACGCGCAAGTGAGAGCAAGTGCACCAAATTGTTGAAGGGCTGTACGGGGAACAATGGATCAAACAGTACATTCGGATGACGCCCTGACGCGGGCGGCATCGAGCCTGCGCCGCTCCCGCATCAGCGAGGGCAAGCCGTTTCCGCTTGGCGCCACCTGGGACGGGCTCGGCGTCAATTTCGCGCTGTTTTCGGCCCATGCCACCAAGGTCGAGCTCTGCCTGTTCGACGACAGCGGCGAGACCGAACTGGAGCGGATCGAACTCCCGGAATATACCGACGAAGTCTGGCACGGCTATCTGCCCTCGGCCCGTCCCGGCACCGTCTATGGCTACCGCGTCCACGGCCCCTACGAACCCGACGCGGGACACCGCTTCAATCCCAACAAGCTCGTGCTCGATCCCTACGCCAAGCAGCTGGTCGGCCGGTTGCGTTGGGGACCGGAGCTGTTCGGCTACCAGCTCGACCATGCCGACAAGGATCTCTCCTACGACGAACGCAACAGCGCGCCCTTGATGCAGAAATGCCGTGTCATCGACCCGGCTTTCACCTGGGGCGCCGCGCGCAAGCCGGAAGTGCCATGGGAGCGGACGATCGTCTACGAGATGCACGTCAAGGGCTTTACCCAGCTGCATCCGCTGGTGCCCGACGCAGACCGCGGCACGTTCTCCGGTCTCGCGCACTCGGAAGTTCCGGCCTATCTGCGATCGCTTGGCATCACCAGTGCGGAATTGTTGCCGATCCATGCCTTCGTCGACGACAGCTACCTGGTCGAGAAAGGCCTGCGCAATTACTGGGGCTACAACTCCCTTGCCTTCTTCGCGCCGGAGCCGCGTTACCTCAAGACGCCGTTCGCGAACGAATTCAAGACCATGGTCAACCAGTTCCACGCCCATGGCATCGAGGTCATCCTCGACGTCGTCTACAATCACACCGCGGAAGGAAACGAACTCGGTCCGACGCTGTCATTCAAGGGCATCGACAACGCCAGCTATTACCGCCTGCTGCCGGACCAGCGGCGCTATTACATCAACGACACCGGTACCGGGAATACGGTGAATTTGTCGCACCCGCGCGTGCTGCAACTGGTCGCGGATTCCCTACGCTACTGGGCGACCGAGATGCGAGTCGACGGCTTCCGTTTCGACCTCGCCACCATCCTGGCACGGGAGCCCTACGGGTTCGACGAAGGCGGCGGCTTTCTCGATGCGTGCCGCCAGGACCCCGTGCTCTCCAGCGTCAAGCTGATCGCCGAGCCCTGGGACATCGGTCCGGGCGGCTATCAGGTCGGTCAGTTTCCGCCGGGATGGGCGGAGTGGAACGACAAATTCAGAGACACCGTGCGCGCTTTCTGGAAAGGCGACGAGGGTTCGATCGCGGACTTCGCCAAGCGCGTGTCTGGATCCGGCGATCTCTTCAACAAGCGCGGTCGCCGGCCATGGGCCAGCGTCAACTTCGTCACCGCCCATGACGGTTTCAATCTCAATGATCTCGTTTCGTACAATGACAAGCACAACGAGGCCAATGGCGAGGACAATCGCGATGGCCACAGCAACAATCACTCCTGGAACTGCGGCGCCGAGGGACCGACGGACGATCCGGAGATCATTGCCCTGCGCGAGCGCCAGAAGCGCAATCTGCTGGCAACCATGCTGTTGTCCCACGGCACGCCCATGCTGCTAGCCGGCGACGAATTCGGACACACCCAGCACGGCAACAACAACGCGTACGCCCAGGACAACGAGACCACATGGCTCGACTGGATGGGCATCACCGCGAATGGCCGCAGCCTACGCGAATTCACCCGCAAGCTGATCGCGACGCGCAAGGCATTTCCGATTCTCTACCGCAGCCGCTTCCTGGTCGGCTCACACAACGAAGAGCTGGACGTCAAGGATGTGACGTGGCTCGCGCCGTCTGGCGAGGAAATGACGACGGAGCAGTGGCAGGACGGCAACGCCAAATGTTTCGCTTTGCTGCTCGACGGCCGCGCCCAGGAGACCGGGATCAAGCGCCGCGGTTCGGACGCAACCATGCTGCTGATCTACAATGCTCATCACGACGTCGTCAATTTCACCTTGCCCGCGGTCGCCGAGGGACGCAGCTGGATCGGGTTGATCGACACCAATCAACCGGAGGGGCAGATGCCCGCATTCGAATTCGGGCATGTTTATGCGATGACCGGGCGATCCCTCGTGGTATTCGGCCTCGCGACCGAGAACATCGCCACGCGCCGCCTGCGCCAGGGCCTCGGCGCACTGCTTGACGTCGTGGAGGCGCCACTGCCGGGATAGTTCGTCGTGACACGGTGAGCCGAGGCTGTCGAGTTGATGACGACAGGGAACGCACGCAGGTTACCGGCGTTCGAGTAGATGGGGCATCAGTCGGAGAACACCGAGATGAAGTTCACAGGTGCCGTTATCCTCGCCGCTCTCGCGCTGCCTGCAGCAGCCTGGGCGCAGGCCAGCAAGCCTGACGTTTCGTCCGCGCCGAGCGCACAGAATTCGGGAGCCGGCATTGCCGGACAGCCCGGCAACAAGAACGGGCCGACCGCCAAGCCTGGTGAGACCGTCGGATCGAGCTCGACGAGCTCCACTGGCAACACCGCCGTGCAATCGCAGGATCCGGCGCATATTCAGGGCGCACCGGGCAACAAGAGCGGGCCGCCTGCCAAGCGTCCGGATCAACGCTGAACGAACCCGCCCGCAATCCTGCCGATCGACTTCGAACGACCTGCGCCTGACATCATCGGCGCAGGTCGTTTCGCGAGGAACGAACGCTGAAGCCGCCCGTTCGGAAGACATCTTCTTTCCTGTCCTTCCAATCCGAGAGTCCTTCCATGTATCACCACGTCAAGAAGCTGATGTTCACCGTGCGCGTCGACGAGCCGGATCCCCGCTTCGGCAACATGCTGCTGGAGCAGTTCGGCGGCGCCAATGGCGAGCTCGCTGCCGCGATGCAGTACTCGATCCAGGGATTGAACTGCGAGGATCCCGATCGCAAGGACCTGCTGATGGACATCGGCACCGAAGAGCTCAGCCATCTGGAAGTGGTCGGCACGCTGGCGCGGATGCATCTCAAGCCGTCGAAGTTCGACCGCCAGGCAGCCGAAGCCGATCCCCTCATCGCCATCGCGGGCGGCGGCGGGGTCAATCTCTTCAACTCCCAGGGCAATGCCTGGACCGCCGACTATCTGAAGATCACCGGCGAGCTCGACGTCGATCTGCGCAGCAACATCGCCGCAGAGGCGCGGGCCAAGATCGTCTACGAGCGGCTGATCAATTTCTGCGACGACGCCGGCAGCAAGGACGCGCTGCAGTTCCTGATGACCCGCGAGATCACGCACATGAAGGCGTTCGCGCTCGCGCTCGAGAGCATGGGCAAGCCGGCGTTCAGCATCGGCCGCATCGCCCCGACACCCGGCCTCGTGGATCAGTTCTTCAACGATTCTACCGGCGCCGGTGATCATGGCGAGATCGACACGCGCGGACCGTGGAACGAGGGCGGCGACTGGGTCTTCACGGAGTCGCCGGCGATTCAGGCGGGCGAACCGGGTCCGGCCTCGGCCATCGTCACCGAGAGTTCGCCACCCGCAGACGAAGCCGGTCTGGGCGATCTGCTCATCAACGAGCTGCGCGATATCCTGCATGCCGAGAAGCAATTGACCAAGGCGCTTCCCAAGATGGCGGAGGCCGCCCGCTTCGACCAATTGCGTGAGCTGTTCGAGCAGCATCTCGCCGAGACCGAAGCGCAGGTCGAACGCATCAACGAATGCTTCGAAATGCTCGGTAAATCCGCCCGCGCCAAGCCCTGCAAGGGCATGATGGGCTTGGTCGAGGAGGGCCAGGAAGTCATGGCCGAGGGCGAGGACAAGGAGGACGCGGCGGCCGACCTCGCCCTGATCGGCGCAGCGCAACGCGTCGAGCATTACGAGATCGCAGGCTACACTACTGCGCGCAACCTCGCCCAGCAGCTGCGCCACAGTGCGATCGTCGCCCTGCTGTCGAAATCGCTGGCCGAGGAGGAGAACGCCGATCAGCTCCTCAACCAGGTGGCCCGCTCGCTGATGTCGGTGGCGAAAATGCCCGCGGCGGTCGAGCAGACCGAATGATCCCTAGGCGTCGAGGGGGTCGAGGAATTCCTCGACGCGTTTGAACGGGTCCTGATCACGGCGACCGGCGTAGACGACGCGGTCGCCGTCGCGCTGCAGCAATTGGCCCTCCGACTTCCCCCTGAATTTCCGCAGCCGCCCTGGCAGGAACGTCGCGGCGACGGCCTCGGGCCCGACATCGAGCCTGACGATGCCGCGCCGTTTGCAATCGATCCGGAGCCTGGCGGATGCGAAGAAGTCGCGGGCCTCCGGCGGCAGTCTGCCGAAACGACGCGAGATCTCCTCCTCCAGGTCTTCCAGATCGTCGTCGCTTCGGCACCTGGCAGCGCGGCCATAGATCTCGAGCCGGACCGCTTCCGATTGCACGTAGCCTTCAGGCAGCATGTCGGCCAACGGCATATTGAGATCGGGGACCCACAGATCGGCGCCGGTATCGCTGCCTCGCTCGGACGCCCGCTTCAGCAGATGACTGTAGAGCACGGGTCCGAACACCTGGACGTGGCCGGACTGCTGTTCCGAAAACAGATCGCCGGCGCCCCTGAGGTCGAGGTCGCGCTCGCTGATCGCAAAGCCGGCACCCGGCTTGCTGAACTCCTCCAGCACCGCCAGACGTTTCTCGGACTGCTCCGAGGTCGATTCCGTCAGCAAATGAGCAAACGCGCGCGTGCCGCCGCGTCCCACCCGTCCCCTGAGCTGATGCAACTGTGCAAGCCCGAACTTTTCGGGCCAGCACACCACGATGGTGTTCGCGCGTGGAATATCGAGACCGCTTTCCACGATATTGGTCGCCAGCAGCACATCCGCCTCGCCGTCGACGAAACTCATCATGCGGTCGTCGATCTCGTCCACGGGCAGTCTGCCGTGAAGACAGACGATGCGCAGCTCCGGCGCCACCGATTGCACACGGGCCAGCATCGGCTCCAGATCCTGGATGCGCGGGCAGATCAGGAAGCTCTGACCATGCCGCCTGCGCTCGCGGAGCAGCGCGGCGGCAATGGCAGCGTCCGACAGCGGCGCGATCCTGGTCACGATGGGAAGGCGATGAACCGGCGGCGAGGCAATCACGCTGAGGTCCCTGAAGCCGGCAAGTCCCGCCGCGAGCGTGCGCGGGATCGGCGTGGCGCTCATCCACAGCGAATGAGCCCCCTTGGCGAGGCTTGAAAGCTTCGCCTTCTCCGCCGCCCCGAAATGCTGCTCTTCGTCGATGATGACGAGGCCAAGATCGGCGAACTTCACGTCCTTTGCCGCAAGCGCCTGCGTGCCGACCACGACTTTCAGCGTGCCGCGCCGCAGCCCCTCCTTGGTCTCTCGCGTCTCCGGGCCTGAACTGGCCCGCGAGAGGCTTCCCACCTCGATGCCGAGAGGGCCGAACCGTTTGCGGAAGGTTTCGACATGCTGCCGCGCCAGCACTGTGGTCGGCGCCGCGATCGCCACCTGCTTGCCGGACAGCGCCACGGCGGCCGCCGCCCGCAGCGCGACCTCGGTCTTGCCGAAGCCGACGTCACCGCAGATCACCCTGTCCATGGGATGGCCCGCCGCAAGATCGTCGAGGACGTCTTGAATCGCTTGGCCCTGGTCCACTGTTGTGAAATAGGGGAACCGTGCGACGAATTTTTCGTAAGCCGGCCCCGGCGGCACCAGTTTGGGTGCGCGACGGCGGAGGCGCTGGCTGATGTGTTTGGCGAGCGCCTTGGCGGCGACCTGGATTTCCGCTTCCGCCTCGGTGCGCCGCGCCCACCAGCTGCTGCCGTCCGCCTTGTCCAGCGTCAGCTTGCCGGGCTCGCCGGCATAAGGCCAGATCACGGCAAGATCGGACGGCGGTACGAGCACGGCATTGTCGCCCGCGAATTTGAGCCTGATCATCTCGCGTCGCGATCCCTTGCCCATGTCCAGGGTCTGCAAGCCGTCGAGCACGGCGAGCCCGCGTTGCAGATGGACAATGGCGGCGCCCTTTTCGGGCACGTCGGGATGATCGAACGCCGGGTTCCAGGCGCGCGCCATCGGCTGGGGATGATGGGCCCGGCTGCCGAGCACGTCGGACGCGGTCACGACGACAAGCGGCTTGCGGCCGGCGCCAATGAACCCCGCGTCGAAATCGGCCAGCAGCGCGCCTTCGCGGCTCCGTGCCTTCGTCACCTCGCTCCAATCGGCCAGGCGCTCCGCCTTGATGCCGCTCATGCGTTCCATCGCGCGAAGGTCGTCCTCGACGGCCGCGACGAACAGCAGCCGCGATCCGCCGCGCTGCATATCGGCGACAAAGGCGCGAAGCGCCTTGCGCGGCGAAGCCAGCTTCGAGAACTCCGGCGTCGAGATGAAGGCGGCCTTGCGCGGCAGCACGCTGATGCGCTTCTTCAGCTGCTTCCAGTCCGCCTGCCCCAGATACTCGCGCTCCGCGTCCCTGCGGCCGGCGGCGTCCTCGATCGTGCCCAGCCAGCTCTCGGCGTGGGCCGATACCCCGGCATCCGCGATCCATCGCGCGCGGCTGCAATAATCAGGTAGCGTCGCCCGTTGTCCGCGCGTAGCTCCCAGCGCGATCCGTTCGGACATGGGATCGATGATCAATTCGGCGGTCTCGTAGACGACCTCGTGCTCGATGGGATCGACCGCGACGATCTTGCGGATCGTGTCTCCGGAATGCTCGATCCGGAAGGGAGCGAGCGCGCCGGCGGGAAACACTTCGAACGTCTTGCCATGGAACAGGACGCCGCCCGGATACTCCGCCTCTTCGTCGAGATCGTAGCCGAGAGCTTCCAGCCGCGTCTCCAGCTCGGGCCCGGAATAGGGTGCGCCCACCTTCAGCGTGAGGCTCGACCGCGACCAGCTCGCCGGCAGCGGCAGCCGTTCCATGATCGCTTCCGCGGTCGACACCAGGAAGACGGGTTTCTTTGCCTTGGCGAGACGCCGCAGCACCGAGCTGCGCCGGCCCGCGATCTCGCGGGAGGGCTCGAGGCCGTCGAAGGGCAGCGTGTTCAGGCGCGGAAACACCAGCACGTCGACCGAGGGATCGAGGGCGTGGATTACGCCGCCCAGCCGCTCTGCCCTGCTCTCGTCATCGCAGAGGAAGACGAGGCCGTCGCGGCCGGACTTCTCCCAGTGATCGAGCAGATGCAGCGCCAGCATGCCGAGCGGCGATGAGGAGGCGATCGCGGAACGCGAGGCGCTCTTGTCCGGGCGCTTGCCTGTCGAGCTCGTGCTTTTCGAACTCGTGCTCTTCGAACTCTTGCTTTTCGCGCTCTTGCTTGTCGAGCCTTTGCTTTTCGAGCTCTTGCTTTTTGTCTTTATCGCGCCGGTCGTGGCCCGGGCTTTCCTGGTGGGCGCCAATGTGTATCCAACTTTGTTTCGCAAATAGAGGCGAGCGAGGACGAGCCCTCCCGTCGAGCTCCGTCGATAACGCGCCTCGGGCCTGAGCGCCCAATGACGTCATTACAATTTTGCAATTGCGTTGAAAAGCAGAGACAGGGGTAAAGGCAAGCGGCCTGAACGGGCATAAGGCTAACCGGCAGGCAGCTATTGCAGGACCTTCGGCAGCACCACGACCACGTCCACGCTCTGCGCGAGGATATGCGTTGCGACCACAGCGAGCTGGTGCGAGAACTCGTCCTCGATCTCGGCTGCGCAGTCTTCGTCGCTGGCAATGGCAAACAGCAGATTGCCGTCGATTTCGTCGAACCGGATGCCGGCGAAGAGGCGATCGAAAATCTCGGCGCCCGCGATGTACGCGATTCGCGCCTGGATGGCCTGGTCCTCGACGAGCGACAACTTCCTCATGGACGCAACATATGGCCGCACCACCCGAATGCAAGAGCAGGAGAGCGCTGGCGCCGCGTACCTTGCGAACTATATTGGTGACATCGTCCCGCCTGACCGCCGTTGGCCTTTGAGGAAATCCTTGATTCTGTTCCTGCTGCTGATCTTCCTGCCGATCGGCGTGTCGGCCGGCCGCTATTATTTGCGCGGCGACGGCCGCGGCAATTGGCAGACGGCGGATCGCTCCAGCGCCGGCCTGCTGCCGCCCGCATCCGCCAATCCCGACGCGCTGATCCGCGTGTTCGCCGCGCGCACGGTGCGCTGGCGCAGTATTTTTGCCGTCCACACCTGGATCGTCGTCAAGGAGAAGGGCGCCGCCACTTACAGCCGATACGACTACACGGGCTGGGGCGACCCGATTCGCAGCAACGGCTTTGCCCCCGACGGCCGCTGGTTCGGCGCCCTCCCGGAAACCGTCGTCGCCGTCGACGGCGCGCGGGCCGAAGCGCTAATTCCCAAGATCCGTTCCGTCATCGAGAATTACAAGTTCCGGGCCTATGGCGACTACAGTGCCTGGCCGGGACCGAATTCCAACACCTTCGTGCAGGCCGCGCTGGACGCCGTTCCCGAGCTGCGCGCGGTGCTGCCGCCGACCGCCATCGGCAAGGACTTTCCCTACAGCGGACGCTGGGCCGGCATCACGGCGTCCGGCACCGGGCTCTACGCCTCGCTGTCGGGCTATCTCGGCATGACCATCGGCTGGGTCGAAGGGGTAGAGATCAATTTCCTCGGCGCGGTGCTCGGCCTCGACATCCGCCGCCCCGCGCTGAAGCTTCCAGGCATCGGCCGCCTGGGTGTCGCGGCCGGCGCGTAAAGCATGACGGAGCAGTCCCATCAAAGTCGGTGCCCTCGCAAGCTTCCCGATATCACCCTTTCAATGTGTGCTTCAGGTCACAGCAGAATCGAGCGCCTCGGCCTAGAATGATCTTGCATGGCCGCAAACAAGGTAACGGCGGTACGCACCAGGCTGGAGAGGCGACCAACAGCTACGAACTTTTGAGGCCGCCCGGGTGAAGAACTCGGCGGCTTTTTCTCTGTCCGCGGAACGCGCGGCCGAAGCTTGTGTGCTGCCGGTGTGGCTACCGGAACTTCTATCGTTTGTCTGAGGGATCCGAGAGCCTCCGCTGATCGCGCTCTTCTTCGATCTGCCGTTCGGCCTCGAGCCAAAACTCCACGTCCCGATCGACCGGGCGACCGGCCTGCTCCCAGAGTTCGTACGCGCGCGCTCGTACCTTGCCGCGCCGCATCATGCGAAGCAGCTTTTGCTTAAGCTCCTCGGCGAAGTTCTTGAATCGCTGGACGGTGGTTTCGTCTTTGACGAGCGCAGCCGCTCGCGTTGCGAGTTCGATCTGGTGCTCTATCTTTTGCCGCTCGTCCACCGCAAACCCCGCCGAAGCCACGGGCCTGCGTCGCAGCCCGTGCTGCTCACAACCTCAATTCCGGCTGGAAGGCTCTGTTCCGCCTTCAATGCCAGGTCTTAGTGCCACGTCGTGTCCGCTTCGACGATCACTGCTCTTGTTTCGGGATCTTCGGTCACATTACAGGTGCAGGGCATGCCCTCACCGCAGCGGCAGCCGCCCAATTCCTCGCTCCAGGCGCGGAGCGGATGGTTTTCGCAGACCCATCCCAGACCGTGGCAGAATGGGCATCTCTTGTCGGTCACAGCGTATCCGGCGTCCGCATTGGGTTCGACTTGTCCTCGTTGCGCAACTCCTGCTCGGCCGCGTGCCAGAACTCTTCCTCGCGGCCTTCCGGCTTGCCAGCTCGCTCCCAAAGCCAGTGCGCACGTTCTCTGATGTCGTGATCGGTCGGCTCAGGCATTGCATCTCCTGCGAAGAGACACGGCCCCACCCTGGGGGGTATGGGGGCTTGGAGGCGGGGCCGTGCAGGCCAGCAAATCGGCGGCGACGCTGGCCCGCTGAGTCAAGCCTCGATGGTGCGCAAGAGTTCCTAGTTCGGAGCGGCGATCACGCGAGCTCGAACGAAGCCGCCGTCGCCGCCTTTTGCGGACCCCGCGATGAAGCGGTGCACTCCCGACGCGGCGCGTTCCGCGGGTATCGGGATGCCACGTCAGCCAGCAATTCAAACCAATCTGGCGTCGAGCAGCAGGCAGCGCAAGCTCGAGCAGGTCAGCGCGGCGAGCGAGAACGTTGTCGTCAACCGAAATCCGCGATGCGGGCGTCGAGCGCAAACATGCTTTGATAAACTTCCGGCTCGCTCGCCCCGGCCATGACGTCGGGCGCAAGCTCGCTTGCCCGCTGCAAGGCAGCCTGCAACGAGGCGACGTCGAGCGCCTCGACCAGCAAAAGCCCCGCGAAGAAGCCCTCGTTCTTCCGCATGCCCTTTTCGGTCGTCCGCACCGACGTCCGCGCCTCGTCAGTCGCGCCGATCTGCACGGCGGCAACCCCGTCGCACGCAACGAGCGCCTGAGCCAGACCCTGGAGATCTTTCGGCAACGTCTCTATCCGGAGCGCCACGATTGATGCGCCTTCGCCCCGCCCTTTCCGCGCGCTCATGACACCGCCGCCCCGCATGAAATTGCCGAGCTTCGGCATGATGCGCTGTGACCACGGCGTCGGTGCGTTGAGGCGCGCCAGATAGGCCTCGCCGTCGAGGACCTCCGGCGTCTCCAGCTCATACAGAATGAAGAAGCGGTCGATGTCGTCCCTTGCCGCGCGGAAGACACGCGATGCCAGGAAGCCCTTCGTCGTCACGCGCTCGGTCGTGTGCTCACGCGTCAGCCAGTGCCGGTAGTCGGTCAGGTCGTGAGCCTCGACGTCGCTCCAGATGGCAAGAAATCCCGTGCCGCGCATTGCGCCCTCCATGCTTACGCCTTGCCGCCGGCCGCAAGCCCGTGCAGAGCCGGTGCGATGGTCTCAGGCAATTGCCCCAACCGTTGGACGACCGCGAGCATCGCGGCGAGATAGCCATATGGACCGAGACCGCAAATGACCGCCGTGCAGGCACTCGACGTGATCGAATGGCGGTGCAGCTCGTCCCGCGCGTGGATGTTCGAGATATGCACCTCGATCTTCACACCCTCGAAAATCTTCAGCGCATCGATCAGCGCGATCGAGGTGAATGAATAGGCCGCGGGATTCATGATGATGGCGTCCGCGTTGCCATGGGCGGACTGGATCAGGCTGACGAGCTCGCCCTCCATGTTCGTTTGATGGAACGACATCGAGACTCCGAGCTGATCGGCCAGCGCCTTGCAGCTCGCCTCGATCTCATCGAGCGTCGTCGAGCCGTAGATGTGAGGCTCGCGGATACCGAGGAAATTGAGATTGGGTCCGTTGAGGATCATGATCCTTGCGGCCATTTTCGTTTGTCCTTCTTTTGTGCCGACGCGTCTAGCCGGCAAACCATTTGGCCGGGATCGTCACCAGTCCCGGGAATAGCACCATCGCGAACAGGACGATCAGTTGCGCGATCATGAAGGGCCAGACGCCCTTGATGATATCCTCCATGCTGATCCTGGAGACGCCGCAGACGACATTGAGCACGATGCCCACCGGTGGCGTGATCAGGCCGATCGCATTGTTGATGATGAAGAGCACGCCGAAATAGACGGGGTCGATGCCCGCCGCCTTGACGATCGGCATCAGGATCGGCGTGAGAATGAGGATCGTCGGTGTCATGTCGAGCGCCGTCCCCACAATGACAACCACAACCATGATCGCGAGCATCAGCAGCGTGTTGTTGCCCATGAAGGGCTTCAGCAGGGTTACGACCTGCGCGGATATCTCGGACACGGTGATGAGCCAGGACGATACCAGCGCCGCAGCGACCAGGAACATGACGATGCTCGTCGTCACGGCAGAGGAGACGAAGATCGCGTAGAGCTGCGACAGTTTCAGCTCGCGGTAGACGCAGGTCGCGACGAACAGCGAATAGACGGCGACGACCACTGCGGCTTCCGTCGGCGTGAAGATGCCGAAGCGCAGGCCGACCACGATGATGACCGGCAGCATCAACGCCCAGAAGCCGTCGACGACGGCCTTGACGATCTCCGACCACGAGGCCCGTGGCGGCGGCGTCAGGTTCTCTTTCCGCACCACCCACGCCCAGGCCATACAGAGCCCTGCGCCGAGCAGCAGTCCGGGCACGATGCCAGCCAAAAACAGTTTCGAGATCGAGACGCCCGCGGCGACGCCGAAGATGACGAAGCCGATGCTGGGCGGGATGACGGGAGCAATGATGCCGCCCGCCGCCACGAGGCCCGCTGCATAGGACTTCTTGTGCCCCGCCGCCACCATCATGGGCACCAGAAGGGACGCGAGCGCCGCTGCATCGGCAGCCGCCGAGCCGGACAGCGACGCGAGGATGCAGGAGGCAAGGATCGTGACATAGCCGAGCCCGCCACGGAAATGCCCGACCGCGACCAGCGCGACATTCACGATACGCTTGGCCAGCCCTCCCTTGTTCATGATCTCGCCCGCGAGCATGAAGAAGGGAATCGCCATCAGCGGAAAGCTGTCGGCGCCGTTGATGACATTCTGCGCCACGATCTGGGCGTCGAACATGTCGATCGTGCTCATCAGGGCCACGCCGCAGACGAGCAACGCAAAGGCGATCGGCATGCCCAGCGCCATGGCGCCCAGCAGCGAGAAGGTGAAGACGGCGATCGTCATGACGCGATCCCGGTGGACTGCTGGATGTGGACGCCGCCTGGCACGGTTCGATAAGACATCAGTGCTCTTCCGATTCCTTGACGGCCACCATGTCGGATTCGCTCGCCTGTCCAGTGAGCACGCGGACGAGGTCGTAGAGAAGGATCACTGCGGCCGACGCGCCGAAAATCACGCCGACCGCGTAAAAGATGGCCATCGAGAGACCGGTCGCCGGCGCGCGATCGTCAATGTTGATGATGGTCTGGCGCCAGCTTCCCGACAGCAGCAGCCAGTCGGCAAACAGCATCAGGCAATAGTTGATAACGAAGCATATGCGCTTGCCAGAGGCCGGCAGCATCCGGACGAGGCTGTCGACGCCGAGATGGGCGTGCTCGCGAAGCGCGACGATTGCGCCCAGGAAGGTCAACCAGACCAGCAGCCAGCGCGACAACTCTTCGGAAATCGTGATTCCGGAGTTGAAGCCGTAGCGCAGGACGACATTGCCGAAGACCAGGACCACCATCACCGCGAGGCACGCGGCAATGACGGCCTTCAGGAACGTGCAATAGAGGTCGAGAACTCGCGCCATGCGTGACGTCCGGACAAATGAGGGGCGGAGCCGACCACTGGCCGACTCCGACGCCTGCGTGACAGCAGAAGTCGACTACTTCACGTCCTTGCGGATGCGCTCGACCTCTTCGTTGAAGAGCTTCACCGTCTCGGGACGAAGGCTGGCCGACGTCTTGTCCGCGACCGGCTGCGCTGCCTTCCGCATGCGCTCCGTTTCTTCAGGAGCGATCGCGTTGTACTGCATGCCCTTGGCCTGCAGCTCCGCCAGAGCCTTGTCGGTCTGGAGGCGGGTCTGCTCCTTCTGATAGCCGCGGCTTTCTTCATAGGCTTCGCGCATCAGGCCCTGCTCGGTTGGCGACAGCTTGTCCCAGAAGATCTTACTCACCAGGATGATGTTCAGGGTGAAAGTGTGATTGGTGGCGGAAACGTACTTCTGCACTTCATAGAACTTGTTCGAGAGAATGACCGTGTAGGGATTCTCCTGGCCGTCGACGGTGCGGGTCTCGAGCGCCGAATACAGCTCACCGAAAGCCATCGGGACCGGATTTGCCTTAAAGGCACTGAAGCTTTCGAGATAGACCGGATTCGGAATCACACGAAGCTTGAGGCCGCTGAAGTCCTCGAGCTTGGTGATCGGACGGGTGCTGTTCGTGACGTTGCGGAAGCCCAGGCCCCAATATCCGAGGCCAATAAGCCCCTTCGACGGCAGCGTATCCATCATCGCCTTGCCGAATTTTCCGGTCGCGAGAGCATCGGCCTGCTCGGTCGTGTTGAACAGGAACGGGAAATCGATCAGACCGAATTCCGGAACGACGGTGGCAAGTGATGTCGTCGAGGCCGAGAGCATCTCCTGGGTGCCGCCGCGCAGCGCGGATTGCTGCTGCAACTCGTTGCCGAGCTGTGAGGCCGCGAACTCGCGGACCTTCATCTTGCCCCCGCTCTTCGCCAGCAGGATCTCGGCGAATTTCTGCACGCCAAAGCTGACGGGGTGATCGGTGTTGTTCAGGTGTCCCCACCTGATCGTGCGCTCCTGAACGTCCTGAGCGGATGCGCCGACCGTCAGCGCCACGCAGATCGCCGTCGCAGACAGCGCCCGTACCAGCAAGCTCATCGTTTTCCTCCCTGTTCGAACGGGCGCGAACGGCGGCTTAAGCCATCATTTTTCGCACCCTCAGTCCATTTAGACATCACACATGTATTTCTATGTCAAATGATGATATCTAATTCATATGATGATTTATCGTACGTCCGACATTTGAAATCTGCTATATTGCTGGCAACACTGATGGTTCCGCCGCCTCCGAAGTGGCTGACCGATCGCGACAGGTGGGATCAGAAGGCATGACGTCACTCGAGGAACGGCCCCTGTCGGCGGGCGACAGTGGCTATCAGCGCATCCGGGCCGACATCATTTTCGGAGTGCTCACGCCATCCGGACGCCTCAAGCTCGATGCCATGAAGGAAGATTACGGCCTCAGCGTCAGCACACTGCGCGAGATCCTCAATCGTCTGACCTCCGAGGGTTTTGTGGTCGCCGAGGGCCAGCGCGGCTTCGAGGTGGCGCCGATCTCCATCCAGAACCTGCGTGAGCTCGCCGGTCTGCGCATCCTGCTGGAGCATCATGCGATGGCCGAGTCGTTCCGCGCCGGCGACGTGGAGTGGGAAGGCCGCGTGGTGTCGGCGCATCACAAGCTGGCGGCGACCGAACGGACCGTCCTCAAGGAGGGCGACGATCCCGAGCTGCGCAAACGCTACGACGGCGAATTCCACCAGGCGCTGATCTCGAGCTGCGGTTCGCGCGAGCTGATGCAGACCCACGCGATCGTGTTCGACAAATATTTCCGCTATGCGCTGCGCTACCGTGGCGCGGAGACGATCAACCAGCACAAGGCGCTGCTGGAATGTGCGCTCAAGCGCGACATCAAGAGCGCCAAAGCCGTGCTCACCGAGCACATCAACGGTTGCGTCGCGCACGCCCTCGCCTCCTGGAACGAGGACTGATCGCCCGGCTCGCGGCTGGAATCGGATATCGGGATGACCACCGACAAGATCCCCGCACATCGGGTCGAGACCGCGGTCGCCGCCGGCGATGTCCTCGGCGAGACGCCGTTGTGGTGCGACCGATCCCGCAAGCTGTGGTGGGTCGACGTCGACCGGCGGCTGCATCAATCGTTCGATCCGGCGACAGGCGCTCATCAGGTTGTTCCGTACGCATGCAACTTCCTCGGCAGTCAGGCTCTGACGGCGGATGGCTCCCACCTGCTCGCGCAGGATCTGGGACTTTATCGCCGCGCGTCCAATGACGGTCCTCCAGCTCAGCTCTGCGAGGTCGAAAGCGGCCCCGACAACCGCCTGAACGACGGGCGCGTCGATGCGCGGGGCCGGCTATGGATCGGCACCATGGACAACCAGCTGCATCGACCGAACGGGGCGCTGTATCGCGTGGACGCCGACGGCCGGACAGCGCGCATGTTCGGCGATGTCATCGTGACGAACGGCATCGCGTTCTCACCCGACAATCGCACGCTCTATTTCACCGATACGAGGCGATACCAAACCTGGCAGTTCGACTTCGACCTCGATGACGGCGTGATTGGCAACAGACGGCTGTTCGCGGATTACAGCGCCTCCGGCGAGAGGCCCGACGGCGCGTGTGTCGACGTCGCCGGCGGACTGTGGACCGCATTCTTCTCCAGCGGTCGGGTGATACGCTATCGGCCGGACGGCCGGATCGACACCGTCATTCCGGTGCCGGCGATCAATCCGACCTGCGTGTGCTTCGGCGGAACCGATCTGAAGACCTTGTTCGTGACGACGGCCAGAAAGTTTCTGGATCGCGAGCAATTGAGCCGCGAACCCCAAGCGGGTCACGTTCTGGCCATTCATGGCATCGCACAGGGGCTTCCAGAACACCACTTCGGCAATTCATCCTGAACCCTTTTCATTCTGAACCCTTGCACGGGCCATCGTGAACCGGCTCCGCTACCATTTCTCGCCGAAGGGGCGAATCTCCAGCTCGAAGGTCCAGGCACTCTTGGGTTGCTGATAGAGCATCCAATAGGATTCGGCGACCGATGACGGCGGCATCAGGAGGTCGGGATTTATCCAGCGCGTTCGGACCGAGCGGCTCGATCCGCCGTTGCCGGACCCATTCCGTGTCGACGCTGGAATCGATGATCAGATGCGCCACGTGAATGTTCTTCGGGCCCAATTCGCGCGCCGCCGCTTGCGCGACCGCCCGCAGGCCGAACTTGGCGCTGGCAAAGGCTGCATAGCCGCTTCCGCCGCGCAGGCTCGCCGTCGCACCGGTGAAGAAGATGTTGCCCTGGCCACGGGGCAGCATCAGGCGCGCGGCCGACGAGGAAGTCGGAATAGCAAGCCATCTCCCAGACCTTGCGGAACACCCGTTCGGTGGTGTCGAGAATCGGAAAGTTGACGTTGGCGCCGACGTTGAAGATGCAAACCTCGAGCGGCGCGTGCTTGTCGGAATCGCCGAGAAACGAGATGATCTGGTCCTCCTTGCGCGCATCGAGCGCGCGCGCGTGAATTTCGCCGCCGGCCTGCTCGATCTCCTTGACGAGCGGTTCGAGCTTGGCGCCGTCGCGGCGTCCCGCGAACACCGTAAAACCCTCGGAGGCGAACTTCTTTGCAATCTCAGGTTCATACCCACCCCGGCCCCGGAGCTCGACGCAACTCGCCATCGGCGGCGCCGGAGAAGCCGACGGCAAAACAGAGGCAAAGATGAAGGCGAAGGCCCCGCCGCGGGGCCGCCTGAGATGGCCGCGTAGCGCGAGCGCCGTTCGACGTATCCCGGAAATGATGCGACTGATCTTTCAACAGCGGACATGAGTTCTCGTTCTCGCGGCGCGTTTCGCCCGAGCTTTGCCTGGTCATTCCACCCTCTAAACCAAGAGGGCACAGGAAGGCCGGGTGCCGGCTGGCACCCGCGGTCCGCTGCGCGAAGATGTAGCGCAAAAGAACCGCACAGCAGCATACAGGTGTAGCCAATCACTCGGCCTTCCCTGCGCGATGGTTGGACGGCTTATGCCGTGCTCTCCCGGGAGCCGAACTTTCCTTTTGGCCTCCCTCGCCTCGCGAATTTGGATGATGCTGTCCGCCCGGTTGGGCTCGCACACACCTCCGCGACAGCTTGACCGTAGCAACGACGGCCAGGACCACAGGGTTTTGCCGTACGCACGGCCCGCCATTTCGCCGCAGTTTTCCCGGCCCAGTCGACGGAGCCGGAAACTTACAGACGAGACGAAGCCTAGCAGCGCCGCTCCGCACGCGGTTGCGGGCTCACAGGGACTACCCGCCCTGCCCGCACCATCTCGTGCCGACGCTGCCGCGTCCATCGCAAGCCCGGCTCGCAATCAAGCCGACAACGAGATCGCCCCTCAAGGATGAGCCGGGATGAGCGACACATGCGCCCTTTCGAATTTCGGCAAAGTGGAATATTTTTGCGGGGAGGGGTTGACGGGGATGGCGGGTGTTTTGCCCGACGGGCTGGGTTGCCGCTCCCCTTAGAGCAACGGATTGGCTGATCCACAAAGGTCTAATGACCGAGGATCTGCCATGGGTTGGGTCACCGCTGTATGTTCTTATTTTGTCCGTATGAGTCATGACCGCCCGCCATATATTCAGGCCGCTTGACCGGGACGTGGCATCAATTTGCAGTGGACACCTGCGGTTGATGTCGGAACTGCGGCCCGCCGTTCGTCTTGAGTCCAAGTCCCCGCAATGGAGTGTTGCGTACCATGGCCCCCCGCGCGAACTGGAAAGGCTTTTTGCGTCTCTCGTTGGTCACCTGTCCCGTGGCGCTCTACCCAGCTACGTCGGAGAGCGAGAAGATCTCCTTCAACCAGCTCAACCGTCAGACCGGTCATCGGATCAAGTACCTGAAAGTCGACGCCGAGACCGGCGACGAGGTGCCCAACGAGGACATTGTCAAGGGCTACCAGCTCGAGAAGGACCAGTTCATCGAGGTGACCAAGGAGGAGCTTGAGGAGATCGCGCTGGAATCCACGCGGACCATCGAGATCGACGAGTTCGTAGACAAGGCCGACATCGATCCGCGCTACCTAATTCGCCCCTACTACATCCGTCCGGACGGAAAAGTCGGCCACGACGCCTTCGCGGTCATCCGCGAGACCATCCGCGAGATGAACAAGGTTGCGATCGGGCGCGTGGTGCTCACCAACCGAGAGCACATCATTGCGCTCGAGCCGATGGACAAGGGTCTGGTCGGCACCTTGCTGCGGTATCCCTACGAGGTTCGTAGCGAGCAAGAATACTTCGACGAGATCCAGGACGTCAAAGTGACGAAGGACATGCTCGATCTGGCCAGGCACATCGTGAACCAGAAGGCTGGATCATTCGAGCCGGAGAAGTTCGAGGACCATTATGAAAGCGCGCTGATCGAGCTCATCAACCAGAAGCGCGCCGGCAAGCCGATCGTGCCGAAGGATCGGCCGAAAGGCGAGAACGTCGTCGATCTGATGGACGCGCTACGCAAGAGCGTCGGCGGGGCAGCAGCAAAGACCGAGGCTCCGAAAAAGCCTGCCAAAAAGTCGAAGAAGGCTGCCGCGGCTCAGAAGGAGATGCTGATGCCGATCGCCGGTAAGAAGCTGGCTAAGGAAGCGACGGCGAAGAAGCCGACAGCAGGGACGCGGCGGAAGTCGGCGTGAGATTGTGAAACATCCGGTGATGTCCGATGGCAGTTACGGACTGACATGGAAGAGGCCGCGCATGTCAAGGCTGAGCTGCGGCTCGGCACAGCGCAAAATGTTCGTTGAGTCCGATGCGGAGTTCCTGTTCCGCGCACTGCAGGAAAGGACCTCAGCCGCTCTCGCTTGCGAGCCGCGTCACGTCAGCTGGTTTACGTCCGAGGTCGGCGCCTGGCTCAAGGAACGTCGGATTGCCCGCGTCGCCGCGGATCCGGCGCGGGTGCCCGATGCCGACCTGCCGGGCGGGTGGCCGGGCTTGCGCTATTTTCGACTGCATGGAGCGCCGCGCATTTACTACTCCGCTTACGACGGGGCGTTCCTGCGATCGCTGAAGGTGCGGCTCGGTGCTGCGTCGTCACCTAGTGAGACTTGGTGCATCTTCGACAACACCGCCGCCGGCGCAGCGATCGAGAACGCACTAGACTTGCTCGCTTGAAGGGCCTTTTAGCAAGCCCGCTCATATCCCTCACGTCCTCCACCCTTGTCGAAGGCCTTGAGGCTCGCGCGCGATCCGAGCGGCGCGATAGCGCAGGGGACCTAATCGGGACGTGGCGGGCACTCCGGGCACGTATCGCCGATCGAATGCAAAACCTCGCGCACTTGCCCGACGGCCTGATCCGGAGACAAGCCCTCGGGTGGCTCATGCCTGGCTATATCCAATGCGTGCTCGCGCGCATGCGGGTCGGCCCCGTCCTTCGCCCAGCCGTGCTCCTCGCATTCGTGGATGGCGCCCGCTTCCTGCAGCACGCTGAGCGCCCATCCGCGCAGCGTTCGGATCGCCGGTCGTCTTTCCTTCGTCATCAGCATCGAGCTTGCTCCTGCCGGAACGAATCCTCGGCCCGTCTTATCGTTCCGGCGGTTAGCACGCAGCAGGGATTCGTAGTCGGCAGAGCTGAGGTTTGTCCCCTTGTTCCGCGGCTCTGTGCACAAGCCGACTGCCGGCGCCGGCATGAGGCGCGCCCAGTGCTTCTGCAGGGTCGCGAATGGAGCCTAGAGCTCTCTCAAGGTGGCAGGCCGGACACGACGGCTCCCGAGCCTTGGATATCGCGTTGATTTTTTGGTAGCGGGAGAGGGACTCGAACCCCCGACCCCAGGATTATGATTCCCGTGCTCTAACCAGCTGAGCTACCCCGCCACAGGGTCGCGAGGGCCGAACAAGGCCATCTCGCGAACGCGCGGCATATAAGGAAGGGGGCGACGGGCTGTCAATCCGAGTTTGCTTCCGCTTTGGCTAAAGCTTCCGCCTGCGCCAAGGCTTCCGCCTTCGCTAAAGCTTCGGCGGGACATGTCGGCGGGGATTTGGGCCTTTTGGCGCTGAATCCGTCATGGCCGGGCTTGTCCCGGCCATCCACGGCCGTCGCGCGGCCACAAGAACGTGGATGCCCGGGACGAGCCCGGGCATGGGGATGCGGAACAGGCTCCGCCTACGCCAAGGCTTCGGCGCGACAGCTATTTCGGCCGTACCGTCGGGTCGCCGCCGGGACTGCCGGGGGGCGGGATGACGGGCATGGCGCCGTTCGTGCTGGGCGCCGGGGCGTGCATCTCGGGATCGACGCCGGAGGGCGGGCAGAGCACGCCATCCGATTTGGCCAATTTGTCGCCGAGCGGTTCCCGGGACTGGCCGGTGGTGCCGTCGGCTGAGCGGTTCGGCCGGTCCTGCGGCGTGCAACCGGTGGCGTGCTGCGGGGATGGCGGCGCGGTTTGTTGCGGCGGCGTCGCCGGGGCGGGCGGGGCCTGCGCGATCGCGCTGCCGGAGGCGGCGATCAGGAGGCTGGCCAGAATGATGTTTGATGTGGTGCGCATGGGAGGGAAACGCGCGGGTCAGCCCGCGTGTTCCGCGCCCCCGATCACGATTTGAGGTAGCGGATCAGCGAAAAGTGCCCCATCGGCGGCATCGGGCGGCGCTCAGCCAGGGTGACGCCGCCGTGTTTTGCGGCCCAGTCGACCAGGCGGGCCCACGGAAACTCCGGGCGCCAGCCGAGGCGGCGGGCCAAGGGCGCAAACGCCAGCTCGGACAGTTTGCGCAAACCCTTTTCGGCGCCGATGTGGTTGACCAGGATCAGCTCGCCGCCGGGCTTCAAGACGCGCACGAACTCGTCGAGCGTGCCTTCGGGATCGGGCACCGCCGTGATGACGTATTGTGCGACCACCGCGTCGAAGAAGTTTTCGGGGAAGGCGAGGTTTTTCGCGTCCATCACCGAGAGCACCTCGACATTGGACAGCCGCAAGCTCCGCACGCGCGATTGCGCCTTGCGCAGCATCGGCTCGGAGATGTCGACGCCGCAGATCTTGGTGGTGCGCGCATAGTCGGAGAGCGAAAGCCCGGTGCCGACGCCGACGTCGAGGATGCGGCCGCCGATGCGGTCGGCCTCGGCGATGGTCGACTGCCTTCCGGCGTCGAACACCTTGCCGAACACGAGATCATAGACCGGCGCCCAGCGGCCATAGGCCTTCTCGACCCCGGCCCGCGAGATGTCTGCTGCCATGCCCCTGCCCTATATATTTTTTTAGCCGCGGACCGCTTCTGCGAGCGGCCTCGTCGTGCTGCTTGCGGCCTTCGCGGCGGCGCTTTGAATGAAGCCGCCGCCGAGCACGCTGGCCTGACCACTGGCTGCGTCGTAAAACACGCAGGCCTGTCCCGGCGAAACGCCCTCTTCGCCGGCGACGAGCTCGACCTCGTAATGGCCGTTCGCGCCGCGCAGCCACGCCGGCTGGGGCGCGCGGGTCGAACGCACGCGCACGAACATTTCGAGGCCATTGCCGATGGCGCGGTCGATGTCGCCATCGCCGATCCAGTTGACGTCGCGCAACACGATGCGGTGCATCTTCAGCGCCTCGCGCGGGCCGACGACGACGCGGCGGTTGGCGGCCTCCAGCCGCACCACGAACAGCGGCGCGGCGGCTGCGATGCCGAGGCCGCGGCGCTGGCCGATGGTGAAATTGGCGATGCCGTTGTGCCGGCCGAGCACGCGGCCGTCGAGATCGACGATGTCGCCGGGGTCCATCGCGTTCGGCCGCAGGCGGGTGATGATGTCGGTGTAGCGGCCGGTGGGCACGAAGCAGATGTCCTGGCTGTCGTGCTTGTCGGCGACGGCAAGACCGAAGCGCCGCGCCAGCTCGCGCGTCTCGGGCTTGGTCATGTCGCCGAGCGGAAAGCGCAGATAATCGAGCTGCTCCTGCGTGGTCGCGAACAGGAAGTAGCTCTGGTCGCGCTCGGCGTCGGCGGAACACACCAGCGCGCGCGAGCCGTCGGCGCGGCGGCGCGAGGCGACGTAATGGCCGGTGGCGAGCGCGGTGGCGCCGAGTTCACGCGCGGTCTTCAAGAGGTCGCGAAACTTGACCGAGCGATTGCACTCGATGCAGGGCACCGGCGTCTCGCCGAGCGCGTAGCTGTCGGCGAAATTGTCGATGACGGACTCGCGAAAGCGGTCCTCGTAGTCGAGCACGTAATGGGGAATGCCGAGCTTGGCCGCGACGTCGCGGGCGTCGTGGATGTCCTGGCCGGCGCAGCAGGCGCCCTTGCGATGGGTGGCCGCACCGTGGTCGTAGAGCTGCAGCGTGATGCCGACGACGTCGTAGCCCTCCGCCTTCAAGAGCGCAGCCGTCGTCGATGAATCGACGCCGCCCGACATGGCAACGACGACCCTGGTATCCTCAGGACGGCCTTCGAGATCCAGACTGTTGAGCATGGGCCTTAAAGCGTTGTGGACGGCGGCGTTGGGCGATCCGCTGGGTGCATCCGGCGGGACAACGGCGACCCTGGGAACTGAGAGTTCCCGAATGGCGCGGCCTGCCCGGTCGGAAGCGGCTGAGAGCTGTCTCTTTAATATAGGCGGCCTTCCGGTGAAGCAATCACGGACCCCGCATGGTTTACGGCAATTCTTGCCGGGGAGGCAGAAATGGCGGGGCTTCGAGAGGCCTCGCGGCGGGAGCGCAAATTCGTCAAGCTATTGATTTAACTGAATAAAACTCCATCGCGCGAGGCTGGCCCGCTCCTTGCTACTTTTGATGGCGAAGATGTTTCAAGGGGTTGCCTGTGGTCGGTCGTACGTCAGATGTAGCGGCAAGCGTGCAAGTGCAGAGCGCGCAGCAAAAGCCTGCCCGGTCGCAAGCCCCGAAAGACAGCTCCGCCAACGATTCCTTCGGCTCGCTGGTGGACAGCAACACCCAGGCGATCAACGACAGCGCGGCGTCCTCCGCACAGGACACCCCGCGGCGGCCGGATTCATCGTCCTCCGCCTCGGACAAGAGCCCGCGCGATCGCGCGGCGGGCGACCAGTTCTCGCAGAGCAAGGCCAGCGACGACGCCGACAATTCCGCGTCCGCCAAAAACGACGCCAGGAACGACGCCAAGAACGACTCGACCGCCGATGCGGCCAAGGCTGATAGCAAGACCAAGGACAAGCCGAAGGCGTCCGACGCCAAATCGGCCGACAAGTCTGCGGACAAGTCCGACGAGACCAAAGCGGACAAGGCCGACGGCACCGATGGCCTCGCCGCCGCCGTCGATACCGCGGCCGCCGCGCAGATTGACGCGACGCAGGCCGCCGTGCCCGATCCGAATGCACTCGTGGTGGCCGTGCCGGTCGATCCCAACGCGACCGCGAACCAGGCCGCCGGCCCCGCCTCCTCGCCGCTGACGATTGCCGCCGCCGGCATCGCCGCCAGCGCATCCATCACGGCGCAGATCGCCGGCAGCAAGACCGATACCGCGACGCCGGGCGACAAGAGCGCCAAGACCGCGAGCGCCAAGGTCGATGCCGACACCTCGGCGACGCTGGCCGATGCCGCGACCGGCACGACCGATTCGACCGCGACCGATGCCAAGACCAATGGCGGCCTGATCGCCGCCGTCGACCAGGGCACGCCAAAAACCTCGTTCAAGGCCGCAGCCACTGCGCAAGGCGCGAGCGACGTCTCCCATATCGGTCAGGACACCGGCAAGGCGAACGCCGCGCAGATCTCGGCGACGGCAGCCTCCGCCACCACGGCGCATCCGCAAGCCGACAAGCCGCCGATCGACGCGAACGCGGCCGACACCAAGGCAGGGACTTCCGACCGCACCGCCGATGCCGCACCGGCGACGGCAACACCGCATGCCCACGCGGGCATGCAGGCCGCTATCCCCACCACCGACGCCAGCGCGCAGGCGGCCTCCGCCATCCAAGCGCCGCTGACCAATACCACTTCGGCCGCGACCGCTTCGACCGCGACGCTCACGGCGACCGCGGCGAATGCCAATGCCATACCGATCAGCGGCGTGCCGATCGAAATTGTCGCCGCCGCGCGCGCGGGCAAGACCCGGTTCGACATCAGCCTCGATCCGCTCGACCTCGGCCGCATCGACGTCCGCATCAATGTCGACCGCAACGGCCAGGTCACCTCGCATCTCACCGTCGAGAAGCCGGAGACGCTGCAGATGCTGCGGCAGGACGCGCCGCAATTGCAGCGCGCGCTCGACGATGCCGGCCTCAAGACCGGCAGCAACGGGCTGTCCTTCAGCCTGCGCGATCAGAATTCATCGGGCCAGAACTCCGGCCAGAACAACGACAATGGCGGCAATGCCCGCCGGCTGATCGTCAGCGACGAGGACGCAGTTCCCGCGGCCCCGGTCGGGCGCAGCTACGGCCGCATGCTCGGATCGAGCAGCGGCGTCGACATCAGAGTGTGAGGAGTATTCGATCATGACCACCACGAATGCCGCCACTGCCCCATCCGTCGTCTCCGGCACGACGGACCTGCCGAAATCCTCGTCGAACCCCGGCCTGGGCTCGACCACCGGCGCGACGCTCGCTGGCAACTTCCAGACCTTCCTGACGCTGCTGACGACGCAGCTGCAGAACCAGAACCCGCTCGATCCACTCGACACCAACCAGTTCACCCAGCAGCTGGTGCAGTTCGCCGGCGTCGAGCAGCAGCTCAAGACCAACGACTCGCTGTCCCAACTCGTCACCCTGCAACAGACCACTCAGGCGACCCAGGCGCTTGGCTTCGTCGGCAAGACCGCCCTGGTCGACGGCACCACCGGGACCATGACGAATTCGTCGGCGACCTGGCATCTCAACGTGCCGAGCGACGCCACCGTCGACATCACCATCGCCAATGCCAGCGGCCAGACCGTGTTCACCGGCAAATACACCGCCGGCGCGGGCACCGACGTCCCGTTCACCTGGAACGGAATGGGCAATGACGGCACGCAATGGCCCGACGGCAAGTACACGATCTCGGCCACGGGCAAGGATGTCGCCAACAACAATGTCGGCATCGCCGCGCAGGTGCAGGGCACGGTGTCATCCGTCGACCTGACCCAGTCGCCGCCGCTGCTGACCATCGACGGCTCCAGCTACACCTTGAGCCAGGTCAAGAGCATCATCGCGACGGCCAGCAATTAAAGGCGGAATGTCGCGACTGAATATTCGGTGTCGTCCTGGCGAAAGCCAGGACGCATAACCACCGCAAGTCGTTTTGGCGCGAGGACCTGACCCCGGGTCGTCGTAGCAACTCCTCCCTGGGTAATGGGTCCTGGCGTTCGCCAGGACGACAATTGGGGCCTTGCAGCGTCGCGCGCAGGCCTCGTTCGTTAGTAAAGTATTTACGAACACCCCCCTCGGCCCGCCTGGACGCACCGTCCCGCCGGTCGAGACGGCTGCGTTCCAGCCATTTTCAACGAGAATTGTATTGAAGCCTTAGGCTTAGCGGATTTTTAAGCCGGCGCGCGTAGGGTTCCTGAGTGAGTTCAGTGGTTGAGAGTTTGTGAGTACGCCATGACAGAACCCCATCGCCCGAGGGTAAAATACGTCATCGGGCCGGACGGTAGTCCGTTGACGATTGCGGATCTGCCTGCACCCGGCACCAAACGCTGGGTCATCCGCCGCAAGGCCGAGGTCGTCGCCGCAGTCCGTGGCGGTCTTCTCTCCCTTGAGGAGGCCTGCAGCCGTTATACCCTGACGGTTGACGAATTCCTCTCCTGGCAGTTTTCGATCGACCAGCATGGTCTGGCGGGACTTCGCACCACCCGTATCCAACAATATCGCCAGTAGGCAATCCGGAAATCTGCGGCTTTTGACGAAAATCGGCCTCGCCTTGCGAGGCCGATTTTTTTCATGTTTCGTTTTGGCGCGACTTTTGTCGCAGCTCTTAACCTTCGTTAACCATATCGAAACCATCACCTAGGCAATAATTGCCCAGTCGGCCTTTCCTGTGAAAGCAGCCGAATCTGTCGGGGCGGTTGCTTGCAAGGTCTTGCGGACTTTCTGAAGGGTATTGGAGCCGCCCGGTTCGGGGCGATGATCGCGGTCACCGCCGCGCTCGTCGGCTTCTTTGCGTTCGTCATCATGCGCGTCACCACGCCGCAGATGACGACGCTGTTCACCGACCTCAGCGTCGAGGACTCCTCGGGCATCATCAAGGACCTGGAGCGGCAGGGCATCCAGTTCGAGCTGCGCAACGAGGGCACCATCATCATGGTGCCCAAGGACAAGGTCACCCGCCTGCGGATGAAGCTCGCCGAGGGCGGCCTGCCCAAGGGCGGCGGCGTCGGCTACGAGGTGTTCGACAAGTCGGATGCGCTCGGCACCACCTCTTTCGTCCAGAACATCAACCATCTCCGCGCGTTGGAAGGCGAGCTCGCCCGCACCATCCGCGCCATCGACCGCATCCAGGCCGCCCGCGTCCATTTGGTGCTGCCCGAGCGCCCGCTGTTCTCGCGCGAGGCGCCGGAGCCGTCGGCCTCGATCGTGGTTCGGGTCCGCGGTGCGCTGGAAGCCCAGCAGATCCGCGCCATCCGCCACCTCGTGGCCTCGGCCGTGAACGGGCTGAAGCCGCAGCGGGTCTCGATCGTCGACGAGACTGGACAGCTGCTCGCCGACGGCGCGCAAACCGATCCGGACCAGCAGATCGGCGACGAGCGTCGCACCGCCTTCGAGAAGCGGATGCGCAAGCAGGTCGAGGACATCGTCTCGTCCGTGGTGGGGACGGGACGCGCCCGGGTCCAGCTCTCCGCCGATTTCGACTTCAACAAGATCACCCAGACCTCGGACAAGTACGACCCCGAAGGCCGCGTGCTGCGCTCGAGCCAGACCCGCGAAGAGCAGAGCATGACGGCCGACAACAACGGCCAGGTCACCGTCAACAACGAGTTGCCCGGCAACCAGCAGAACGGCGGCGTCGCGGCCAAGGACCAGAGCAAGAAGAGCGAAGAGACCAACAATTACGAGATCTCCCGCACCACCAAGACCGAGGTGACCGAGGCCGGCCGGGTCAACCGCATCTCGGTCGCGGTGCTGGTCGACGGCATCTACTCCAAGAACGAGAAGGGCGATCTGGCCTACCAGGACCGCACCAAGGAGCAGCTCGATCGGATCGCCACGCTGGTGCGCTCGGCGATCGGCTTCGACCAGAAGCGCGGCGACCAGGTCGAGGTCGTCAATCTGCGCTTTGCCGACGCCCCGTCCACCACCCCGATCGCGGAGCCGAGCGGCTTGCTCGGCATGCTCCAGTTCACCAAGGACGACGTCATGTACTTCGTCGAGCTTGGCGTGATGATGCTGCTCGGCCTGGTCGTGCTGTTCCTGGTCATCCGGCCGCTGGTCAAGCGCATCCTGGCATCGGACGAAGTCGCAGCCGCCATCTCCGGCGTCCTCACCGGTCCCGCGAGCGACGAGGCCGCGCCCGCCAGCCAGCCGCTCCTGCCGAGCGGCGCTGCGAGCGCGATCGACGTCGCCACCGTCCAGGGCCAGGTCCATGCCCAATCCGTCCATCGCGTCGGCGAACTCGCCGAGCGCAATCCCAACGAGACGGTCGCCATCATCCGCCAATGGCTGACCGAACCCGCGAAATAATCGAGAAGTGATCCGACATGGCCGCTGCCCTGCAAAACGCCAATTCCAACGACATCACCAGCGTGATCTCCACGCTCGGTCAGCGTGCCGTCGGCCGCGCGGGCGCCAAGACCGAAGCAGTACCGGGGCCGAAGCGCGCCGCGATCCTGATGCTGGCGCTCGGCGAGCAGTATGGCGGCAAGATCTGGGGCTTGCTCGACGACGACGAGGTGCGCCAGCTCTCCCTGGAGATGTCGACGCTCGGCACCGTCGAGGTCGACACGGTGGAGGACATGCTGCTCGAATTCGTCTCGCGGATGTCGGCCTCCGGCGCGCTGATGGGCAATTTCGACGCCACCGAGCGGCTGCTCCAGCAATACCTTGCCCCCGAGCGCGTCAACGGCATCATGGACGAAATCCGCGGCCCCGCCGGCCGTAACATGTGGGAGAAGCTCTCCAACGTGCAGGAAGAGGTGCTCGCCAACTATCTCAAGAACGAATATCCGCAGACCATCGCGGTGGTGCTGTCGAAGCTGAAGCCGGAACACGCCGCCCGCGTGCTCGGCATCTTCCCCGAGGATCTGGCGCTCGACGTCGTCAACCGCATGCTGAAGATGGAGGCGGTGCAGAAGGAGGTGATCGAGAGCGTGGAGAAGACGCTGCGGACCGAATTCATGTCCAATCTGTCCCAGACCCGCCGACGCGACGCCCACGAGGTGATGGCGGAAATCTTCAACAATTTCGACCGCCAGACCGAAACCCGCTTCATCACCTCGCTGGAAGAGGACAACCGCGAATCGGCCGAGCGCATCAAGGCGCTGATGTTCACCTTCGACGACCTCGTGAAGCTGGATTCCGGCTCCGCCCAGACCCTGATGCGCAACGTCGACAAGGACAAGCTCGGCGTCGCGCTCAAGAGCGCCAACGAGGACGTCCGCAACTTCTTCTTCGGCAACATGTCTTCTCGTGCGGCCAAAATGCTCCAGGACGACATGGCGGCGATGGGTCCGGTCCGCCTGCGCGACGTCGACGAGGCCCAGGCGCTGCTGGTCAATCTCGCCAAGGACCTCGCCGCCAAGGGCGAGATCATGCTGACCAAGAACCGCGCCGACGACGAGCTGGTGTATTGATGGCCGCTCCGGCAAAATTCCTGTTCGACAACGACTTCGCAGCGCCCGACCGGACGCGCGAGAAGGCCGCAACCGCGGCCGAGATCGCCCAGAAGGTCGCGGAAGCCGAGGCGCGCGCCTATCAGGACGGCTTCGCCGCTGGCCAGCGCGAGGCCAAGGCCGAGAGCGACCGCCGTGTCGCGCTCGCCATGGAAGAGATCAACATCGCCATCCGGGGCATCGCTTCGGGCATCGGCAACATCGAATCCAAGATGGAGACCGAGGCGGTCGACGTCGCGGTCGCGGTGGCGCGCAAGCTGTGCGCCGATCTGGTCGCCGCCGAGCCGCTCGGCGAGATCGTCGCGCTGGTCAAGGACTGCTTCTCGCATCTGGTCGCGACGCCGCATCTCGTCGTCCGCATCAACGACGCGCTCTACGATGCCGCGCGCGAGAACATCGAGCGGCTGGCCAGGCAGAACGGCTTCGAAGGCCGGCTGGTGATTCTGGCCGAGCCCGAGATTGCCACCGGCGACTGCCGGATCGAATGGGCCGATGGCGGCGTCGTGCTGGAGCGCGCCGCCATCGCGGCCAAGATCGACGAAATGGTGGGGCGCTACGTTGCGTCCCGCAGGGGGAGTTAAATCATGAGCGACACTGACGGACAGGTCCCGCTGCCCGATCTCAACGGCCCGATGCCGCCTACCGGCACCGACGTCGGCTACAACGAGGACGAATATGCGACGCGCGCCGCTGCCGACCTCGAGGCCGTATTCGACGTGCCGGTGCAGGTCTCGGCCGTGCTCGGCCGCTCCAAGATGGACGTCAGCGAGCTGTTGAAGCTCGGACCTGGGACCGTGCTCGAGCTCGACCGGCGCGTCGGCGAAGCCATCGACATCTACGTCAACAACAAGCTGGTCGCCCGCGGCGAAGTCGTCCTGGTGGAGGACAAGCTCGGCGTGACCATGACTGAAATCATCAAGACTGAACGCGCCTAAAGCGACGACGCGCGGCAGCGCGACCAGACGGACAGGAGACTGATATGCGGCTTCTCATCGTTGGCACATTGAAGGGCCAGCTCACCACCGCCACCAAGATCGCGATGGCGAACGGCGCTACCGTGACCCATGCCGAGGATCACGATCAGGCGATGCGCGTGCTGCGCGGCGGCAAGGGCGCCGACCTCCTGCTGGTCGACGTCGCCCTCGACATCCGCGATCTCGTGATGCGGCTGGAGGCCGAGCACATCCATGCGCCGATCGTCGCCTGCGGCATCACCAACGACGCCCGCGCCGCGGTCGCCGCGATCCGAGCCGGCGCCAAGGAATACATCCCGCTGCCGCCGGATCCGGAACTGATCGCTGCGGTGCTGGCCGCAGTCGCCAACGATTCCCGCGAGCTGGTCTATCGCGACGAGGCGATGGCCAAGGTGATCAAGCTCGCCCAGCAGATCGCGGGCTCGGACGCTTCGGTGATGATCACCGGCGAATCCGGGACAGGCAAGGAAGTGCTGGCTCGCTACGTCCACACCCGCTCGGGACGCGCCAAGCGCCCGTTCATCTCGATCAACTGCGCCGCGATCCCCGAGCATCTGCTGGAGTCCGAGCTGTTCGGCCACGAGAAGGGCGCCTTCACCGGGGCGATCGCCCGCCGCATCGGCAAGTTCGAGGAGGCGACCGGCGGCACGCTGCTGCTCGACGAAATCTCGGAGATGGACGTCCGCCTGCAATCGAAACTGCTCCGCGCCATCCAGGAGCGCGTGATCGACCGCGTCGGCGGCACCAAGCCGGTCCCGGTGGACATCCGCATCATCGCGACCTCGAACCGCAACCTGGTCGAGGCCGTGCGCGAGGGCGCGTTCCGCGAGGACCTCTTGTTCCGGCTCAACGTCGTGAATCTGAAGATCCCGCCGCTGCGCGAGCGTCCCCTCGACATTCTCGAGCTCGCCCAGCACTTCGTGAAGAAATACGCCGAAGCCAACGGCGTGCCGATGCGCCCGATCTCGGCGGAAGCGCGCCGCGTGCTCTCCACCAACCGCTGGCAGGGCAATGTCCGCGAACTCGAAAACACCATGCACCGGTCAGTCCTGATGGCACAGGGCGACGAGATCGGCGCCGATGCGATCCTCACGCCCGACGGCGACCGCCTCGACCTCGCCAAAACCGTGCCGGCCGTGGCGCATGCCACCATGGCCGCCGAGCAGGTGACGCGGGCCCTGGTCGGCCGCACCGTCGCCGATGTGGAGCGCGACCTGATCCTGGAGACGCTGAAGCACTGCCTCGGCAACCGGACCCATGCCGCCAATATCCTGGGCATCTCGATCCGGACGCTGCGCAACAAGCTCAACGAATATTCCGACGGCGGCATTCCGATCACGCCAGCCGGCACCCCGGGGGAGTATCCGCGCATGCCGATGGTAGGGGCGTAAGATCCACGCCGATTGAGAGAATGCGAATGCCCGGGATCAATCCCGGGCATTTTTGTTTGAGATAGAACGTCACCGCGCGCCACGCCCCAGTGTCGTCCCGGCGAAGGTGGAGAGATATCCCGCCTTGAACCGCGGCATGGCCGCACCGCATCCGGCGACTAGGTCAAGCCCCCACAAGGCCCTATAACCCCGCGTGAGAACCACGCGAGGGTCAACATGTCTCAAGCTCAAATCACGGACTGGCTGGCGACGCAGCGGCAGGCGATGATCGACCTGCTGCGCGATGTCGTGAACATCGATTCCGGATCCTATGACAAGGAAGGCGTCGATGCGGTCGGGGCGCGGTTCGAGCGGCATTTTGCCGAGCATGGCATTCCGTTCCGGCGCGAAAGCCACGGCACTTTCGGCGATGCGATCCACGCCGAGGTGGCAAAGCCCGGCAGCAACGAGAAGCCGGTGCTGTTGATGGGACATCGCGACACCGTGTTCGGCAAAGGCGAGGCCGCGCGGCGTCCGTTCACGATTCAAGACAAGCGCGCCTATGGTCCTGGTGTTGCGGACATGAAGTCCGGCGTCGTCATGAACATATTCGTGGCAACCGCCTTCCACAAATTCGGCGGCAATCCGCACCCGATCAAGCTGCTGATCACCTCGGACGAGGAGATCGGATCGCCCTCCTCACGGCCGGTGATCGAGCGCGAAGGACGCGCCGCGCGCGCCGTGTTCAATTCCGAGCCAGGCCGCCCGACCGGCAATATCGTCACCGGCCGCAAGGGCGGCATCTTCATGCATTTCGCCATCATCGGCAAAGCCGCGCATTCCGGCGCCAATTTCGCCGCCGGCGTCAGCGCAATCGGCGAGCTCGCGCACAAGATCGTGCATATCCACGCGCTGACTGATCTCGACAAGGGCATCACGCTCAATGTCGGCCTTGTCTCGGGCGGGCAGTCCGTCAACACGACCGCGCCTTACGCTGAAGGGCAGATCGACCTGCGCTACGTCGATCCGGCGGACCGCGCGAGGGTGATGGCCGCGATCGAGACCATCATCGCGACACCTTACGTGCCCGGCACCAGCGCGACGCTGACGGTCAAGGGCGAATTCGTGCCGGTGGTGCAGAGCGCCGATTCAAAGGCGTTGTTCGAGAACTATCAGGCCGCCGCAAAGCAGGCCGGCCTCACCACGCTCGAAGGCGAGTTCTCCGGCGGCTGCGCCGATTCCGGCTTCACCGCCGCGGTCGGAACGCCGACCATCTGCGGACTAGGCCCGGTCGGCGGGCTCGCGCACACGCCGGAGGAATATCTCGAGCTCGACAGCATCGTGCCGCGCGCGCAGGCGCTGGCGCTGGCGATCTCGCGGGGGTAGTCGCCACGCACTCCGCCGTCATGCCCGGGCTTGTCCCATCCACGTCTCTCCGGGAAGCGCGGCGGCGCGTGGATGGCCGGGCCAAGCCCGGCCATGACGAGGAGAGAACCTCACGAATAGCTCGGCGCATCCGGCCTGCGGAAGATCTGGATGGGGTCGCCCGGCACGATCGGATGGCCGCTGAACATCGCATAGGCATAGAGCGCGAGATAGGCGATCGCGAGCGCGCCGACCGCATAGAAAGCCCAGGTCGCGACGCGTTTCATCATTGCGCTCCATTGCTGTCCCGGCGGGAGGCTCAGGCAGCGCTTCTAGAGCGATGACGGGGAAAAGGCCAGCCTGCACGGCCTGTGGCCGGCGGCGATCAAACGCCGCGCCGGACCTGGGTGGGAACGCTGACGTCCGCAAGCCGGAGTGCGTCTTCGTCCTGATCCACCGCCACGTACTGGCCGTGCCAATAGGCCAGCGCAGCATTGCGGGTCGAATTCCTGACGTCTCGCACCCGCCCGATGATGATCCCATGCGAATGGCGCTCGAAGATCTCCTCGACTTCGCAATCGACGGCGGACAATGCGCCGACCAGCAGCGGAACACCCGAGACCGCCGTCACCCATCTGGCGCCCGCGAAACGATCGGCGCCCTTGAGCCCGCCCTTGCCGGCAAAGCGCTCGGCGATGTCGAGCTGATCGGCCGCGAGGATGTTCACGCCGAAAGCGCCGTGGCGCCGGATCAGCGGGAAGGAGGAGGCGTCGCGGTTGATGCTGACGATCAGCGTCGGCGGATCGACCGAGAACGAGCTGACCGAGGTGACGGTCATGCCGGTGATGTCCTTGCCCCGTCCGGCGGTGATGACGCTGACGCCGCCGGTGAGATGGCGCATGGCGCCGCGGAAATCGGCGGAGGAGACGACATTTTCGGTCATGAGATCGCGGGGCACTACATTCATGGCATCGTCCCCAAGCGGGGGTCCCTGTCTATCTAGGTACGATCGTCCGCCGACAAAAGGTGGCTCAGGATCGAGCCTTCGAGACCCGCGAGCTCGGCCGAGCCACGTTCGCGCGGCCGGGCCGTGTTAACCACGACGTCGTGGGCGATCCGCCCTTCCTCGATCACCAGCACCCGGTCGGCCAGCGCGACCGCCTCGGCGACATCGTGGGTTACCAGGATCGCGGTAAAGCCCTGGTCGCGCCAGACGCGCTCCAGCAACCGCTGCATCGAGATGCGGGTCAACGCGTCCAGCGCGCCAAGCGGCTCGTCGAAGGCGAGCACACGGGGACGCGAGACCAGCGCGCGGGCAAGAGCTACGCGCTGCTTCTGGCCGCCCGACAGTACCGAGGGCCACTGGTCGCGCTTGTCGGTCAGTCCGACTTCGGTCAACGCCTTATCGGCGCGTGTATGCGCATCACTGGATGAACGATCGCGACCGAGGCCGACCTCGACATTGGAGAGAACGCGGGCCCAAGGCAACAGCCGCGGCTCCTGGAACATCACGCGGATATCCTCGGGCTTCACGGCGTCGCCGAGCGAGATGCTGCCGGCGTCGAACTTCTCCAGGCCCGCGATGAGGCGCAGCAGCGTGCTCTTGCCGCAGCCGCTCTTGCCCACAATCGCGACGAACTGGCCGGCGGGGATGTGCAGGTCGATGCCGCGCAGCACCTCGTTGTCGCCGTAGGATTTGCGCAAGCCGCGGATGCTGAGCGGCAGGCCAGATGTCTGCACCGGGCGCTCCTCGCGCACGACGCGGGCGTGAGGCGCGAAATGGGCGCGGCTGGCGAGTTCGGTGTCCGGAAGGGAGGTACGAAGGGCTGTCTGCATGTGATTCCCAGTATGTCTGCTCAGCGTTTCCAATAAGCGGGGTGCCAGGAGAGCGTCAGGCGCTCCAGCACGCGGGAGGCGCTGTCGGCGAGCTTGCCGAGCAGCGCGTAGATCAGGATCGAGAGCACCACGACGTCGATCAGCATGAACTCGCGCGCCTGCATCGCCATGTAACCGAGGCCCGAGGACGCCGCGATGGTCTCGGCGACGATCAAGGTCAGCCACATGATGCCGAGCGCAAAACGGATGCCGACGAAGATCGAGGGCAGCGCGCCCGGAAAGATCACCCGGCGGAACAGCTCGCCGTCGGTCATGCCGTAAATGCGGCCCATCTCGATCAGCTGCGGGTCGACGGTGCGGATGCCGTGCAGCGTGTTGAGGTAGATCGGGAAGAACACGCCGAGCGCGACCAAAAACAGCTTCGCGCTCTCGTCGATGCCGAACCACAAAATGACAAGCGGGATCAGCGCCAGATGCGGCACGTTGCGCACCATCTGCAGCGTGGTATCGGTGAGCTTTGACGACAGTTGCGACAGGCCGTTGGCGAGGCCGAAGGCAAAGCCGATGCTGCCGCCGATCAGGAAGCCGATCGAGGCGCGCCAGAACGAGACCCAGATGTTGCGAACGAGCTCGCCGGAGAGCAGCAGCTTCCAGCCCGCAAGCAACACGTCGCTCGGCGCCGGCAGCACCCGCGTCGGCACGAAGCCGGTGACGCTGGCGACCTGCCAGATCGCGATGATGGCGAGCGGCACGATCCACTGAATCAGGCCGTCGACGCGCGGCAGGCGCAAACCGCGGGGAAGCGAAACGCTGTCGATCAGGCTCATGATTGCGACACCTGCTGCTGCGGACGATAATCGCTGCCGACCGTTTCACCAAAAGGGCCACCGTTGAAGTGAAGCCTGGTCACGTTGCTGGGCTGCTCCATCGAGAGCAGCGGGAACACCAGCTCGGCGAAACGATAGGCTTCCTCCAGATGCGGGTAGCCCGACATGATGAAGGTATCGATGCCGATGTCCTGATACTCCTTGATGCGGGCCGCGACCGTCTGGGCGTCACCGACCAGCGCCGTGCCGGCGCCGCCACGCACGAGACCGACACCGGCCCACAGATTCGGAGCGATCTCGAGCTTGTCGCGCTTGCCGCCATGGAGCTGCGCCATGCGCTGCTGGCCGACCGAATCCATCCGCTCAAAGTTCTTCTGCGCGGTCGCGATGGTCTCGTCGCTGACATGCTTGATCAGCTCATTCGCCGCACGCCAAGCCGCGTCGCTGGTCTCGCGGACAATCACGTGGAGCCGGATGCCGAAGGATAGTTTTCGACCGCGAGCCGCTGCGACTTCCCTCACCTTCGCGATCTTCTCCGCGACCAAGGCCGGCGGCTCGCCCCAGGTCAGATATTTGTCGACGGTATCGACGGCGACGTCGATGCCGGCATCCGACGAGCCGCCGAAATAGAGCGGCGGACGCGGCGACTGCACCGGAGGAAACAGCAGCTTGCCGCCTTCGACATGGATGTGCTTGCCCTCGACATTGACGGTCTTGCCAGCAAGCAGCTCGCTATAGACGCTGAGGAACTCGCGGGTGACCTCGTAGCGCTCGTCATGGGCGAGGAAGATGCCGTCGCCCTTGTTCTCGACGGGATCGCCGCCGGTGACGACGTTGACCAGGAGCCGGCCGTTGGTGATGCGGTCGAGCGTCGCGGTCATGCGCGCGGCTACGCTCGGCGATTGCAGGCCGGGCCTGACCGCCACGAGATAGCGCAGCCGCTCGGTGAACGGCGCGACCGAGGAGGCGACGATCCATGAATCCTCGCAAGACCGCCCGGTCGGCAGCAGCACGCCGAAATAGCCGAGCTGGTCGGCAGCCTGCGCGATCTGGCGCAGATAGTTGAAATTGACCTCGCGGCCGCCGATGCCGGTGCCGAGATAGCGGCCGTCGCCGTGGGTCGGCAGGAACCAGAGGATGTTGGCGTTCGCTTGCTTGCTGTGCGTGCTCATGATCCTGGCCTCCGCGCTACGTCGGAAATCTTGATGGATTTGGGGATCAGGTTGAGCGCGAAGAACGCGTCCGCAACCTGCTGCTGATCGGCGATGACGGCATCGGTCAGCGGCTTGATGCCGTAGGATTGCCGCTTCAGCGCGACCTCGACCACCGGGACTGACAAGCCGATCGACGGCGCCAGCTGCTCGGCAACCGCGTGGATATCACCCTTGGCCCAATCGTCGACCGCGCCCAGCTCGGCCAGCACAGCATCGACGATCTCAGGATGGGCTTCGAGGAATTTCTTCGAGGAGAAATAGAACTGGTAGTTCGCGACAATGTTCGTGCCGTCAGCGAGCGTGCGGGCGCCGGTCGCCGCTTCCGCGGCGGCCTGGAACGGATCCCAGATCACCCAGGCATCGACCGCGCCGCGCTCGAAGGCGGCGCGCGCATCGGCTGGCGCGAGAAACACAGGCTCGATCTCGGAATATTTGACGCCGACTTTCTCTAGCGCCTTGACCAGGAGGTAATGGACATTGGAGCCCTTGTTGAGCGCGACCTTCTTGCCTTTGAGGTCGGCGACCGATTTCAGCGGGCTATCCTTCGGCACCAGGATCGCCTCGCCCTTCGGCGCCGGCGGCTCGTAGGCGACATACTGGATCGGCGCGCCGGCAGCCTGCGCGAAGATCGGCGGGGCTTCGCCGGTGTTGCCGAAATCGATCGCGCCGACATTGAGCGCCTCGAGCAGCGGCGGGCCGGAGGGGAATTCGGTCCACACCACCTTGTAGCCGTCGGCCGCTAGCTTCGGCTCCAGCGTACCCTTGCTCTTGAGCAGCACCAGCTTGCCGTATTTCTGGTAGCCGATGCGAACGACCTTGTCCTGTCCGTAGGAGGTGCCGACCGCGGCGGCGACGATGCCGATCGACAGCACGATGGCCGCGATCAGACGCTGGATGATACGCCTCATGTTCAAACCCTTGGAGGTGGGGAGATTGGTGGGCACGATCAGGCCGCCGGGTTGCGCCAGACGATATCGCGGATCACGATCGGCTTCGGGATCAGCCCAAGCTTGTGGAAGCGGTCGGCGACACCCTGCTGGGTCGTGACGACGTCGTCGGTGACCGGGCCGACCACGAAATTCGCGCGATTGGCGGCGAGGGTCTGGATGTCCAACGGGACGCCGGTGATCGCGGCGAGCGATTTGGCGACCTCGTCGCGGTGCTGCTCGGCCCATTGACCGGCCGCGGTCGTCACATCGATGATCTGTTGCAGGACGGCGCCGTGATTCCTGGCGAACTCGCGGTTGGCGATGAAGAAGGAATTTGTCTTGGTGACGTCGCGCGCATTGATCAGGATGCGGCCGCCCTGCTTGGTCTCGCCGATCGCGAAATACGGATCCCAGATCGCCCAGGCTTCGATGCTGCCATTGGCAAAGGCGGGCCCGGCATCCGGCGGCGTCAGATAGACCGGCGTGATGTCGGCATAAGTGAGGCCGGCTTTCTCCAGCGTCTGCACCACGATGTTGTGGGCGCTGGAGCCCTTGGTGAAGCCGACGCGCTTGCCCTTCAGGTCGGCGATTGAGCGGATCGGCGAGTCCTTCGGCACCAGGATGCCCTGTCCGTTGGTGATGGGCTGGCCGGCGGCATAGACGATCGCCGCGCCCGCGGCCTGGGCGAACACCGGCGGAGAATCGCCGACCGCGCCGAAATCGACGCTGCCGACATTCATCGCCTCCATCATCGGAGGTCCCGACGAAAACTCGACCCATTTCACGTCGACGCCCAAGGGCGCGAAATGTTTTTCCAGGGCGGCCTGCTGACGCGTGATAACCAGCACGCCGGTCTTCTGGTAGCCGACACGAATTTCCTTTACCGCGCCTTGTGACGTTCCTTGCGCGTTGGCGCGCGAAGCGAATGCGGCGACTGCCGCAGTTCCAACGGATAGTTTGAGAAAGTCCCGACGTTGCATCCGACACTCCCGGCCGCGTGCGGCCGTCCTTCATTCGTGCTCGGGAATGATGGTGCGGCTGATCGAAGGTGTCGAGACGCGCGGAAAAATAGCGATGCAAGCACTGCGCGCATGGCGGAGCGCATGATTAATCTTTCAATCGGCGGAGCGAATGCAGGGGATATTTTTCCGCACGCGAATGTGAAAAACGCACGCGCCCGGCCAAGATTTAAAAAATCGCGAAAACAACCCCATGCACAGTAGCCGGGGCGTGCGAAAACAATGACTTACGCCTTATCCGAAATTGCTTTGACTCGTCGGGCAAAACAGGAGCAGGATGGCATCATGGCGGCGTTGCGGATGGACCGGTCCCTGCCGGACTAATGCAGCCATCTCACGGGCAGATTTTGCAGCCCGCGAAAGGCCCAGCCGCCGATCCGCACCGGTTCGTCGTCGGCGATCTCGAGCCGGCCGGCACGGGCGAACAAGGTCGGCAGTGCGACGTCGGCAATCATGGCGCGCGAGGCCCAGGCACCGGCGCAGAAATGCGGACCGGCGCCGAACGCGACGCTCTTGGCCGTATCACGCCGCACGTCGAACTGGTCGGCGCGCTCAAAATGCTTCTCGTCGCGGTTGGCGGAGCCGAACATGAGGAATACGCGTTCATCGGTTTCGAACGCGACGTCGCGGATCGTCCACGGCTTTGCGATGCGCCGCGGCGACATGCCGATCGGCGAGATCCAGCGGGCATATTCCTCGAAGGCCTGGAGCCACGTCACCTCGCCCTTGCGCACGAGATCGAGCTGGTCGGGATGGCTCAGCAGCGCCCATACCGTGCCGGCGATCGCCTTGCGCGGCTCGTTCTGGCCGCCTGAGATCGCGAGTTTGACGTTGGCGCGCACGCTCTCCATCGCCATGCCCGACGCGAGCAGCACGCCGAGGATGCTCTGGTCGGGATGCTTGCGCATCACAGGCAGGATGTCGTCGATGGCGGCATCGATGCCCGACGTCGCCGCATGGCAACGCGCCTCGACGGCTGCGTCGCCGCTGTAGTTGGCGATACCCTCGATCATGCCCTGTGACCAGGCGTCCATATCCGCAAAGCCGATATTGGTGAGGCCGGTAATCGACTTCAGGCATTCGCCGGAGAACGGCAACGCGAAGTCGCGCATGAAATCGATCCGCCCGGGCTCGATCGCGTCGATGATGCGATCGGCATGGGCCTGGAACAGCGCGGCCCAGTGCGCCTTTACCGTCTTCGGCGACACCGTCGGAAACATCGCGCGGCGCTCGACCTGATGCGCCTCGCCGTCCTTGCGCATCATGTTGTGGCCCATCAGCCGGTTCATCAGGCCCGCGGGCTGGTGCGAGGAGAACACGTCGATCTGCTTCTCGGAGATCGAGATATCGTCGCGGCTCGTCAGCAGCGTCGAGCCGAGCTGCGGCACTAAGGCGATTGGCGCCTCCTTGCGCATTGTCGCGAGCATCGGGTACGGGTCGGCCCAGAACGCGACAGGGTCGATGTCGATGCGCGGCGCGGTGCTCAAGCTTCGCTCCATTGCTGATCACCGCCAACGTTAGCGGCTTCAGGAGGCGCCGTCTGTCCCCAGCGATTGGGACAGCTTCAGTTCAGGCCGCGCGGGCCGGCGAGCAGGCGCAGCACGATCGCAAACAGCTCGCTCTGTGACGAGATGCCGAGCCGCTCATAGGCCCGTTTGCGATAGGTCAGGGTCGAATGCAGGCTGATGCCGAGCGCCTGCGAGATCGCCTCGGAGCTGAAGCCCGAGAGGATGCGCCGGCAAACGTCCTGCTCGCGCGGGGTGAGGCTGGCGAGCGGCGCGCGCGTCGCGAAGAGCGCGGCGAGAGACTGCTCGGTCGTCGCCGCCGAGCCGTGCTGGAAATGGCGTGCCACGCTCGCACTGATGGCCGGCGCGATGGCCTCAAGCCGCGCACGCTGGGCGTCGCTGAAGCGGCCCTGGACAGCGATGCGATAGAAATTGACGTAGAAACAGGTATCGTCGACCCAGATCGCGGTCGCGCATTTGTCGACGATGCCGGAATCCACAAAGAACATTTTGCGGTAGCGGGCGCCGTACATGCGCGGCGCGAAGGCGGGCAGCACGAGCGTCGCGCGGGCCTCGCCTTCGAACAACGCATCGCGGTTGGGATCGGATTGGTGGAACTGCCCGGCATAGGCCGCGCCGAGATCGCCGCCGATCGGGATGTTGCCGGCATCGAGCAGGCAGTGTGCGGCGCCGGCACGGCTCAACGCGAACACCATGCAATGGCCGACGCCGGCCTCCCGGCGCAGTGTATCGATCAGGATATCAGGGAAATCCGGGCGACCGATGGCAAGCACCGCGGGCGTGACATCCCCAACTGCCGGATTTGCGGGCGTCCCGCGAGGGCGCATCGTTTTCTCCCCATCGCCTTTTGACGAAATTTATCAGCAATGGCCGCGCAGCGAAAGGCGGGTGTCGCCGGATATCTGCCGTAACGTCGCCAAGCCAGGCGGACGAAGGATGCCCCCTTAGTCAGCACTTTTGCGCAAAATCTTGTCCATCGCTTTTCCCTTGGCCAGCTCATCGATCAGCTTGTCCAGGTAGCGGATCTCTCGCATCGTCGGCTCTTTGACATCCTCGACCCGGACGCCGCAAACCACGCCCTTGATCAGGGCTCGCGAAGGATTGAGTGTGGGGGCCTTCGCAAAGAAGGTCTCAAAGTCCGTCCGCTGTTCCAGTTGAGCTTCCAGCTCCTTCTGACCATAGCCAGTCAACCAGGAGATGACCTGATCGACCTCTGCTTTGGTGCGTCCTTTCTTCTCCGCCTTCGCAACGTAGAGCGGGTAAACGCTTGCGAAGCTCGTCGTATAGATCCGATGTTTTGCCATGACCGCTCCAGGGCATCGCTCATCAGGAACGTAGAGGCTTGAGACTATACCGTAATCCTTCGCCACCACATCCGCCGACGGTGGCCGACAGAGACCTGCCATCGATGGAGTTTGCCTGTAGAAGCTCTGACTGGAAAGTCCGTGGAACGAAAATGCTGCAAAACTTCCCCGTGCCACGATCGCTGTCGACGCCGCCAGTTCAGGTCACATGGTTCTCTACGGGACGGGCGGTGGTCTCAACCTGTCCGCTTTCGCCCTCACCGACGCAACGCTCTGCATGTGGAAGTGAACGAAGCTCTGGGCTAGCTAGTGATGCGCCGTTGCGTAAAAACGCGCCGCCGGTCGGCTACGGCTTTTCAAACAAGGCATCGTTATTGGCGCGCCAAGCCGGGTCGGAGAGCCACTTGTATTCCTGGTCAGGCATCACAGGCACCGTTTTCATGACTTCCTTCCCAATGGGAAGAAAGAAGCTTGATCGATCCTGCGTAACCTTCAGAGATCGGATCGGCACCACGATGCTATCCTTTCCAGTGGTGAAAAATCCGCCCGAGGCGACGATCGCGTAGTCCCTTCCATCTTTTGTGCCAAAGACGATGTTACGCACCTCGCCGACGATCTTGTCATCGGAACTGCGGACCTCCGCCCCAATCATCTCGTCGGTCCTCAAACCGGGCGTAAGTTGGTCGATCCTTATCAACGGTTTGGCGTCTTTCTTGTCACGGCTGCCTAAAGTCGCTCCGCGTCTGATTTTCGGTTCACGAGCAGCAATTTGCTTATCGGCCTCTTCCTCATCGTTGTCTCCCAACGACCCCATCGGCGGCCCCGCGATGAGTTCGCGAATGTTGGCGAGGAGACGCTCACAGTCGTCATGCCGTCCATAAGATCGAAGCGTGAAAGCGGCATCTCTTAGACTCCGAAGGTCGCGCACGGCCTGACTGTTGGCTGGTCCTCGAAACCGGGGATTTTGCTGAATGGCCTCCTCCAGCCTTGCGTCAGCAATTTGGCACTCAGCCAGCGCCTGGGTGACACCCCCGGCAACGATCAGCGCAGCCATGAACAAGGTCCGCATGGTCTTCATTGCAACTTACCTTCTTGGCAACTGGGGTAGTTCATTACGCCGCGCTGGTCAGCTCGCGGATCGCGTCGATGATTTGCACCGGCTGGTAGGGCTTGGGGATAAACCGGGCGTCCGCCGGAAGATCACCGGCTCGTATTTTGACGTGGCCCGAGGTTGCAACGATCCTGACTGGCGGCCAGCGGTCCCTGACAGCCGCCGCCAATTTCAAACCGTTCATTGAACCCGGCATATCGATGTCCGTGAATACAAGGCGGACATCAGAGTTGCGTTCGAGCATCTGAATGGCCTCGTCGGCGCCGGGTGCCTCTAGCACTTCAAATCCGGCCGCGCGGAGCACGTCAACTACGTCCATACGAATGAATGTTTCATCTTCGACAACAAGGACTCGGATGGTTGAAGTAGCCAACGCCATGTAAATAACTCTCAAGACTTCAAATGCCGAAACCCAGGATAGGATTCAGCTCGCATTGAGCGATTGTTCGGGCAGGTCAAGAGGGAGCCGGATTGTGAATAGCGCTCCCCTCGGTATATTTGTTGAGATCGTAAGCTCGCCCATCAACTGCCTGACCAGGCCGCTGACGACCCGGAATCCGAGACTCTTCCGCGGCTGGTTGATGTCAAACCCGTCGGGTAGCCCTGCGCCCTGATCGGAGATTTCGACCAGCAGATGTCCGTCGATCTCGCGGGCGTCTACAGCGATGACACCCGGCCCATCGACATAGGCATATTTAATCGCGTTTGTGACGAGCTCGTTCACCAGCAAGCCCAGAGGAATGGCCTTGTCCGCGGATATGACGATGGGATCCGAACGATATTGAAGCCTGTGTTCCGGCGCCGAACTCTGAAGATTTCTGCAAAGATGCTCGACGAAATCGGCAAGATCGACGAATCCGACCTTGCTGCCGCGCCAGAGATGATCATGCACTTCCGCGATCGAAGCGACGCGCATGGCGGCGTTTTCCAATGCGTGCTTCACATCGACGGAATCCGACCCACGTGCTTGCACACGTAGCAGGCCAACGACTGAGGTGAGGCTGTTCTTGACGCGATGACTCATCTCACGCGTGAGCAATGCTTCGTGCTCAAGAGCTTCCTGAAGCTTGGCGTCGGCGTGTTGGCGCTCAATCGCGATGCCGAGCAGGCCTGCGAAACCAGCCAGGAAATCCGCATCAGCGTCGTCGAATTGTCCGGGATCGTGACTATCGGCCTCGAGAACACCGAACGGCACGTCGCCCTCGCCACCTCGCCTGATAAGCACGTTGATCGCACGTTTGATGCCATGCTTGGCCAGAAGCGCCGGCGTCCGGAAACGTGTCTCTTCCTGCAAGTGATTGGAGATGACCGATTGGCCGGTCTGGTAGGCAAAGCCCGCGGGCGATTCGATATCAGCACCGAGCGTTACGTGATCTACTGTCCTCGCGGGCCAGCCGATCCCGGCACGCACGATCAAACGCTTCTCGTCGGGAAGATATTCCAGAACCTTGGCGTATGAGCATCCCAGACCGCGAGCACTGAGTTCTGCCGCATGCTGAAGAATTTGCCTGAAGTCACGGGTTTGCAGTGCAGCCGTACCGAACTCCCTGAGGAGAGCCTGTTGGCGGCGACGGTATGGAAGCTCATCCTGGCGATCGAGGGAGGCATCGGAGGCCATTCCTGAAACCAGCCTCGGTTCGGAGGGCATTAAACCGCCAATTCTGGATTGCGTCTTTCGCAGAAGCGCGGCGATACGCGGTGGCTTGAAGAAGCGCCGACCAATTCCTACAACGCCGCAAGCGGTTCTTTGTTCCCCCGGAGCAATCAATCGAGCTCGAAATGACTCGATGGCGGTTTCGAGGCTTTGGAAGGAACCCCCCAGCGGCCGTGTCAACCGCCACCGCGCAAGCCGTCTCAAAGCTTCGCTTTCCGCTCACAGAATACGCGGGAGTGTTTGGTGGCACACGTTGCCAACCCGCAGTGAAAGAAGCATCGCCATTCGCTCTGATGAATCCATTGAAACAAAAGGCTGACGATAAGCCTTAACAATGTCTTATGAGCTCCAACATCATTGGGGCCAGGTTTGATTGGAACGAAAATGGACGCCGAGCAGCTCGCCGAGAAGTTCCGACAGAAATTATCCGCAGCCGTCGTCGAAAAGGAGAGGCAGACGACTATCGCCGCGGAGAACAAGGACAAGCGAACCGCCGACATCGAGTACTGCAAGCAGGCGATGGAGCGCGAGGTAATACCTTTCCTGGAGGAGCTGAAGCATCATTTCGGCGAAGACCAATTCTCCTTTTCTCCTCAGATCGAGCGGCATGATCACCGTCCCGTCGGAGTTACTTTTACCGTGGGCAATGGTGCTCCAACGAGCATCTCAACTGCATTTGGCAACATCGTTGTGACTCGCATCGGCGGCAGCGGAACTAAGAAGGGTGTCCCCTTTGTGTATGCGCCGGATGTCGAGCCCTACATTTCAAACTCGGGTGATCTGACGCGGGACAAAATAGCGAAGCTGGTTGAGATGGTGATCGACGATTAGGCGAACACCAACACGGCTTTATGTTTAAGACACCATGGCTGTAGAAGGATGCGGACAGCGTCTTGAGAAAATCGCCGCCGAAAGCTCGTGCGCCGGCAGGTTGATGGTGCGGAGGCGCACTCGACTTCGTGGTCGTCCCTACCGCGGTGCCGCAACACGCTGCCCTACCCCGCCGCCGCCTTCGCCGGCCCCACGCTGACCGCGAGCTTGCCGTAGCGGTCGGTGAAGGCCTCGGTGTCGATTTCCTCGAGCTTGATCTCGCCGCTCATGACGCCCTGCTTCCAGGCCGCCTGCGCCGGATCATTCTGGAATTCCGGCATCACCTCGCGGCCGAACAGCTCCAGCGATTCGCAGATGTGCTCGTGGCTGTTCTTGCCCGCTTGGTTGAGCAAAATGACCTGGTCGATATGCGAGCCCTGGAAACGCTTCAGCTTCTTGCGGATGGTCTCGGGCGAGCCGATCAGGCCGCCGCGCAGCGCCGCCTCCTGCGCCTCCGGGTTGTCGCGTTTCCACTTGTTGTACTCGTCCCACATGTTGACGGTGTAGGGCGCCGGACGCTGGCGGTTCTGTGAGGCGCCGTAGAAGCGCAACGCGAACTGGAAGAAGGTGGCGCCGTCGGCGCGGGCGCGGGCCTCCTCGTCCGTCTTCGCGCACATGAAGAACGACACCAGCGCCATGTTCGGGTTGATCTCGTAGTCGGCGAGCTTGGCGAGACGCTTGGTCATGGCGTTGTAATAGGCGTGCACCCAGGCATGCGCGGCATCCGCGCTGACGAACTGGAAGCCGAGCGCGCCAAAGCCGTGGCGGCCGGCGCGCTCGATGGTCTGTAGTTGCGAGCAGGCCATCCACAATGGCGGATGCGGCTTCTGCACCGGTTTCGGCACGACGTTGCGCAAGGGGATGTCGAAATACTTGCCGTGATGCTCGCTGCCCGCGTCCTTGAACATCGGGAAGATCGCGGCGACGGCCTCCTCGAACACCTCTTTCTTGGTCTCCATGTCGCGGCCGAACGGTGTGAGCTCGGTGATGGATGCGCTCTCGCCCATGCCGAATTCGCAGCGCCCGTTCGAGAGCAGGTCGAGCACCGCGACGCGCTCGGCGACCCGCGCCGGATGGTTGGTGGTGAGCTGGAGGATGCCGTGGCCGAGCCGGATGTTCCTGGTGCGCTGGCTTGCGGCTGCGAGAAACGATTCCGGCGAGGGCGAGTGCGAGTACTCTTCGAGGAAGTGATGCTCGACGACCCAGGCGTGGTCGTAGCCGAGCTGGTCGGCCAGTTCCATCTGCGAGAGCGCGTTCTGGTAGAGGCTGAGCTCGTCGCCGGCGACCCACGGACGTGGCAGTTGCAGCTCATAGAAGATGCCGAACTTCATGACGCCTCTCCCAAGTTTTCTTGAGTATTCTTGCCGCTCATATTTTTGTTGCGGGCATCTTAATGGGTGGGGCGGCGCTGTCTACGCAGTCGCAATTCCGCCTTGCGGGAGAAGCCGCTTTTCGGCGCGGCGGCCATACAGGACCACACCGATAAAGGTGAAGCGCACCAGCAGATGATAGCTCGCAAGCATCGGAGGAAGCGCGACAAGGAGAATGATCGCGAACTTGGTCAGCCCGGGCCAGTCGAGCTGCGACAGCGCGACCTGCAGCGCCATCACGATCGGCAGGTGGATCAGATAGAGCCAGTAGGATGCATCGGCGAGGTAGCGCCACGTCCGACTGAAGCCTGACATGAAGCGGAGGGCGAGGCCGAGGACCGCGAATGTGGAAACCCAAATCGCCGATGCATAGAGGATGGCGGAGATCAGCCTGAGCGTGGCGAAGCTGACCGGCAGTTTCGGCGCGACAGGCAACGACAGCATCACGCCTGACACCGCGAAGCTGACCAGGATCAGGAAGAGCGCGAGCAGGACATGCGTCAGCCAGCGTCGCTCGATGAGCCGCAGCAGATCGACCTGCCGATGCAGGAGCCAGCCGATGCCGAATGCGGTGCCGAAGCCGATCCAGGCCTGCGCGTTGGTGACGAGCGATTGATCCGGCGTCCTCACGCCCATCACGTTGATCCATCGTGGATCGAGGCAGAAGGCGATGCCGATCGGTATTGCCAGAACCAGGGGAGCCAGCGGATTTCGCATGATCCGCGCGAAGACACGGTCAAACACCATGCGCAGCGTCCCTGATACATCAAGCCAGACCATTGCACTGCGCAGCAGCAGCGTCGCGACATAGAGCTCCAGCAGCACATACAGAAACCAGAGGTGGGTCAGGGGGAACTTAGGCAATGCCGGCAGCCAGCCGGACGTGGGGTGGATCGGACCGCCATTTGGAAAGTGAGATGCCCAGATCACGATCAGAGCTATCGGCATGAACACGAGCGGCCAGCCGATCACCAACGGCAGGCCGATCCGCTGCAGCCTGTCCCTGACGAAGCCCCAGCTCCCCCGGCGGTGAAAGCTCATGCGGGCAAAGAAGCCGGCCATCAGGAAGAAGGTCGTCATCCGGAAGACGTGGATGGTAAAGGACAGCAGACCCAGAGTAACGCTTGGATGGGTATCCTGAATGATCCAGAACCGGGGCGAGGCCGGCACAAACGACAATGTCGCGTGCAGGACGATGCCGAGCAGCAGCGCGCCACCCCTGACTGCGTCCAGAGCATGGAGCCTCTCCGACACAGGGGCGGCGGCGGTCGAGTGGGACATGGACAGGCTCATTCCGCTGGATGGGAGTTTATGCTTGGACCGTCTAACCAATCGGCGCAGGGTGTTCTCGCCTGATCCAAAAATCGGCTAGCCGATTTCGCGGCGCGGTTGGCTGAGTTCAGCGCTCTCGGGCCGGCTCAGCGCCTCGCGCCGGAATTCGGTCGGGGTCATGCCGGTTTCGGCCTTGAACGCGCGATTGAAAGGTCCGATCGACTGGAAGCCCGCATCCATGGCGATGGTCAGCACCGGGACATCCCGCTGCGTCACGTCGGACAGCGCCAGCCTGGCGTCCTCGATACGGTAGCGGTTGAGGAACGCATTGAAGTTGCGATGGCCCAGCCCTTCGTTGATCGCCTGGCGCAGCCGATGCTCGGGAACATCGAGCCGCGCCGCAAGCGCTCCGATCGCGAGGCCTTCCTGGCGGTAGCTTCGCTCCACCGTCATCAGATGGTCGAGGCGCCGCAGCAGGATCGGGTCGACGACGACCCGCCCCGCGGCGGCGCGGTCGGCGGCCGGGGCTTGCCTCCCCGCCTCGCCGGATGCGATCGCGGCCGTGGCGTCATCGACGGCCATCGCCGGCGCGCTGAACAGGCCGAGGCCGGCAAGCATGGCCACCACGAACAGCCCGAGCGCGGTCGGGAGACTGCCGGGCGCACCGGGAACCGCGACGGGAATTGCGGCGAAGCCGGCGACGCCGACGGTCGCGATGAGCACGACATTGATCGCAAGCATCGCCAGCCGCAGTCGGCGTCGCCGCGCGACCAGATCGGCGCGCCAGGTCTTGACCGTCTGAACCGCGGCAGCGAGGGCCAACACCAGGGTGGCCAAAGCCAGGACTCGCCCGCCTGCGCCGGCTAAAGCGGGCCAGTTCGCCCAGCCCAGCGTGATCGCAAACCCGAAAGCCACGATGCTCAGCCACAGGGCGCCGTGCCAACGCCTCAGCACGAAATCGTCGTCGAACGCCGCGCGCGCCCACAGCCAGAAGACCGCAGGCTGCGCGGACAGGATCGGTAATACCCACCACCAAGCCGTTTTGGGGAGGTTGGGCGCCGTCGCGATCGCATAGAACATGCCGCCTGCGCACATCGCGATGCCCAGCAAAGCCTGTTGGCCGATCGCACGACGCAGCAAGGCCACGAGAACGATCAACAGGAACACGCCGCTCGCTGCGCCGCGAAGTCCGAGATCGATCGCCGACAGCCCTGTCGCAGTCACAGCTCGTATCCCCGTTCGATGCCAAATTGTCGCATCGCCTTCGCACGGGTACAACCCAAACTTGTGCTTGTGGGTCTGGCGGCAGTCAGCATCGCGACTGGACGGATTGATACAGATCAAGGCGTCAGCAGCCCTGATGCATCTAAAGTGCGGCAAGGCAACGGCCCGGATGCCGTCCCAATCCCCACATTTCAGACGAGACCGAATATGTCGGCCCCTGACGACGCGACTTCGCGCGTGCGCCGTAAGCGCATGGAGATTTTCGCTTTCCTGTTCCTGACCGCGATCGTGATGCCCGTCCTCGCGGTCGGAACGGTCGGCTCCTACGGGCTCGGCGTCTGGATCTACCAGATGTTCGCCGGCCCTCCCGGCCCGCCGCCCTCCCCGCATTGATCCCCCGAAAAGCGAAAGACAGGCATCATGGCCGAATCCAAACTCAACCGCCGCGCACTGATCACCGGCCGGGTACTCAGCGCCGAGCGCGTCATCTCGCCGCCCGGTTGCGAAATCGCCAGCATCATCGTGCAGGCGCGCCCCGAGCGGCTCGCCGCACTCGAGGCCGCGATCACCGCCCTTGCCGGCTGCGAGATTCACGGCCGCGACCCGCGCGGCAAGCTCATCGTCGTGACCGAGGCGCCTGATTCCGGCAGCCTCGGCACCCTGCTCAACACCATCCAGTCGCTGCCCGACGTCTATTCCGCGGCGCTGGTCTTTCACGCCATCGAAACGGCTTAGGGCCGGGAGAGTCGTCATGACATCGCCAAAGCTCGACCGCCGCCAGATGCTGAAGCTCGAGGCCGCCGCCATCGCGGCCGCCGCTGCGGGCATGCCGGCACCGGCGCTCGCCGCGAATCTCGTCGCCGAGCGCGACGTCGCCGAACTGAAATGGGACAAGGCCGCCTGCCGCTTCTGCGGTACCGGCTGCTCCGTGATGGTTGCGACCAAGAACAATCGCGTCGTCGCCACCCACGGCGACATCAAGGCCGAGGTCAACCGCGGCCTCAACTGCGTCAAGGGCTACTTCCTCTCCAAGATCATGTACGGCCACGACCGCCTGACCCAGCCGATGCTGCGCAAGACGGCCGGCAAATACGACAAGAACGGCGAATTCACGCCCATCTCCTGGACCGAAGCCTTCGACATCATGGAGGTGAAGTGGAAGGAGGCGATCAAGAAGCGCGGGCCCAACGGCGTCGCCATGTTCGGCTCCGGCCAGTGGACGGTCTGGGAGGGCTATGCGGCCGTGAAGCTGTTCAAGGCCGGCTTCCGCACCAACAACATCGATCCCAATGCGCGCCACTGCATGGCCTCCGCCGTGGCCGGCATGATGCGCACCTTCGGCATCGACGAGCCGGCCGGCTGCTATGACGACATCGAGGCCACCGATGCTTTCGTGCTGTGGGGCTCCAACATGGCGGAGATGCATCCGATCCTGTGGACGCGCCTTGCCGACCGCCGGCTCTCCGCGCCGCATGTTCGCGTCGCCGTGCTCTCGACCTTCGAGCACCGCTCGTTCGACCTCGCCGACATCGGCATGGTGTTCAAGCCGCAGACCGACCTCTACATCCTCAACGCCATCGCCAACCACATCATCAAGACGGGCCGAGTCAACAAGGACTTCGTTGCCGCGCATACCATCTTCAGGCGCGGCCAGACCGACATTGGTTATGGCTTGCGGCCCGAGCATCCGCTGCAGAAGAAGGCGACGGGCGCGGCGAAGGCCAATGATTCCACCGAGATGAGCTATGACGAGTACGTCAAGTTCGTCTCGGAGTACACGCTGGAGAAGGCGGCCGAGATGTCGGGCGTGCCGCTCAACCGGCTGGAGGCGCTGGCCGAGCTCTATGCCGACCCCAAGACCAAGGTGGTCTCGTTCTGGACCATGGGCTTCAACCAGCACACTCGCGGCGTCTGGTGCAACAACCTCGTCTACAACATCCATCTGTTGACCGGAAAGATTTCCTCGCCCGGCAACAGCCCGTTCTCGCTGACCGGCCAGCCCTCGGCCTGCGGCACCGCGCGCGAGGTCGGCACCTTCTCGCACCGCCTGCCGGCCGACATGGTCGTCACCAACAAGGAGCACCGCACCAAGGCCGAGCACATCTGGCTGCTGCCCGAGGGCACCATTCCCGACAAGCCCGGCGCGCACGCCGTGCTGCAAAGCCGGATGCTGAAGGACGGCCTGATCAACGCCTATTGGGTGCAGGTCAACAACAACCTCCAGGCTGGTCCCAACGCCAACGAGGAGACCTATCCGGGCTTCCGCAACCCCGACAATTTCATCGTAGTCTCGGACGCCTATCCGTCGGTGACGGCGCTCGCCGCCGATTTGATCCTGCCGACCGCGATGTGGGTGGAGAAGGAAGGCGCTTACGGCAACGCCGAGCGGCGCACGCAGTTCTGGCATCAGCTCGTCCCCGCGCCCGGCGAGTCGAAGTCCGACCTCTGGCAGCTCATGGAATTCTCCAAGCGCTTCAAGATCGAAGAGGTCTGGCCGGAGGAGCTGATCGCCAAGAAGCCGGACGTGCGCGGCAAGACGCTGTTCGACGTGCTCTACAAGAATGGCCAGGTCGATAAATTCCCGACGTCGGAGATCGAGGAAGGCTACGCCAACGAGGAGTCCAAGGCGTTCGGCTTCTACGTGCAGAAGGGCCTGTTCGAGGAATATGCCGCGTTCGGCCGCGGCCACGGCCACGACCTCGCGCCGTTCGACGCCTATCACCGCGAGCGCGGCCTGCGCTGGCCCGTCGTCAACGGCCAGGAAACGAAATGGCGTTTCCGCGAAGGCAGCGACCCCTACGTCAAGCAGGGCACCGACGTGCAGTTCTACGGCTATCCCGACGGCAAGGCGCGCATCTTCGCCCTTCCTTACGAGCCGCCGGCGGAATCGCCCGACAACGAATATCCCTACTGGCTCTCCACCGGCCGCGTGCTGGAGCACTGGCATTCCGGCACCATGACGCGCCGGGTCCCCGAGCTCTACAAGGCCTTCCCCGAGGCCGTGTGCTTCATGCATCCTGACGACGCGCAGGAGGCGAAGATCCGCCGCGGCGACGAGGTGAAGGTGGTCTCCCGCCGCGGCTTCATCCGTGTCCGCGTCGAGACCCGCGGCCGCGATCGGCCGCCGCGTGGCCTCGTATTCGTGCCGTGGTTCGACGAATCCAAGCTGATCAACAAGGTGACGCTGGACGCCACCGATCCGATCTCGCTGCAAACCGATTACAAGAAGTGCGCCGTGCGCATCGAGCGGGTGAACGTGTCATGATGAAACGATTTGGAGTAGCGCTGCTCGCGGTCGCGATCGCGGCCGGCGCGAGCTCGCTGACCGCGCAGACGGTGACGTCAGGCCTGCGCGGCCCGACGCCGCTCAACGACGAAGGTCCGGCGCCGCCGATGCTGCCGAACCGCAACACCTCCGAAAGGGAAGTGCGCAACTATCCGGAGCAGCCGCCGGTGATCCCGCATGCGATCGACGGCTATCAGGTCGATCTCAACGGCAACAAGTGCCTGTCCTGCCATGCGCGGGCGCGCATCGCGGAATCGCAGGCGCCGATGGTCTCGATCACCCACTTCATGGATCGCGACGGCCAGTTCCTGGCTTCGATCTCGCCGCGCCGCTTCTTCTGCACGGAATGCCACGTGCCGCAGAACACCGCCAATCCGCCGGTCAGCAACGACTTCACCGACATCGACACGCTGCTGTCGCGCGCAAGCCCCGGTGGCCGCCGATGACGACGACCGCTGATGAGCCCGACGAGGGAATGAAGGCCAAACACGGCTTCGTCGCGCGAAGCTTGGACTTTGCGCGCGAGCTCTGGCAGGTGCTGATCCGGCCGAGCTCGGTGTTCGGGCTCGGCGTGCTGGTGCTGGCGGGCTTCATGGCCGGCGTGATCTTCTGGGGCGGCTTCAACACCGCGCTGGAATTGACCAACACCGAAAAATTTTGCACCGGCTGCCACGAGATGAAGGACAACGTCTATGCCGAGCTGAAGTCGACCATCCACTTCGCCAATCGCTCCGGCGTGCGCGCGACCTGTCCGGACTGCCACGTGCCGCACAACTGGACCGACAAGATCGCCCGCAAGATGCAGGCCTCCAAGGAGGTCTGGGGCAAGATCTTCGGCACGATCGACACCCGCGAGAAATTCCAGGATCACCGGCTCGAGCTGGCGGCGCATGAATGGGCGCGCTTCAAGTCCAACGATTCGCTGGAATGCCGCAACTGCCACAGCGCCGATTCCATGGACATCACCAAGCAGTCGCCGCGGGCCTCGGTCGCGCACCAGCGCTTCCTCTTCACCAAGGAAAAGACCTGCATCGACTGCCACAAGGGCATCGCTCACCATCTGCCCGACATGCGCGGCGTTCCCGGCTGGCAGTAGGGCGCCCCGCCCGGCTTGAACCGGCGGTGCGAATGGTTAGTTTTGGGGCTGGCGAATCGCTCCGTTTCGCCCCCTCCTCAAGACAGACATGGCCACATTCACCCCGCATCAGGATGCCGCGCTCAAGGCCGTTGGCGATTGGCTCAAGGCCAAGCCCGGCCGCAACGGTACGCCGCCGGTGTTCCGCCTGTTCGGCTATGCCGGCACCGGCAAGACCACGCTGGCGCGGCACATCGCCGACGGCGTCGACGGCGAGGTGAAGTTCGCCGCCTTCACCGGCAAGGCGGCGCTGGTCATGCGCAACAAGGGCTGCGACGAAGCCTCCACCATCCATTCGCTGATCTACCGCACCCGCGAATCCGGCGAGGAGCAGCCGAGCTTCGAGCTGTGGGACGACGCCCCGGCGTCCAAAGCCAAGCTGATCGTGATCGACGAATGCTCGATGGTCGATGTCGAATTGGGCCGCGACCTGATGTCGTTCGACTGCCCGCTGCTGGTGCTGGGCGATCCCGCGCAGTTGCCGCCGATCCAGGGCGGCGGCTTCTTCACCAATACCGAGCCGGACGCGATGCTGACCGAGGTGCACCGCCAGGCCCAGGACGATCCGATCGTGCGGATGTCGATGGACGTCCGCGAGGGACGCGAGCTCAACATCGGGCGCTACGGCGAGAGCGAGGTGGTGTCGCGCAAGGAGCTCGATCCTGATCGCGTCATGGCCGCCGACCAGGTCCTGGTCGGACGCAACAACACGCGGCGCGCGTACAATATGCGGGTGCGTCAGCGCCAGAACATCGAGGACGTCTTCCCCGTCGCCGGCGACAAGCTCGTCTGCCTGCGCAACAATCGCAAGAAGGGCCTGTTCAACGGCGGGCTGTGGCGCGTGAAGTCGCGCAACACCTCGCGCTCGAAATCCCGCATTCTCAGCATGAGGCTGTCGCCGGACGAGGATCTCGGCCACAAGGTGACGAAGGTCTCGGTGCGTGCCGATTGCTTCGAGGGCGGCGTCGAGGCGATCGCCTGGGAGCAGCGCAAGCCCTATGACGAGTTCGACTACGGCTACGTGCTGACCGTGCACAAGTCGCAGGGCTCGCAATGGGACGACGTCGTGCTGTTCGACGAGAGCTTTGCGTTTCAGGAGAGCCGCGCGCGGTGGCTGTACACGGGCATCACGCGGGCGGCGAAGCGGCTGAGCATTGTGGTTTAGCCGTCGTCCCGGCGAAGGCCGGGACCCATACCGCGTCATCTATCCGTATTCGGCGGTCTTGGTACCGAGGAAGGTTCGATCACTGTCAGTCTTCGCCAAACCACGCCCTGTGGCTATGGATCCCGGCCTCTGCCGGGACGACACCTAATGTGAGGGGACGAAGATGCGCCCCATAAGCAGCCTTCACTTCCCCGCGACGAAATAAAAATCCTCGCGGCCCGGCGGCGAGCCGTAGGAAAACGGCTGCTGCACGTGCTTGGTCACAAGCCAGACGTCGTCGCGGACGATGTCGAACAGTTTTCGGATCTCGACGCGCGGCATCTTGATTTCGCGAGCGAGCGCGGTGGCGAACGGACTGTCGGCGCCGCCGTCGCCGTCCATCGCGGTCTCGCCGTGCTTGGCGGCGTAGACCACCATGAAGCCGGCGCCGGGCTCGATGTTGGAAAAGCCCTTGTCCACCAGCTTGAGCGACAGCGTGCGCTGCATGGTCGGCGCGAACGGATTGTCGCGGCAGGCATCCAGCATGACCAGACGCACTTTTCGCGCAGCGCCCACCGCCGCGATCACCTGCTCCAGCGCAACCGCCTGGGTCTCGGCGTCCTTGTCGGCGGCGAGCTTGGCATCGACGGGAACGAGATAATTGACGCCGCCGATCTCGAACCCGTGGCCGGCGTAATAGACCACCGCCCAATCGGCCTTCTCTGCCTCGGCCGCAAACGTCTGCAACGCTTCGAAGAACTTGTCGCGGGTGAGGTCGCTGACGGATATCACGGTCTGAAAGCCGACATCGCGTAGCGCGGCTGCGATCATTTTCGAGTCGCGTGGCGGATTGGGCAAGGTGTGGACGTTCTTGTAGGCGCCGTTCCCGATCACCAGCGCCACACGGCGCCCCGTAGATCCGGCTGGCGCCTGCGGGGTCAGTGCGGCCAATCGCTCCTGCGCGATCGCGCGGGCACGCGCGACGTCGAGCTCGTCGAACTTCGTCAGCGAATAGGCCGCCGCACGATAGTCGACACGAGCCTGGGCGAGGTCCTTCTTGCGCTCGTAGATCTGGCCGCGACCCGAATGTGCCCGGACATTGTTCGGGTTGATCTGGATCGCAATGTTGTAGTCCTTCAGCGCAGCGTCGAGATCGCCCTTCAGCATGTTGACGTCGGCGCGATTGTTGATCGCGTACACGTTCTTCGGTTGCTTCTCGATCAGGCCGTTGCAGTCGGCGAAGGCCTGGTCGTACTTGCCCATCATGCCGTAGGTGATGCAGCGGTTGGCGGTGATCTGCTGCGCGCCCGGTTCGATCTTCTCTGCCTCCGCGAAATCGGCGATCGCGCCGTCAAAATCCTGCATCAGCGTGCGCACGCGGGCGCGGTTGGTGTAGCCGAGCAGGAATTTTGGCGCGTATTTGATCGACAGGTTGAAATCGTCGAGCGCGCTTTGCAGCGCCCCCCGGCGCAACTGGATGATGCCGCGGTTGTTGTAGGGGACACCGTAGGTCGGGCGCTTCTGGAGCGCGAGGTTGTAGTCCGTCATCGCATGGTCGTCCTGGCCCGTCCGCTCATAGGCGAGGCCGCGCAAATTGAGCGTGACGACGTTGTCGGGATCGAGGTCGACGGCCATGGACAAGGTCTCGATGGCATGGACGTAGTCGCGCTTGTTGATCAGCGTATTGCCGCGCACGGAAAGCGCGACGGCCTTGTCCTTGCCGATGAGGCGGTCGGCGTTGAGCAAATTGTCGCAGGCTTGCGCCCTCGCCTGCGCATCCGCCTGGCGGTCGCGGCAAATGGCAAGGTCGTCGCCGGGTTTCGGATCGGCCGCCGCGATCGAGCTCCAGCCGGCCAGGATGGCGAGCACGGCGACGAGGGTCAGGGATACGACGCGCAGCATGTTGTCAGGTCAGCTCCAGCCATCATTCTTTAGGTCGATCACCGATCGCGCCGGTTCATCTAGCGCGGAGTTCCTATCCTCGCCAAGCCGGGCCGCTCCAGGCGGCGCGTTTCACAGACTCGTGTCCGTCCGGCCGTAACAATCGCCCGGCCGGCCCGTATCTCGAATGTCCGAAAATGCCGGGCAGGCTGTTCGCCCGGCCCCAACCGCCCTAGACTGTCAGACCTTCCGAAAGAGGATCGCCATGCGCCGACCTGCCATCCTGTCCCTGCTCGCCGCAACCACCGCCCTGACGCTGGCCTTTGCCGCGCCGACCCGGGCCGCAGAGGATGCGGTCGTGATCCCCGCTCCCGCCGTTGACGCGGCGCCCGCAAGCGGGATCCAGACCGCCGTGATCGCCGGCGGCTGCTTCTGGGGCGTGCAGGGCGTGTTCCAGCACACCGCAGGCGTCGTCAACGCGGTCTCCGGCTATGCCGGCGGCACCAAGGCGACGGCCGACTACCAGACCGTCTCGAGCGGCCGGACCGGCCACGCGGAATCGGTCGAGATCAAATACGACCCGAAGAAGATCTCCTACGGCAAGATCCTGCAGATCTACTTCTCGGTGGCGCACGACCCGACCCAGCTCAACCGGCAGGGCCCCGACTCCGGCACGCAATATCGCTCGGCGATCTTCACCACCTCCGACGAGCAGAAGAAGGTGGCCGAGGCCTATATCACCCAGCTCAACGGCGCCAAGGTCTTCAATAAGCCGATCGCGACCAAGGTCGGCGCGCTGGAGGCGTTCTATCCGGCGGAGGCCTATCACCAGGATTATCTGACGCTGCACCCGAACCAGCCCTACATCGCCTACAACGACCTTCCGAAGGTCGAGAACCTGAAAAAGCTGTTCGCGGATAACTATATCGAGAAACCGACGCTGGTGAGCGCCAGCAAGGCAACCAACTGATCGCAAGATCACTGAACAAGATCATCGAAAAAACGGGAGACCCATGCCCGACACCAAGACGAAAACCACGGACGACAAGGTCATCAAGAGCGAACAGCAATGGCGCAGCGAGTTGTCGCCGATGCAATACGCAGTGCTGCGCGAGAAGGCGACCGAGCGTCCCTTCTCCGGCGAATATGAGCAGGACCACCGCGCCGGCACCTATACCTGCGCCGGCTGCGGCAATGTGCTGTTCGAGTCCGACGCGAAGTTCGATTCCGGCTGCGGCTGGCCCAGCTTCACCCAGCCCGCCGTCGAGGGCCATATCGACGAGGAGCGGGACGTCAGCCACGGCATGGTCCGCACCGAGGTGCTGTGCGCCAAGTGCAGCGGCCATCTCGGCCATGTCTTCCCCGACGGCCCGGGGCCGACGGGCTTGCGTTACTGCATCAATTCCGCGGCGCTGAAGCTCGAACCTAAATAAACCTTGCGCGCCGCCGGGTTCCGTCATGGAACCCGGCGGCGCGATGTGCTTTTCTTACCTCGTGGTGCGGCCGGCTGGCGTTGCCGCGGCCGCCAGGGAGGATGCCATGACGCTTGGGACCATCCTGATCATCCTGGTGATCATTTATCTCGTCGGCGGCCTGTCGGGCCGCGTCGGTGGCTACGGCTACGGAATGGGTCATTCCGGCATGGGGATCGGCGGCCTTGTCCTGGTGGTGCTGCTCGTGCTGCTGCTCCTTGGCAAGCTGTAAACCATTCAAGCCACTGACATTGTTGTCATTTTCGGCCCTGCGGAGCTGCCATGCGCGGATTCATCATCTCGCATCGCGGGGGTCGCAATTTTGTCAAAACGGGCTATATTAGAGGACGAAAATGACATGTGCGGCGCCCACTCAATCGTGGCCTCTGCCCGTCCCAACCCCACGCGCTTAAAGCCCCAGAGAGATCACGAGGTCTTTGACCATGCGTCCACTGCGTCCGTTCAACTTCAACACTTCCGCCGAACTCTTCCCCGCTGCGATCCGCAAGAAGAAGCGTGCAGGCTTCACCTATCGCCGGTTCGGCACCGCGGCCGAAGCCGTGCAGTTCGCGATGGAGCAGTTGCCGACGGATTCGCTGAACGGCGCCTATCTCCAGGTCGAGGAAGCGCGCTTCGATCAGAACGGTATCCGCTCGCTTTATGAGAGCGAAGCCTTCCCGCTGCCCCGTCACCGCAAGCCGGTGGAAGCCAGCACCGACGCTGCCGACGCGGCGTAAGTTTTCGCTCCGATGTGCGCTGAGAGCGCGACGGCCGAAAGGCTGTCGCGCTTTTTGCGTTTTGGGGCGCGTCAGATGCGCGGCTGCTTGTCGAGCCAGCGGCGGAGCAGACGCACGTTGCGCATGTTGGCACGGAACATGACGTCAAAGGCGTCGCCCGCGAACGGCACGATGCCGACGACGCCGTCGAGGGCGACATTGCCGAGCATGCGCGCGGTGATGTACCAGGGCGCCCCGAGCGCCCTCGCCTCTCGCACCAGCCAGAGCGAGATCGCGGTGGTGATGATGTCGCCGACGACGGGGATCAGTCCGATCAAGCCGTCGATGCCATAGCGGATATTGGTTCCGGGCAGTACGAAGGCGACGTCGAGCAGCTTTGCGATCGCCTCGATCCGCGCGATCCGCTGCTCGCGCGTCAGATTGCCGAACGGGTTGCCGGCGAAGGGACTGTCCTTCCCGAACTCGAAGCGAAACTCGCGAAAGCCCTGCTCGAGCGTTTCGGGCCGGATCTCGTGACCATCCTGATCGATGATCGGCCCACGCCCCTCGGTGCCCGAAGAGGCCGGACCCGGGCGGCTTCCCGAACGGGAGCGACGCGGAGCAAGAATATCGTCATCGGACATGGTCATGGCCTGTAGGGAACGCGCCAGCGCGGCGGAGGTTGCTGCGGCGTGATCGAAGGTCGCGCCCTCAAGTCTGTGCTGCCGCCGGCTGCGGCTCCGCGACATATCTATGCACGAGCCAGGATGAAATCACCGCCGGCACGAACCCGACGAGGCCGTACAGGATGAACTGCACCGCGCCCGAGTCCGGACCGCGCGAGCTGTAGGTCAGCGAGGCCAGGATGAAGGCGAACACGCCGACCAGCAGCATCCGCAGCACCGGGCCGATCCGGCGGATGTGGACCAGGATATCGTCGACTGCACCGATCATCAGCGAGGGCAGGAAGCCGAACAGATAACTGTATTGCAGGGATTTGAAGAACACCGCGAACAGCTTGCCGACTTCAGCGAGACTGGTCTGGGTCCAATAGCCGGACTGATAGGTCGTCGTCAGCAGCAGCAGGAACCCGCCCACGAACGGGCCGACCAGCGCAAACACGAGATAGCGTTTCATCAGGCACCCTCATCCTTCGCCCCGTTATAGCAGCGCCGCGGGAACCTTGAATAGCGGGGGGACGGGCTCTGCGCTGGGAACAAGCGGCATAGCGACGAGTTCAGACAGGACTTGAAACTCACCTGTCAGATTTGGAGCCGCCGATGTCCCGCAAACTGTTCTTCCTGGCGACGATCGCACTGACGGCCGTGAGCGGCCTGTCGAACGCGCCCGCCCTCGCACAAGGCCATATGGGTTCACCGCAGGAGCAGAAGGCCTGTTCGCGGGACGCCTCGCGCTTCTGCCGCAAGGACCTCGGCAACGACATGGCGGTGCAAGGCTGCTTGCAAGCCAACAGGGCCAAGCTGTCGCGGTCTTGCAGCAAGGTGTTTCAGAGCCACGGCATGTGAGGACCGGAACCATCCCCGGCGAACGGAGAGTGAAGCCATGTTGCGCGACGAACAGCTCTCGATCCTGAGGGACATCAGCCAATCCATCGCCTTTGCCGACGACCGGCACGGCAAGATAGGCGAGCTGATCGCCGACGGTTACGTGATGAAGGACGGCGATCTGTTCGAGCTCACGGCAAAGGGCGTTACGGCTGTCGAGGAGCACGCGGCGCTTGGCGCAAGCGATGCGGAACAAGCGAGCGTATCCTCCGATCGGTTGATCTGATCGCACGCGAGTCGCATTGTGCGTGACGTGCGCGCAACAATTGCGAATTCCTTTTCGCCTGCCATTGCGGCCGCGTGACAATGGCGCATACTTGATTCGGGCGGCGCAGCACTTTTCGATTCGAACATCACGAGAGATCGAGCGACCACATGCGGGATTGAGGTCCCGGCGTGAAGGCTGTGACATGCGGCAGGTCAAGCCGCGTGCGGCGCCCCAAAACCAAGTGGCTCAACCCACGGAACTCGGGGACGCATTCCGCATGACACGCTACCAGACCATCGCAACTCTCTTCGCCGTCACAACCGCAGCCATCGCATTCCAGACATCGCCCGGCCTTTCCTTCTCGTCCGAAGCGCAGCAGATGTGCTCCGGCGATGCCATGCGGCTGTGCTCCAGTGAGATCCCCGACATCCCCAGGATCAGGGCCTGCATGGTGCAGAAGAAAGCTCAGGTCAGCCCGGGCTGTCGCGCCGTAATGGACCGCGAGCACGCCGCCGCGACATCGCGCAAGCGGGAAGCGACGGCGCAGTAGAGACAGCGTAGCCGGCCGTCCTTCGAGACGCCCGCCCAAGGGCGGGCCCTCAGGATGAGGTCTCGTTTCGCGGCGAGATATCAAACCCTCATGGTGAGGAGCCCGCCAAGGCGGGCGTCTCGAACCATGCGGGCCGAGGTCTCACGGAGCAGAGATCTAGTCGCCCCACTGCGCAAAGGCGTCGTTGAAGGCGCGCTCGCCGGGAGCGCCCTTCTCGATGGCGATGATGGCGCGGCGCTGGTTGGCGTAGACCAGGGGCACGTCGAACCAGGAGCGCTCCTTGAGGAGCTGGACGTTGCGGCTGCGGTCGGCGTCGACGTTGGAGAGGCCGACCAGGAAGAAGCCGTCGGTGACCTTGACCGCGAGGCCTGCGAGCGGCGTGCCGCGTGCCTGCTCGTTCGACTTCATCAGGATGCCCGGCACGTTGGCGACGCCGCCGCCCGAAAAGTCCGCCGGCAGGACGAAGGTCAACTCCGCGGTGTGGCTCGCCGGCAGCGAGGAGTCGGTGTTGCGGCGGAACGACATCGTCATCTTGAACTTGCGGTCGGGGATCTCGATGTCGGCGCGCACGGCGACATCGGCCTTCTGGTTGCCCGACGCCTTGATCGGCTCGAGCCGCCACACCACCGAGCCGACATATTGCTTGCCCTTCGGATCGGACGGATCCTCGTCATAGAGCACGACCTTCTGCGCCACTGGCGCGACCGGCTGGTCGCTGGCCGAGGGCTGGCCGACGCGATCCGGAATCTTGGGCCTGCTCTGCGGCTGCGACGAATCCCTGGGCGCCTCCACCACCTGCGTCGGCGAAGACTTCAACAGGTTGGTCGCGGTCTGAACCAGCTGCTTGCCCCAGAGGATGCCGGCACCGACCAGGATCAGCACGATGCCGACGGCGATCGCGCTCTTGAACGGAAACACGGAGCCGGTGCGGGCGCGCTTCTTCTTGGGTTCACGGTCGAGAACGGGGATGTGCGGACGTTGCGACGGCGGCTGCGACTGCGGCGCGTAGCGCTCGGCCTCCTCGATCGATTCGTCGTAGGAGTAGGGCGCGTCCGTCCCGGCAGCGCGATTTTCCAGGCTCGGCTCGAGCCGGTCGAATTCCGGCGAGGGCGAAGGCACGTTGGCGTAGGTGCGGCGCGCGGCGCGGTTGGCCTGCGCGGCGGCGCCGCCGAGATCGTTGGCGTCGGCCGTGATGTCGCGGAAGCCGCGCACGCCCGGTGCCGGCGGCAGCGGCGGCGGGGGTCCCATGTCCGGCGGGCGGCGCCCACCGGCGCGATCACGTCCGGCCGGCGGCGGCTCCGGCATCGACGGCGGTGCCGACGGACCCTGCGGCCGCGGCGCGTCGAAACGCGGAGCCCGCGGCGCACGTGGGGCCTCGCCCTGGTCATCGACGTTGAAGGAGGGCCGGTCGGCGCGCGGCGGCGGCGGAGCCGGACGGGCGCGTGGCGGGGCAGAAGTTTGGGGCGCGGGCGCGTTGCCCTCGGTGGCGCGGGTGCTGGCGCGGCGGAAGGCATCGCCGCTGCCGCTGCTGCGCGCGCCGCCACCGGGGCGCGAGGCCTCGCGGGCACGCTGGGCGGCCTCTGATTCGACCTTACGGACGGCCTCTTCCAGCGAGAGCCGCTCGCGGGTGATCTCGGATTCGGAGAGCGGCGGCTGCACGCTGCGGAGCTGCGCGATCAGCGCCGTGCGCGCCCGCTCGTAGAGCGCGCGACGGCTCTCGCCAGGAGCGTTGGGGTCCAGGGCGGCAATAGCGCGGGCGATCAGCGGATAGTAATCAGCCATTTCTACTCAATTATACGCGCGTCCCGGTAAGAGATCGTTAAGCCTCAAACGGATTTTGTACCAGGATAGTATCCTCGCGTTCGGGGCTGGTGGAAAGCAGTGCGACCGGGCACCCCACCAATTCCTCGATCCGGCGGACATATTTGATCGCCTGGGCCGGCAGCTGGGCCCAGGACCGCGCATTGGCGGTCGGCTCCTTCCAGCCTTCGATGGTCTCGTAGATCGGCTCGACCCGGGCCTGGGCGCCCTCGCCCGCCGGGAAATGATCGATCTCCTTGCCGTCGAGCTTGTAGCCGGTGCAGACCTCGATCGTGTCGAAGCCGTCGAGAATGTCGAGCTTGGTCAGCGCCAGACCGTTGATGCCGCAGGTCCGGACCGCCTGGCGGACCAGAACCGCATCGAACCAGCCGCAGCGGCGCGGACGCCCGGTATTGGTGCCGAACTCGCGGCCGCGCTCGCCGATCTTGCGGCCGGTCGGGTTGTCCTGCTCGGTCGGGAACGGGCCCTGGCCGACGCGGGTCGTATAGGCTTTGCAGAGGCCGAGCACATAGCCGACCGCGGCGGGGCCGAGGCCCGAACCGGTCGCGGCCTGCGCCGCCACCGTGTTGGACGAGGTGACGTAAGGGTACGTGCCGTGATCGACGTCGAGCAGCGCGCCTTGCGCGCCCTCGAACAGCATGCGCTTGCCCTCGCGCCGCTTGATGTCGAGCAGCCGCCACACCGTCTCGGCATAGGGCAAGAGCTGCGGCGCCAGCGCGGTCAATTCCTTCAGGATCTCCTTGCCGTCGAACTCCGGCAGGCCCAGTCCGCGGCGCAATGCATTGTGATGCGCCAGCAGCCGGTCGATCTTGTGCGGCAGCGTATCGAGATCGGCAAGGTCCATCAGGCGGATGGCGCGGCGGCCGACCTTGTCCTCGTAGGCCGGGCCGATGCCGCGGCGAGTGGTGCCGATCGCGGTCGCCGCATTGGCGGATTCGCGATGCGCGTCGAGTTCGCGATGCAGCGGCAGGATCAGGGTGACGTTCTCGGCGACCCGCAAGTTTTCCGGGCTGATGGCGACGCCCTGTGCACGCAGCTTGGTGACCTCGTCGAGGAAGGCGGCGGGATCGAACACCACGCCGTTGCCGATCACCGACAGCTTCTGCTCGCGCAGCACGCCCGAGGGCAGCAGCGCCAGCTTGTAGGTCTTGCCGTTGATCACCAGCGTGTGGCCGGCGTTATGGCCGCCCTGGAAACGGACGACGATGTCCGCCTGCTCCGACAACCAGTCGACGATCTTGCCCTTTCCTTCGTCGCCCCACTGGGCGCCGACGACGACAACATTGGCCATTCGCGGGTAATCCCTATGCAATCTGTTAGATGCGCCCAGCCCAATCGCGGCCGGGGCCGCTCGAACGCGAGGCAGCCAACCGGATAAAGGATGCAGCCTCTCTAGGCAAGCAAGAACGGGACTTTTTCGAGGCCGCGAGCGTACTCCAAGCCTTTGATATCCCCTGAAAATCCAGAAACCTTCGCGACCGGTGCAATGCTTCGACCAAAGCGTGAGAGGCTGCTTCCGCCGCTGCATGGTCGCGATGCATCCGCCCCCCGTTGATGCAACCTCGATTTCCGTGTCTTTGAACGGGCCGGGTCCGAACCGGCCCGGGTGCCGCCGGGCTGGAGGCTTGGCGCATGACGCGGGGCCACAACAATCCAATGTCCGCCACCGACGAGACCACCGGCGCCGCCACGTCCGGCCAGAACTGGATCGCCAACCAGCCTTACCTGCTGCTCAGCATCACCGCGCTGTGCTGGGCCGGCAATGCCATCGTCGGGCGGCTGGCCGCCGGTCACATCCCGCCGGTGACGCTGTCGTTCCTGCGCTGGTTCTTCGCCTTCCTGCTGGTGCTGCCGTTCGCCTGGAAACACCTTGCGCAGGACTGGCCCGCGATCCGCGGCAAGCTCGGCCTGATGGTCACGCTCTCGATCACCGGCATCGGCGCCTTCAACACGCTGCAATATTGGGCGCTGGAGCATACGCAGGCGCTCAACACTCTCCTGTTGCAATCCGCCGCGCCGCTGGTCGTGGCGCTGTGGTCGCTCGCCATCCTTGGCGTGCGGCTCACCGCGGCGCAGGCTTTCGGCGTGCTGCTGTCGATGTGCGGCGTGCTGATCATCCTGCTGCATGGCGACTTCACCACGCTGTCGAACATCGATTTCAACAAGGGCGATCTCATCTTCGTCGTCGCGCTGATCATCTTCGCGCTCTATTCGGTGCTGACCTTGAAGCGACCGCCGATGCACGGCCTGTCGTTCCTCGCCTTCACCTTCGGCTGCGGTGCTGCCTGTCTCATTCCGCTGGAGATCTGGGAATTGTCCGCGCGTCCCGTGATGAAGCTCGACGGGCCGAACCTCCTGACCCTGTTCTATGTCGCGGTGTTCCCCTCGACGCTCGCCTATCTCTGCTTCAACCGTGGCGTCCGCCTGATCGGCGCCAACCGCGCCGCGCCCTTCTTCCATGTCGTGCCGGTGTTCGGCTCGATCATGGCAATGGCGTTTCTGGGCGAGCACCCACAGCCGTTCCACTTCATCGGCTTCGCGCTGGTGCTGGCCGGCGTGTTCGTGGCGTCACGGAAGCAGGCGAGCTAGGCTTGGGGCCCGGTTCGATCGGCTGCGATCAAGCGTTTGCCGACGGGTTCATCCACACCATCTCCCAAACATAGCCATCCGGGTCTTCAATGTGTCGGTTGTACATGAAGCCGAGATCCTGCGCCGGATTGGGATCGGCGCGACCGCCCGCAGCCACCCCGCGGGCCAGCGTTGCATCGACGGCATCGCGCTCGTCGAGCCTCAGAGCGAACATGGCCTGGCTGTGGCGCCGCGCGTCACCGATCTCGCGTTGGGTGAATTCACGATACTGGTCGTGGGTCAGCAGCATCACGCCGATCGCGTCCGTGAACATGAGCGAGGTCGAAATTGCTCCAGAGAATTGAGGATTCACCGCGCCACCCAGCGCTACGTAGAATGCTGTCGATGCGGCGAGGTCGCGCACAGGCAGGTTGATCAGAATCATCTTGGACATTGCTTTTCCTTCGAAAGCGGCTGGAAGCCGCGCCAGGGTCTGACATTGGAAACAGAGAGCTCTCAACACCCCTCCTGAACTGCATTCAAATGTAGCGCGCGGTGCCCATGCAGAGCGCGGCGATGCCCAGCAGGCCCGCCGCCGCACGTTGGGCGGCGGCGATACGTGCACGGAGGTCCTCCGGCTTGCCGGTGCCACGACGCAGGGCCACGAGCGCGCGGGGACCGATGACAGCCTGAATACCGGCCGCGAGCAGTGCGCAGACAGCACCGACCGCGAGCACCTGCTCGGTCTTGCCGAAGCTGTGGGAATGAACGAGATGCCCGAGATAGCCGCCGGTCAGGATGGCAATCGTCGCCGCGCCGAGTTGTGGAAAGACCAGTTGCTCACCGCCAACTCCGCCGATGCGGGCCAGCGCAAAGCTTGATCCCGCCCAGAACACGGACGACAACACATGAAGTGACAAGGCGATCACGAGGGCAGTTTGCATGGCAGCTCCGAACCGGCTTCTGAATTAGATATACTATGTGTATAGTCAATACGTCAACAGAATGGCAAGGCCATGCCTAAGCGCAGTTATGTGAGCTCCGCGCGGGCTTCTGCGGCCGCGGCGACGCGCGAGCGCATCATCGCCGCCGGCGCGCGACTCCTGCGCCAGGACGCGAGCATTGCGAACTTCTCCCTTGACGTCGTCGCCAAGGCAGCCGGAGTCACGCGGTTGACCGTCTACAACCAGTTCGGATCGCGGCGGGGATTGCTGGAGGCCGTGTTCGACGACATCGCGCACCAGGGCGGACTGTTCGAACTGGCCGAGGTCATGACAATGGCGGATCCGCGCGCCGCGCTCGACCGCGTCATCGAAATCTTCTGTACCTTCTGGGGGCGCGATCCCGCCATCGGCGGGCTCAACCAGGCCATCGCGACCGATCCGCAATTCGGCGAGGCGCTGATCGAGCGTAACGAGCGCCGCCGGGAACTGCTGACCGCGCTGCTGTCGCGGATCGTCGGCAAGCACGCAGCAAAGCGCGCCATGCGGGACACCGTCGATCTGATCTTCGTGCTGACGAGTTACCCGACTTTTGCAGCGCTGAGCCGGCAGCGATCGACGGAGGAGGTCTGTCGCTTGCTGCAGACGGCGTGTCACGCGGCTGTAGACGCACTGGATAAGGGCGACAAGCGGGAGCGGAAGAAGTAAGAGCTTCGCGACGCCTTCTTCCTTCTCCCCTTGCGGGAGAGGGAAAGAGCATGCGCCTACTTCACTTCAAACTTGCTGTACGCTTCGTTCATCGCAATGATGACGTGCTCGGCGCAGGCGTTGACGCGATGCGGATCAGCCTCCGTCTCGTAGGCCTCCGATGTCATCATGTCGATGAAGGCCGTGACGGTGGGATAATAGACCAGCGCCGCGAAATCCCAGTCGTTGCCCTGTTGCGGGCCGAGCGCCACCGTCTTGGCGTCGCCGGTCCAGAGCAGCGTGCCGCCGCGCGCCTTGATCATCGGCACCGTGACGGCGCTGTAGCGCAAATAGGCGTCCCAGCCGGAACCGTCGCCGTCGCCGGAGCGCGCGTGGAAGCGCATCAGGTTCAGCATCACCACCGCTGCATGCCGATCGAGCCGCTCCAGGCCGTCGATGTTCAACATATTAACCGCCAATGCCGCCTCCTCTGGTCACGCCTGCATTGTAGCATTGCGGCGGCGTGACTTGTGTCACGACGTAAATCCGGCGCAAGCTCGCATCCAACGCCAATGACGATCGCTTCGCCCGCGCCACCGGCCTCCAATCCGGCCAGTTGGCTCAACAACCAGCCTTATCTGCTGCTCAGCCTGAGCTCGCTGTTCTGGGCCGGCAACATCGTGCTCGCGCGCCACGTCGGCGCGCATGTGCCGCCGCTGACGGTGACCACGATCCGCTGGTTCGGCGTGTTCCTGATCCTGCTGCCGTTCGCCTGGCCGCACCTGAAGCGCGACTGGCCGAATCTGCGCAAGAGCCTGCCGCTGATGCTGTTCCTGTCGCTGGTGGGCTTTGCCTTCAACAACGCGATCTCGTACTGGGCGATGCAGTACACGGAAGCGCTGAACGCGCTGCTGATCCAGTCGGCCGGACCGCTGTTCGTGGCGCTGTGGTCGCTGGTGCTGTTCGGCGTGCGGCTGACCGGTGCGCAGCTCGCCGGCATCGGGATCTCGCTTCTCGGGGTGCTGATCATCATTCTGCGCGGCGATCTCGCCGCGCTCGCGAGCATCAGCTTCAACAGGGGCGACATCATGTTCGCCTCATCGCTGGTGGCGTTCGGGATCTACTCTGCCTTCATCCCGCGGCGACCGAAGATCCACCAACTCTCCTTTCTCTCCTTCACCACCTGCTGCGGCGCGACGATGCTGCTGCCGACCGCGATCTGGGAGGCCTGGAGCGGCCGCGTCCTGCAACTCGATGGGGTGACGCTGGCGACGCTGGGCTACATCCTGATCTTTCCCTCGACATTGGCCTATCTGTTCTTCAACCGGGGCGTGGCGCTGATCGGCCCGAACCGCGCCGCGCCGTTCTTCCATCTGGTGCCGGTGTTCGGCTCGGCGATGGCGATCCTGCTGCTCGGCGAAAAGATCCAGCCATTCCACCTGATCGGCTATCTGCTGGTGCTCGCCGGTGTCGTGATCGCCTCGCGCCAGGGCTCTGCGGTGAAGTAATTCCGCACCGCGAGACGAGGCGACAAACTCGCGCCTTCCGATTTCGACGAGGAGACGCTAGGTTCCCCGCCAACGAAAAAAGAGGGAACGAACCGACATGCTTTCAGCGTTGATCCGAAACCTGCGTGCCATCGGCACGGCCTCCCTTTGTCTCGCCGCCGCATCCGCTGCGCAGGCCGACAACTATCCGAGCCGCAATATCACGCTGGTGCTGCCGTTCGCGGCCGGCAGCGGCACCGACACCACGACGCGGCTGATCTCGCAGCATTTGTCGCAGGCACTCGGCGTCGGCATCGTCATCGAGAACAAGGCGGGCGCCAACGGCATGATCGCCGCCACCTATGTCGCGCGCGCCGCGCCCGACGGCTACACGCTGCTGGTGACCACCAACACCACGCATTCGGCCAATCCCTATCTGCTCAAAAGCCTGACCTACGATCCGGTCAAGGACTTCACCCCGATCGCGCGCACCGGCGACCTGCCCTTCATGCTGGTGATCCACCCGGAGGTGCCGGCCAAGACCGTCGGCGAACTCATCGCCTACGGCAAGGCCAATCCGGGCAAGCTGAGCTACGCCTCGGGCTCGTCCTCGGCGATCGTGTCTGGCGCGACGTTCGCGCATAATGCCGGGCTCGACCTCCTGCACGTGCCCTACAAGAGTTCGCCCCCGGCGCTCAACGACGTCATGGGCGGCCGCGTCTCGATGATGTTCGTGGACATCCTGACCGGCCTGCCGCATGTCCAGGGCAACGCGCTACGTGCGCTCGCCGTCACGACGAAGGACCGCTCGTCGCTGGTGCCGAACCTGCCCTCGATGCAGGAGGCCGGCGTGCCGGACTTCGACATCTCGTCTTGGCAGGGCTATTTCGGCCCCGCCGGCATGCCCAAGGAGATCATGACGCGGCTCAATGCCGAGATCCGGAAGATCGTCGAGAAGCCGGAGATCAAGGCCCAGCTCGCCACTCTCGGCATGGACGCGTTTTCAGGCACGCCGGAGCAGCTCGGCACGTTCGTGAACGAACAGCTGGTGTTGTGGGAAAAGCTGATCCGCGAGGCGGGAATCGAGAAGCAGTAGTGCGGTCTCGTAGGGTGCGCAAAGCGAAGCGTGCCCACCGAGAAGTTACCGCGACCTCAAAAGAAAAGGTGGGCACGACGCTTCGCGTCTTTGCCCACCCTACGCATTCAGTGCAAGAACTTACGCCGCGCGCACCTTGGCGAGGAAGCCGTCGACTGCGCTTCGCAGCGCGCCGGACTGGCTGTCGAGCTCGCGGGCGTTGGTGAGCACGTCGCTTGCCGCCGTGCCGGTCGCTTCCGCGGCCGAGGTGACGCTGCCGATATTGGCGTTGATCTCGTTCGATCCGGCCGCGACCGACTGAATGTTGCGGGCGATCTCGCGGGTCGCCTCGCCCTGCTGCTCGATCGACGCGGAAATGCCCGCGGTGATCTCGCTCATCTCCGCGATGGTCTGGGTGATACCGCCGATCGCGGCGACCGCATCGCTGGTCGAGGTCTGCATCGCCGCGACCTGGGCGGAGATTTCCTCGGTGGCCTTGGCGGTCTGGTTGGCAAGCGCTTTGACCTCGGAAGCGACAACCGCGAAGCCGCGGCCGGACTCACCGGCACGCGCCGCCTCGATGGTGGCGTTCAGCGCGAGCAGATTGGTCTGTGCCGCGATCGAGTGGATCAACTTGACCACCTCGCCGATCTTCTCGGCGCCGGTGGAGAGCTCCTGCACCGTGGCATTGGTGCGCTCGGCGTCGTTGACGGCGCGGCTCGCCACTTCGGTCGAGCGGGTGACCTGGCGCGAGATTTCCGCAACCGAGCTTGACAGCTCTTCGGCAGCGGCGGCAACCGTGCCGACATTGCCAGACGCTCTCTGCGAGGCCGCGCCGACGGTCGCCGCACGCGAAGAGGCGTCGCTGGCGGTCGCGGTCATCGATTGAGCGGTGGCTTGCATGCCCGTCGCGGCCGAGGAGACCGAGCGGACGATGCCGTTGACGCTGCGTTCGAAGTCGCTGGCGATGCCCTCCATCGCGCTGCGACGTTCCGCCGCGACACGATCCTTCGCGTCGGCTTCGGTCTTCTCGAGGTCGCGGATGCGCAGTGCGTTGTCCTTGAATATCTGGACGGTCGACGCCATCGCGCCGACCTCGTCGCCACGGCCGACGCCGGGAATGTCACCCTCGAGCTTGCCCTCGGCGAGATCCTTCATGCGGGCGCCGAGCAGAACCAGCGGACCGCTGATGCTGCGGCCGAGCAGCCAGGCGATGCTTCCGGCGACGATGACGATGCCGAACATGGCGAGACCGAGCAGCCAGTAGACCGGGCCCATCTTTGCGTCGATGTCGTCGAGATAGGCGCCGGTGCCGAGATACATCTCGAGTTCGGGGACCGCCACCGCGTAGCCCATCTTCCGGATCAAGCCTTCCTGGCCCGGTTTCGCGTATTCATAGGTCAAAAGGATCGAACCGTTGGCCTTCGCGCCGTTCATCAGCTCCCAAGACAGTTTGCGGCCATTGGTCAGAACTTCCATGCGGTTGCTGCCGATCTGCTTCGGATCTGGCGCCAGCTGCGTGATACCGTCATAGGACGTTCCGAAGAGATAACCAGCGCCTTTGTCATAGGTCATCGCGTTGCCGTAGCGACGAAGATCAGCCATCGCGGCGTCCTTCGTCATCTCGCCCGCATCCACCCGCTTCTTCAGCGCCACCGCATAGTTGCGGCCCATGTCGACGATGGCCTTGGCCTGCTCGATGCGCGCGTTCACCATTTCCTGCTTCATCAGGTACCCGGAGAGGACCCCGGAAATGCACAAGCCGAACAAGGTGACGCCGACAAGGATGCCGAGCTTGGGGGCGATCTTCATATTGCTCAATTTCACGGGATGCTCCGGCAACGAAGGGATAAGGACGCGCGAGTGAATCGATCGAAATCAAATTAACTTTTAGGGGGTGACCCCTTAGCAAGCTGTTACGGGGCGCCCCGTAAAAGCCCGGAGAAGACGTCGAAGCAGTCGTATAAATCGCCTCAACGACAACCTGGAATTGTACGCGACGTCCCAGATTTCGCGTAAAAGACGCAAAGGCCCGCGCGAAGTCCGGGTCACAACAAGAAACCAAATCGGGAGCAGGACATGCCGAAATACAGGATCGTGACGCCGAAGGGCGCGAGCTTCACGGTCGCGAGCAGCGATTATTCCTACGAGCGCGAGGCGCTCGATCCGATCGACGCCGAGATCGTCGAGGCGCCGGCCGATGAGGCCGGGTTCATCGCCGCCGCGAAGACAGCGGACGCCATCTACGCGAAGGGGATCCCGATCACCAAGACCATCATCGACGCGCTGGAGAGCTGCAAGGTCATTACGCTCGGCTCGGTCGGCGTCGACAGCGTCGACATCAAAGCCGCAACCGCGCGCGGCATTCCCGTCACCAACATCCCCGACACCTTCATCGAGGAGGTCGCCGACCATGCCATGATGCTGCTGCTCGCAGGCTTCCGCCGGCTGGTCGAACAGGACCGGATGGTGCGCAGCGGCCGCTGGGCGGAGGGCCGGCCGGCGTTGTCGAAGATTCCGCGGCTGATGGGCCAGACGCTCGGCTTCATCTCGTTCGGCCGCGTCGCGCGTGCAGTTGCGAAACGCGCAGCTCCGTTCGGCCTGCGGATGATGGCCTACGATCCGTTCATCCAGGAAACGCTGATGTCCGACCACGGCGTAATTCCGGCGACGCTGAACGAGGTGTTGTCGCAATCCGACTTCGTCTCGATGCACGCCCCCGCCCGGCCCGAGGTGCATCACATGCTCACCGAGAAGCACTTCCGGCAGATGAAGAAAGGCTCGGTCTTCATCAACACAGGCCGCGGCGCCACCGTGGACGAGGAAAGCCTGATCAAGGCGCTTCAGGAGGGCTGGATCGCCCATGCCGCCCTCGACGTGCTGGAGAAGGAGCCGCCCTCGCACAACAACCCCATCCTCAGCATGGAGAATGTGACCCTGACCGCCCATGTCGCCTCCGCCTCGGCACGGTTTGACGAGGCGCGCAAGCGCCGGGTGGGCTACGAATTGTCACTGGTGCTTCAGGGCATGTGGCCGGTAAGCTGCGTCAATCCGTCGGTGCTGCAAGACACCGCGCTCCGCCGCTGGCAGCCTGTCAGCATGGACCGCGGCCCGAACAGCTAGGCGGGACGGCCGCGAAGGCGCGCCGGCAACCGGAAAGACCCTTCACCGGCGATCAACGCCGGGAAGGGAAACACATAGGGAGGAACCGATGAGGAACGACATCACACGTCGTGATGCCTTGGCGCTGGGCCTGTCCGCTGCGGCAATCGCGGCAACCGGTGCTCCGGCGAATGCCCAATCCGCGATCAAGGCCGCGGACGTCCCCACACCGAAACTGCCGATCGAGAAAGGCGCATCCCTGCGCATGCTGCGACCGGTACGTTTCGTCCAGGCCGACGAGGATGTGTTCCGCGCCAATGCAGCAAAATTCACCAAGGAGACCGGCGTCGAGGTCAAGGTCGATTTCGTCGGCTGGGAGGACATCAACCAGCAGACTGCGGTGACCTCGAATTCCGGCGCCGGTCCCGATATCATCATCGGCTTCTCCGATGCGCCGCACATCTATGTCGACAAGCTGGTCGAGCTGACCGACGTCGCCGATTATCTCGGCAAACGGTACGGTGGTTGGCTGCCGCTGGCGCAGCGCTACGGCAAGAAGAACAAGAGCCCCATTTGGATCGGGCTGCCGTTCGGAGCCACTGCGGGTCCCGTGATCTACCGCAAGTCGATCCTGCAATCGGTCGGCTTCGACAAGGTGCCGGAAGACCATGCCGGAATCCTCGACCTGTGCCAGAAGCTCCAGAAGGCCGGCAAGCCGGCGGGCTTCGCCCTCGGCAATGCCAAGGGGGACGGCAACGGGTTCGCAAGCTGGGCGCTATGGTCGCACAACGCAGCCCTGCTCGACGAAGAGGGCAACGTCATCATCAACAGCAAGGAGACGATCGCCGCGCTGAACTGGGTCAAGCAGCTCTACCCGACCTTCATCGCCGGCACGACGTCCTGGAATGACGTCAGCAACAACCGCGCCTACGCGGCGCAGGAGATCGCGCTGACCGCGAACGGCGTCTCGCTGTATTTCTCGCTGAAGAACGATCCGGCGACCAAGGCGATCGCCGACGACAGCGAGCATCAGTTGCTGCCGAAGGGCTTGGCCAAGGTCTCGCCGATGGCGGGCCTGACGCTGAACGCCATGGTGTTCAAGCACAGCCAGTACCCCAACGCCGCGAAGGCCTTCCTGCAATACATGCTGGAAAAGGACCAATACGAGCCTTGGCTCAACGCCAATTCCGGCTACTGGTCCCAGCCGCTGGCCGCCTATGCCGAGGCTGCCGTGTGGTCGCAGGACCCCAAGGTGAAGCTGTTCAAGGACACGATGAACAGCACCTATTACGACGGCTATGCGGGTCCGATCTCGACCGCGACCGGTGCCGTCAGCGCCGACTACGTGCTGATCCAGATGTTCGCATCCGTCGCGACCGGCGCTGCCACACCGGAAGCCGCGGCCGCGGAAGCGGAGCAGCGCTGCAAGCGGTACTTCCGGCGGCAGAAGTAACGCTGGACAGAAGCGCGTCATTGCGAGCGAAGCGAAGCAATCCAGCCTGTCTCCGCGGTTACGGCCTGGATTGCTTCGTCGCTTCGCTCCTCGCAATGACGGGCGTGGAGACTTTCACAGACAGGACAAAGACCCGATGTCCGTGACCACACTTCCCACTCTCGCCCTCGCACGACGGCAGCCCTCCTGGCTGGTGCGCCTGTTCGACTACAAGCCGTTCCTGATCGTGATGTGCCTCGCACCTGCGATCGGGCTGCTTACGGTGTTCCTGACCTATCCGCTGGGTCTTGGCATCTGGCTCGCCTTCACCGATACGACGATCGGCAGAAAAGGCGTCTTCGTCGGTTTCGAGAATTTCCAGTATCTGCTCACCGATTCCCTGTGGTGGAACGCGGTGTTTTACAGCGTGGTCTACACGGGGATCGCGACCTTCGGGAAGTTCGCGCTGGGCTTCTGGCTGGCACTGCTGCTCAACAACCATTTTCCGTTCAAGAGCCTGTTGCGTGCGATCATCCTGATGCCCTGGATCGTGCCGACGGTGCTCTCGGCGCTCGCGTTCTGGTGGATCTACGATCCGCAGTTCTCGATCATCTCCTACCTTCTGGTCGACGTGCTGCACTGGCGCACCACCAATATCGACTTCCTCGGCTCGCCCTGGCCGGCGCGCTTCTCGCTGATCGCCGCCAACATCTGGCGCGGCATTCCCTTCGTCGCGATCTCGCTGCTGGCGGGCCTGCAGACCATCTCTCCCTCGCTCTACGAGGCGGCGATGCTGGATGGCGCCAGCGCCTGGCAGCGCTTCCGCTACATCACCTTCCCGATGATGATGCCGATCCTCGCCATCGTCATGACCTTCTCGATCATCTTCACTTTCACCGACTTCCAGCTGGTCTACGCCATCACCCGTGGCGGTCCGGGCAACTCGACCCATTTGCTGGCCACGCTGGCCTTCCAGCGCGGCATTGCCGGCGGCGAGCTCGGCGAGGGTGCGGCGATCGCGGTGTCGATGATCCCGTTCCTGGTGTTCGCGACGCTGTTCTCTTATTTCGGCCTGGCGCGCCGCAAATGGCAGCAGGGAGAGAGCAATGACTGATACCACCGCCCAGCCGGCCGCCGTCGCCACCACACCGCCGGACACCATGGCCTGGGATTCCGGGCTGCGGCGGCTGATGATGATCTACCTGCCGCTCGGCTGCTTCGTACTGATCCTCCTGTTTCCGTTCTACTGGATGGCGATCACGTCGTTCAAGCCGAACGCAGAGCTGATGAACTACAAGGAGCACAACCCGTTCTGGATCTCCTCGCCGACGCTGGCGCACATCAAGCACCTCTTGTTCAATACCGCCTATCCGCGCTGGCTATGGACAACAATGCTGGTTGCGGTCGGCGCGACCACGCTGTCGCTGATCGCGAGCACGCTGGCCGCCTACGCGATCGAGCGCCTGCGCTTCCGCGGCAGTCCCTATGTCGGCCTCGGCATCTATCTCGCCTATCTCGTGCCGCCGTCGATCCTGTTCATTCCGCTCGCAACCGTGGTCGTGCAGTTCGGCTTGTTCGATTCACCGCTGGCACTGATCCTGGTCTACCCGACCTTCCTGGTGCCGTTCTGCACCTGGCTCCTGATCGGCTATTTCAAGTCGATCCCCTACGAGCTCGAGGAATGCGCGCTGGTGGACGGCGCCACACGGCTCCAGATCCTACGCCGGATCACGCTGCCACTGGCGGTGCCCGGCCTGATCTCGGCCGGCATCTTCTCCTTCACGCTGTCCTGGAACGAGTTCATCTACGCGCTCGCCTTCATCCAGAGCGGCGCCAACAAGACGGTGCCGGTCGCGATCCTGACCGAGCTCGTCACCGGCGACGTCTACCAATGGGGGGCGCTGATGGCGGGATCTCTGCTCGGCTCGCTGCCGGTCGCAATCTTCTACTCGCTGTTCGTGGATTACTACGTGTCGTCGCTGACGGGCGCGGTAAAGGAGTAATTCGTGGCTGCGCGCAAGCGCAGCCGATCGTGCTATCGTGATAGACCGCATGCTGCCTTGGTCCCACGCTCCATCCTGACAGCGGGGTCGATCATTGGCGCCGTCGATTGTCGCTCGAGAAAGCGAAAATTGCATGCGTTCGCCAAAGCTCCCATCATTATCTCGACGCGGTTTCTGCCTGTGTTGCGTCGGCGCCGCGACCGCCGCCGCTTCGGGATGGCTTAGCCCCAGGCAGGCCTACGCAGAGGCGCGAGGCATCGTCAGCCTGATCAAGGACAGCGCTGCAGTATCGCCGATTGTCACGCACAAGCTCCGAAACAACATCACTGTGCTGGAAGGCTCCGGCGGCAACATTGCCGTGCTGACCGGGCCCGACGGCAAGGTCCTGATCGATGCGGGCATCCGCGTCTCACGTCCCCAGCTCACCAAAGCGCTGGCTGATCTCGGCGCCGATCCCGTCACCCATCTCGTCAACACCCACTGGCATTTCGATCATGCCGATGGCAACGAATGGCTGCATGCAGCCGGCGCGAAGATCATTGCGCAGGAAAACACCCGCAAACACCTTGCCGAAGTGCAGCGCGTCGAGGACTGGGACTACAATTTCCTTCCGCTCGGCGCGGGCGGTATCCCCAGTGAAGTCTTTGCCGACAGCCGCGAGCTTAAGCTCAACGGAACCTCGATCGGCCTGAAGTATTACGGGCCCGCGCACACCGACAGCGATATCTCCGTCACCTTCGCAGAAGCCAACATCGTTCACGTCGCCGACATGTTCTGGAACGGCATCTATCCGTTCATCGACTATTCGACCGGCGGCAGCATCGACGGGATGATCGCTGCATGCGACGCCAATCTCGCGGCGATGGACAAGGACACGATCGTCATCGCCGGGCATGGCAAGCCGGTCGGCAACAAAGCCGAGTTCCAGGCCTTTCGCGACATGCTCGTCGGGATCCGCGACAACGTCGCCCGCCTCAAGAAGCAGGGACGAACGCGCGATGAAACCGTTGCGGCGAAGCCGACAGCGGCGTTCGACGCGATATGGGGGCAATTCGTGATCGATCCCGGCTTCTTCACCAGACTGGTCTACCAGGGCGTTTGAAAAACCCTCGCGGCCGTCGGCGAACTCATCGTTTTGAAAGGAAATTAATATGAAAACCGCAGAGACCACACGCAAGCCATCGCTCCTCGATCGTCGGAGTCTCGTTCTTGGGTTGTCCGGAGCGGCTGTCGCAGTTGCTTCGACGGCAGCGTCCGCGAAGCCGGAGCGCGACGAACACACCGCCGATGCCTATCCGGTCACCTATCATCGAACCAAGACCGTCGACGGGATCAAGATCTTCTATCGCGAGGCGGGTCCGAAGGACGCGCCGGTTGTGCTGTTGCTGCACGGCTTCCCGACCTCCTCGCACATGTTCCGCAACCTGATCCCGGCACTGGCCGACAAGTACCACGTGATCGCTCCCGACTATCCCGGATATGGCCAGAGCGAGATGCCACCGCGCGCGACATTCAAGTACACGTTCGACCGTTTCGGCGAGCTTGTCGGCGGCCTGCTCGACCAGCTCGGCGTCACCCGCTACGCGATGTACGTCATGGACTACGGCGCTCCCGTCGGCTGGCGCCTGGCGCTCAAAAATCCAGAGCGCATCAGCGGCCTGATCGTGCAGAACGGCAACGCCTATGACGAAGGGCTGAAGGAGTTCTGGAATCCGATCAAGCAATACTGGGCCGACGGATCCGATGCCAGTCGGCAGGCATTGATGAAGCTGGTAACGCTGGAAACGACGAAATTCCAGTACACCGACGGCATGTCCGACGTCAGCCGGATTTCACCCGACAACTGGGTGCAGGATCAGGCGCTGCTCGACCGTCCTGGCAACAGCGAAATCCAGATGGACCTGTTCTACGACTATCGGACCAATTTGCCGCTGTATCCCGCGGTGCAGGCCTACTTCCGCAAGCACAAGCCGCCGACCCTGATCGTCTGGGGCAAGAACGATTTCATCTTCCCGGCCGATGGCGCCCATCCCTACAAACGCGACCTGCCCCAGGTAGAATTTCACCTGATGAACACCGGCCATTTCGCGCTCGAGGACAAGTTCGACGAAATGGTCCCGTTAATTCGCAACTTCCTCTCCCGCAAGATCGCCTGATCATCCCGGAAGGAAACGGACATGCATGCCGCTCTCGACTGCGTGGCCGTTCTGGCAGCCTCCACCTTGTTCGCAGCAGCCGCCGCCGCCCAAACCGCCAGAGACGTGCGCGGCCCATCGCCGCTGGTCGCGATCGAAAACGAGGTGCCTGCGCGGCTGATCGTCGATCCGCCGCTCGCCGAACAGTTGGCGCAGGGTCTCGTCTTCATCCAGTACACCACGGAGAATCTCCGCGTCGTGCCGGTGTTTGGCAAAGGCGCGCTCGACGTATCGCCGCGCATCGGCCACGTCCATATCACGGTCGACGATGCGCCGTGGCATTTTGTCGATGCCAGCGGCGAGACCGTGATCGTGGTCGGACTGAAGCCCGGCTCCCACAAGGTCCTGCTGGAGCTGGCCGATCCCACGCATCACGTGATCGACAGCAAGACCGTCAGTTTCGAAATTCCAACACCCCTAAAAAAATAACCGTCGGCCGCAGCCGTCGGCCCGGTTTCACAAAACTGCAATGCGCGGCCCGCATAAGACGTCCTCCGTTAACAGGAGACGCACATGCGCGCGACTTTTCTTGGCACCGTCGCAACGATCATTCTCACCGCGAGCTCCGCGCTCGCGCAGAGCGAAGGCGAATTCCCTGCCAAGCTCGCCGGCCATTTGGTGATGCCGGCCGCCACGTTCATCGATGCGCCGGCTGATGCCCCGGCCGATCTCAAGACATCCGGCAAATACACCACCGGCAAGCGGGTGGACGCGCTCGGCACGGTGATGGGCAGGTCCTATGAGCGGGCCACCGGCGTGTCGCTGCCGTTCAAGGGCCAGCCGCTGCAGGGCCATTCCGGCATCAAATCGACGGCCGACGGCACCTTCTGGGTCATCACCGACAACGGCATGGGCGCGCGCGCCAATTCGCCGGATTCCATGCTGTACCTCAATCGTTACAAAATGGATTGGGCCGGCGGCAAGATCGAGCGGCTGGAGACCGTGTTCCTGCACGATCCCGACAGACGCGTGCCGTTCCGCATCGTGCATGAAGACACCGAGAAGCGTTACCTCACCGGCTCCGACTTCGACACCGAAGGTTTTCAGATCATCGGCGACACCTTCTGGATCGGCGACGAGTTCGGCCCCTACATCCTGAAGGCCGACAAGACCGGCAAGATTCTCGGGCTGTTCGAGACGGTCGCCGACGGCAAGCCGGTGCGCTCGCCGGATCATTGGGCGGTGGCGACCCCGGGCGCGCCGGGTGCGACCTACAGCAACGTCAACCTCCGACGCTCCAAGGGTTATGAGGGCTTCGCTTCCTCGAAAGACGGCAAGTTTCTCTACGGCCTGCTCGAGGGGCCGCTCTGGGATGCCGGGAAGAAGGACTGGGAGACGGTCGACGGCAAGGAAGCCTCGCGCATCCTCGAATTCGACGTCGCCGCGGAACAATTCACCGGCCGCTACTGGCAATATGTGTTCGAGCAGAACGGCAACGCCATCGGCGACTTCAACATGATCGACCCGGCGAGCGGCCTGATCATCGAGCGCGACAACGGCGAAGGCACGCCCGACAAGGCCTGCCCGCAAGGCAGCCGCGGCGAGAACTGCTTCCCAGACCTGGCGAAGTTCAAGCGTGTCTACAAGATCGAGCTCAGCGACGGCAATGTCGGCAAGCCCGTGCGCAAGATCGGCTACATCGACCTCCTGAAGATCAGGGACCCCGACAAGAAGGCGAAGAAGCCGCTCAATGACGGCGTCTACACCTTCCCGTTCTTCACCATCGAGAACGTCGATCGTGTCGACGAAACCCACATCATCGTCGGCAACGACAACAATCTGCCGTTCTCGTCCAGCCGCGATCCCAACAAGGCCGACGACGACGAGTTCATGCTGCTCGATGTCGCGGATTTCCTGAAGGCGAAGTGAGCTAGGCTCTTTCAACACGGTCATCGCCCGGCTCGACCGGGCGATCCAGTAATCCGCGGCGCCAGGGATTAGATCGTGACGCTGCGGCGTACCGGATGCCCCGCCCCCGTGCGCAACTGCGCACTAGGCGGGGCATGACAGGGAGTGAGCGAGCGCGAGCTAAGACAGCATCGCACTTCGGCGCCGCCCATCAGCCCGCCGGCACGATCACCATGCTCTTGTCCTTCGGCCAGCGAACGCGCCAGGCGAAGTTGATGTCCTTGACCTCGCCGGGCTTGGCGTCGAACGACCATTCCAGGACGCCGCGCCGGTCGCGAATGTTGCTTGCGGTCGGCGGCGTGGTCGCAGGCAACATCTCGACGAGGATGTCCTCGTTCTCGCTGACCGGCAACTGATCCTCGATCGCGACTTTGATCGGGAAGTCGTGGCCGTTGCGGATCGTCGTCTTGAACGATCGCTCGTCGGTTTTCGACGTCGTGACCAGGAGGCCTGCCGACCCTTCGTTGCGCTTGAGCACCGCGCGCTCGATCCTAACCTTGTCGTCGGCGCCGAAGCCGAGCCGCACGATATCGTCCTTGGCCGAAGCCGAGAGCTTGCCGCGGCCGACGAAAGTCCCGTCGCGATAGATTGCGACCTTGCCCGGCAGTAGACTCGTGTCGTCGGTCTGCTTGAAGCTGGCTTCGAGGAATGCGGTGGGGTCCATCACCGGTGCCGCGCGCACCATGAGATCGGCGGGCACGGTCATCGAGGCGATGCGCAGGCTCTTGGCGCCTTCGGCGGCGCCGAGGCTGACCCGGCCGGGAATTTTGTAGGTGGCCTGGAAGTCGCCGATTTCGGCGACCGCCTGCTGTTCTTCGGCGCGCTCGCGGATATCGTCGGCCGCCTTGGCCGCCGATATTTCCATCTTTCGCTGCGGCATTGGCGCCGCAGCAGGCATTGCCGAATCCGAAACTGAGCCCAGCGCCCGCGGCCTCGGCACCTGCGGATATTGTGCAACAAGCGAATTCAGCTCCGGCGCGCTGCCGCCGCGGCCGATGCGGACCGTGGAGACGCCGAGCGTGACGTTGGACCAGTCCTCGCCGGTTGATTGCGTGACCTCGGCGCGCCGAACCAATTCGAGCTGCGGTTTGCGATCCTTCGCGCCGGTGTCGAGCCGGGCGTCGTATAGCGGCAGCCAGCGCGCATTGCGCACATTGTAGGTGACCCTCAACGTCGCCTTGGTTGCTGCCGGCGCGGCGATGTCCATGCGGACTTCGAGCTTGCTCGGCGGCTTGGCCTTGCGCTCGACTTCGAACTGGGCGATCTGCCGATCGATCTCGCGCATCTTGCGCGTGGCGTCGCGAACGGCGGTGTCGGCGCTGGCAATTTCCTCGCCGACGGTGGCAAAGGCCGTGCGCCATTCGGCAATCGGCCGCGCCTCGCCCTTGTCGCCGATGCCGGCAGGAGAGGCTTCCGCAAAATGCTCCGCGAATTTGCGCCGCGCATTGGCCGAGTCGATCGCGCCTTGCAGGTCGGCGCGCTGGTCGTTCAGTGCCTCGATGCGCTTGTCCAGCTCCGGCAAATTGACCGGCGCCGCACGCGGCGTTCGCGCATCGATCGTGCCGATAGTGAGCTTCGCTCCCCCCTCACCCTCCACCCGGATCGAGGAGGTGTCGAGACCAAGCGGGAAGTCCTTGGCAACGAGCGTCGAATCGCCAGACGGCAGGTCCACCGCGATGACGCGGGTTACGGTCGCGCCATCGGGGTAAACGGTGACGGTATCGATGGCCGACGTGGCGCCCAATTCGGCGGCCCATGACAACGACGCGAATGCCGTGGTCACCAGAACCAGGCTCGTCGTCGCCAAACATCTTGCGGTGATGCGCATCAAGTCCCTCCTCCAAGTCATCGCCGCCGCCAGCCGGACGCGCGATCCAATGCCTCGCCAACATGGTTGGACGCGGCAGGGAAGGAACTGGTTCGATTAGGGTTTCCGTGGGGCGCCGCCGCGGCGGCAGCAAGGCCCGGAACGTGTCGTCAGCCCGCGACGGAGCCCTTAATCCTGAGCGGACGAACCCTGCCCGAAGATGCGGCGAAGCAGATCGGTGACGTTCTTGGCGCCCGCCTTCCTCAGAATGCCGGCGCGATAGCCCTCGACCGTGCGTGCGCTCAGATGCATGCGCCGGGCGATCTCCTTGTTGGTCAGGCCGGCGGCGAGATGCTCGAGCACGTCGCCCTCTCGCGCGGTCAGGGGTTCGCAGCCGGGCAGCCAGCGCTGCCGGCTGGAGCCGGGCTGTGCGAACTCGTCGATGGCGGCATCGATCCGGTCGACGATGTCGCGGGTGCGGAACGGCTTCTCGATGAAGTCGGCCGCACCGCTCCTGATGGCATCCACCGCCATGGCGATGCTGCCGTTTGTCGCGGTCACCAGCACCGGCGCCATGCAGTTTTCCTCGCGCAGGCGCTTGAGCACGTCGAGACCGGAGCGATCGGGCGGCATCTCCAGCAGCACGCAGGCCGGCATCCGCGCCTTGGCCTCCGAGAGCAGAGACGCGCCGTCGGCGAAGCAGATCACGTTGTATGCGCTCTGTTGGAGCGCGGTGGACAATTGTTCGCGGGAGGCGGCATCGGTGTCGATGACGAATACCTCACCCTTGGAAAGCATGTTCCCCGGCATAATTCCGATCCAGCAATGTCTTTGGTCAAATGGTCCGAGACAGCAGCGGGGCCTCGTCGCGCCGCGCCGTCATATGCACGGCATTCACGCCCGTGCTTCGGTTTCACTTATGTATGTTCCACCCGGTTCCCGGATTTGACGGATCGGGACATAAACTTTACATTTCGGGACATCTGCGGGATGGCTGACAGGAACGGGTCGCATGACCGACCTCATTCGTAGCGCAGGCTTGAGCTATTACCCGGAGGTCGCCCGGTCGGTCGGGCTCGACCCCAAACAAATGATGCGCAAGGTCAGGCTGCCGCTGGCCTGCCTCGACAAGCCCGATACGCCCATTGCCGTCACCGGCCTGCGCCGCCTGCTCGAATTGTCGGCAGAGGCGTCCGGAGCCGAAGATTTCGGCTTGCGGCTTGCCGAGCGCGGCGGGCTGACCAATTTCGGCGCAGTCGGCCTGATCGTGCGCGAACAGGCGACCGTTGGTGAAGCCATCGAAGCCTTCTCGCGCTTCATCCCGATCCATCACGACGGCATGAAGCTGGATGTCACCCGCGACAAGCAGACCGTCACCGTCACGCTGTACCTGCGCGGCCGACAGCCGACCGCGCCGCGCCAGTCGATCGACATGGCGCTCGGCAGCGTCCACCGCATCATCCAGTCGCTGTTCGGCAGCGATTGGCGGCCGAAGGAAGTTCACCTGCACTACCCACCGCCGCTCGACCGCAAGCGCTACCGCGAGTTCTACGGCTGCCGTGTGACCTTCAATGCGGAGGACGATTCGATCCTGTTGTCGGCACACGACATGGAGCGCCGGATCCCGAGCGCGCATCCGCTGATCGCGAGCTATCTGCGCAAGCGGATCGAGGCGATCGAGACGCGGCCGGCAAGCTGGGAGGAGAAGGTCGACGAGGTCGTCCGTCTCCTGCTCGCCGGCGGCGACTGCACGGTCGAGCGCGTCGCCGAGCACCTCGCCTGCACCCGCCGCACCATCCACCGCCATCTCGCCGAAGCCGGCACCAGCTTCTCGGCCATCCTCGACGCGCAGCGCGCCCATCTCGCGGTCCAGCTGATCGACGACCCCGGCCGACCGCTGGCCGACATCGCCGTGCAACTCGGCTTCTCCGCACAGAGCGCCATGGCCCGCTGGTTCCGCGGCCATTTCGGCTGCACCATCACCGCATGGCGCAAAGGCGTCCGGCCATTGGAATCACGGACCGCGGCGACCGCGGCTTGAATTCAGCGTGCCGGGACGGGCACGCCCATGATGGCGAGGGCGCGGCGACGGCTGCCGGCGAGCAGCGGACCGAACGCGATGGCAAAGCCGAGGAACGCAACGATCCAGCCGCACGCGGCAAGGTGCAGCAACGCATCGCTGTGCGCCGGCCAAACCACCGCCGCGACCCGCGCCAGCGCCGCGACGATGATCGCGGCATAGATGGCTTGTGTCGCCGGCGACGCCGTCAGCGCCTGTCCGGTATGGCCGAGACTCGCACGGGTCATCACCGCGAGCGTCATGGTTCCAGCCGCTCCCGCCATCCAGGCGTGGATGCCCGCGCTCGGCGGCAACGCGCCGAAGACGGCAAAAGCATGCAGGAGGAAGCCAAGCGGCACGAAGACATAGCCGACATGGAGAATCAGGGGCAACCGCTCGCGGAAGGTGCGATCACCGGCCCAGCGCGCAAGCCGCACCAGGTGCAGCACACCCACCAGTGCCATCACCGCCCCGGTAACCGTACTCAAGGGCGCGACGATCCACGCGATGATCGCAATTGCGCTGCACCCGATCACCACACCGTCAAAACGCCCGAACGGCACCGGCAGGCGGCCGGGGTTGAACTTGACCAGCCAGTTTCGGGTGAAACTCGGGATGATGCGGCCGCCGATCAGCGAGATCATCACAACGACCACGCCGATGCCGACGCGGATGCCGACATCGGCCGCACCCGCGTAATGCGCTTCGAGATGGAAGGCGACATTGCCTGCGAGCAACACGAGCACCAGCACCACCACAGGAAGGTTGCGCCAGTTGCCGCCGGCGATGATCTCGCGCGTTGCAGCAGCGACGACCAGCGTCAGGAAGGCGGCATCGACGGCAAGCGCAAACGCCCAGCCGATATCGGCAGACAGCGTCACCGCGACCCGACCGGCGAGCCAGACCGCCACCAGCGCGGCCAAGGACGTCCCCTGGATCGGCAGCCGCCCGGTCCAGTTCGGGATCGCCGTGAACAGGAATCCCGTGATCACCGCCGGCAAGAAGCCGTAGAGCATCTCATGGACGTGCCAGTCGCGCGGCGCGAAAGCGGAGCTCACCGACAATTCGCCATAGAACATCGGCAGCCATGCCAGGATCGAAAGCCCTGCCTGGATGGCGGCGAGCAGGAAAAAGGGCCGAAAGCTGTTCGCAAACAGCGGCCAGCCCTCAAAGTTGCGGGATCGGACGCCAGCCATGGGTCAACTCCAGTCGATTCAAATCGTCGCTTGGAAAAATACTGCCGTCCGGCCGGGTCGTTTTTGAGCTATCGCAAACACCCTGACGATTGCAGGTGTCATCACACTTCCAGCGCCAAGGAGGCAGAATGGCCAAGGTCGACACATCGCTGGTTGCGCATTTGCCGCTGTTTGGGGGTGTCAAACCGGAGGACCTCGAGGAGATCCTGCGCGAAGCCCGCTCAGTGCGCTATCCCAAGAACAGCGCCATTTTTGAGCAGGGCGCGGACGCGCAATCCTTCTTCCTGCTGCTGCACGGCCATGTTCGCGCGGCCAAGACCACACCGACCGGCGAGCAGATCGTGGTGCGCTATGTCGCGCCGGGCGAAACGTTCGGTCTCGCGATGGCGATCGGTGCCGCGCGCTATCCGGCCACGGCGATCGCGGTCGACGACAGCGTCGCACTGATCTGGCCGACCTCGGCATGGCCACGACTGGTCGAGCGATTTCCCTCGCTTGCCGCCAACACGCTCCAGACCGTCGGCACGCGGCTCCAGGAGAGCCACACCCGGATCCTGGAAATGTCGACCCAGCAGGTCGAGCAGCGTGTCGCTCATGCGCTGCTGCGCCTCGCCAAACAATCCGGCAAGAAGCTCGACCACGGCATCGAGATCGATTTCCCGATCAGCCGCCAGGACATCGCGCAGATGACCGGCACCACGCTGCACACCGTGAGCCGCATCCTGAGCAGCTGGGAACAGCAGGGACTGGTCGAGAGCGGCCGTCAGCGCATCATCCTGCGCGATCCGCATGGGATCGTCGTGCTCGCGGAGCGGAGCCCCGACAGCGGCGCGGCGTGAAGCCAGGGGTGAAGGGTGCTTCCGCTTACGGCGAAAGCGCCCCTCACCCGGGAATCCGCACGCGGCCCGCGCGAATTCCAGACCGGTTCACGCCGGCACGCGGTCGCACAGCGCGGCGAGGAATTTGTCGCGATCGATGCCATGCTCGCGGCAGGCGTCATCGACCGTGTGGAAGGTTGCGATCGGACAGCCAACGCAAGCCATCCTGAAGGCGAGAAACACGCGGATCGTGTGCGGCGCCGTGCGCATGATGTCATCGACCAGATCGTCGGATCCAAAAGGCATGGACAACAACTCCGTTCCGAAACCACGATAGCGGAGCGGGCGCGAGTCTCTTTGTCGAAGCGCAAGCTGGCCCGTCATTCCGGCATGACGGTAAGGTGATCTCACACCGCCCGGCTGTGCAACTGCTTCGCGGGATCCAGATGCGCGTCGAACGCGGCTGCGACGCTGCGCACGAGAAAGCGCGAGTCCTTTGCGACTGCGATGCGGTCGCCGTCCAGTCTCACGACGCCGTCGGAGATCAGCGGCTTCAGACGCGATGCCGATTTCAGCATTGCCCCGGCCTCTGCGCCATGACGCGCGCAGATATCGCCGAGATCGGCGCTGAACTCGCACATGATGCGTTCGATGATGTCGGCGCGCAGCCGGTCGTCGTCGGTGAGCCCATAGCCTTTAGCGGTGGCCAAATGACCCGCGGCGATGCTCTGCGCATATGCGCCGATCTGGACCTCGTTCTGGACATAGCCCTGCGACAAATGTCCGATCGCGCTCGCGCCGAAGCCGAGCAGGACTTCGCCCTTGTCGGTGGTGTAGCCCTGAAAATTGCGCCGCAGCGTGCGTTGCTCGAAGGCCACAGCCATGGAATCGTCCGGCCGCGCGAAATGATCGAGCCCGATCTGCACATAACCGGCCTCCTTCAACGCATTGGCGATCGCGCAGGCCTGGTCGTGGCGCGCAAGGCCGTCGGGCAGCACGGCCTCGTTGATCATGCGCTGGTGCCTCTTGAAAGCAGGCACATGCGCGTAGCCGAACACCGAGAAGCGGTCGGGCCCAAGCTCGAGCGAACGTCGCACCGTATCCAGGCACGAGGCAACGGTCTGGTGCGGCAGTCCGTAGATCAAATCGAAGTTGATCCCGTTGATGCCGGCGCGCTGGAGCATGTCGACGACGGAAGCCGTCTGTTCAAGACTCTGCACACGGTTGATCGCGCGCTGCACGACAGGGTCGAAGCTCTGCACGCCCAGGCTCGCGCGATTGACCCCGGAGAGCCGCATGGCCTCGACCATGTCGGCCGTCAGCGTGCGGGGATCGATCTCGACCGCAATCTCGGCCGACGGCAGCACGAAGAAGGCTTGGCGCATCGCCGCCATCAACTCGGCAAAAGCCTCCGGCGCCATGATCGTCGGGGTGCCGCCACCGAAATGGATGTGCTCGACCTTGATGCGCCGGCCGATCGTCTCGGACACCTGCGCGATCTCGCTGCGCAGCGTACGCAGATAGGCCGCGATGAGACCGTCTCGACGAACGATCTGGGTATGGCAGCCGCAATACCAGCACATCTCGCGGCAGAACGGCACGTGCAAATAAAGCGACGCGCTGGCCGCCGCCGGGAGCTCCGCCAGCCACCGGGCGTAGGCGCCCTCGCCGATCGCCGGCGAGAAATGCGGTGCGGTCGGGTAGCTCGTGTAGCGCGGCAGTCGTTCTTCGCCGTAGCTCGCCGCAAGATCGGCCCTCATATCTTACCCATTCGTCAATCAATGCTGCGCAGCGGGGCGGCGCATCCCAGATGGCACGAAATTACCCATTTTCCGGTGCGCTACCTTGCGCTCGCTCAAAGTCCGAGCACGGGATCGGCGCCATGGTGACATTTGATTATTGCCCTCTGGAGATAGGTTATGGCGTCGTTCGCGCTCGATCTCGTTCTGTGGCTCACCGGCGTTCGCGGCCATATCCCGCGCTTTGACGATTTTCGTCCCGTTCCCACGACGCCCACCGTTGGCGCCAGCCACCTGGTACGCGTAATGGTCATCACGGCCGCCGTTCTCGCCGCGCTGTCGCTCGCGGTCTGGGGCACGGTCTGGATTGCGATCCAGTTGCTCTAGCCGACAACAATCCATTCGCAACAAACGCAGCTGAACATGCGAACGATTTGCGGCCGAGGCGACTGACGTCGGGCGCCATCGCGTCTTTGGTATCGCCGATGCGATCTTCGACAAACTCCTAAGGATTTTACCGGAGGCGAATACGGCAAAAGCTTGTTGCAGCACAAACACGGTTGCCGCGATCGGCGCACACTGCATTCCGTCATCAAGACCATTTCAGATGAAGGATGCTTCCGATGTTCACCCGCCGAGCCGCATTGATCAGCGCCGCCGCCACCGCCTTGATGCTGGCGACACCCGCCTTGGCTGCCGACGATCTCAAACTGCCGCGCCAGAAGGTCGAGCTGGTCGCTCCGCCGTTCGTGCACGCGCATGAGCAAGCGACCAAGCAGGGCCCCAAGATCGTGGAATTCACGCTCACGATCGAGGAGAAGAAAGTCGTCATCGACGAGAAGGGAACCACCTTCCAGGCGATGACTTTCAACGGCTCGATGCCGGGTCCGATGATGGTCGTGCACGAGGGCGACTACGTCGAAACGACGCTGGTCAATCCCGCATCCAACTCCATGCCGCACAACATCGACTTCCATTCCGCGACCGGTGCGCTCGGCGGCGGTGCGCTCACGCTGGTCAATCCCGGCGAGCAGGTCGTCTTGCGCTGGAAGGCGACCAAGACCGGCGTGTTCGTCTACCATTGCGCACCGGGCGGCCCGATGATCCCCTGGCACGTCGTCTCCGGCATGAACGGTGCCGTGATGGTGCTGCCGCGTGACGGCCTCAACGACGGCAAGGGCCACGCACTGAAATACGACAAGGTCTATTATGTCGGCGAGCAGGACATGTACGTGCCACGCGACGACAAGGGCAATTTCAAATCCTATGAATCGCCGGGCGAAGCCTTCACCGACACCGAAGAGGTGATGAAGAAGCTGATCCCCTCCCATGTGGTGTTCAACGGCAAGGTCGGCGCGCTCACCGGCAAGAATGCGCTCACCGCCAATGTCGGCGAGAACGTGCTGATCGTGCATTCGCAGGCCAATCGCGACAGCCGTCCGCATCTGATCGGCGGCCATGGCGATTATGTCTGGGAGACCGGCAAGTTCTCCAACGCGCCGGAGACGGGGCTCGAGACCTGGTTCATCCGCGGCGGCTCGGCGGGCGCTGCGCTGTACAAGTTCATGCAGCCCGGCATCTACGCCTATGTCACGCACAATCTGATCGAGGCCGCCGACCTCGGCGCCACCGCGCACTTCAAGGTCGAAGGCAAATGGAACCACGATCTGATGACGCAGGTGAAGGCTCCTGCCGATATCCCGCCCCCCAACACCAACTAGACGCGACGAGGGGCCGGTGATGACCGGCCCCTTTTTCATGGGGAACGACCATGCTGATCGCATTCAAGCTGAAGCTGCTACTCGCCTGCGCCGCCGGGCTTGCGGGGCCGATCGCAGTGGCGCCGCTGGTATCGGACATCGGGACCCACGGCACCGCGACGGAGCCCGCCATCGTCAGGGTCGCGCCAGGCAGCCTGTCCTATCGCGAGGCCGGCGATTTCACGCGTGCCGGACAGCAAGCGGAAGCGCCGCTGCGCGCGATGCGCTTCGAGAGGCCGCTGCACATCATGCGGCATCAGGTCTCGTCATCCGACTATCAGATTTGCGTGCGGGAGGGAGCTTGCCGCGCGCTTGATCGCGGCGTGGCCATCGCCTCCGATCGACCCGCGGTGCAGGTGAGCTGGCACGATGCCGAGGCGTATGCGGGTTGGCTCTCGCGCAAGACCGGTCACAGCTACCGCCTGCCGAGCGACGCGGAATGGGCTTTTGCGGCCGGCTCCAGATTCAGAGATGACGGCCTTCCGGTGGACGCAGCAGATCCATCGAAGCGCTGGATCGGTCGCTACGAGCGTGAATCCGAGCGCGACCTCTTCGACACGACCGCCTATCCGTTCGGCAAGTTCGGTTCGAACGAGCACGGCATCGAAGATCTCGCCGGCAATGTCTGGGAGTGGACCTCGACCTGCTTCGTGCGCTCGCGCACCGACGCGGCCGGCAATACCGGCAAACCGACCGTGAACTGCGGCGTGCGCGTCGCCGAAGGTGCCCACCGCGCCTATGTCACGGATTTCATCCGCGACGCCCGCGCCGGCGGCTGCGCGCAAGGCGTACCGCCTGCCAATCTCGGCTTCCGCCTGGTGCGAGAGGAAACGTCCTGGGTCGCCAGCGTATCGGCGCGGTGGAGCAAGACGTGGGCGGCGAGGTCGTGAGTGATCGTAGCGTCATGGCCTTCGCCAGCACGACGCCGGGAATTCACATCGCCCGCGCGAACATGCGAAAGCCCGGCGCACCGATGATCGCCTCGAAGGCAGGATCGCGCTTCTCCTCGGCAAGGACAAAGCCGGCCTTGGCATAAGCGCGCTCGGCGGGCTCGTTGCCGATCAGGAACGATATTGTCGCCCGGGCAAATCCAGCCGCCCGCCCCTTCTCCAGCGCATGCGCGATCAGCGACTGCACGAGACCGCGACCACGATAGGCGGGATCAGTCGCGACATACTCGATCATCCAATCGCCCTCATCGCCCTGAACCCAGCAGGCGCGCGTGTAGCCGCCACGTTGGCGGATGGCGGCAAGCTCAGGCGGGGCGAGCCCGGTCGCGGCAGCGATCTCTTCGATGGCACGCCAAGCTGCTGGTCCCGTGCCGGCCGCCGGTAGCGCACACAAGGCAGCCGCAGGCTTGTCATCGATCTCGGCGACCAGAAATTCCGAGACGTGCCACATCGACACCGCGCGCGCGACCACGATGCGCGCGACGAACTCGCGGCACTGCGCCTCCGGCAAACCGAGCGCAACGTCGAACCAGCCGCGCGGCCGGTAGCCGCGTTGCGATGACAGGATGGTTTGCGCGATGAAATCGGCGTCTTCGGGACGCGCAGACCGTATCGTCATGCGCGCCCCCTTCGCGAAAACCTTACGTGTTCTTCAGTGCGACGCGGAATTCGGCTTCGGTCTTGGCCTTGACCTCGTCGAGCGAGACGCCGTCGGCGAGCTCGATCAGCGCCATACCGCCGTTGCCGTGCTTGTCGATGGTGAAGACGGCCAGATCGGTCACGACCATGTCGACCACGCGCTCGCCGGTCAGCGGCAAATTGCACTGCTTCAGGAGCTTTGGACCGTCCTTCGCCGAATGCTCCATCACAACGACCACGCGCTTGACGCCGGCGACGAGATCCATCGCGCCGCCCATGCCCTTGACCATCTTGCCGGGGATCATCCAGTTGGCGAGATCGCCGTTCTGGGCCACCTGCATCGCACCGAGGATCGACAGATCCATGTGGCCGCCACGGATCATACCGAAGGAATCCGCGCTCGAGAAATACGAGGTCGACGGCAGCTCGCTCACGGTCTGCTTGCCAGCGTTGATGAGATCGGCGTCCTCTTCACCCTCATAGGGGAACGGGCCCATGCCGAGCATGCCGTTCTCGCTCTGGAGGCTGACGTCCATGCCGTCCGGGATGTAGTTCGAGACCAGCGTCGGGATGCCGATGCCGAGGTTGACGTAGTAGCCGTCACGCAATTCCTTCGCGGCGCGCGCAGCCATCTGTTCACGGGTCCAGGCCATGTGGTTCTCCTGATACGCTTAAGCGGCGGTGCGCGGGCGGGTGTTGCGGAATTCGATGCGCTTCTTGGCCGTTCCGACCTCGACGATGCGCTTGACGAAAAGACCGGGCGTGTGGATGTGGTCGGGATCGAGTTCGCCGGCCGGAACCAAATGCTCGACCTCGGCCACAGTGACTTTAGCGGCGGTCGCCATCATTGGGTTAAAGTTGCGCGCGGTCTTGCGGTAGATGAGGTTACCTGCGGTGTCGCCCTTCCAGGCGTGCACGATGGCGAGGTCGGCGAACAGGCCGCGCTCCATCAGGTATTTCTGCCCGTCGAATTCCTTCACTTCCTTGCCTTCGGCGATCAGCGTGCCGACGCCGGTCTTGGTGTAGAAGGCCGGAATGCCGGCGCCGCCCGCGCGAATGCGCTCGGCCAGCGTGCCCTGCGGATTGAATTCGAGTTCCAGCTCGCCGGCGAGGAATTGCTGGGCAAACAGCTTGTTCTCGCCGACATAGGACGAGATCATCTTCTTGATCTGGCGGGTTTCGAGCAGGCGGCTGAGGCCAATGCCGTCGACGCCGGCATTGTTCGAAACCACCGTCAGGTCCTTGACGCCGGAGTCGCGGATCGCGTCCGACAGCGTCTCGGCGATGCCGCAGAGGCCGAAGCCGCCCGACATGATCATCATGCCGTCTTTCAGAACGCCCTCGAGAGCCGACTTGGCGTCGGGATAGACCTTATTCATGCAAATAACCTTCGAGTGAACCTTCGGCTTGCAGGCGTCGCGCCTTATTGGCGGCGATTATTAGGCGAAATCGTCCGAAGCCGTCAATGATACGGGGTTCTCCGCTCCGCCCCTGGGTGATAGAAGCTGCCCAAGCCGTGGGCGCAACCGTTCCCGTGGCCTTGAAAGCGACAAGAAAACCCATCAAGTTGCGGCACTTAACACAATAGGTCTTGGGCGTGGGGGCGCGCAGGTTTCCCGGCCCGCCTTCTGGCTCCAGCGACCAACCCGATCAGGACATGCCATTGACCATGGCCCAAGGAATGAAGCGCCTCGGGACGCCGATCGCGGCGCTGCTCGGCGTGGCGCTGATCGCCCTGATCGCTACCTCATGGCTCATCAATCGCGACGCACTGCGCAAGGCGGTGGAAACGCAGATCCGCGACGTCACCGGACTCGAGGTCAATGTCGCAGGCGCGATCGACATTTCGGTGCTGCCGGCAAGCTACATCTCTTTCCATGACGTCGGCCTGAAGGGCGGCGGCACCAGCGATCCCGCGCTCCATGTCGAGGTGCTCACCGCGAACCTGCGGCTGCTGCCGCTGCTGCTGCAACGGTTCGAGATCGCCGACCTGACGCTGCTGCGGCCGCGCATCCATGTCAGCCTGAAGCCGGACGGCGAGAGCAACTGGACGCCGTTCATCCAGACCATCGCGCGCACCATGAAGCCCGGTGCCGAGAATCAGGTGTCGTTCTCCGAGATCCGGATCCAGGACGGCGTGCTCGATTACGAGGACGCTGCCACGCACGGCACCGAGAAGTTCGAGGACATCGACCTGTCGCTGGCCTGGCCCTCGATCTCGCGCTCCTTCGCCGCGACCGGACAGTTCGACTGGCGCGGCGAACGGGTCGACGGCTCGATCAGCTTTTCCGATTTCGTCGCCGCGCTCTCCGGCGAGCGCTCGGGGTTGAAGGCGCGGATCGCGAGCGCACCGCTCAAGCTCGCCTTCGACGGCAGCGTCGCCAACCGCACCAGCCCGATGATGGAGGGCACGCTCACCATCGACAGCCCGTCCTTGCGCAACGCGCTGCGCTGGACCGGCCAGCCGCAGCCCGCCAGCGGCGGCTTCGGCCGCTTCGCGCTGAAGGCGAGGGCCAATGTCGTCGGCGCCTCGATCGCGCTCACCAACGTCAATGTCGAGCTCGACGGCAACACCGCCGAGGGCGTGATGACCTACGCCAATAACGGCCGTCAGACGCTGCAGGCGACGCTTGCAGCCGACGCGCTCGACTTCACGCCCTATATCTCGACCTTCCGCCTGCTCGCCAGCGGCGCGCGCGACTGGAACAGGCAGCTGTTCGACCTCAACGCCCTCTCGACCACCGACCTCGACATGCGCCTGTCGGCCGCCAAGCTGACGGTCGGGGCGTCGAAACTCGGCCGCACCGCGATCGGCGCGAATCTGCGCAACGGCACGCTGGCGCTCTCGGTCGGCGAAGCCCAGGTCTATGGCGGCATCGCCAAGGGCTCTTTCGGCATCGCGCGCTCCGACACCGTCGCCGACATCAAGGCGCAGTTCCAGTTCACCGACGTCGACCTTCAGGCCTGCGCCTCCGAGCTGTTCGGTATCAACAAGCTGTCCGGGCGCGGCAACATCAACGTCTCGCTCCTCGCGTCCGGCTCGAGCCCGTTCGGCCTCGTGCAGTCGCTCGACGGCAGCGCCACCGTGACCGGGCATGACGGCGCGATCTCCGGCTTCAATGCCGAGCAGCTCCTGAAGCGGCTCGAGCGGCGGCCGCTGTCCGGCGGCGGCAATTTCCGCAACGGCTCCACCCCTTACGACAATCTCACTATCGCGGTGAAGTTCTCCGATGGCGTGGCCACCGCCGAGGACATCCGCGTCGAGGGACCGGCGGCGAAGATCACAATGACCGGCACCGCATCGGTGCCGGCGCGCGAATACGACATGAAGGGCGTGGCCAGCCTCAACAGCGCGTCGGGGTTCGAATTGCCCTTCGTCGTGCAGGGCCCCTGGGACGATCCCCTGGTGTTCCCCGACCCGGAAAGCCTGATCCGCCGCTCGCCGGCCTCAGCGCCCCTGCTCGACATGCTGAAAGACCGCAAGCCGGGCGACGCGGTGCGCTCCGCGATCGAGCGTATCACCGGGACCGGAAAACGTCCCGCACCGGCCGAAGCGCCGACAGCGGAGAACGCCAAGGGCGCGAAGTCCAACTGAGGACGGCGATCAAGCGGCACCAGCCGATCGACGCAGAATTGATCAGGGCGAATTGATGCAGCGATTGGATCGATGCGCACATTAAGCATCTCCTCTCGCCCGACACCCCCACGACCTATGTCTGACAACAAGCCGCTAGATCGTATCACGGCCATGCGCTAGTGTTTTATACGACCGGTTAAAAACACCGGCCGTTTGAGGGAGAAAAACGTGAAATCCAAGGTTATTGGCGCAGTATCACTGGCGGTCGCTGCGGCCGGGCTGTTTGCAGCCGCTGCACCCGCATTTGCGCAGCAGAAGACGATTACGGTCTGGTGGGGCAAGGGCTTCTACCGCTCCGAAGACGACGCGCTGCTCGAGACGATCAAGAAGTTCGAAGCCAAGACCGGCATCAAGGTCGAATTGTCGCAGTACGCGATCCAGGACATGATTCCGAAGACGGTCGCCGCACTCGATTCAGGCACCGTGCCCGATGTTGCCTATTCCGACACCTACGACGTGCAGGTGCAGGGCAAGTGGGCCTACGAAGGCAGGCTCGAGGACCTCTCCGACATCATGGAGCCGATCAAGGATCGGTTCGTGCAGAACACGCTGGATGCGTCGATCCTCTATAACGACGTCACCAAGAAGAAGGCCTATTACGGTTTCCCGCTGAAGCAGCAGAGCATGCATGTCGAGATCTGGAACGACATGCTGGAGAAGGCCGGCTTCAAGCTCGCCGACATCCCGACCGACTGGGAAGGCTACTGGACGTTCTGGTGCGACAAGGTGCAACCGGGGATCCGCAAGGCGACGGGCCAGCGCGTCTACGGCGTCGGCCAGCCGATGGGCGTGGAATCCACCGACGCCTTCCAGTCGTTCTACACCTTCATGGATGCCTATCACGTCAAGCTGGTCGACGACGACGGCAAGCTCACGGTCGACGATCCCAAGGTCCGCGAGAACCTGATCAAGGCGATGAAGGACTACACCGACACCTACATCAAGGGCTGCACCCCGCCGTCCTCGACGACCTGGAAGGATCCCGACAACAACGTCGCGTTCCACAACAAGACCATCGTGATGACCCACAACTTCACGATCTCGATCGCGGCGAAGTGGTTCGAGGACTCCCAGAACCAGGCGCTCACGCCCGAGCAGCGCGAAGCCGGCAAGAAGGCCTATGGCGAGGACATTATCACCGCGTCCTTCCCGAAGGCTCCGGACGGTTCGACGATCCGCTACCGCTCGGACGTCAAGACCGGACTGGTCTTCTCCGTGGCCAAGAACAAGGCCGAGGCCAAGCAGTTCATCGCCTTCCTGCTCCAGGAAGAGAACGTCCGGCCCTATATCGAGGGTGCGCTCGGCCGCTGGTTCCCGGTGACGAAGGAAAGCCAGGAGAGCCCGTTCTGGCAGGCCGACCGGCATCGCAAGGCGGTCTACGCGCAGTTCAAGGGCGGCACCGCCCCGTTCGACTTCACCAAGAACTGGAAGTTCACCATCCTGAACAACGAGAACGTCTGGGCCAAGGCGATGAACCGCGTCGTCAGCGAGAAGGTGCCGGTGGACAAGGCGGTCGACGAGCTGATCGCTCGCATCAAGGCGGTCGCGGGCTGATCCCGGACTGCAATAAGGTATATGCTAATACCGGTCGCGGCTCTCCGCGACCGGTTGCTTTCGGTGGGTATGCGATATGGCGATCACACTTTCCGGCTCAGACACAATTCCGGCCCCTCCCCTGTCGGCGCGCCTTACCACGCAGCAGGTCTGGGGCATCTTGCTGCTTGTGCCCTATCTACTCGTCTTCCTGGCCTTCGTCGTCTATCCCGTCGGCTACGGCCTGTGGCTGGCGCGCAATCCGGCGAACTATGTCGCTCTGTACAACGACCCGATCTTCGCGCGCGCCGCGGTCAACACGCTGATCTTCCTGGTCATCGGCATCAACGTGAAGATGCTGATCGCGCTGTTCCTGTCCGGCTTCTTCGCGCAGCAGCGCCCCTGGATCAAATGGCTGTCGGTGATCTTCATCCTGCCTTGGGCGGTGCCGTCGATCCCGACCATCCTGTCGGTCCGCTTCATGCTCAATCCGGAATGGGGCATGGTCAACCATTTCATCTTCTCCCTCACCGGCGATGACGGCCCGAACTGGCTGAACGACCCGACGGTCGCGCTGACCATGGCGATCGCCGTGCATATCTGGAAGTCGCTGCCGTTTTGGACGCTGATCCTGCTGACCGGGCGGCTCGCGATCCCGCAGGATCTGTACGAGGCGTCCGAAGTCGACGGCGCCAGTCCGTGGCAGAAATTCCGCTTCATCACCTGGCCGTCGATGCAGATGCTCTACGTCACCTGCACGCTGCTCTCGATGATCTGGACGCTCGGCGACTTCAACAGCGTCTATCTGCTCACCGGCGGCGGGCCGGCCGACCTCACGCATGTGCTGTCGACGCTCGGCATCCGCTATCTCCGGCTCGACCAGCTCTCGCTTGCGATGGCCTCCATCGTCTGCGCGATACCGTTCGTGCTGCCGCTGATGTACTTCATGATGAAACGGTTGTCGCGATGAAGCTTCCCACCCTCCGCGAAGTTGGTACCGAAGCCAAGCTCCTGCTGATCGGCATCCCGGTCTTCATCTGGACCATGATTCCGATCTACCACATGTTCCTCTTCGCGATCTCGCCGAAGGAGGACGCGTTCTCGGGCAAGCTGTGGCCGGATCATCCGACGCTGCACAACTTCCACATCGTGTTCTACCAGGAGCACTATTTCCTGCGCGACTTCTGGATCCAGTTCTGGAACTCGACTGTGATCGCACTGGCCGCCGGCGCGCTGACCTTGTTCATCGCGACCGCCGCCGCATTCTCGATCTCGCGGCTTAAGGTGCCGGGCGGCCGCTGGGTGATGAATCTCGCGCTGTTCACCTACTTCATCCCGGCGGCGTTCCTCGCCGTGCCGATGTACCGCACCATGGGCACTTACGGCCTGCTCAACAATCACTGGTCGCTGATCCTAGCCATGGTGACGATCGCCTCGCCTTATGCGATCTGGGTGCTGAAGCAGGCGTCCGACAAGCTGCCGGTCGAGCTCGACGAGGCCGCCGTGATGGACGGCGCGACCACGCTGCAGCTGTTCCGCCTGGTCTATGTGCCGCTGATGATGCCCTCGCTGGTCGCGATCGGCACCTATGCCGTGCTGCTGGCCTGGAACGAATATCTCTACGCGTTCCTGCTCTTGTCCAAGGACACCGACATCACACTGCCGGTCGCGCTCGGCAACTTCCTCGCCGCCGACGACTCGCCGTGGGAGCTGTTGATGACCACCGGCTTCATCTACGCGCTGCCGCCGGCCGCGGTCTATTACGCCTTCAAGCGCTACATGGTGGGCGGGCTCACGGCAGGTGCGGTGAAGTCCTAAACATCGGCCGCGCTCTTGCGGCGATACGCGATCAGAAGCGCGATCGTCGAGCCGATGAAATAGCCCGCGGTCGCGCCCGAGATGGTGCGACCGACGATGACGGCCAGCGCACGATCGCCGGCATCGATCGCCGAGATCACGCCAACCGTATACTGCGAGGCGAAGACAATCAGGTTGCGGACCAGACCAATTGGACTGCCCGGCCGGATGATCTGCCCGGTCGCGCGATCCAGTTCGAAAGGGCGCGGCGTCCGCACGCCTAGCGGCAGCAGCGCGAGTGCGGCCAGAAACCATGCGACCAGCGGCCATGCGCTGTCCTGATGCCCGAAGCCGATCCGGGATATCCCCCAGACGATGAACACGACTGGCACGATCAGCGCACGCCAGATCGGCGTCGTGCGCGGCTGCATCGCCTGCACACCTTGCCAGATGAGATAGGCAAGCAGTGCGAAGACCCAGACCGGCGTATGCACTAGGACCTGATAGGCGAAAATCATCATCGCCTCCCCTCTCACAACGGCGCCGCGCTTTCGCCCTGCGAGCTCGACAATTTCGAAGCGAGCGAGGCGATCACGATGACGACCGCGATCAGGGCGATCACCAGCGTGCAGATCGCGTTGATCTCGGGCTTCACTCCCAGCCGCACCTCCGAATAGATCCGGATCGGCAGCGTCGCCGAGCCCGGGCCGGTGGTGAAGCTCGCGATCACGAGATCGTCCAGCGACAGCGTGAAGGCGAGCATCCAGCCCGCGACGATCGCGGGCGCGATCAGCGGCAGCGTCACGGCCACGAACGCGCGCACCGGATCGCAGCCGAGGTCCATCGCGGCCTCTTCCAAGGAGCGGTCGAGCGAGCCGAGGCGGGACTGCACGACGACGGCGACGAAGCACATCGTCAGCGTGGTATGGGCGATCGTGACCGTCCAGAAGCCGCGCTCGGCGTTCAGCGCCACGAACAGCAGCAGCAGCGACAACCCGGTAATCACCTCCGGCATCACCAGCGGCGCATAGAGCATGCCGGAGAACAGGGTGCGGCCGCGGAATCGCTCGCCCCGCGACAGCGCCAATGCGGCGAGCGTGCCGATCAGGGTCGCAATGGTCGCCGACGAAACCGCGACGCGCAGGCTCATCCAGGCCGCCTCGATCATGGCACGGTCATTGAAGAACTCGTGATACCAGCGCAGCGACCAGCCGCCCCACACCGTCACCAGGCGCGAGGCGTTAAAGGAATAGACGACGAGGATCAGGATCGGCAGGTAGAGGAAGGCCAGACCCAGCGCGAGCGAGGCGACGTTGAAGCGGGACAGGCGGGAGACTTTGCGCATCGCCTCACCGCCCCTGTTCCAGCTGCCGCTTCTGCAGCCGTTCATATAGCAGCAGCGGCACCAGCAGCACCAGCAGCAGCACGATGGCCGCGGCGGAGGCGACCGGCCAATCCTTGTTGGTGAAGAATTCGAGCCACAGCGTCTGGCCGATCATCAGCGCATTGGAGCCGGCCAGGAGATCCGGAATGACGAACTCGCCGACGATGGGGATGAAGCACAGCAGCACGCCGGCGCCGACGCCGGGCAGCGACAGCGGGAAGGTGACCAGCCAGAACACCTGCCAGCGCGGCGCACCGAGATCGGAGGCGGCCTCCTCCAGCGCGGGCTCCATTTTGGCCAGCGTGGCGTAGAGCGGCAGGATCATGAACGGCAGGTAGGAATAGACGATACCGATATACATCGCGCTGTCGGTGGAGAGCCACACCACCGGCTGACTGACCAGATGCAGCGCCAGCAGGATCTGGTTGAGCAGGCCGTCATGCTGGAGGATGTTGATCCAGGCATAGATCCGGATCAGGAACGAGGTCCAGAACGGCACGATCACGAGCACCATCGCCACGGCTTGCCAGCGCGTCGGCAGCCGCGCCATGCCGTAGGCGATGGGATAACCGATCAGGAGCAACAGCGCGGTCGCGGTGACGGCGACGATGAGGCTACGCACATAGGCGAACACGTAGATGTCGTCGGAGACGAGCAGCCTGAAATTGTCGATCGACAACGCGGCAAAGGCGGTCTTCAGCGCCCCCCATCCCGCCATCAGGTCGAACACCGGCTCGTAAGGCGGCTGCGCGATCGCCGTCTGCGACAGGCTGATCTTCAGCACGAAGCCGAACGGCACCAGGAAGAACAGCACCATCCAGACATAGGGCGCGATCGCGGCAAGGCGAGCCGGTCGCGCGAAGATGCGGCGCGCGCTCACGACGGCAGCACCACGCAGTCGTCGGGCGTGAACCAGGCGACGACAGGCTGGTTCAGGCTGTAGGCGTCGACGTCGAGGCGCGCGCTGTTGGCGACCGAAGCCTGCACCATCCCGCCGGCGTCGAGCTTCACCTTGTAGGTGGTGGTGCCGCCGAGATAGCAGATGTCGGCAATCACGCCGTCGAGCTGGTTGATCGCCGTTTCATGACCGGCTTCCCTCACCGGACCACGGCGCGAGAGCTTGACCTTTTCGGGGCGGATCGCAACCGATAATCTGACCTCGCCGAACGGCTCGCGCGGCTCCGCCACCACCAGCGGTCCCGCATCGCGCGTGCCTATCACCAGGCGATGACCGTCGCGCAATTTGGACTCGGCGTCGAACAGGTTGACGTCGCCGACAAACTCCGCGATCCAGCGCGAGCGTGGCGCCTCGTAGAGCTCGCGGGGACTCGCGACCTGCGCGAGCTTGCCGTCTCTCATCACGCCGATCCGGCTCGCCATTGTCATCGCCTCTTCCTGATCGTGGGTGACAATGATGAAGGTCATGCCGAGCCGACGCTGAAGCTCCATCAGCTCGCCCTGGGTGCTTTCGCGCAGCTTCTTGTCGAGAGCCGCGAGCGGCTCGTCGAGCAACAGCAATTGCGGCCGCCGCGCCAGCGCACGCGCCAACGCCACACGTTGGCGCTGCCCCCCGGAGAGCTGGTCGGGCTTGCGCTTCTCGAGCCCGTCGAGCTTCACCAGAGCAACCATCTCCGCTACACGCATGGCAATGTCGGCGCGCGCCATGCCGGCGCGCTTCAGGCCGAAGGCGATGTTGTCGCGCACCGACAGATGCGGAAACAGCGCATAGTTCTGGAACATCATGTTGATCGGCCGCTCATGCGGCAGCGCCTGCGCGATGTCCTTGCCGCCGAGCAGGATGCGTCCTTGATCCGGCGCTTCGAAACCGGCCAGCATGCGCAGAAGCGTGGTCTTGCCGCAGCCGCTGGGGCCGAGCAGCGCAAAGAACTCGCCGGTCTTGATGTCGAGCGACACGCCGTCGACGGCCCGGAACGTCCCGAAGGTCTTGGCGACGCCCTCGATGCGCAGCAGCGGCTCGCTGGCCGCGAACTGCGTCTCTCCGACCGGATCCGCAGCGGTGTCTGTTCTCGGCAACTCGTCAGTCATGGTCCCTGCCAACCTCAATCCCGCCGCACGCTAGCGGCCGATCGTCCCTCACTCAACCGGTTAGAGGCGGTTCGTTCACGTCGGATTCGCCATGAACACAGCCAGCGCATCGCATCCCTCCGCCGACATTGTCAGGCCGAGCTTGGAGCGGCGCCACAGGATGTCCTCGGGAAAACGCGCCCATTCGTGGGCCATGAGATAGCGCACTTCGGCGCCCGTCAACTCGGGCCCGAAGGCCGGGCCGAGATCGTCGCGGGTCTTCGCCTCACCGAACACAGCCGGCAGCCGCGAGCCATAGGCCGCGACGAAGCGTTGGGCCTGCGTCTCCGAGAGAAAGCGCCAGCGGTCACGCGCAAGATCGACCTCGGTATCGAAACGATCCCAGGCGAAATCCCCGCCCGGCAGCGCAGCGCCTGCGGTCCAGGGCGGCGACATCGGATAGAACGACGTCAACTTCGTCACCGCGCGCTCCGCGCGGAGGCGCGAGGTGGTGACGTCGCCGCCGAACATCGTGATCAGCGGCGCCTTGCGCCGCCGCGCGTGGAACAGCGTGGTGCCGTCACGCTGGCGCGCGGACGCAAGCGTCAGGTTGACGCCGGAGACCGCCCGCACCACGTCGGTCGGGGCGACGCGCTCGCGGAAATAGCGACTGGCCGCCTCACAGAGATAGCCGACGTCGGCCCCCCGCATCGCGACGATCGCGGGATCGCCCGTGAAATCGTGCGTGACTGTGCCGATCAGCGTAAAGTCGCGATCGAGGGGACTCGCGAAGATCAGCCGGCCATCGCTGTTCTGGAAGACGTAGACGTTATCGGAATCGAACAGCCGCGGGACGATGATCTGGCTCATCTGCATCGCCGCCATGGCGGGTTGCGGCTGCCGCAGCACGGTCTCGGCGACCATCGACGTCCATCCGCCGGTGGCGTTGGCCAGTGCCCGGGCCGTGATCGCGTGGCGATGGCCGCGGTCGACCACCGCGAGCCGCCATGTGTCGGTTCGATCGGCACGCACACAGCGCGCTCCAGTTCGAATCACGGCGCCGCGCTCGGCCGCACCCAGTGCCGTGAGCACCACCAGTCGGGAATCGTCGACGACGCAATCCGAGTATTCGAAAGCCGTGCCGAATGGTCGTTTCAGCGCGTTGCCGACCGGATGATGCGTGATGTCGAGGGTCGCCGTTGCAGGCAGGCCGCTCCGGCTGGTGAGGCTGTCGTACAGGAGCAGGCCGAGGCGCAGCAGCCATGGCGGGCGCTCGTCGGAATGCGCCGGGATCACGAAGCGCATCGGCCGAACCAGATGCGGCGCGATCCGGAGCCAGGTCCGGCGCTCGGCGAGCGCCCGGCGCACCCGCCGGAAGCCGCGCCGTTCCAGCACCGAGAGATCGCCGTGGATCAGCCGCGGGGTTGCCGAGGACGCCGCGCCGCCCAGATCGCCCTGCTCCAACAGGATGACCCGCAGGCCGCGGCCGGCGGCATCGCGCGCGAGGCTGACACCGTTCAGGCCGCCGCCGATGATCGCAAGGTCGTAATCCGCCATGAAACCGTCGAATGGGAGCGAACGAAGCGCCCACCATCACTAGCCGGTCTTGAGCGCAAGCTCCATGACTTCGGCGCGACCGACGAGGCCGGCATATTTCCCGATCGGCAGGGGCTTGCCGAGCAGATAGCCCTGCACGCCGTCGCAGCCTTCTTCGGCGAGGAAGACGAGTTGTTCCAGCGTCTCGACGCCCTCGGCGACGATCGACATTTCCAGGCCATGGCCGAGATCGATCACCGCGCGCACGATCGCCGCCGATTGCGGGTTACGGCCGAGATTGATGATGAAGGCGCGGTCGATCTTGATCTTGTCGAACGGGAACGCCTGGAGATAGCTCAGCGACGAATAACCGCTGCCGAAATCGTCCATGGAGATGCGCACGCCGAGCGCCTTGAGCCGGCGCAGCAGCGCAAGACCGCGATCGAAGTCCTCGATCAGCACGCCCTCGGTGATCTCAAGCTCTAACCGGCCGGGTGCGAGACCCGTCTCGATCAGAATGGAATGGACGAGCCCGACCACGTCGCCGTGCATGAACTGCGCCGGCGACAGGTTGACCGCGACCTGAAGCGGCGTCGGCCAGGAGGCGGCCTCGCGGCAGGCCTCGCGCAGGATCCACTCGCCCATCTCGACGATCAGGCCGCTTTCCTCCGCGATCGGAATGAATTCGGCCGGGGAAACCTGGCCGCGCACCGGGTGCTGCCAGCGCGCCAGCGCCTCAAAGCCGATGATCTCGCTCTCGGCGACGCTGTGGCCCGCAGTCCCCTGCGGCTGGAAGGCGAGCGAGAGCTCGCCATTCTTGATCGCCATCGAGAGGTCCTGGTGCAGGACGCGGCGATCGCGGATCTGCTGGTCCATCTCCGGCTGGAACAGGCTGATCGTGCCGCGCGATTTCTGCTTGGCGCGGAACAGCGCCGCGCCGGCATTGGCGAGCAGCGAGGCGGCGTCGGCGCCGTTGTGCGGGAAGATCGACATGCCGGTGGTGACACCGGCGCGGACCGGGCGGCCGTCGATCTGGAATTCCTTGGCAACGGCATCACCGATCTGCTGCGCCAGCGCGAGGCCTGCCTCCGGCTGCTTGCCGTCGATGATCAGGCCGAACTCGTCGCCGGACAGGCGCGCCACCACGCCGCCGCGCGCGGAATCCTGGAGCCGCTGGGCCACCTCGACCAGGAGCTTGTCGCCGTGCGCATGGCCGAAGACGTCATTGACCTCCTTGAGGCCGTCGAGATCGACGCACAGAACCGCGAACTCCTCGCCGGTGCCCTCGCAGGCCTCGATCATCTGGGTCAACGCCTGCAGGAAAGCGGCACGATTCGGCAAATCGGTGAGACCGTCGTGATAGGCCATGTGCGCCATGCGCGACTCGGTCTGCCGGCGATCGGTGACGTCCTCGTGGGTCTTGATCAGATATTGGGGCTCGCCGGTGTCGCCCAGCACGGTGGCGCGGCGGGTGAGGAACAGCCGCAGCCCGTCCTTGGTGGAGATCGGGTGCTCTTCGGTGATCATCCCACGCTTCTTGATCGCGGCTTCGTCGCGCGCGATGATCAGCTTGGCTTCCTTGGGATTGAAGATGTCGGACGCGGTCAGGCCCGTGGCTTCCTCGCGCCTGCGGTTGAGGATCGTCTCCGCGCTGCGGTTGGCGAGCAGGTAGCGGCCGTCCTTGACCTGCTCGACGATCAGGGCCACCGGGATGTTGTCGACCACGAGCTCCAGGAACTTCTTCGTGCTCTCCAGCTCCTTCGACAGCGAGCGGCGATCGGTGATGTCCTCGAACACGAGCATCAGGAATTCGGGCTTGTTGCTCTCGTTGCGGACCACGATCCGGATCGAGGCAACCATGCGCCGCTCACCGGCGCGGTCGACCTCGAATTCGTTGCGAAACTGGCCGTCCGGCGAATCGAGTGCCGCCCGGTCGGTCGCCTCGATGCTGTCCGCCGAGATGGGCGCAAACAGCTCGCGGGCGTTCTTGCCGACGGCATGATCGCGTGAGAAACCCCAGAAGCGCTCATAGGCGCTATTGGCGAAAATGTAGCGACCATCCTCGATGTTCTTCGCCGCCACGCAGGCCGGTACGTGGTCCAGCAATGTTTCCAGGAACTGCTTGGTGGAGGCGAGCTGCCGGGACAGCCTGCGCTGCTCGCTGACGTCCAGATGGGTCGCCACCGAGCCGCCGTTGGGCAGCACGAAATACTTCACCAGGATGGCCCGCCCGTCCGGCAGTTCGGTTATCAGGCCGTTCGGGCTTGCCGCCTTCTCATAGAACTCGTCGTCGGAAGCGCCGCCGAGCACGCCACGCTGGCGCCGCAGCTCAAGGATGTCGTGGCCGGTCATTCCGGCCCAGATGTCCGACCGCATCAAGCCGTAGATATCGAGATAGCGGTCGTTGCAGAAGATGATGCGCCGCTGCGCATCCGTCATCACCACGCCCTGGTTGAGGTTGTTCATGGCGGAGGAGACAAAGGCATTGCGCCGCAGCTGCAAACGCCTAGTCCGGCGCAGTGAGGAATGGATCCATAGCGCGATCGCGGCGAAGAACGAACAGATCACAATTCCCGCGATCAGGGCTTCCCAGATCACGTTGGGATCGAGGTGGCCGAGGTAGCTCGGAGGGCTGAAGCTGTCGGAGAGGGCAAAGGCGCGCGCAGGCGCGACCGCTGCGGCCAGGCACACGACGGCCTGCATCGCAATCGGAAGCGCGCTGCCCGCGTGCCAGTTCTTCTCAGCCATCAGCCACCCGCGATTTCAACGTCGGATTGTCTGGCCTGGCGGGTTTGGATCGGGTAAACGCCTGTACGAGCAACGGAAAAATGTGGCATCAAATACGGCAATTGCCCTGACATGATAAATGCTTCCTTAACGGAAAACGCCCCCGCGCCGCCGTTCCCAGGCGTGAGGCCTTCGTCGCTTCGAGCGGACGTCCTGCACAACCATGGATAGGGTGGACTGCGTCGTCATCGGAGCCGGCGTGATCGGGCTCGCGGTGGCTCGAAAGCTGGCGCAAGCCGGGCGCGAGGTGATCGTGCTCGAGCAAGCCGAGGCCATCGGCACCATCACCTCCTCGCGCAACAGCGAGGTGATTCATGCCGGCATCTACTACCGCGCCGGAAGTTGGATGGCGCGCATGTGCGTCGACGGCAAGCACGCGCTCTATCGTTACTGTTCCGAGCGCGGCATCCCGCACAGGAATTGCGGCAAGCTGATCGTCGCGACCAATCCGAAAGAGACCGAGAAGCTGCAATCGATCAAGGCGCATGCCGAGGCCAACGGCGTGCTCGACATGCAGTTGCTCACGGGCGATGCGGCACGTGCGCTGGAGCCGGCGCTCGCCTGCGACGCCGCGCTGCTGTCGCCGTCGACCGGCATCATCGACAGCCACGCCTACATGCTCTCGCTGCGCGGCGAAGCCGAGGACGCGGGCGCGGCCTTCGCGTTTCACACCCCGCTGATCCGTGCCAAGGCGACCGCCGGCGTCATCGAGATCGAGGCGGGCGGCGAAGCGCCGATGACGCTGCAATGCAGCCTCCTCGTCAACGCCGCCGGGCTCTCGGCGACCCCCGTGGCGCGCAACATCGAGGGCATGCCGCTGGAACGGATCCCGACGGCCTACCTCGCCAAGGGAAACTACTTCAGCTGCAATGCCAGGGCACCGTTCTCGCGCCTGATCTATCCGGTGCCCGAGCCCGGTGGGCTAGGGGTGCATCTGACGCTGGACATGGCCGGGCAGGCACGTTTCGGCCCCGACGTCGAGTGGATCGAGACGATCGACTATGAGGTCGACCCGGCACGCGCCGAGCGCTTCTACCCGGCGATCCGCAAATACTGGCCGACGCTGCCTGACGGCGCGCTCATGCCGAGCTATTCGGGCATCCGCCCGAAGATCGTGCCGCCGGCGGTGGCCACGCAGGATTTCTTGATGCAGGGCCCGCGCGATCACGGCGTCGAAGGCCTGATCAATCTGTTCGGCATCGAGTCGCCCGGATTGACGTCATCGCTCGCGATCGCGGATCACGTCGCCGAGCTCGCGAACATCTAGTGGTTTAAAGCGAAGTGGATTCCGGTTGCGCGTAAAGAAGCGCGTCCAGACAATAAGCTAGAGCCGCGCAAATCCTTGCACGCTGCGCGCCTTGCAGCAGGGATGAGCGCGAAGGCTCCCATCCCTGCCTGAAGGGTGCGATCAACTCTGCGCTGTTACGGGGTTACTAGTGGAGCGTGTCGCCGTGCCTGAGACGCTCGATCTGGTCCTTGACCATCAACTTCCGGCGCTTCAACTCAACAATTTGCAGGTCGTCTGTTGAAAGGTGCACGAGAGCTTCGTGCAATTCGTTTTCGAGAGTTTTGTGCTTCCGTTCCAATTCAACCAGATGTGCCTGAATTGTCATTCGAAACCTCCTCGGTAGGGGTGAACCTTGGATTCGACCGGACGACGAAGTGTACATCACCGATTCGTTCTGTCGATGGATATCCGTCGTCGCACTGTCATTTTTGAAAATTCATATGTAACGAAGCGTGAGTAAGGGAACCACGCGGGAAAAATCCGTGATATCAATGCGCTTGCGCAACGTCGGAGCGACCGCAGAAATATCCCGCGGGAGATCGACGCGGGACAGCCTGAGATCGCTTGCGATCACGGCGCGCAAGGACGATAGTTTCCACAGGGCATCCACAGCCTTAATCTCACGCCTATCGGTTTTTCGGCCACCGCAGACATGACCAATGAAGATGCGCGCGAACTCGAATCCGAGCTCGCCCGGTTGCACCAGGAACACCGAGATCTTGATGCGGCGATCGATGCACTGCATCAATCGCCCGCCCCCGACCTGTTGCGGTTACAGCGGTTGAAGAAACGCAAGCTGTTGTTGCGTGACCGTATCGCGTTCATCGAAGACCAGATCACGCCCGACATCATCGCCTGATCCACAGGAGGACAGCTCACGGCGACCCGCCGCATGTGAATCCGCTTGACTCGAAAGGAACAAAATAAGAACATTTTGGCACCACCGCCCCCGGGAAAACCGTCCAAGGAAAACGCAAATGTCGGCAGCCGCCCTTCTCGACAACGGCCATTATGAACAAGCCTGTGATCAGGCGATCGCGATGTGCGACGGCAATCTGCGCAGCACCATCAAGGCGCTGATCATGGCCAATGAATATCTGGAGGCCGAGCTGGAGGAATTGCAGGCGGCGGTTTCCGCAGGCTGCATTCCGGAGACCTCGCGCAGCAAGAGTAGCGCCGCCTGACTGTCAGCTATCGGAGCCGACCATGTCCGATGTCACCTATTACGTTGCATTACCTTTCCTGACCGACGAGGACGGCTCGCCGGTCGCAGGTGCGGCCGAGGAATGCCAGAGCGCGGCGGCCGCGCTACGGCGCGCCGAGATCATGTCGCGCGGCGCCGGCCACACCGGCGCGGTCGCGTTCAGCCGCAGCGGCGATCCCATGACCGGCGAATTCGGCGACGCCAAACTGCTCCGCAGCTTCGGCAACGTACCGAAAGACCTCGGCACACTTTAACTAGCTGCTGACGAGCCTGATGCGCGGCTCGTGCCGCCGGTGCGCCTTGCGCACATACATGGCGGCATCGGCCTCCTCCAGGGCCCGCGTGGAGTCGGACTGCACTCCAAGCAGGGCGACGCCGGCGGAAGCGCCCGCGCTCACGTGCTGGCCGCGAAAGACAAAGGACAATTCGTCGACGGCCTGCTCGAAAGCCGCGGCCTTCGCCTTGGCGTCGGTCTCGCTGAGATTCCAGAGCAGCAGCGCGAACTCGTCGCCGCCGAGGCGGCCCACCACGTCCGAGGCGCGGATCTGCCGCGTCAGCGTGGCGGCAATCGCCTTCAGCACCTCGTCGCCGGCCGCATGGCCGAAGGAATCGTTGATCGGCTTCAGCCGATCGACGTCGAGGACGATCAGCGCGCCGCTGGCGCGGTAGCGCTTCATGTAGGCGACGGCGCGAGCGAGCTCACGTTCGAAGCCGCGCCGGTTCGGAATTTCCAGCAGGAAGTCGGTGTCGGCGGCTGCCTCGAGCTCCGCGACCCGCCGCAGCGCCCCCTTGAGCTTGCTCCGGAGGTCGCGGATGGTCGCGTTGACGGCCGGCTTCATGGCCCCTTTGGCGCCGCCAGCGGCCGACGCTCCACGCCGCGCCGGAAGCTTGGCCGGGCCCTTGGCCCGACTCTTGGCCAGACGCTTGGGAGCAACTTTGGAGCGACCGGCGCTGGTTTTCGGGCCCTTTTTGGCCTTCGCAGCGCTCGCCCTTTTTGGTTTCTTCATGGGCATCCTGCTCAATGAAGGCTTGCGGGGATTCACCAAGACAGGATAGTGCATTCCCTTCTCCTTGCCACCGCCTTGCGAGCAACCGGCCGGAACCGCTAATCTGGCCTATCTTCCTGTTTTTCGAGCACAATTGACGTCATGACCGCGCCAATCGCCATCATCATGGGAAGCCAGTCGGACTGGGACACGATGCGGCATACCGCCGACACGCTTGCAGCGCTCGGCGTTGTCGCCGACACTCGCATCGTTTCGGCACACCGCACCCCCGATCGGCTGTTTGCGTTCGCCAAGGGCGCCAAGGGGGCCGGTTACAAGGTCATCATCGCCGGCGCGGGCGGCGCTGCGCACCTGCCCGGCATGGCGGCAGCGCTGACGGAACTGCCCGTGTTCGGCGTCCCAGTCGAATCCAGGACGCTGAAGGGCATCGATTCGCTCTATTCGATCGTCCAGATGCCCGCAGGCATCCCGGTCGGCACCCTCGCCATCGGCAAGGCCGGCGCCATCAATGCGGCGCTGTTGGCGGCCGCCGTGCTGGCCTTATCCGACCCGGCCTTGTCCGATCGCCTCGCCGCCTGGCGCAAGGCGCAGACCGAGGCCGTGGCCGAGCGCCCGGAGGACAAGGCGTGACTGACGCAAAGCAGGTGAAGCTGAAGCCCGGCGACACCATTGGCATCCTCGGCGGCGGACAATTGGGGCGGATGCTGGCTATGGCGGCGGCACGGCTCGGCCTGCGCTGCCAGGTGTTCTCGCCCGATCCGGATTCACCGGCCTTCGACGTCGTCCTGAATGCGACCTGCGCCGAATATGCCGATGTCGAAGCACTCGAGCTGTTCGCCAACGACGTCGACGTCATCACCTACGAATTCGAGAACGTGCCGTCCGCGGCCGCGATGGTGCTGGATGCGCGCCGTCCCGTGCTGCCCAACCGCAAGATCCTTGAGACCACCCAGGACCGGCTCGCCGAGAAGGATTTCGTGACGCGGCTGGGCATCGGCACCGCAGCCTATGCCGACGTCACCTCGGTCCCGTCGTTGCGCGAGGCTATCGCCAGGATCGGCCTTCCGGCGGTGCTGAAGACCCGCCGCTTCGGCTATGACGGCAAGGGCCAGGCCATCATCCGCGAGGGCGACGACGTCGCGAAAGTATGGACCAGTCTCGCCACCAAATCGGCCATCCTGGAAGCCTTCGTGCCGTACGAACGCGAGATTTCCGTGATCGCCGCCCGCTCCGCGACAGGCCAGGTCGAGTGTTTCGACGTCACCGAAAACGAGCACCGCGACCACATCCTGAAGATCTCCCGAGCGCCCGCCCGGATCCCGGACGTGCTCGCCGAGGAAGCGCGCAGCATTGCCGGCAAGATCGCGGGCGCGCTCGATTATGTCGGCGTGCTTGCCGTCGAGATGTTCGTGCTCGCCAACGGCACCGGACCCAAGGTGCTGGTCAACGAGATCGCTCCGCGCGTGCACAATTCCGGACACTGGACGCTCGACGGCGCATCCGTCTCGCAGTTCGAGCAGCACATCCGCGCCATTGCCGGCTGGCCCCTCGGCAAGCCCGTGCGCCACGGCGAGGTCGTCACCATGACCAATCTGATCGGCGACGAGATCAACGAATATGACAAGTGGCTGAGCGTGCCGGGCGCGACCGTGCACATCTACGGCAAGGGCGCACCGCGCCCCGGCCGCAAGATGGGGCATGTCACCGAAGTGCGACCCACGACCGGCGATTGACGGGACCGCGGCGCATGCCGCGATCCCGCTTTGCGATTACACCGTCTTTGCGCCAGCGACGACGCCGGTGGGTTCGTCGCTGAGCCAGCGATAGATCACCCCGCCCAGCGCGCCCCCGATCAGCGGCGCAACCCAGAACAACCAGAGCTGTGCTGTCGCCCAGCCGCCGACGAACAGCGCCGGTCCCGTGCTGCGCGCCGGGTTCACCGAGGTGTTGGTGACGGGGATGCTGACGAGATGGATCATCACCAGCGCGAGCCCGATCGCCAGCGGCGCAAAGCCCGCGGGCGCGCGGCCGTGGGTGGCGCCCATGATGATGAACAGGAACATCATGGTCATCACCACCTCGGTGAGGAAGCACACGATCATGCTGTACTGGCCGGGAGAATGGGCGTCGTAGCCGTTGGACGCGAATCCTTTGCTGACGTCGAAGCCGGGAGCTCCGCTTGCAATGACGTAGAGAAGCCACGCGGCCACGATCGCGCCGGCGACCTGCGCGATCACATAAGGCAGGATCTGTCCGGCCGGAAAACGTCCGCCGGCGGCAAGACCGACGGTGACGGCCGGATTGAGATGGCAGCCTGAGATGTGGCCGATCGCGTAGGCCATGGTGACCACGCTCAGCCCGAATGCGAGGGAGACACCGACCAGGCCGATACCGACCTGCGGAAAGCCGGCTGCGATCACAGCACTTCCGCAACCTGCGAATGTGAGCCAAAAGGTGCCGATAGCCTCGGCCGCGTATTTCTTCATATCCATGTGTCGTCCCCTGCTTTCAAAGATACCGGAACAAAGCTCCGGAAACGGCCCCACCCTTGGCGTCAAATCTCCCAAATCAGGGCCGCGCAGGGGTATTTTGCCTCATTTAATGGCTGAACTTGGCCCGAAAACCCGCTTGGCCGGTGGACATCCCAAGTTTTGTCTGATACATCCGCGCCCTCAAGGTTAAGGGCGTGTGCGTTTCGCCATCCCCTTTGACTTACCAGAATTCAAATCCGATCCACTGAAGAGGATGCCGCGTGCAGGTTCTCGTTCGCGATAACAATGTCGATCAAGCCCTCAAGGCGCTCAAGAAGAAGATGCAGCGCGAGGGTATTTTCCGCGAGATGAAGCTCCGCGGTCACTACGAAAAGCCCTCCGAGAAGAAGGCCCGCGAAAAGGCCGAAGCCGTGCGTCGCGCACGCAAGCTGGCCCGTAAGAAGCTGCAGCGCGAAGGCCTGCTGCCGATGAAGCCGAAGCCGGTGTTCGGCGCCGGCCCCGGCGGTGATCGTGGCGGTCGCGGTGGCCCCGGTGCCGGTGCAAGTGCTGGTCCGCGCGGACCGCGCTGATTTACCGAATTTGAGAGACTTCAGTTTTTGATAACGCGGGCCCCTGGCCCGCGTTATTGTTTTGTGAACGGTGCCTTCCTGGGATGGGGCACTACCGATGCGGCACCAGCGCGAGCGAACCGTAGATGGCCTCCCCTTTCCCCAAGCGCGGCTTGGCGCGGTTACGCCACATCTTGCTACAGCCGTTTGCGCTGGCCTTGATGGGGATTTCGCTGTGCGGCTGCTCCTTCGACCTGGGATCGCTGACGCCGGAGAAGGAGAAGCCGCAGGAGGCACCCAAGGCAGCTGCGACCGCCGAAAACGTGGTCAGCGCCGGCAATGTCAGTGAGGCCCAGGCCCATACGGCAAAGGCCCAGGCCCTGGCAAAGTCCGGCGAGACGGCGGCCGCGCTCGAGGAGTTCAATCACGCGGTCGGACTCGATCCCTACAATGCGCAGGCGCTCTATGGCCGCGCCCTGATCTACCAGGGCAAGAACCAGCACGATTTCGCGATCGCCGATTTCAGCGCCGCGAGCGGCCTAAACCCGCAAAAGGTCGAGCCGCTGCTCGGCCGCGCCATCAGCTATCTCGCCCTCGGCAAGGTCAAGGAGGCCGCGGCCGACCTGGATGAGGCTTCCGAGGCCGATCCCCACAATGCCCAGGTCTGGACCATACGCGGGCAAGCCTATGAACGGCTGGGCGACAGGACCAAGGCGGCAGCGTCCTACGCCAAGGCGGTCTCGCTTCGTCCACGCGACGACGTCGCCCGCAGCGGCCTCGCCCGCGTCGGCGGCTGACGATTCTGGCGCAGCGCAGGCGCCGTCTTAATCCGGGGTGACGCTCTTCGGCAGAACGGAATGGAACATGGACTTGACGCCCGACAGCATGTCGTCGGCGACATTGGTCTTCGGCCGCGGCATGGACGCTCCGGCATCGGCGCGCAGATCGAGCGGGGGCGCAATCATCGGGACCGGAATATCAGCCGGGGGCGTCAGCCGATTCGGGTTCTCGTTGCCGACCGAGGCCGTATAGGGCGGGCCCGCCTGCGACGAGCCGCCATTGCCATAGGCCTCGGCTGCTGGTGTCGAGACCGTGATCGGCGGCGGCAACGGACGCACCGACGACGTATCCACGGGAATGACACGCGGGGCCTCCGGGGTGCGGGCGGCTTCACGCACCGCAGGCTCCTGAATCTTCTCGGGCGACTTGGTCTCGGAAGACTTGGTCTCGGAAGACTTGTTGTCGGAAGGCTTTGTGTCGGAAGCTTTGGCCTCAGCCGCTTTGCTCTCAGGCGACTTGCGCAGGCGCTCGATCGCGGCGCGCACGAGATCGTTGGCGTCGGGGGTTGCGGCCGGCGTGGCAGCAGCCGGCGCTGAATTGGCCTCCACCACCGGGGTGGCGGGAGCGGGTGCACTGACGGCCGGGGTGGACTTGGCAACCGCCTTCTCGCGCGCGGACGGCTTGCCGCGCGCCGCGGCCTCGGGCGGTGCCACGTCCGCCGTCGAGGTCTTCGACTCCGGGGCGGGCTGATCGGCAGTCTTCTCGGCCGCCGGCTTGTCAGTCACCTTCTTCTCGGAAATGCCCTTGGCCTTGACGCCGGGCGCGGGGAGGTTGGCCACATCGGCGGGCTTGCCGTTCTTGCCAGCCTCGGCGGGCGCCGTCACGGCCGCGGGTGCATCCGCCGCCGGCTTGGCGTTGATGTAATGATTAACGATGTACGCCCCGATGATCGTTGCGAGCACCGAGGGGAAGATGTCCATCGAGATTTTAGCAATGTATTTCAGCATTCCGGCCACTCCCCGCGCGATCTGATGCGGGAACTTTGAGGCATAGTGAGGGATCAACTGCGACAGATCAATGGCAAAGGGGTACGCCGGAATTACGGCTTCAGCTCGACCTCAAGGAACACGATCTCGGTTGCGGTTTCGTTAAGCACGTCGTGCTGAACGCCGGCCTTGCGAAAATAGGATTTCCCGGCCGCAAGCTGTGCTTTGGACCGCTCGCCATTGGGTGCCACGATGGTCATTTCCCCTGCGACCACGGGAACAATGACGTAGTCCATGCCGTGGGTGTGGTGGCCGGTGGCGCTGTTTGGCGCGAGCCGCCACTCGGTCACCCGAACCTGGTCATTGTCGATCTGAACCTCGGACTCGGCGGCAATCATCGGAACTCTCCTGGGGCATCATCCGGAAAACCGGTTCAGGCACGAAAACCATGAACACATAGACGGCAAATACCACCATATGGACCAGCCCGAACAGGACATTGGTCCTGCTCGTACCGAAGGTCAGCATGCTCAGGAAGAAGGTCAGGAGCAAAAGCACGCTGCCCTGGCCGCTGAGGCCGCGCGTGAGTTCCTTGTCGAGCGCATAGGGGGCGACACCGACCGCCGGGATAGTCAGCCCGATGGTGGCCAGCGACGAGCCGAGCGCGAGGTTGATGCTCTTCTGGAGGTCGTTCTTGCGGACCGCCGAGACGGCCGCGACGCCTTCCGGCAGCAGGATCAGGAGCGCGACCAGAAGTCCGGCAAAGGCAGGCGGCGCACCGATCCTGGCCGCGACGGCATCGACCACCAGCGAGAATTTCTTGGACAGCAACACGACCGCCAGCAGCGCAATCAGCAGCAGCACGACACTGAGCACCAAGGTCCGGCCCGACAGATGCGCCTCGCACGGCCAGCGCCGGAAAGATCCAGGCCGACCGACATCGGATTGTGCGCGCTTATCCATCGGCTCCAATTGTCTCAGTCGAGCAGTAGCAAATCGGGCGGCAGATTCAATGCCAGCGCAGGATCGGAGCGAACGGCAGCAGCGTCAGCAGCACGAACAGCGGGATCAGCACCGCGCTGGCGCGCACGAAATAACCGAAGAAGCTCGGCATCTCGATCCCGTTCTCGCTTGCGATGCTGCTCACCATGAAATTCGGCGCATTGCCGATATAGGTGAGCGCGCCCATGTAGACTGCGCCCATGGAGATGGAAGCGAGCGTGCCCGAGAGCTCATGCATCAGCACCTGCGGGTCGCCGCCGGCGAGCTCGAAGAACAACAGATAGGTCGGCGCATTGTCGAGAAACGCCGACATCAGACCGGTGAACCAGAAATAGGCAACCTCGCGCGGCGTGCCGTCCGGCCCTGTCACGGCCGACAACAGCCAGGCGAACGCGCCGTGATGGCCGGCATCCAGCATGGCGATGACCGGGATGATCGCGATAAAAATGCCGGCGAACAGCTTCGCGACTTCGCGGATCGGCTCCCAGGTGAAGCCGTTGGCCTGCCTGTGCTCGTCCGGCGTCAACCACACCGACAGGGCCGCTATGGCCAGCAGCGCCGCGTTGCGGACGATGTCTTCCAGCTCCAGCCTGGTTCCGAGAACGTCGAAGGCGATGCCGGGCTTCCACATCGCCGAGCCCAGCAGGCTCGCGACGACGGCCGCGATCAGCACCAGGTTGACGAGGCCGCGGATGCGGACCGGCTTCGCGGCGCCGACAGCACCGGGCAAGGGTTCGCTGCGGAAGCGCCAGACGTCGATGACAACGAAGATCGCGAGCAGCAGTCCGGCAACGATCGCCGTCTGCAGCCAGATGGTCCGCGTGGTCCAGAAGAAGTCGACGCCATGCAGGAAGCCGACGAACAGCGGGGGATCGCCGAGCGGGCTCAGCGCGCCGCCGACATTGGCGACCAGGATGATGAAGAAGATGACGACATGGGCGTTGTAGCGCCGCGGCCGGTTGGCGCGGATCAGAGGGCGGATCAGGATCATGGCCGCCCCCGTGGTGCCGACTACGCTCGCCATCACCGTACCGAGCGCGAGGATGCCGGCATTTGATGCCGGCGTCGCCTTGATGTCGCCCGTCACGAGAATGCCGCCAGCCACGACATAGAGCGAGAACAGCAGCACGATGAAGCCGAGATATTCGGCGAGCATGGCGTGAACGAGGGCGGCCAACGTCGCCATGCTCCCGGCAAGGATGACGAGCGAGGCGAGTGCCAGCAGCGACCAGGCCGCGGCGATCTTGCCGTAATGGTGGTGCCAGACTTTTGCAAACAGCAGCGGCCCGAGCGCGATCGACAGCAGCAGGCCGGCAAAGGGCAGCGCATAGGGCCAGCCCATCACCGCGCCGTCGAGCCCGGTCGCCGCCCATGCGTGCTGTGGCAACAACACGACGAGGATCGCGGCGATGAACCCGCTCCCGCGCCGAACGAAAAGTCGTCTAGAAAGCAATGAAGCGCCTCGCCGTTTCAATCGCACCGAACGCATCGAGATTATCGTGTCCGCCGCCCGCAAAGCGAACGAACTGTTTCGGTTCATGCGCGAGCACGAACAGACGCTCTCCGAACACGATGGAAATGGCAAGGTCATCGGTGCCATGCATCACCAATAGCGGCACAGTGACGCGCGGGATGCGCTCGTCGGAATGAAATGGATCGCGCATCAGCAGACGCACCGGAACGTACCAGAACGATGAAGCTGCAATATCGGCCGTCGATGTATAGGGCGCTTCCAGGATGAGTTTTCCAACACGATGCTCCGAGGCGACCGCGACCGCCACGCCGGTCCCGAGTGAAAAGCCCCAGGCGACGATTCGCTCCGCTGCGTAGCGCGCAGTGGTGAAGGCGTAGGCAGCCGCGGCATCGCGCAGCAGGCCGGCCTCACTCGGCGCCCCGCTTGAGCCGGCATAGCCGCGATAGGACAGCGCGACGAGGCCGGTGCCGTCCGCCGTCATGGCCTTGAGGCGGCTGACGCGACCGGCGAGATAATCGCCATTGCCCGGAAAATACAGGATCACGGGACGGCCTTGCTTCGCCGGCACGTGCCAGACGATGACCTTCTCGCCATCGGAGGTGGTCAGGACGTGCTCTTCGGCCTCAGGGAGGCCTGCGGCGTCCGGCGCGGTGCGGCCGACGGGCGGGATCGGAAACAGCATCTCGCGCTGCCTGACATACAGCACGAGGAGACCGGCGAAATAGACGGTCACGAGCAGGATGGCGATCCACTTGACGATGGTCATGATGACGCGGCCCGGCCCCCGTTCAGGGCTTTGCAGCAGCTCCGCAGCAATTTCATGACACCGCCCGAGGCGCCCCGGAACGTTGAGGCGCCCGCACGCCACCTGCTGAGCGGCGTACCATGCGACGCGCTGCTCGCGCGTCGCATTCGCAATGGTCGGTTTGTCTCCGCGTTACATCGCCTTGACGATGTTCTCGGTGACCTTCTTGGCGTCGCCGAGCAGCATCATGGTGTTGTCGCGATAGAACAGCGGATTGTCGATGCCGGCATAGCCCGAGGCGAGCGAGCGCTTGATGAACATCACGGTTCCGGCCTTCCAGACCTGGAGCACGGGCATGCCGTAGATCGGCGAGGTCTTGTCCTCTTCGGCCGCCGGATTGGTGACGTCGTTGGCGCCGATCACGAAAGCAATGTCGGCCTGCGCGAATTCAGAGTTGATGTCCTCGAGCTCGAACACCTCGTCATAGGGCACGTTGGCTTCGGCCAGCAGCACGTTCATGTGGCCGGGCATGCGGCCGGCGACCGGGTGAATGGCGTATTTCACCTCGACGCCTTCCTTCTTCAGGATGTCGCCCATTTCACGTAGCGCATGCTGGGCCTGCGCCACCGCCATGCCGTAGCCGGGCACGATGATGACCTTCTGCGCGTTCTTCATGATGAAGGCGGCGTCGTCGGCCGAGCCGAGCTTGGCCGGCTTCTGCTCGCCGCCGCCACCGCCCGCCGCCGCGGTCTCGCCGCCGAAGCCGCCGAGGATGACCGAGATGAAGGAGCGGTTCATCGCGTGGCACATGATGTAGGACAGGATCGCGCCGCTCGATCCCACCAGCGCGCCGGTGATGATCAGCGCGGAGTTGCCGAGCGTGAAGCCGATGCCGGCCGCGGCCCAGCCCGAGTACGAGTTCAGCATCGAAATGACGACCGGCATGTCGGCGCCGCCGATCGGGATGATCATGAGCACGCCGAGGGCCAGCGCGATGATGACGATCAGCCAGAAGTCGAGCGCGCTGCCCGACATCACCAGTCCGACGATGAAGACGACGAGGGCGATGGCGAGTGCGATGTTGATGAAGTGGCGGAACGGCAGGATGATCGGCGCACCGCTCATCCGCGCGGACAGCTTCAGGAACGCGATCACCGAGCCGGTGAAGGTCAGCGCGCCGATGGCGACGCCGAGCGACATCTCGACCAGGCTCTGCGGATGGATGTTGCCGGGGCTGCCGATGTCGAAGGCCTCCGGCGCATAGAACGCACCGGCGGCGACCAGCACCGCGGCCATGCCGACCAACGAATGGAACGCGGCGACCAGTTCCGGCATCGAGGTCATCGGCACGCGGCGCGCGATCACCGCGCCGACGCTGCCGCCGATCGCGATGCCAAGGATCACGAGGATCCAGGCGAGGCCGTCCGCCGGCGGATGGCTGGCCAGCGTGGTGGCGACCGCGATCGCCATGCCGATCATGCCGAAGAAATTGCCCTGCCGCGATGAGGCGGGGCTGGACAGCCCGCGCAGTGACAGGATGAACAGCACACCCGCCACGAGATACAGAACTGCAGCCAGATTGGCGTTCATCTCAGGTCCCCTTTGCCTTTGTCACCCCGAGGTGCACGCCGCTCACTTCACTTTCTTCTTGTACATCGCCAGCATGCGCTGGGTGACAAGGAAGCCGCCGAAGATATTCACGCAGGCGAAAATGAGCGCGATGAAGCCGAAGCCGCGCGCCCAGCCTGAGCCGCTCGAGATCATGCCGACGCCGACCGCGAGCAGCGCTCCGACCACGATCACCGAGGAGATCGCATTGGTCACGCTCATCAGCGGCGTATGCAGCGCCGGGGTCACCGACCACACCACGAAATACCCGACGAAGACGGCGAGAACGAAGATCGACAGCCGGAAGACGAAGGGATCGACGACTTGTGCGATATGCTCCATGACGGCTCTCCTTACGCTTTCGGCTGGAAATTCGGGTGGATGACGGCGCCGTCCCTGGTCAGCGCGGTCGCCTTGACGAGTTCGTCGTCCCAGTTCACGGCCAGCACCTTGCTGGTCTTGTCGACCATCGTCTCGATGAAGTTGAACAAATTGCGCGCGTAGAGGCTGGAGGCCGACGCCGCGACGCGGCCGGCGACGTTGGTGTAGCCGACGATCTTGATGCCATCGACCTCGGCGACCTCGCCCGCCTTGACGCCTTCGACATTGCCGCCGCGCTCGACAGCGAGATCGACCAGCACCGATCCCGGCTTCATCGACTTGACCATGTCGGCCGTAACGAGCCTCGGCGCAGGCCGGCCCGGAATCAGCGCGGTGGTGATCACGATGTCCTGCTTCTTGATGTGCTCGGCGGTGAGCGCAGCCTGCTTGGCCTGGTACTCCTTGGACATTTCCTTGGCGTAGCCGCCGGCGGTCTGCGCGTTCTTGAATTCCTCGTCCTCGACGGCGAGGAATTTTGCACCGAGCGATTCGACCTGCTCCTTGGTGGCGGGCCGGACGTCGGTCGCGGTGACGACGGCGCCGAGACGGCGCGCGGTCGCGATCGCCTGGAGGCCGGCAACGCCGACGCCCATTACGAACACTTTGGCGGCGGGCACCGTGCCGGCCGCGGTCATCATCATCGGGAAGGCGCGTCCGAAGGCCTCGGCGCCCTCGATCACGGCGCGGTAGCCGGCAAGGTTGGCCTGCGAGGACAGCACGTCCATCACCTGCGCGCGCGTGATGCGCGGCATCAATTCCATCGCGAAGGCGGAGACGCCGGCATCGGCGATCGTCTTCAGCGCGGCCTCGTTGCCGTAGGGGTCCATGATGGCGATGACGAGCGCGCCGCGCTTGTACTGGGCCAACTCGGAGGCTTCGGGGCGCTTCACCTTGATGATGATGTCGGCGTCCTTCAGCGCGTCGGCGCTGACGGTGGCGCCCACGGCGGTGAATTCGGAATCCGGCAGACCCGACTTGAGGCCGGCGCCCGGCTCGATGGCGATCTCGGCGCCTAACGCCTTGAACTTCTTCACCGTATCCGGCGAAGCGGCGACCCGCGGCTCCGACGGATCGATTTCCTTGGCAACGGCGATCTTCATAGGCCCTCCGGCGACGCGGGAAAGAGCGCGCACGCGAACTTAGCGTTACTCCCGCAACGTTGGATACCGGTTTTCAATCCGGCTTGATTGCAAATTTTATGGGCACCGACGACGCTGGCGGTGCTGCAGGCAGTGGATCAGGTCAGGAAGATCGCCATCAGGATCACGATGAGCGCGACCGAGACCGTGCCGTACTTCACCAGCTTGATGAAGCCCTCGTAGGTCTGCTCGTGGGCAACGTAGTCGTTGCCGTCGGCGGTGCTGTACGCCACTTCGCTATGGTCGGCCATGAATTGTCCCCAGTCGAAAGTCGAATTTCATGGCTGGGATACCGCAAACTTTCGGGCAGGGCAACGGCAGGCAGGCGCGGTTTCCCGGCAAATCAGGTCATTTGGAATTCCGATTGGCGGGAAAGCTCGGCGCGAGCGCCGCTCAGCCCTGATCGATCATCGTGGCGGTGACGCTTGCGGCGGGGCGCTGGGATACTGGAAGGCCGAGCGCCTCGCGGACCGCGTCGATCGCCGGCTCGCCCGCTTCGGTGAATCGGGCCGTATGCGGATTGACGCCGCACCCGACCGCCACCGGGTTGTCGCCGGACAGGAAACCGTGGGCCATGTGGAAGCCCAGCGCGCGGTAGACCTCGAACTGCTCCTCCGAGAAGAACTGGTCGCCCGTGGTCTCGTGCGGGAACGTGGCGTGCCGCCGCGCATAGTCGCGGATGTAGTCGTTCTCGTCTCCGGTCAGGGACGATTTAAGGTAGACGAGATAGCCAATGTCGCCGGCGCCGTAGTCGATGGTGCCGATGGCGACGTGGACGTGATCGATCGGCTCGTCGTGGCGCCGGCCTGAGGACGTCGAGGGGTCCGCATTGCACGCCATGACGGCCCGCGTGCGCTCGCGGATCGGTATCCAGGGCAGATCGATCCGGACACCGAGATCGATGCGGGCATAACGCTGCAACGTCATCAGCGACGCGAAGTTCATCGGCGTGTCCGCTTCCGCATCCACGGCGATGATGACCCGGCAACGCCGGCGCAGCAGCTCGTAGATGCCGAGATTCTCGATATGGCCGCCGTCGGTGAGATAGACACCGTCGCTGTTCTCGTAGAGACGGCCGGAAATCTCCGACCAGAAATAGAGCGGCGAGAAGCGGCGGAACCAGCGCGCATTCACGTAGCGCGGATTTCGCAGCCAAAAGCCGAGCCGCACGTTGAGAAGCGCAAGCGTCGGCGTCAGCGACCGGATCGAGTTCGATCCCATGTTCGACGACGCAGCCGCCCCGGAGATCGCCATGGCCGTGGCGAGGTCGAGACTTTGCTCGGCCTTCTCGACAGCCAGGGTCGCCGCGTAGCCGGTGGCCTCGCTCCCGACATTGCGCGGTGAGAATACGAAGAAGTCGGCGTTGCGGCCGCGCCGGTTGGCGAAGTCCGATCCCTGGATGTTCAGCGCCGTGTTGATAAGGTGATAAGGCGCCAGCAATTTGGGCCCGCCCTGTTGGCGGTCCTCCTGAGCGTCTGCGACGCCATAAAGGTCGCTCAGCTTCATGCGATCGAGCGACTTGAAGTCGCGCCCCTGGTCTAGACTGGCCTCGGCACGCGCAAGATCGTGCTCGACCGGCCGGATCGGGTTGAACAGGAAGGCCTTGCTCAGCCTGTCGCGGTAAAGCCGGTGCAGCGAGTTCGCATTCGGGGTCAGAAGCCAGGAGACCAGGAACAACAACAGACCCGTCAGCGCATACAGGACGATCACCGGCAGGGTGTAGCCGTAGGCCGCGTCGGATCCCGATCCCTGGAACAGTTGGGGAAAGTACGGCTGAACCCTGAGCTTGACCCATTGTGCCGCAGGCTGAAGCCACGCCGGCGCGTGCCAAGTCGCCAACCGATCCGAGTCCGTCTCGACGCGCGGCTCGGGGGACGGCGCAGCCTTTGGCTCAGTGAATTCGATGGCGGCGTTTCGGTCCAGCTGCACCTTGCCTGCGAGCGCCGCCGGGAGGGTCGCGGACAATTTTGCCTTGGCGATGCAGTCCCTCTGCTCGGTCTGGGCCGAGCAATCCCTGAAGATGTCGTTGGAGATCCCCCAATAAGACAAATTGAGATAAGCGACCCAGATGATCAGCGGCAAGGCGAGGCCGGCGAACCAGAGCGCGGCCTTGGCAACGACTGCAAGAACCATCGATCCTCGCTGCGAGGAAGCGCTGTTGCCCTTCAGCAGCTCGAGAAATTGCTGCCGGAACGCGGCGACGAGCGCCGCGATCGGCGCCGCGACGGCGGCAAGCGACTGTATCCAGGTCACCGCGACGCCGCCGACCGGCCCGCCGATCACGCTGCTGTCGGCAACATCGAACATCTGCCGCAGCATGAACGGCTGAAACTCGAAGAAGGCGATGGCCGACAGCAGGACCAGGAAGGTCGCCCCCACGGTCGGCAAATGCGAACGAAATTCCTGGCGATGGCTCGGGCGGGCAAAGGACCGCACGATCGCCCACAGGAAAAAGAGTCCGACCACGATGATCGCAGTTGCCAGGGTGAGCGCGAAGTTGGTCACCTTGAGCACGCGCGCGAAATCGCAGGCGCCGCCGACGACAAGGACGATGGCCGCGGCATAGACCCATACGATCGCCGGACCGCTCCCCCGTTCGGATCGCGAGCAGATATATGCCAGCACTGCGCAGGCGAGCAGGATCACACAGGCGATGGCACCGACCTTGGTGAAGCCGTGCTGATTCACGAAGCCGAAATCGTATAGCTCGCATCTCTTGGAATCGACAAAGCTGACGCCGAACAGATTGGCGACCGTCAGGCACGTCCGGGTCGGCGTCGACCAGATGGTGACCGCCGCCAGCATCAGGATGATCGGAAGGATGATCCCGATATTGGCGATCAATCCGCGCACCACGATGGCAAAGCCGGTGAGGAGATCGCGCACGCCGGCGGGGATCAGATAGTTGGAGTAATTCCGGATGTGCCCGACGGAGGCGGTATCGCTGATCTCGCTCGCGGTCGCGGTGCCGCCCGAAGGCCTCTCCCCGAACACGAAACGCCGCGTGACCGTCATGGTCGCGCTGAGCGAGGCGCCGATGTAGCCGCCGCCCGAGACAGTCGAGAGGTAGTCGATCCGCCGGAACAGATTGTGGTGGTTCAACGCCTGGAGGACGCCGAGGCAGAGCGCCGAGGACCGAATGCCGCCGCCGGACAATGCGAGCCCGGTGACGTCGAGCATCTGGCAGGATTGCAGACCATCCGTGCCGATCTGGCGCGTCGCCTCGCGGCGGGTGTTGATGGCTTCGATCTCGTCGCGAACGATCTGATGGTGCTTTTCGCACCACGGCATTTCCTCAGTAGACCGCGGCGCCCGGGCTTCAACGGGCTGCGTCGGCTGGACCTGATCGAGCATGCGTGCCTCCCCTGGGCGGCGGAGCACCGGCAATCAATGGTTGTAAAGCGAATGAAAATAGCCTTATGAAATTTTAGTCTCGCCGGGGATGCAAACGTTCAATGCCACATCGCCGGCGCCCGGTTGCGAAGGCTATGTGGCCAAACGCTGCGTCGCCAAAGGCTGCGCGGCGCCGGCTGGAACTCGCCGGCGCTGCATCCTGCGGAAGGTCTCGAGCCGCGCTTCAGGCAACTCGCGCCTGCCTCAGCCCATCGCTTCCAGCTCGTCGATCATGCCGGCGATGACGCTCAGGCCGCCGTCCCAGAACTTTGGATCCTTGGCATCGAGCCCGAACGGCCGCAGCAGTTCGGAATAATGCTTGGTGCCGCCGGCGGCGAGCATGTCGAGATACCGTTCAGCGAATCCCTCGGCCGCATTCTCGTAGACGGCGTAGAGCGAGTTCACGAGACAATCGCCAAACGCATAGGCGTAGACGTAGAACGGCGAATGGATGAAGTGCGGGATGTACATCCAGTAGTTCTCGTAGCCCGCTTTGATTTCGATTGCCGGCCCCAGGCTCTCGCTCTGCACAGAGAGCCAGATCTCGCCGAGCCGCGTCGCGGTGAGCTCGCCGTTCTTGCGCTCGGTGTGGACCGCGCGCTCGAAGGAATAGAACGCGATCTGCCGCACCACGGTGTTGATCATGTCCTCGACCTTGCCGGCGAGCAGCGCCTGGCGCTGCTTTGCGCTCCTGGTCTGCGCCAGCAGCCGCCGGAAGGTCAGCATCTCGCCGAACACGCTCGCGGTCTCCGCCAGCGTCAGCGGCGTCGGCGCCATCAATGCGCCGTTCCTGGCCGCCAGCACCTGGTGCACGCCGTGGCCGAGCTCATGGGCGAGCGTCATCACGTCGCGTGGCTTGCCCTGGTAGTTCATCAGCACGTAGGGGTGCGCGGACGGCGTGGTCGGATGCGAGAAGGCCCCCGGCGCCTTGCCCGGGCGCACCGGCGCGTCGATCCAGCGGTCGGTGAAGAAGCGCTCGGCGATGTCAGCCATCTTTGGCGAGAAGCCGCGATAGGCGGTGAGCACCATGTTTCGCGCGTCGCCCCAGCCGATCACGTCGGTCGCAGCAAAGGGCAGCGGCGCGTTGCGGTCCCAATAGGCCAGGCGCTTCCTGCCGAACCAGCGTGCCTTCAGCGCGTAGTAGCGATGCGACAATTTTGGATAGGCCGCGCGGACCGAGGCGACCAGCGCATCCACCACCTCGCGCTCGACCCGGTTATTCAGATGCCGGGAATCCGCGACGTCCTTGAAGCCGCGCCAGCTGTCGGAGATGTCCTTGTCCTTGGCCAGGGTGTTCGTGATCAGCGCAAAGGTGCGCTCATTGGCCTTGAAAGTCTTTGCGAGCGCCTCTGCCGCGGTCTTGCGCTTGGCGCCGTCGCGGTCCTGCAACAGATTGAGCGTTGGCTCGATCGCGAGATCCTTGGGCCCGACCTTGAAGCGCAAGCCCGAGATGGTCTGGTCGAACAGCCGGTTGAAGGCGGAATAGCCGGTCTGCGCCTTCTCCAGGAAGAGCTGCTCGAGCTTGTCGTCGAGCTGGTACGGCTTCTCCTTGCGCAGATCCTCGATCCAGGGACGGTAGTGCGCGAGCTCGGTGGCCTGCATCGCGCGGTTCAAAATATCGTCATCGATGCGATTGAGCTCGAGCGCGAAGAACAGCAGATGTGTCGATGCCGCCGTCAGGCGCTCGGAAACGTCGCCGTAAAACTTTGAAATCTTGGGGTCCACGCTGTCGCCGGCATGAACGAGGCCAGCGTACGAGCCGAGCCGGCCGGCGAGGTCGTCGATCGCCTCATAGCGTCGCACGGCTTCAGCGAGCCATTTTCCGCCATCTTCCTTTGCTGTTCCTGTTGCGAGCTTGCCCTTGTAGTCCGTCTCGAACGCGACGCAATCGGCATCCATCTTTGCGAGATCGCGCGCCACTTCCGGTGCATCGATCCCGGAATAGAGGTCGGCGAGATTCCACACCGGAAGCTTGCCGGTCTTGCTCGCAGGCTTTGCGGGTGAAGGCTTGGCAAGCGAAGACTTGGCGGGTGAATGCTTGGAGGGTTTTGCCTTGGCTGTCTTGGTGTTCGGCTTGCGAAGAGCGGGCTTGCTGATGGCGGACTTCTTAACTGCAGGCTTGGAGCGCGAATTCATTGTGTGGGAAACCTGTGTTCAACAATCACGACGGCGGGCGGGGGCATCAGGATTTAACAGTGCGTTAATCGGCTTCGGCCAGAGTGCCCCGATTCGAGACAGATAGTAGTAGCGTGCGGGGAACACCATGGCTGCCAGTATTTTGATCGCCGACGACGACGCTGTAGCCCGCCGGCTGGTCGAAAACATGGTGCAGAAATGCGGCTATGAGACGATCGTGGTGGACTCCGGCGACGCGGCGATTGCCGCCCTCACCGCCCCTGACGCGGCCATCGACGGCGTCATCCTCGATCTCGTGATGCCCGGCCTCGACGGCATGGGCGTGCTGGCGAAAATCCGCGAAGCGGGTCTCAGCATCCCCGTCATCGTGCAGACGGCCCATGGCGGCATCGACAATGTAATCTCGGCGATGCGCGCGGGCGCGGCCGATTTCGTGGTCAAGCCGGTCGGCCTGGAGCGGCTCCAGGTCTCTCTTCGCAACGCGCTCAACTCCTCGGCGCTCAAGGGCGAATTGCAGCGCATCCGTCACAGCCGCGAGGGCCGGCTGACCTTCTCCGACATCATCACCCGCGCCGAGGCGATGGCGAGCGTGATGCGCGCGGCGCAGAAAGCAACAAACTCCTCGATCCCCGTGCTGATCGAGGGCGAGTCCGGCGTCGGCAAGGAGATGTTCGCGCGTGCCATCCATGGCAGCGGCGAGCGCAAGGCAAAGCCGTTCGTCGCGGTCAATTGCGGCGCGATCCCCGACAACCTCGTCGAGTCCATCCTGTTCGGTCACGAGAAGGGCGCCTTCACCGGCGCCACCGAACGCCACACCGGCAAGTTCGTCGAAGCCCATGGCGGCACGCTATTCCTGGACGAGGTCAGCGAGCTGCCGCTGAGCGCGCAGGTCAAGCTGCTTCGCGCGCTCCAGGAAGGCGCGGTCGAGGCGGTCGGCGGCCGCAGACCCGTGAAGGTCGACGTCCGCATCATCTCGGCGACCAATCGCAGGCTGCTGGAGCGGGTCAAGCAGGGCCACTTCCGGGAAGACTTGTTCTATCGCCTGCATGTGCTGCCGCTCACGATCCCATCGCTGCGCGCCCGGCGCGAGGACATTCCGCATCTGCTCAGGCATTTCCTGGCGCGCTTTGCCGCCGAGGAGAACCGCCCCATCACCGGCATCAGCGGCGAGGCCGTTGCTCACCTTGCCCAGCTCGATTGGCCCGGCAACATCCGCCAGCTCGAAAACGCGGTCTACCGCGCCGTGGTGATGAGCGACGGCGACCAGCTTGGCCTTGACGACTTCCCCCTGATCGCCTCGCAGCCACATCCGGGAACAGACATTCCGACCGCGCCGCTGATGCTGGAGCCGATCGCGGCCCCCTCCGTCGTGTCGGGTAATGACATACCGATCGCACCGCTGCCGCAAGCGGGTGCTCTCTCCATGCTGACCGCGACTGGCGACGTCCGGCCGCTGGAGGATATCGAGAACGAGATCATCCGTTTCGCGATCTCGCATTACCGCGGGCAGATGTCCGAGGTCGCCCGCCGCCTCAAAATCGGCCGGTCCACCCTCTACCGCAAACTCGATGAGGCCGGGGTTCCCGGCCATGGCGGCAAAAGCGGTGAGGAGACGCACTGAGCCTGACGCGAACGGAGGTTCGTCCGGGCGGAGCGATACGACTGTAAGCCGTTCGTACGACGACGGAATTCGACTGCGATTTGAACCGTGACTTGGAAGTGACAGACACAGGGAAAAGCGCGTGGCAGAAGCGCACAATCCGTTGCCAAGAGGCTTGCTTGAAGTCAGTTTGTCGTGAGTTGTCCCGGGTAGCGCTGGCTGCGAAATCGGGGCCTGTATATCGTCTGCGTAGGATTCGTTGCGTGCAGGCGTGCAACTTTCGAGAGGCCGGCGCGGTTTAGCCGAAGCTCAATAGGCGATAACGAAGCTGTTCCACGGGGGACAGTTCACCCGAGGGGTGCGACACAATGCGTGACTGTTTGAACCACCGTGCAGGCTTTGACCGTGTCTTGATGACGGTCGCGGCGACCTTCCTCACGGTATCGGCCAGCTCGGCCCTGGCGCAGGATCAGGCGCGCAGCAGCGCTGCCGAGCTCGCGATCGAAGCCGCGATCCCGCGCCCCGAACCCGCAAACGTCCCGCCCCCGACCGCATCCGACATCAAGCTCGACACCACCGCCACGGTTCAGGACTCGGCAAAGGAGCCGGTCAAGGAACCCGTGAAGGCCGAAGCCGCTCCCGCGCCGGACAAGGTCGAGACCAAGCCTTCCGACGTCGCCACCACGCCGGCGACCGAGGCGCCGAAGAGCGAGACGGCGAAGACGGAACCTGCCAAGGCCGACACGGCGACAACGCCGGCCGCGCCCGCCACCGCTGCGGCTCCGGCCTCGGAGCCGGTGAAGGCCGCGAGCAACGTTCCCGCCGCCGACCAGCCGGTCGCCGACAAGCTCAAGGACGCCATCGGCGCCAAGGCTTCACGCTATTTCGACCGCAAGAACGAGCGCGCGACGATCGAGAAGTTTTACGGTGCACGCGACTTCGCGCCGGTCTGGACCCAGGCCGGCAGCCTGACCGCTGCGGCCAAGGGCGTGATCGCACGGCTGAAAGACGCGGCGTCCGACGGTCTCAATCCCGCCGATTACCCGCTGCCGGACTTCGCAGCCGCCACGACACCCGATACACTCGCCGATGCCGAGCTCAAGCTCACCGCCAGCATGTTCGACTATGCGCGCCAGGCTCAGAGCGGCCGCATGCACTGGTCACAGGTCAGCGGCGACATCCTCTATCCCGAGCATCCGATCGATCCGAACGAGGTGCTCGCCAAGGTCACGACGGCGGCGGACGCCTCCGCGGCGCTCGACAGCTACAATCCGCCGCAGAAGCTTTACAAGGAGCTGAAGGCGAAGCTCGCAGAGCTCCGCGGCCAGGGCAACGGCCCGGTGATCGAGATCGCCGATGGTCCGACGTTGAAATACACCCCGGCCGGCAAGAAGCAGGCTGAAATCGTCGTTGAAGATCCGCGCGTGCCGCAGCTGCGCGCCAAGCTTGGCATCACCGAGAACGCCAACGACACCCGCTATGACGCGCCGGTCGCCGAAGCCGTGCGCAAGTTCCAGAACAGCGCCGAAATCAAGGCGACCGGCATCCTCGACGACAAGACGGTCAAGGCGATCAACACCCCGAAGCGCGACAAGCAGATCGACGTGGTGCTGGTGAACATGGAGCGCTGGCGCTGGCTGCCGCGCGACCTGGGCGTCCCCTCCCTCGGCGATGCCTACGTCATCCTCAACATTCCCGACTACACGCTGAAGGTGATGCAGCGCGGCCAGCAGGTCTGGACCACCCGCGTCGTCACCGGCAAGCCCGGCACGCATGCGACCCCGCTGCTCACCGAGACGATGAAGTACATCACGGTCAATCCGACCTGGAACGTGCCGCCGTCGATCGTCTACAACGAATATCTGCCGGCACTTCAGCAGGACCCGACCGTGCTCCAGCGCATGGGCCTCAAGCTCGAGCAGAACCGCGACGGTTCAGTGCACATCTCGCAGCCGCCCGGTGAAGCCAATGCGCTCGGCCGCATCCGCTTCAATTTCCCCAACAAGTTCTTGGTCTATCAACACGACACGCCGGACAAGAACCTGTTCGCCCGGGACGAACGCGCCTTCAGCCACGGCTGCATGCGCGTGCAGAACCCGGATCAGTACGCGTCGGTCCTGCTCAACATCGCGATGCCGAACGAGAAGTACACGCCGGAACGCATCCGCAGCATGTACGGCAAGAGCGAGATCGACTTGAAATTCCCGACCCCGATCCCGGTCAACATCACCTATCAGACCGCATTCGTGGACGATGGCGGCAAGCTGCAATTCCGCAAGGACGTCTATGGCCGCGACGCGACCATGATCAACATCCTGAAGAACGGTCGCGGCAAGGATCTCGAGAACGTGGTCGCGCACTCCCAGCCGAGCTATTCACGCCCGGCAACGACGCTGCCGAACGGCGTCCTGGCGGCCAATGGCGGCTCGTCCGGCCCGAATTTCTTCGAGCGCCTGTTCGGAGCGCCGACCCCGCCGCCGGCTCCGGTCGGCCGCCGTCCGCAGCAGCAGCGGGTGTTCACCCGCTGAGCCAGGCCCGCCCCGGGTCTGATTTCCTGAAATTCAGCAATAAAATCAGCGACCTCATCCTCTGGATGGGGTCGCTTAACGTTAACCATTCTCCACCTGACCTCGGGCAGCGGGCCTTTTTTCGCCACACTCACCCGGTTAGGTTCGCGATCTGACTTGGTTTGGGGGCGGGAAGGTCAACCTCGAATTAACCTTCTCGCTTTAACAAAGCGTTCATCCTCTTTCGCGCGCTACGGGGTTAGCGGGAGAGTCCATTTTGAACGCTCGTCGACTGGGTGGGCTCTAACGTGCTGACTGGAATCGCACGCCAATTCGCTGTGCTGTCGTTGTCCCATGCGGGAGTGAAGGCCGGATCACGGATCGGCCTCGCTGCCGTATTGCTGCTTGCTGCCGCGGGTTCAGTTCATGACGCCGCCGCGCTCAACGAGACCAAGACGCTCTCCTTCCACCACACCCATTCCGGCGAAGACCTTACCGTCACCTTCAAGCGCGACGGGCGCTACGACGAAGCGGCGCTGAAGCAGCTCAATCACTTCCTGCGCGACTGGCGCAGCCAGGACGAGACGGTCATGGACCGTCACCTCTTCGACATCCTCTGGGAAGTCTACCGCGACGTCGACGGCAAGCAGCCGATCCAGATCATCTCCGCCTACCGCTCGCCCGCCACCAACTCCATGCTCCGCCGCCGCTCCTCCGGCGTGGCGCGCTTCAGCCAGCACATGCTGGGGCATGCGATGGACTTCTACATCCCGAACGTGCCGCTGGAGCAGATCCGCTTCGCCGGCCTGCGCCTCCAGCGCGGCGGCGTCGGCTTCTATCCGACCTCAGGCTCGCCGTTCGTACATCTGGACACCGGCAGCATCCGGCATTGGCCGCGCATGACGCATGACCAGCTCGCCCGGGTCTTCCCGGACGGACGCACCGTCCATGTCCCAACCGACGGTACGCCGCTGAAGGGCTATGAGCTCGCCAAGGCCGAGATCGAGCGGCGCGGCAGCGGCGAAGATTCCGGCAGCAAGTCGAATTTCTTTGCCGCCCTGTTCAAGGGCAAGCCGGCTCCGGCGGCCGCGAGCAACGACGAGGATGACGAGGGCGCGCCCGCTCCGGCCGCGAAGCCTGTCGCGCCGACCGTGGTCGCCGCCGCGACCAAGCCGGCCGATCCGGTGCCGACGCCGCGCGCCAAGCCGTCGGTCGCGGCGACGATTCAGCTCGCCTCGGCCGATGCGCAGCTCGTCGCGCTGCCCAAGTCGAAGCCGGCGCCCGTGGCTGACAAGCCGGCCGCCGGCAAATCTGCTGACGCCAAGCCCGAGACGCCCGCCGACATCATCAATGCCCGCGGCTTCTGGGACGCCCCGGCCACGCCGCAACAGGCGACGCCGGCTCAAGTGGCTGCGCTGAAGGCCCGGCAGGCGCTTGCCGCCGCCACCGATCCGCAGCCGACCGCGAGCGTGTCCAGCGCCGCCTATCAGGCACTGGCCTACGCGCCGGCGTCCGCCTCCCCGGTCGACCGCGCCAATGTCGTCGCCGCCTCCGCGCCGATCCCGCGCTCCGCCCGTCCCGCCTCCGCGTCGCGTAACCTTGCACCCGCGACCGAGATCAACACGGTGGTCGGCAAGCGCGTCGACGGCATGGTCGCAACCGCGACCCGGCTCTCCGCAGCCAAGGGTGAAAGTATCTGGCTCAAGATCGTGATGCTGTCGCCGAGCGCCAGCCGCGCGATGTCGGTCACGCTGATGGGCGAGCTCGACACGGCCGCGATGCGCGCCTACTTCGTCAAGCCGCAGTCCGTGATCGCCATGGGTTTTGCCGACGATCCGATGCAGGGCTTGTCGTGCGACAGCTTCTCGGGCACCGCCACCGCCAAGCTCGAGACGACGTCGTTCGTCATGCGGACCGCCGCGTTGCGCTGAGGTCTTCGCGCGCCGCTAACGCTTCTTCCTTTGTCGATCCAGATGATACGTCAACGCCAGCGACAGGCAGACCGATAGCTCCCGCTTAGGCGGCTTGCCCGACACCGGCAACAGCAACGCCCTGGTCTGCCGATATTCGAACCGATCGGGAAAGCGTTCGCGAAAGGTATCGACCAGCGTCGTCTTGCAGTTGAACAGAATCGCGGCGTGCGCGGAGTCCTTCAGGCGGCCGAGCCGGATCGTGCTGCCACTGCCGGTCTCTTCGGTCAGATAAGCAGGCTCGCCCCATTTCAACGTTTCGGTGAGACGGCCGATGCCTTCATGCGCCGCGGCGGTCGCGAAGATCAGCTCGCGTACCCAAAGCAGCCGCTTGCCGATCGACGCCGGAAAAGCGTCGTAGGCACGGCTTACCTCGCGCGGCAGCGGCGGCGCAGTCACCGCGGTCTCCTTCGATCGACATGGTGTCGCCCAGGCCAAAGCCGGGACGACACCGATACCTCAGATCATCCCCAGTGCCTGCATGTAGGTCTCGAGGATCGTCTCGGCCTCGGCGCGCTCGTTCGGGTCCTGCTTGCGCATGCGCACGATGGTGCGCAGCGCCTTGACGTCGTAGCCGTTGCCCTTGGCCTCGGCGAAGACGTCGCGGATGTCGTCGGAGATCGCCTTCTTCTCTTCCTCCAGCCGCTCGATGCGCTCGATGATGGACTTGAGCTGGTCCTTGGCAAATTTCGTCGCGGGCTCGTCGTCGCGGACGGCGGCGGAGGTGGCCATCTTGGTACTCCCAATGGAACTGGCAAAAACGAGGTGACGCCGGCATCCTCACCGCGCGTGCTGGTTAGACCCTTAGGGTTCGGACCTCTCGGGTTCAAGGCAGCATCGCGCTCGTCCACAGCGCGCCCACACCTTCCTACGGCACGTCGAAGAAAGCTGTTGTGTGATGCAACTCAAGGGCACCGCACATCAGGCTGCCGGCGCGGCCGTTCAGTGCCCGGGATGAACCTTCTTCATGGCGTCGAGCTGCTCAGGCGTGGCCGCGCCCTGGTATTTCGATTTCCAGGCCTCGTAAGGCATGCCATAGACGGCTTCCCGGCTCTCGTCCTTGCTCAAGGCGACGCCTTGGGCGTCGGCGGCGTCCTTGAGCCAGTTGGACAGGCAGTTGCGGCAGAAGCCTGCGAGATTCATCAGGTCGATGTTCTGGACGTCTGTCCGCGTCTTCAAATGATCGACCAGGCGCCGGAAAGCGGCAGCCTCGAGTTCCGTTCTGGTTTTGTCGTCGATTGCCATGGCTGGATCCCTCGGCTTTGCGAAATTGGCAGTGACCTGGATGGGTCACCCTTACGAGATCAGGTGGGGCCTGTCACAGATTTTGCCATATCGCGGCGCAAACGGGCGCAAAGCCGGCTTCGGGCAGTTCCCGGGCCCTACGCCAAATCGTCAATGATCTGATATAGCTTCCGCGACAATGATCGCCGAATCTCCCCGCTCCCCCCTTCGCCTGCTCGCCCGGTTGGTCCCGGTGCTGGTGGTTGGCTTGCTATGCTTTTGGGCCAGCCCGGCCTCGGCCGATTTCCGGCTTTGCAACAACACATCGAGCCGGGTCGGCATCGCGCTCGGCTACAAGGATGCCGAGGGCTGGACCACCGAGGGCTGGTGGAACATCTCGTCCCGTTCCTGCGAGACCCTGCTGCGGGGAACGTTGGTGGCCCGCTTCTATTACATCTACGCCATCGACTATGACCGCGGCGGCGAATGGTCGGGCCAGGCCTTCATGTGCTCGCGCGACAAGGAGTTCACCATCCGCGGCACCGAGGATTGCCTCGCGCGCGGCTATGACCGGACCGGCTATTTCGAGGTCGATACCGGCGAGCAGCGGGCCTGGACCGTTCAGCTCACCGATGCCAACGAGCAGCCGTCAAAACAGCAGCGCGTGCCTGGTCTCCCCGGCCCGGTTGGTCCGGGGGTTCCGGGTTTGCCCAATGGCCCGCCCGGTGGTACGCCCCCCGCCGCGCCTGGCCTCCCGCCAGCTCCCTCGCCCCCGTCTGGAAATAAGCCATGAGGCGTCTTCGCCGTATCAAGATTCTCGCGACTCTGGGACCCGCTTCTTCGGACCTCGCGATGATCCGCCGTCTGTTCGAGGCCGGCGCCGACCTGTTCCGCATCAACATGAGCCACACCCCGCATGACAAGATGCGCGAGCTGGTGGCAACGATCCGCAACGTCGAGAGCAGCTACGGAAGGCCGATCGGCATTCTGGTCGACCTCCAGGGCCCAAAGCTCCGGCTCGGTGCCTTCGCCGAAGGCGCGGTCCAGCTCCAGAACGGCCAGACCTTCACGCTGGATTCCGACAAAGCGCCGGGCGACACCACCCGCGTCCAGCTTCCGCATCCGGAGATCCTGGCCGCGCTGCGGCCGGGCCATTCGCTGCTGCTCGACGACGGCAAGGTGAGGCTGATCGCCGAGGAGACGTCGAAGGAGCACGCGGTGACGCGCGTCGTGGTCGGCGGCCGGATGTCCGACCGCAAGGGTGTCAGCCTGCCCGACACCGACTTGCCGGTCTCGGCGATGACGCCGAAGGACCGCGCCGACCTCGAGGCGGCGCTGGTCACCGGCGTCGACTGGATCGCGCTGTCCTTCGTGCAGCGCGCCGACGACGTGCTCGAGGCCAAGAAGATGATCCGCGGCCGTGCGGCGGTGATGGCCAAGATCGAGAAGCCGCAGGCGATCGATCGCCTCGCCGACATCATCGACGCCTCCGACGCCCTGATGGTGGCGCGCGGCGACCTCGGCGTCGAGCTGCCGCTGGAACGCGTTCCGAGCCTGCAGAAGCAGATGACGCGCATGGCGCGGCGCGCCGGCAAGCCGGTGGTGATCGCGACGCAGATGCTGGAATCGATGATCCAGTCGCCGGTGCCGACCCGCGCCGAAGTCTCCGACGTCGCCACAGCCGTCTATGAAGGTGCCGACGCCATCATGCTGTCGGCGGAATCGGCGGCCGGCAAATTCCCGGTCGAGGCTGTCTCGACCATGAATCGCATCGGCGAGGAGGTGGAGCGCGACCCGATCTATCGCTCCGTCATCACCGCACAGCGCCCCGCCCCGGAAGCCACCGCCGGCGATGCCATCGCGGACGCCGCGCGGCAGATCGCCGAGACGCTCGACCTGCCGGCCCTGATCTGCTGGACCAGTTCGGGATCGACGGCCGTGCGCGTGGCGCGCGAGCGGCCGAAGCCGCCGATCGTGGCGATCACGCCGAACGTCGCGGCGGGACGCCGGCTGTCGGTCGTCTGGGGCATACATTGCGTGGTGGCGGAAGATGCGCGCGACCAGGACGACATGGTAAGCCGCGCCGGCCAGATCGCGTTCCGCGACGGCTTCGTCCGGGCAGGCCAGCGCGTGATCATCGTCGCCGGCGTGCCGCTCGGCATCCCCGGCACCACCAACATGGTGCGCATCGCCTCGGTCGGCCCAGAGGGCGAAGCGAATATCTAGGCCCGCCAACACACGGCAAACGAAAAATGTCGAAAACAACCCCATGCACAGTAGCCGGCGGGTCCGGCGCATGTGCTGAGGTTTTTCGAAAAGGCGAGCTCTGGCAATGGCCTGGGCGCGATCAGGTCCGCCGGTCGATCAGGCTGACGTTTTAGGCCCCAACCAGCGCTTTCGCCGCCGGCAGCAGCGTCTGCTGCACGACCAGACCCCTGGCGCGGGCGTCCATGACGCCGACCGCGCGGAGCGCCAGCAGCGTCACGGTCTGCACGGCATCGCGCATCCTGGCGGGATCGTCGAGATTGTCCGGCGCGAGCGGTCCGACCAGGGCCTCGTGCAAGGCGCCGAGCAGCGCGGTGGCGGCGAGCGCGGTGTCCTGCGCCGGCAGGTGGCCGGCGCGCACGGCGGCGTCGATCCGCGAGGCCATCTCGCCCGCGATCTCGCGCCGGCTGGCGAGGCGTGAAGCGCTGACATCGACATCGACCGGCTCGGCCAGGATGCCCCAGGCGAGCCTGCGCTGTGACAGGGTATGCACCGCCACGGTGGTCACCGCCGCCGCCAGCGCCGAAGACGGCCCCGGCGCGGCATCGGCGGCTCGCCGGATCGCCGTGAGCTCGTCGCGGGAAACTTCGGCGATCAATTCGGAGATCAAATCGGCCTTGGATGGGAAGTAGCGGTAGACCGTACCCGCAGCGACGCTGGCGCGAAGCGCGACCGGCGCAATCTGCACCGCCGCCATCCCGCCTTCCGCCGCCGCCTCCCGCGCCGCCGCCAGTATCGCACTGCGCCGGGCCGCAAGGCGCTTCACCACTTGATGCGTCCGCCGATAAACCATGGCGCGCTTCCTGTCCCCAGCATCCGTCCGGCGCAAAGCCCGACCGCCTGCTTATTCGCTAATCTTCGCCCAAATCGCCCTCAAGAACTGAACAACTATTCAGGGCGGATGACAAGACACAAATGAGCATATGCGCGCGAGACAAACTTCGGCGCGACAAGAGCAGGTAAACGCATTCTTGCTCGGCGCGGCCGCGGTATGACGATCCGGTTTACCTCAACTTAAAAGCGATCATGCTCAGCTTGCCGATGCTTGCGCGCTGCTGCGTGCTGTCGTTTCAGCCCCGAGAATCCGATGTCGATTTCCATGACAAGCAGCGTGCCCGTCCGCGGTGTTGCGCGCTGGCTACTGCCGTTCTGCATCGCCGCCGGCGTCTACCTGTTCTTCCTGGGCATCGGCGACATCATGCTGCGGGATACCGATACGCTGTGGCAGATCAAGATCGGGCAGTGGATTCTCGAACACCGCGCCCTGCCCTATACCGACATCTATTCCTTCACGCGAGCCGGCGAGCCCTGGATCTCGAGCTCCTGGCTATCGCAAGTCCTGTTCGCGCTGGCTTACGAGCCGTCCAACTGGTCGGGGGCAGTTATCCTGACGTCGCTCGCGATCGGAGCGACCGCAGCGATTTTCGTCTACCTGCTTGAGCCCTATCTGGAGCCTGCGCGCGCCTTTCTGCTCGTCACCCCGCTCCTCTTCATGTCGATGGGCCACTTTCTCGCCCGCCCGCACATGCTGGCACTGCCTGTCATGTTGGCTTTTGTCGGCGGGCTGCTGGCGGCCGCCGATCGGCGCACCGCGCCGTCGTGGCTATTGCTTCCCTTGATGGCGCTATGGGCCAATCTTCACGGCGGCTTCGTCATGGGGCTGGCGCTGATTGGGCCCATTGGCCTCGATGCGATCGCGTCCACCGATCGCAAGGGCCGCTTTGCACCGGCGTCGCGCTGGGCCTTGTTCGGGCTCGCTGCGCTTGCCGCAAGCTGCTGCACGCCCTATGGCTGGAATACGCCGCTCGCATCGGCGAAAATCCTCAGCCTCGGCAAGGTGCTCTCGCAAATCTCGGAGTGGATGCCCGCCGATTTCAGCTCGTTCGACTTGTTCGGTGCCAGCCTGCTCGGATTGATCGCCCTCGGCTACTACAAAGGATTGGTGCTGCCGTGGACCCGCATTCTTCTGCTGCTCGGCCTGGTCTGGGCGGCACTCAACCACGTCAGAAACATCGAGGTCTTTGCATTGTTGACACCGCTCGTGCTGGCGAAACCGTTGGCCGAACAATTGGGCACGGCCAGAGCGGTCGCGCTCGCACGGGCTGAAGCACGGCCCTCCTTTGCAGTGACCGCGATCGCGGCGCTCGTGATCGTTGCGACCAGCTGGAGTATCACGCGGTCCTATGCCACGCCGACGCGGTATGCCTTTATCCGCAATCCGACCCCTCGGGCCGCAGTCGATCTGCTCGAGCAGCGGCACGCGCAGCGCATCTTCAGCACCGCGCCGATCGGGAGCTATCTGATCTTCCGCAACCTCAAGACCTTCATCGATGGCCGCGCCGAGCTGTATGGAGAGCAGTTCGTGCTCGACTATTTCGACGCCATCGAAGGCAAGAACGCTGAGACTCTGCTGCGTTTGCTCGATACCCACCAGATCGACGCCACACTGCTGAACGGATCGACTCCCGCCGCAAGGATCATGGACCACGTGCCGGGCTGGAAGCGGCTCTACTCGGATGACCTTGCCGTCATCCACGTCCGCGATGACGCACCGGCGAAGCTACCCTCAGCACCGTGAGCCGCGGATCAGGCGTTTAACCGTCGCGGACTCGCATGGACGCGACGGCTTCGGCGAAGAAAAGACTTCGCTAGAACAAGACTTGGCACGAAAGACTTGGCACGAAAGGCTTGGCACAAAAGAAAAGAGCCTTGTCCGGGACAAGGCTCTTTCTACTCTTGGTCCGTTCAGTCTTACTTGAGGCTGGACGAGATCGAGGTGAACTTGGCGTTCAACGTGGTGCCCAGGTTATTGACGACAGTGATGATCGCCAGCGCGATGCCGGCGGCGATCAGACCGTATTCAATGGCGGTGGCGCCGGATTCATCTTTCGCGAAATTCGCAACGAGGTTCTTCATAAAGAGCTCCAAATGAGTACACGAGGCTACAACTGATCTGGTCTTTTTGGCTTCCCAGCGCCGCTCGACCATGGATGCGAACGTAGTGGCAAAGAATTGCGCCGCAGTTAATTCGACTGCGGAAATACAGAGCGGTTTGCGTGTATTCGCCGATGGTAAACCGAAATCTAAAACGATCCGTTAAATTGTCGAGACATCAAGCCGGCCCGGTATCACCGGTTTACCCGAAATTATGACCGCCGTGGTCCAATGTCGATCGCTCGGCACCCCGACAAAACAACAGGACGACGACGCGGCATGTCCCTTTCCTTTGCCAACAGCATCACGGTGCAGGGTCGTGCGCGAGCCCTGGTGCCGCTGTGCGTCGGTGCGGGCGCCTATCTCTTCTTCATGTATGTCGGCGATACGCTGCTTCAGGACTCCGACTCGTTTTGGCAGATCAAGATCGGACAATGGATCATCGATCACGGCGCTATGCCGTACACGGACATCTATTCCTTCACGCGGACGGGCGCGCCGTGGATTTCAACGTCGTGGCTGTCGCAGGTGCTGTTCGCTCTCTCCTATGCGCAATTGGGCTGGGCAGGTCCCGTCATCCTCACCGCGATGGGAGTCGCGCTCACGGCCGCGATCTTCGTCTATCTGCTCGACGTGCAGATCGAGGCACCGCGCGCAGTGCTGCTTGCGATGCTGGCCCTGCTGCTGTCGCTGCATCACGTCCTGGCGCGTCCGCACGTCCTGGCGCTGCCTGTCATGGTGGCATGGGTCGGTCTATTGATGGCGACCGCCGACCGCAGGAGCGCGCCGTCCTGGTACTGGCTGCCGCTGATGGCGCTGTGGGCGAACTTGCATGGCGGCTTCGTGCTCGGTCTGGCGCTGATCGGTCCGATCGCGCTCGAGGCCGTCGAGCACGCCGAGAAGGGGCGGCGGCTTCAGCTGTTCCTGCGCTGGGTGCTGTTCGGCATCGGTGCACTGGTCGCGAGCTGCTGTACGCCGTACGGCTGGGGAACGCTGCTGGGCGCCACCAACATCTTGAGCCTGGGCGAGTTGCTCTCGCTGATCTTCGAATGGATGCCGGCGAACTTTGCCACCTTCTCCTCGTTCGAAGGCGCCCTGCTCGGCCTGATCGCGTTCGGCTATTATCGCGGCCTCGTGCTCTCTGCGCCCAGGATCTTCCTGATCCTGTTCCTGACCTGGAGCGCGCTGACCCACGTCAGGAGCATCGAGGCGTTCGCGTTCCTGGTGCCGCTGGTGCTGGCGAAGCCGCTCGGCCAGCTGGCCTCGCGCCCGCAGCCGGACGCACCCGGTGCCGACCGCTGGCCGGCCCGCTATGTCACCGCGCTTGGCGCACTCATGATCGTCGCCGCAAGCTGGGCCTCGACCTCGCTCTATATGGGCCACCACAGCTTCAGCTTCACCATGACGCAGACGCCGGTCGCGGCAGTCGATTTGCTCGAACAACGCAAGGTCCAGCGCGTCTTCAACGCCTATCAGTTCGGCGGCTATCTGATCTCGCGCGACGTCCCTGTTTACGTCGACGGTCGCGCCGAGCTCTATGGCGAGAAATTCGTCATGGACTTCTTCAAGGCGACCGAGGGCAAGAAGCCCGAGCTGCTTCCGCGGCTGCTCGACGAGCACAAGATCGACGCAACGCTATTGGCCGCCGACGCGCCCGGACCGCAGATCCTGGACATGCTGAAGGGCTGGAAGCGGATCTATACGGACGACATCGCAGTGATCCACGTGCGGGACAACACGGTAGGTGGGTCGGCGACGAGCGCGAAGCCCTAGCGCCAAGGTGATTGCGAGGCAACCCTGCCCTGCCTCAACGTCGTCACTGCGAGCGTCGCAAGAGCTCCTCGCAACGACGAGTCGTTCGCCGACGCACCACCACCCAACAAAAAACGCGGCGTTTCCGCCGCGTTTTTCAATTCGATCTGCCGCTCGCGATTACGCCTGCGGCTGCGGCTCCAGGCCGGGATCCGGATCGGGTCGCGGGCGCGACTTGCCGGCCGGAGGCACCGCCGAGGCGCGCGGCGTGGTCGGCTCGAGCACGGACTCGCGGTTCGGCTTCTTGCCCTTGAGCAGGTCGATGATCTCGTCGCCGGAGAGCGTCTCGAACTCGAGCAGGCCCTTGGCGAGAGCTTCGAGATCGGCGCGCTTCTCGGTGAGAATACGGGTTGCTTCGTTGTAGCCTTCTTCGACGAAACGCCGGATCTCGGTATCGATCTTCTGAACCGTCGCTTCCGATGCGTTCTGGGTGCGCGACACCGACATGCCCAGGAAAACCTCGTCCTGGTTCTCGCCATAGGACACCGTGCCGAGCGCCTCGGACAGGCCCCAGCGCGTCACCATCATGCGTGCCAGACGCGTCGCCTGCTCGATGTCCGACGACGCACCCGAAGTCACCTTCTCGCGGCCGAAGATCAGCTCTTCGGCGACGCGGCCACCCATCATGATGGCAAGGCGCGAGGTCATCTGCTCCAGCGACATCGACAGCTTGTCACGCTCGGGCAGCTGCATGACCATACCCAGCGCACGACCGCGCGGAATGATGGTCGCCTTGTGGATCGGGTCGGTCGCGACGACATTGAGGCCGACGATGGCGTGGCCGCCCTCGTGATAGGCCGTCAGCAGCTTCTCTTCCTCGGTCATGACGAGCGACTTGCGCTCGGCGCCCATCATCACCTTGTCCTTGGCTTCCTCGAACTCGGCCTGGGTCACCATCCGCTTGTTGCGACGGGCGGCGGTGAGCGCGGCTTCGTTGACGAGGTTCATCAGGTCGGCACCGGAGAAACCCGGGGTGCCGCGCGCGATCGTCTTGAGGTTGATATCCGGCGCCAGCGGCACCTTGCGGACGTGGACCTTGAGGATCTGCTCGCGGCCGACGACGTCGGGGTTCGGCACCACGACCTGACGGTCGAAGCGGCCGGGACGCAGCAGCGCGGGATCGAGCACGTCGGGACGGTTGGTCGCGGCGATCAGGATCACGCCCTCATTGGCCTCGAAGCCGTCCATCTCGACCAGCAACTGGTTCAGCGTCTGCTCGCGCTCGTCATTGCCGCCGCCGAGGCCGGCGCCACGGTGCCGACCGACGGCGTCGATTTCGTCGATGAAGATGATGCAGGGCGCGTTCTTCTTGGCCTGCTCGAACATGTCGCGGACGCGGCTGGCGCCGACGCCGACGAACATCTCGACGAAGTCAGAACCCGAAATCGTGAAGAACGGCACGTTGGCTTCGCCCGCGACCGCACGCGCGATCAGGGTCTTGCCGGTGCCGGGAGGGCCGACCAGCAGCACGCCGCGCGGAATGCGGCCACCGAGGCGCTGGAATTTGCCGGGGTCGCGCAGGAATTCGACGATCTCCTGCAGGTCCTGCTTGGCCTCGTCGACGCCCGCGACGTCCTCGAAGGTAACGCGGCCATGCGCTTCAGTCAGCATTTTTGCGCGCGACTTGCCGAAGCCCATCGCCTTGCCGGCGCCGCCCTGCATCTGCCGCGACAGGAAGATCCACACGCCGATCAGCGCGATGAAGGGCAGCCAGGAGACCAGCAGCGAGACGAACCACGGCACGTTGTCGCCGGGCGGCTTCGCGGTGATCTGCACCTTGCTGTCATAGAGGCGCTTCACGAGCGTCGGATCGCTCGGCGCATAGGTCTGGAAGCTCGAGCCGTTGGTGAAGGTGCCGTGGATGTCCGGCCCCTGGATCACGACGTCGCGCACATTGCCGCGGTCAACCTCGCTCAGGAGCTGGGAGAAGGCGATGTCCTGCGAGGAGGCGCGCTGACCCGGATTCTGGAAGAGCGTGAACAACGCCAACAGCAGCAGGACAATGATGACCCAGAGGGCGAAATTGCGCAGATTGGCGTTCATCGATCTTCCTTCGTGGTCGCGCGGATCGCGGCCTGAGCCTTGGGCAGTTATTTGGGCAGCGCGAGGAAATCCCCAAGGAATCCTCTCGGTTAGACGGATACAATCTAGGTGTCGCTCCGGTCGCTGCCAAGGGAACGAGATGGGACTATTTAGCCCATCTTAGTCCGATTCCCGCTGAAATAATGGCACCCAGATCCCGCTTTTTCCTGCCTGGTTAAGGTGTCCTCACGGCGCGGTCTCGAAACGGCCGGTGCGATGATCCGCCCCTATCCACCCTTGATCCACCCTTGCGCCGGGCCGGCGCCGGCCCGATGCGGATACGTCCCCCGACAAGGCTGATCAAGGCTCCCGCAAGCGTCTGCTTCAGGGCCGGCCGGCCATTTGCGGGTGCGCGGGGACTTGCGGCAATGGCCTGATCGAGCACGGCCAGAAGGGATTCGACCTTGCCGAGTTCCGCCGGTCCCTCATGCCCGAACGCGTTGACGGCCCGCAGCAGGATCCGCAGCCGGACCTCCTCCGGCAGGGCGGCAAACACGGGGGCCTCGAAGCTTCGAACGCCGGCCTGCGGCGCATCGCCGCGATCCCGCAAACGGAGGAAGCGCTCGGCTCCATCGGTCAGCACCTCGACGGCCGCATTGGCGCGTGCCAGCCTTGCCGCGAGCCGGGCCAGGCTGCGGGCATCACCACCCTCCGCCGCGAGCTGCGGAAGCAGCGCACGCAGCCGCGGCCGGGTAAAGGCAGCGTTGTGGTTGGTGGGATCGTCGGCAAAGCCGATCTTCGCCCGCTTCAAGGTCGCGATCAGCTGCGATTTCGGAACATCGAGCAGTGGACGCGCAAGAACGACGCCGTCGCGCTCGGTGAGACGGGCCATCGCCGACAGCCCGGCCAATCCGCTGCCGCGGACAAGACGCATCAACACGGTCTCGGCCTGGTCGTCGCGTGTGTGGGCGGTCAGCACGTGGCTCGCACCAGCCTTGCGTGCGGCCTGCACGAGCAGGCGGTAACGGGCTTCGCGTGCGGCGGCCGGCAGACCCGTTTTCGGCTTGGCGCCGCGCCAGCGCAGGGTCCGATGCGGCAAGCCAAGCCCGGTCGCCAGACGCTTGACCTCGTGCGCCTCGCGCGCCGCCTCCGGCCGCAAGCCGTGGTCGATCGTGACGACGGTGAGACGCGGGCCGCGCGCGAGGCTGCGATGCCAGCGCGCCGCAAGCCACATCAGCGCCACCGAGTCGGGCCCGCCGGAGACCGCGAGCAGCAGTCCCTGCGCGCCTTTCAGGCCTGCGAAGAGGCGCTTGGCCTCACGCGCCGAGATCGGTGAATTGTCCTCTGGCATGACGCTGCAATCGTCCGCGGATGGACCGACTGTTTAGCGCAGCGCCATCAATCTTGTCAGGATCAATCGCTGCGCCTCAGCACTTCACGCGCTTCTGCTCGCGGTCGACCGCGGCTTTGACGCCGGCGGAAGCGCGCGGATATTTGCGGCCGACTTCGCCGAAGGCGGCGCACGCGGCCTCCTTTTCCTTCAGCGCCGCCAGCGACTGGCCGAGCCGCAGCAGGGCATCCGGCGCCTTGGCGGATTTGTCGTATTTGGTGGTGACGGCGAGGAAGGCTTCCGCGGAGTCGCGATATTGCTGGCGCTGGAAATAGCTCTCGCCGAGCCAGTATTGCGCGTCGCCGAGCAGCGGGTCGCTCGGATATTTCTGCGAGAAGTTCTTCATGGTCTGTTCGGCCAGCGCATAGTCCTTGCGCTGCATGTAGCCGATGCCGAGGTCGAATTCGTCGCGTGGCGTGGCCGAGGGCGGCAGCGTCGTCAGCGCCGGGGCGCCTGCGGGCGCGGGAGAGCCGGGTGGGGCCGGCGGATAGCCGGGCTGCGCAGCCTGAGGCGCGGCCGCTTGCGGATAGCGGGGGCCGCTGTTGGCGAGATCAAGCGGTTCGCCGGCGCCACGGCCGCCGGGCGCGCCGCTCGGGGCACCTGCAGGCATCGGTTGCTGCCCGCCGCCGAGCGCGCGCGGCGCACCCGGCGCATTCGGGCTCTGGTTCGGGTCGAAGGCATCGCCGCGGCGGCGCGGGCCCGGCGCGCCGGGCGCAGGCTGCTCCTGAACGATCGGCGCCGGAGAGGCGATTTGCGGCTGCTCGTAATTCGGCTGGGCCGCTTGCTGGTGCGGCGGCTGGCGATAGGCCGGGGCGGCTTGCGCGGGCGGCATGGCCGCGACGTTGGGCTGGACCGGCGTCTGGCCGGGCGCGCCTTGCGCGCCGCCCTCGAGCGCTCGCAGCCGCTCTTCGAGCTGGCGGTTGCGATATTGCAGCTCTTCGTTCTGGCCGGTGAGCTGGCGCAACTGGTTCTCCAGCCGCTCGATCCGCATCTCGGGATCTGCATCGTCCGACTGTGCGAGGGCGGGCGAGCACAAAGAGAGCAGCGCGGCGATCGCCACGGTGCCGGTGAAGACCTTAAATCTGGATGACATCTTGCCCTGACGACGAAAGCGAAATGGCCTGCGACCGAACATTCGACGCGCCACACATTGAAGCGGAGTACGCCAAAACTGTGACTGAAACAAAGGGGTTTCCGTCACAGATGGCTGAAACGAAACCGGCGCCCGAGAGGGCGCCGGCATAATCGGTTTCTGAAGATGAACGGCGCCTGACCAATGGTCAGGAGCTCGCGTTCAGCACGGTGACGGCGCGGCGGTTCTGCGACCAGCAGGAGATGTCGTTGCAAACGGCGACCGGCCGCTCCTTACCGTACGAGATCGTGCGCATGCGGTTCGGATCGATGCCGCGCGAGGCGAGGAACGAACGCACCGACTGGGCGCGGCGGGCGCCGAGCGCGATGTTGTATTCGCGGGTGCCGCGTTCGTCGGCATGACCTTCGACGGTGAAACTGTAGCGCGGATAGCTCTGGAGCCACTGCGCCTGCTTCTCCAGGGTCACGATCGCCTGCGGGGTCAGATCGGTCTGGTCGCTTTCGAAGAACACGCGGTCGCCGACATTGACGACGAAGTCTTGCTGACTGCCCGGCGTCGCCGCGTTGGCCATCGCATCCGTGGCAGCATTCTTGTTGGCGCAGGCACCCATCGACAACGCGACGGCAAGCACCGCGGCCAGCTTCAATCCCTGGAGGATGCGCATAGGATGTTTCATTCCGGAGCCTCCACGCTCACGTTTCGTCCACTGCTGTCCGGTCTACAGGGGGTTGGTTAAGCGAACGTTCCGTCAACCTTGATGGAACCTTGCCACAGCCGGTCAAATGCCCCCAACCAGCGAAAAGCAACCGTCATGGTTAATGGGTTGTAAATGTGGCGCGATGGTGAAGGCAAGCCGCGCCGACCGGCAAAAACCGCGGCCCTTGCTGGAATTTTAGGCTCTCGCGTGGAGACGCTGGGGCCTGACCTTGGGGCCTAGCGGGCAGAACCCGTTGCCGAGGCGGCTACGTCCGGGGTCCGCTGCGTGGCCAGCGACACCGGCCGCGGGGCCGCCTGGCGCGGGCTGCTGCGTTGAAACAACATGCGCCGCTCAAAAGCGCTGGAGCGCATGATCGGAAAGCGCGTCAGAACCTTTTCCCGCAGGTTCCGGAAATCGGACGCCATCAGCACGGCCTTCTTGGTGGGCCAGCCCGGAAACCCGCGGGGCTCCGATGAAATAGTCTCGTGCAGGAAGATGCGACGATAAAACGCCTGATGATCGGTCCGGATCATGGCCAGCCCGGTGTCGGCGTTGAAATGATCGCAAGCCACAAAAGCCAGCCGCACCGTCAGATAGGGCAGCTCCGGAAAACGCTGGTGCTTTTCGGGATCAGCAACAAACCGGCATGGATCGATGAGAACTTCGCCGCGGTCGAGGCGGGGATGCAAGACGTCGCCAAACACTTCGGTCGTGTAGGACATTCGCCAGTCAGACGTCAGGACGTGAATGCGAACGGAGCTGCAGAGCTCTCCATCGACATAGACCCCGAAATTCCAGGTGTTGGGCGCATCGTCGAAGCGATCAGTCACGCGCCGCGACTCCGACGGCTCGATCAGTCCGGCATGCAGATAGGCCCGGTACCGCATCAGATAGAGGTTGTCTCGGTCCTCAGGAGTTTCGATCAGGCGGTAATCGATGCGGTCAAACAGAGCGGCTCCCCGCGGAAGGAGCACCGTTTGCGGTTCAGCTCCAGACGTCATCCAGTACCCCTACACTCCAAAGCAACTTCTGCGAGTGTGGGGAGATTAATGGTTCATTAACGGAATTGCAAAGGCTTAGAAACGTTAGGGTTAACCTTTGCAGCCCGCAAAAACACGGACGAACGAGAGCTAAATACGTTGAGGAGTGAGGCAGAGAAAGATCAGGCGATCGATCGCGAGGACACCATGACGATCTGGTCCTCAGCCCCGCGACGGCCATGCGAGGCATTGAGCAATTGGCGAATCCGGACTGCCGGCACCGGCCGGCTGAACAGATAGCCCTGCCCTTCGGTCACGGTGCCGTCGGCGCTGATCAGCTCCAGCTGATCATTGGTCTCGATGCCCTCGACCACGACGGCCATGCCGAGATCGGCCGACAGCCGCGCCACGCCGCGCAGCAGCGTCAGCGGCCGGTCGGCATCGATGCCTTCGAGGAAGGAGCGGTCGATCTTCACCTTCTGCATCGGGAAATTGTGCAGGTAGCTGAGGCTCGAATAGCCGGTGCCGAAATCATCCAGCGAAATGCGCACGCCGATCGCATGCAATTGCGACAGGATGTCGTGCGTCAGCTGGGTGTTGCGCAACAGCGAGGATTCGGTGATCTCGATCTCCAGCCGATGCGCCGGGAGCCCCGAAACCTCGAGCGCGTAGCGGATTTCGCTCAAGACGTCGCGCTGGTGGAATTGCTGCGGCGAGAAGTTGACGGCGACGTTGACGCCCTCCGGCCATTTCATGCATTCCATGCAGGCGCGGCGCAGGATCCAGCGGCCGAGATCGACGATCAGCCCCATGTCCTCGGCGACCGGGATGATGTCCACCGGCGAGACCGTGCCGCGCACCGGATGATTCCAGCGCAGCAGCGCCTCGCACGTCGTGATCTTGCCGGACTTCAAATTCACCAGCGGCTGGTAGAACAGCTCGAATTCCTCGTTGGCGAGCGCCTTGCGCAGGTCGAGCTCGAGGATGCGGCGCGCCTCCACGGTCGCCGCCATCTCGTCGCGGAAGAAGCAGAAGGTGCCGCGGCCGTCGGCCTTGGCCCGGTACAGCGCCATGTCGGCGTTCTTGAGCAGCGTGTCCGCGCTGACGCCCTCCGGAGAGGTCAACGCGATGCCGACGCTGGCCCCGATCTCGACCAGATGATTGTCGATGCGGTAGCGCTCGCTCAGCCGTTCGACGATCCGGCGCGCCAGCGCGGCGGCGTCCTCGGGCGAGGAGATGTTCTCCTGGAACACGACGAATTCGTCACCGCCGAAGCGGGCGACGAAATCCTCCGGGCGCAGCATCTCGCGCAGGCGGTTGGCGACCGCGCACAGCAGCTGGTCGCCGCAGGGATGGCCGAGCGTGTCGTTGACCTGCTTGAACTGGTCGAGATCGACGAACAGCAGCGCGGACAGGCGCTCGGCGTCGTGCGAGATCGCCAGCAGCCTTTCGATCTCGTCGCGGAAATGAACGCGGTTGGGGAGCGCGGTGAGGTCGTCGTAGCGCGCCAGATGCGTAATCTTGGCCTCGGCGCTGCGACGGTCGGTAATGTCCTCGAGCAGCACCACCGCGCCGCCGTCAGCCATCGGCTGGACAGTCCAGGACAACGACCGGTTTCGCTGCGTGTCGGGATCGGCGGTGATGATCTCCTTGGCTTGCGAACTCTCGATGTCCGCGACGATCCGCTCGCCGCTCCCAGCCGAGATGGATCCGGCGCTGACGCACGCCGCGACGATGTCACGCGCGTTGATGCCGCGCTGCGCGAGACCTTCCGGCAGGTTCATCATTGCGCCGAAGCGGTGATTCATGACCGCCAGCTGTCCGTCGACGCGGAACATGCAGAGGCCGTGCGGCATGTTGTTCAGCGCCGTATCGAACTGGCCGGCGAGCGCGGCTTCACGTTCCCGTGCCACGACCGCTCCCATGAAGATTCGGTGCAGATTCACCGAAAGCTGCATGATCGCCATCAGGAACGCGCCGCTGACCAGCGCCATCGCGATGTAGTAGGGCGTTCCACGCAGCGCCAGGGCAAGCACGGCCGGGCCGAAAATCAGCACGGCCTGGAGGTGGAAGATCGCAGGCCGGCCATATGCCCTGCCCGCGCCGCCCGCCGCGATTCCGGTGGTGACCGACAAGGCTATCATGTGAGCCACGGCGTCGTCCGTGGCCAACAGGGCGGTGGCGCACCAGATGCCGATCGCAGCCGCCTGGATCTTTGCCCCGATCTGATAGCGCTTCTGCCAGCGTGCGGCCGCCTCGACGGTCATGACCGCCTGACGTGCCTGATAGAGGCGCAGGTCGATCGCCCGCGCGGACCCGGCCAGGATCAGAAGTGCGACGCACGCCCAGATCAGCGGCTCGCCCGTCCTCAGCGCGGTCAGGGCCGCACCAATCGACACGAAAATGAGTCCGGCCAGCAACGGGCCAGGCGCTTCGAACAGCGAATCGATTTGCGCCGCCGAAGTTTTCGGCGGCCGCTGTTCCGGCTCTCCGCTCTGACTTGCAAACTGCATCTGGTGTTTACGCGCGTCCTGTCTGGAGCGCAGTTTTACCGATCCGGTATGAAGTCTTTCTGAGGGAACATCGTTAAAGTCGAGTTGTTTTGAATGACCAATAGTCGAAATACATCAATAGAAACAAACCGATGGGAAAAGTTTGCCGAGTGCAACCTTAAAGAACAATTATCGCGGGGACACATCTGGCAAAGTTTCGGAAAAGGCGCGCGGTCAAATCATCGCGCGCCGCGGGCGACGGCTAGCCCGATGTCGAGGACAATAGCGGCGACCATGCCGGGTCGGAGGCGAAGCCCGGCGTCGGCACCTTCAGCTCGTTGCGCCCCGAGATGTCGACGGAGTATAGCGACGGCCCGCCGCTGCCGCCGGGATCGCGGAAGAACATCAGCACGCGGCCGTTCGGCGAGAAGGTCGGACCTTCGTTGTGGTAGCCGGAGGTGAGAAGCCGTTCGCCGGAGCCGTCCGGCTTCATCACGCCGATCGAGAACTGCCCGCCGCCTTGCCTGGTGAAGGCGATGTAATCGCCGCGCGGCGACCACACCGGCGTCGAATAGGTTGCGTTGTTGTCGTCCTTGGAGAAGGAGATGCGCTGCGCCGCTCCGCCGCCCGCGGCCATGACATAGATCTGCGATCTGCCGCCGCGATCGGACTCGAAGCAGATGCGGGTGCCGTCCGGAGAGTAGGAAGGTGAGGTGTCGATCGCGGGCGTGTCGGTGAGGCGCGTGGTCGAGCGCGAGCGCAGATCCATCACGAACAGGTTGGAATTGCCGCCCTGCTGCAGGCTCATGATGACGCGCTGGCCGTCCGGCGAGAACCTCGGCGCAAAGGTCATGCCCGGGAAGTTGCCGACGATCTCGCGCTGGCCGGTCTCGATGTTGAACAGGTAGACCTTCGGATCGCCCTGGCCGAATTCCATGTAGGTGATCTCTTGCGAGTTCGGCGAGAAGCGCGGCGTCAGCACGAGGTCGGAGCCGCGGGTCAGATAGCGCACATTGGCGCCGTCCTGGTCCATCATCGCGAGCCGCTTGACGCGGCGCTCCTTCGGCCCGGTCTCGTCGACGAACACCACGCGGCTGTCGAAATAGCCCTTCTCGCCGGTCAGCTTCTCATAGATCTGGTCGGAGATGATGTGGGCGATGCGACGCCAATATTCCGGCGAGGTGAAATATTGCTGGCCGGCGAGCTGCTGGCCGGTGACCACGTCCCACAAGCGGAATTCGGCCTTGAGGCGACCGTCCGGCTGCCGCGTCATGCGGCCGGTGACGAGGGCCTGCGCGTTTAGGGTTTTCCAGTTCTCGAATTGCGGCGCGACGTCGATGTTGCTGATGCGCTCGATGAAGGCGGCCTGGTCGACCGGCGCGAACAGGCCCGAGCGCTTCAGATTGTTGGTGATGACCTGGGTGACGCCGTTGCCGACGTCGCCGTCGGCGGGCGAGCCCGGCACGAAATTGGTGATCGCAATCGGGATCGGCCGAAATTCCGTGGGATTGATTTCAAGCCGCTTTTGGGCCTGTGCCAGGGCATGTCCGCCCCCAAGCATCGCCAGCGCCGATCCACTGACGGTCATAAAGCGGCGGCGGGTGATCGATCGAGCGTCATTCATCGCAAAATTCTTTTGTTCGGATGTCACAACATATCTTTCAGGCCGAAGCGCATCGGAATGGTTTTCCAAGTGTCATACTGCTGCTTTGGCAGGAACGAATAGACCTGACATTGTACGATGGCTCGCTTGCCACTCTCCGCCACTGCCTGAGCGATCGACCGGGACGGTCCTCTCGCCGCAACGACGACCGGCTCGGATGCCAGCGATCCATCGATCTTCATGAAAATATCAATGTCGGCTTCGTATTGATCGGCGTCCTGCCCGTTATAGGTGGGCGTGAAGCAGCGCTTGACCGCTGCCATGAACGCGCCTTGCCAGGTCGCAACGTTGTTAGCGGCCGTCCCGGTCGTCGATCCCAGCGCGGCGGACGCATTCAGAGTCGATCCCGTGAGCTCGTGCCGGGTCGCGGCGCGCTTGTCGAGATCTCGGGCAATCTGCGCGGGATCGAAGCTGCGCTCCTTGGGCTTCGGCTGCTGCGGCGGCTGCACCGCCGCGACCTTTTGCTCGGGCGGCTTGGGTGGCGGCTTCTTGGTGTCCAGCTTTTTCTGCAGTTCGGCGATCGGATCTTCCTTGGCCGGATCAGGCTTCTTTTCCTGTGGCTTCGGCTCTTCCTTCGGCTTCGCCTCAGCGACGGGCTTGGGCGGCTCGGGCTTTTTCTCGACCGGCTTTTCGACGGGTTTTGGCGGCGGTTCGGGCGTCGAGTTTGTCTTGATCAGCTCTTTCTTCTCGGTGACCTTGCCGACGGCGTCTTCCTCGGGCTTGGCTTCCGCAATCTTCTCGACCTTCGGCTTCGGCTCTTTCTTGTCGCCGGTCTTCTGCCCCGACATCATCTGCGCGAGCTGGTCGGTGGAGATGATGTCGATCGGCAGCGACTCTTCGGCCGGCACGAAAGCCCTGCTGCTAAAGGTGACGAGCCCCCATCCCAGCACGAGGACGTGGAGGGCAATCGACGCAACGAGTGTCTTGTCGACCTTCACCTTCACGGTCTACCCCTGATCCGCTTCCGTGACGAGCGCCAGCTTCTTGAAGCCTGCGCCGGACAACTGGCCCATGACCTTGGCCACCGTCCCGTAATCCGCCTTCTTGTCGGCACGCAGATAGATCCGTTCCTCGAGCCCGCCGCGCGCGTCCGTGATCGCCTTCAGCTTCGGGATCAGTTCGTTGATCGCGATCTCGGCGTCGTTGATGAACACCTTGCCCTTGATGTCGACCGACATCTGGATCGGCTTCTGGTCGTTGTTTTCGAGGCTCTTGGCCTGGGTCTGCGGCAGGTCGAGCGGCACGCCGACCGTCAGCATCGGCGCCGACACCATGAAGATGATGAGCAGCACCAGCATCACGTCCACCATCGGCGTGACATTGATTTCGGCCACGACCGGCTTGCGCCGGCCACGGCGTCCACCGCCTCCGGACGAACTCGCAACGTTCATGCCCATGGTCTGGTGCCCAAATTGCCCTTCACACTATACATGCCGTCCGTCAGCCCCGCTCGTCGATCTGGCGCGACAGGATGGCTGAAAATTCATCGGCGAAGCCTTCGAGCCGCTGGGCCTGCCGGTTCACCTCGGAGGTGAACTTATTGTAGAAAATAGTGGCAGGAATGGCGGCGATAAGGCCGACGGCGGTCGCAAACAGCGCCTCCGCGATGCCGGGGGCCACCACCGCCAGAGAGGTATTTTTAGACGCCGCGATCGACTGGAAGCTCGACATGATGCCCCAGACGGTGCCGAACAGGCCGACGAACGGGCCTGCGGAGCCAACGGTGGCGAGCACCAGCAGCCGGCGTTCCAGCCGCTCCACCTCGCGGGCGATCGACACATTCATGACCTTGTCGATGCGCATCTGAAGGCCTGCGACCGAGCGGGCCTGGCTCTCGAACGAACGTTTCCACTCGCGCATCGCCGCGACGAAGCAGGCCGCCATGGAATGCGTCGGCTTGGCCGAGAGCGTGCGATAGAGGTCTTCGATCGACTCGCCGGACCAGAAAGCTTGCTCGAAACGGTCCATCGAGCGGCGGGTGCGGGCAAACAGGAAGATCTTGTCGATGGCGATCGCCCAGACCCAGACCGAGCAGGCGAGAAGCCCCAGCATCACGGCTTTCACGATCCAGTGAGCCTGCCAGAACAGCGCGATCAGCGACACGTCCGCGGAAGCGGCAACCGGAAGGGCTGACTGAGCCACGTCGGCCGGATTCATAGGCAGTATCCTCTCAAGGCGATCGTTACCTGATGTCCCGACCTAATGTCCCGGCCAGCAAATGGCCGCCGGTTCCCCAATAGCCGCGCTAGAACCGGCGCGGCCGGCAAGCCCGCTCAAAGCCTTGTCTGTCTGGGGTGCAGGGCTCGTCCAAAGCCAGCCGCCTGCATTCCCTGCGAAGATGTCAAAACTATGGGCCCGACCCCAAGGCTCAGACTTCGGGCTCTGGGCGCCATTGTCCGCAATTACCAGAGCCCGGCGAAGGTTAATGCTGAGTTACCGCAGGCGAATTTGGCTGCGGGAAAGCGAGGTCCCGCAGGGGGATGGGAGGCGCGGCGGGCGGGTCCGCGTTCCCCCACGTGCCGCAACTCCCGCGCGCGGGGCCCCGGCCCCGCGGCGCGTCCTCGACGGGCGGCTGCGCTGCGGCCGCGATACCAGAGTTCCGCCGCCCCCCGGCGCATGAAGAGCGGCGCGCGTTATCCGTGGGAGGAACCAGCCCTCGCCCGAAAAATTGTCCCGAAAATCACTACTCGCGAGGTTTTGCCATGAGCATCAACCCCAAGTCGACCGCCGCCATTGGCGATCATCCGCTCCACCCCATGATCATCCCATTCCCCGTCGCCTTCCTGGTCGGCGCGCCTATCGCCGATCTCGCCTTCATCGGAACCGGCGACGGCTTCTGGGCCAGAGCCGCCATATGGCTGATCGGCGCCGGCATCGTCATGGCGCTCGTTGCCGCCGTGGCCGGCTTCACCGACTTCTTCAGCGACGCCCGTATCCGCAGCCTCAACGATGCCTGGTATCACATGGTCGGCAATCTGGCGGCGGTCGTCCTGGCCCTGATCAATTTCTACCTCCGCTACGCGCAAGGCGCGGAGGCTGCGGTCAAGCCGTGGGGCGTGGCGCTCTCGCTGATCGTGGTGGGCATCCTCCTGTTCACGGGATGGAAGGGCTGGGAAATGGTCTACCGGCATCATGTCGCGGTGCTGGACGCACCGGGCCAGACCAGTTCGGAGCCGGTCACGCCGCATCATGGCGGCGAGCGCCACCGCCGCGCCGCCTGAACGAGGAGCACGTCGGCTGATGACTTGACGGCGAGTCAGGCTGCCGAGGCCGGTTCGGGGCAATTCGTCAGCCGCGCCGGATTGCCGACTGCGGTGCAACCCCGGGGCACGTCGCTCGTCACAACGGTGTCGGCGCCGATCTTTGCAAAATCGCCGATGCTGACGTTGCCGAGAATCGTCGCGCCGGAGCCGATGAACACGCCGCGACCAATGCGAGGCGAGCGCGCCGGCAGTTCCGTGCCGCGACCGATGCTGACGTTCTGAAGGATGGTGGCCTCGTCGCCGATCGCCACATCGGCACCGATCACGATGCCGGTGGCGTGGTCGAGATACACCGACGATCCCAAGCTCGCCGCCGGATGAATGCTGACCTGCAGGACGTTCGACGCCTCGTTCTGAAACAGCAGCGCCGCGTCGCGATGGTCGTGATGCCAGAGCCAGTTCGAGACGCGCCAGGCCTGCAAGGCGACGTAGCCCTTGAAATGCAGCAGCGGCGCCAACAGTCCGGTGATGGCGGGATCGCGGAGCACGATGGCCTGCAAGTCCCGTCCGGCGGCCTCGATCAGATTCGGCTGGCCATTGAAGGCGTCGCGGGAAAATGTCGTGAAGCGCGCGCGTTCGGCCGCGCTGTCGCCAAGCCGCTGTCCGATCAGGTCGGACAATGCGCCGGTAAAATCGTCATGGGCGAAGATGAGGCCTCCAAGAGCCCGGCCGAATATGGGGTCGGCTGCCACTGCGCGCTGCGCCTCGTCTCGGATCTTCTGCCAGAGGGTCTCGCTCGGCGTGATCGCAGCTTCCATCATCGTTGCCGCCTGCGATGTTTTGACGCTTCCTTTTCACCGTCAGATATAGAGCGTCGGCAGCGCGCGCGCCACGCTCCCCGTGAGGCTACGAGCTTGCATGCCAGGCGGCCGGGATCATATATATGGAGGAAGTCGAGTTCCCGGCCGAAGCTATGGTCTCAGGATCGTACTGCCGCGCTGGCCCGGGTTGTTCAGGCAAAGTATCTCGTTCGAAGCCCCGCAGCGGTCCGCCACCCCCCGGGTTTGTCGTACACAGCGGCCCTCAGTGCTGCCGAAGCGACTCCGGATCTCCATCATCCAAGGTCACGCCAATCCATGTCGCCCAATGCCTCCGCCGACGACCAACACGACGACATCATGTATCCCTCCGCACTGCCGTTCCTGCTGGTGCATCTCGGCTGCGTTGCAGCCATCTGGACCGGCGTGACCTGGCAGGCCATCGCGATCTGCGCCTCGCTGTATGTCGTCCGCATGTTTGCAATTGGAGCGGGCTACCACCGCTATTTCTCCCATCGGGCTTTTGCGACCGGCCGGGTCTTTCAGTTCATCCTGGCCTGGCTTGCGCAGAGCACCGCGCAGAAAAGCGTTTTGTGGTGGGCGGCCAAGCATCGACATCATCATCTGCATTCCGATACCGAAGACGACGTGCATTCACCGCGTCATCGGAGCTTCCTCTATAGCCATCTCGGTTGGATTTTTTACCGGGAGCACGATGGCACCGACCTCGTGAAGGTCGGCGATTTCGCGGCCTATCCGGAGTTGATGTGGCTGCATCGCCTGGAACTGCTGCCGGCCATTACGCTGGCTGCTCTCTGCTTCCTGGTTGGCGGATGGTCCGGCCTCGTCGTCGGCTTCCTATGGAGCACCGTGCTGGTCTATCACGCGACCTTCTGCATCAACTCCCTCGCCCATGTGCATGGACGCAAGCGGTACGTGACCGGCGATGATTCTCGCAACAATTGGCTGCTGGCCTTGTTCACCCTCGGTGAGGGCTGGCACAACAATCACCACGCCTACCAGAGCAGCGTGCGGCAAGGTTTTCGCTGGTGGGAAATCGACGTCACCTATTACATCCTGAAGGTGCTGTCCTGGTTCGGCATCGTCTGGAACATGAAGTCGCCGCCCGAGCAGGTGCTGCGCAACGAGCAGCCGCTTGGCGCACGCGTCATCAACCGGGCAGCCCGTGAGCTTGCCGGACGGTTCGATGCGCAGACACTGGCGCATGCGATCTCGTCGGCGCTCCGCCGAGCCGATCTGGCCCAGCTGCAGCTGCCGACGCTGCATGACATCCTCAGTCGCGCGCACGAAGGCGTCGATGCACTGACACATCTGCATTTGCCGAAGATTCCGACCCGCGAGGAGTTTCTCGCCGAGGCCAAGGCGATGTTCGCGCGAACGCGATCACTCAACGAGATCGTGGACTACGCCTACGAACACTTCCTGGAGTCGGTTCGCGCGCAGCTCGCCACGGCGCGCTGACCAAGTCTCTCTCTGCACCAGACTTCCAGACCAAGACTTTTCCAAACCAAGGCAATCCGGACGGTCGCGGCAGCCTGACGCGCATTGCCAAAATCAAACCGCCCGCCTGCGGGTTGCGCAGGCGGGCGGCTCAGGGCCATCAGGACTTTGGGGGCATGCGCCTGGCGGCTTTGAGAGGCGTCAGTCCCGAGATCAAGCTTGAGATCAACCTTGCTGCTGGTCGGTCGGCGGCGGGGTCGGGCGTGTCTTGTGTTGCGCCATGAACTGGTCGAACTCTTCCTTGTCCTTGGCGTGACGCAGACGGTCGAGGAAGTTCTTGAACTCGACCTGCTCCTCCTCGAGCCGCTGCAGTGTCTCGGTGCGGTACTCGTCAAAGGCGCGGTTGCCGCTCGAGGGCGGTCCGAAGCCAAAGCCGAAACCGTGGCGCTCCATGCGGCCGCGCATACGGTCCATCTTGTACTGCATCCGCTCCATCTTGTTCTGCCAGCGATCCTGGTTGCTCCAGCACGACATTCTTCTGCTCCCGAGTGTGAAAAAGAGAAGGGCAAGTCCGATCGGCCACCACATGATGAAACCGAGGATGGTCACGGCGATCCAGCCGGGATGCCAGGGCGTGTTGAGCATGTGGGGGCGCTCGTAGTGTTGGTCCGAAGGGCCGCGCCATCGATTGACATCAGCGGTGTAGGCCATTTCCCTCTCCATGACGGCATCAGCGCCGTTGTGAATGTAAATAACATTTACATAGGTAGATCATCCCGCGATTTTGTCAAGCCGACCGCCTGACAGGGCGGGGGAATTATTTGGGTAACTTTATTTCGGCTTGCCCCAGGGACCACCGGGCGGCACGCCCGAACCGGAGGATGCCTCCGGTGGTACCGGCGGCGGCTCGGCGCTTTTCGCCGGGGGACGGCGATCGGTCGGGAAGCCGAGACCGCGCAGATAGATCAGCACCTCGGCTTCGAGCAGCTCGTCCGGGGACATGGGCAGCTTTCGACGCGCAGCATCGCCGCGGGAGAACAGCGAGGCCACGCCATGCGCCATCGACCAGATGTGCAGCGCCATCATCATCGCCGGCGGCCGCGGGGTGCCCGGCGGTGCCAGCGCGGCAAGCCGCTCCGCCGCGGCACGAATGATGTTGAAAGCACGCTCGCTGGCGGCCTGGAGCGCTGGATTGGAATCCACCGGCACGCCCGATTCGAACATCGCATTGTAGAACGCGGGCTCCTCGCGCGCGAAGGCGAGATAGGCCCTGCCGACTCGCTCGAACGCCGTGACGGTGTCGGGCCGTCCGTCGTCCCAAGCCGCGGTCAGGCGCGCTTCGAACTGCTCGAAGCCGCGCTGCGCGATCGAGGACAGCAGTTCTTCACGGTCGCGAAAATGCCGGTACGGTGCCGCGGCACTGACGCCAGCCATGCGCGCGGCATCGGCAAAGGTGAAGCCGGCCGCGCCCTTCTCGGCGATCAGCCCGAGGGCGGCCTGCAACAGGGCTTCCTTCAGATTGCCGTGGTGATAGCCGCGCTCGGCGCGGCGCGTCTCCTTGCGCCAGCTCATGTGAACGACCTTTACATGAGCTGGGCAGGAAGGTCACTAGCGGCGACGGGGTTGATCGACCGTATTCTTCCCGGTCCGGCGCCGCGGGCCGAAGCCCTAGCCGCCGGGGATCGGCAGCACCGGCATGATCTCGACGCGTTCGCCGGGGAAGATCGTGAAGTGCGGGTGGTTCTCGAACATCTTCGCCGCGGCTTCATGGGACGCCGCGCGCACGACGGTGAAGGCGCCCATCTCGTTGGCGATGTCGGCGAGGCCCTTGCCGTCGACCTTCTTGGTCTTGCCGAGCGGGCCGCCCATGGCCTCGATCGCGCCCTGGTGCTTTTCGACCCAGCCCTTCCAGGCCGCCATGCCCTCCTGCTCCTTCGCCTTGCGCTCAGCCTCGGGCATCGCATCCCATGCGGCCCATTTGGAGCTGGTCTTGCTGCCGAGGAAAACGGCGAGATAGGTGTCGGTGCTCATTGGTTCTCTCCCTTGATGATGGATAGACGAAGCTGCGGCTATTTCTTGAGGTCGCCGAAACCTGCGGCGGCCTCCTGCACGTCAGGCGGAAAGTCGCTCATCTCCTGCACCTGACGGATCTCGATGATTTCGTTCGGTGCGGCCGGACAGCGCTTGGCCCAGGCGATCGCCTCGGCACGCGAGGCAACCTCGATCATCCAGTAGCCGCCCAGGACCTCCTTGGCCTCGGCGAACGGACCATCGATCACGATGGGCTTGCCGGCCACAAACGAGACGCGCGCGCCCATCGAGGGCGGGTGTAGGCCGTCGAGCGTGATCAGCACGCCGGCGTCCTTCAGCGCCTCGTTGTAGCGCATCATCGCAGCGACCCGCTCGGGATCGAGTTGAACGTCGGGCGCCGCGGTCTCGTAGCCGAGCGGGATCATCAGCATCATGAATCGCATGAGCATTCCTAGCGTGCTTTTGTCGTTCGGGTTGCGCGGCGGCGCCACTCCGGATGGACGGGAGCGACAGCCCGGGCCGCCCGCCCTCACCTCCAAGACGAAGGAACCTTGACGAAACCGACAGGTGACGAAAATTATTCTGGAGGTTATTGGCTGGCGCTAGCGCGCCTGCGGCAGGAAACGACCGTCGTGCCGGGCAGCGCCGAAATAGACCTCGATGCGGCGAACCTTGCCGCCGGCGAAGGTGAAGAACTCGGTGTTGCGAAAGCTCCTGCCATCTGTCGCCAGGCAGAGATAGGTGACGAAGGCCTCGTCGCCTTGGATGAAAACCCGCTCGATGTCGTGCCGCGCAATCCAGCCGGTGTTCCTCCAGCAACGCTCGAAATAGGTCGCCTTGTCGAGGTCGTCGTCGAACGGGCTGGTGAAGCGGAAATCGTCGGCCAACGCGTCGGCGACCCGTTGCCGGTCATTGGCGAGATAGGCCGCGAAAAGGTCTCGAATTAGGCGCTCGGGGTCAGTCATCGAACGGTTCCGTGATCAGCATCGTCTTGAAGACGATTGAGGCGCACCCGCGCCGACATCACGTCCGGCGGCAACCACGCGAAAAATAATGCACGCGGTGGCCCGTACAAATACGGCGCGTTCTATGAACTCCGCCGTGCATATGAGTCGAGAATACTTGCAACCTGAGCAACATGGCCGAGGCGTGCGAAAGACAGAACGGGCGCCGCCTCGTGCAGGAGTTTACAGTTGCTAAAGAAGCCCATGCAACTTTTTAGCTTGAGCGAAACGGTATGACGATCCGGCTGATTCGCCCCTCAGCATTAGGCGGAGCTTACGTGTTCAATTTCCAAAGCAAGAAAGTCAGGCACGCGGTCGCGGAGGTCGAGGCGCTCGACCGGTCCCAGGCCGTGATCGAATTCGGCCTCGACGGCACCATTCTCGATGCCAACGAAAATCTCCTCAAGATGAGCGGCTATACGCTCTCGGAGATCAAGGGCAAGCATCACAGCATCTTCGTCAGCGCGACTGAACGCGAAAGCGCCCGTTATCGCGACTTCTGGGCCAGCCTGAACCGCGGCGAGTTCCAGACCACGCAATACAGGCGCTTCGGCAAGAACGGCAAGGAAGTCTGGGTCCATGCGTCGTACGCGCCGCTGCGCGACGAGAACGGCAAGGTGGTGAGCTTCATCAAGTTCGCAACCGACATCACGGCTTACAAGATGAGGACCATGGAGGACGCGGGCAAGATCGCCGCGATCGGCCGTGCCCAAGCTGTGATCGAATTCAACATGGACGGCACCATCGTCACCGCCAACGAGAATTTCCTGGGCGCGATGGGCTACTCGCTCGACGAGATCCAGGGCAAGCACCACAGCATGTTCGTGACGCCGGAGGATCGCGCGAGCTCGGCCTATGCCGAATTCTGGGCGCGACTGAACCGCGGCCAGTTCGAGGCCGCCGAATACAAGCGGATCGGCAAGGGCGGGCGCGAAATCTGGATTCTCGCAACCTACAACCCGATCCTCGACGAGATGGGCAGGCCGTTCAAGGTGGTGAAATTCGCGACCGACGTCACCGCGCAGAAGATGAAGGCCGCCGACAATGACGGACAGCTCGCCGCCATCCAGAAATCGCAGGCGGTGATCGAGTTCAACATGGACGGCACCATCCGCACCGCCAACGAGAACTTCTTGAAGGCGATGGGCTATTCGTTGACCGAGATCAAGGGTCAGCACCACTCCATGTTCGTCGAGCCGAACGAGAAGAATTCGGGAGCCTACCGCCAGTTCTGGGAGACGCTCAACCGCGGTGAATACCAGGCCGCCGAATACAAGCGGATCGCCAAGGGCGGCCGCGAAATCTGGATCCAGGCGTCCTACAATCCGATCCTCGACCTCAACGGCAAACCCTACAAGGTGGTGAAATATGCCACCGACATCACCGCGCAGGCGATCGGCCGCAAGAAAGCCGACAACGCGCGCGGTCTGATCGAGGCGGTCGCGGCCGGTAGCGAACAGATGAGTGCATCGATCCGCGAGATCTCCGCCACCATGGCGAAGTCGCGCGAGAATTCGAAGGTCGCGACCACCCGCGTCGAGGCCGCCGACGGCCAGGCGCAGCGGTTGAACGCGGCGGCGCAGGCGATGAGCGGCATCGTCGAGATGATCTCGGGCATCACCGGCCAGATCAACCTGCTCGCGCTCAACGCCACGATCGAATCGGCGCGCGCGGGCGAAGCCGGCCGCGGCTTCGCGGTGGTCGCCTCCGAGGTGAAGAGCCTCGCCAACCAGGCCAAGCAGGCGACCGACACCATCACGTCCGAAATCGACGCGCTGAACACCATCTCCGGCGACGTTGCAAGCTCGCTGACCGCGATCAAGGTCGCGATCGCCGGCGTCAACGAATTCATCGCCTCCACCGCCGCCGCGGTCGAGGAACAGAGCATCGTGACGGCCGACATGTCGGCCAACATGCAGCGCGCCACGGCGGAGCTGGCTTAGGCCGCTTTGCGCGGCTGCAAAAGGAGAGCCTCGACGAGCTAAAGGCGCGATAGTTTGTCGCCTCTCCTCGCGGCTTTCGTGGTAGGGAGACCGCCTCAATTTCCCGAACCACGGATAAGCTATGACCGCCTCCCCACACAAAATCGCCCTCGTCACCGGAGCCGCGCGCGGCATCGGGCTTGCGACCGCGAAGAAGTTTTTGACCGAGGGCTGGCGGGTGGCGTTGCTCGACATCGAGGGCGAACTGCTCGGCCGCGCGGTCGCCGAGATCGGCCGGGACGAGGCCACGCTGGCGTTGACCTGCGACGTCTCGGACGCAGCCGCGGTTGCCGCCGCAATGACGACGGTCGAACAGCGGTTTGGACGGCTCGACGCGCTCGTCAACAATGCCGGCATTGCCGTGTTCGCGCCGCTGATGGAGACGTCGGAGACCGATTGGCGGCGCGTGCTCGAAGTCAACCTCACCGGCCCGTTCCTCTGCACCAAGGCGGCGGTGCCGCTGATGCGCGACGGCAATGGCGGCGCCATCGTCAACATCACCTCGATCTCGGCGGTGCGCGCCTCGACGCTGCGCTCGGCCTACGGCACCAGCAAGGCGGGCCTCGCGCACCTTACCAAGCAGCTCGCGGTCGAGCTCGCGTCCCTCAACATCCGCGTCAACGCGGTCGCGCCGGGACCGGTCGACACCGCGATGGCGAAGCAGGTGCACACCAGGGAGATCCGCGCCGACTATCACGACGCCATCCCGCTCAACCGCTACGGCCTGGAAGAGGAACTCGCCGAAGCCATCTACTTCCTGTGCTCGGAACGATCGAGCTACATCACCGGCCAAATTTTGGCCGTCGATGGCGGCTTCGATGCGGCGGGCATCGGCCTGCCGACGCTGCGCGGCGAACGGCGGAACGGATAGACACGGCGTAGGTTGGCCTTAGCGAAGCGTCACCCACCTCTTCTCGTGACCTTTCCTACGGACTCGAATTCGCGGAGGCTTCATGCGACGCGTCACCTTCCTCAGGGCCTTGATGTTCGCATCCGCGCTGCTCGCCGCCACGCCTGCCGTGGCCGAAATCCGCATCATCCAATCGCCCGGTGGACAGGTCGGGCCGTTCCTCGATTTGTTCGAGAAGGTGCGCGAGAGCGGCGAGCGCGTAGTGATCGACGGTCCCTGCCTGTCCGCCTGCACGCTGGTCCTGAGCATCGTGCCGGGCGATCGGATTTGTGTGACGAAGCGTGCCGTGCTCGGCTTCCATGCGGCGCGATCGGTCGATCGGCGCGGACGCTTCTACGCCGAGCCGGAAGCATCCGATGCGGTGCTTGCGGCCTATCCTGGCCCGGTGCGCGACTGGATCAGCCGTCGCGGCGGCCTCTCGTCGCGGTTGCTTCTGCTGAAGGGACGCGACCTCGCCGCGATCTATCCGCGCTGCCGGTGACGATCAGGCGGACGCAGGCGCCCGCCAATTCCGCCCGTCACAAGCTTCCTGAGGTCTAATAGAAACTCTGGATCAGCTCGGTCAATTCCATGCTCGCGCAGATGAGCATACCCCAAAGTGCAAAGTTGATCTGCAGCGCCGCCGCCATCGGTCGCTCCCCTTCCAAGTACGCCCGCCCCAGTTTTTAGAATTTTATGACGAAATAAATAACGATTCTGTCCCGGAGTTCACAGCCTAATATTGCGCCAGTTGTTGTGCGATGCGGTCCGCATCATTTCACGAAGCGGCCTCACTGCTCTCGCAATGTGATGCGATAGCAGCATCCATATTCGGCCGTGTCGGCCAGGCGTTTCCCTTAGGTTCCATTTGAGCGGTGCGACGCAAGCTTCGGCAAGCGAACTTGGCGCGTCGCTACAACACCCAAGGTGTCCGGCATGATGCGACACGGCTTTGTCTTGCTCACTTTTTGCGCAACGCTCATGGGATGCGTGGTTGCGCCTGCGCAGGAACGCCGTCCGATCGCATGGGACGGCCTCGGTCAGGATCCGAACCGTCCCTCCGTCGTGAAGCGTCGTGCGGCGACCCAAGCTCCTGCGGCGAGTGATCCGAATCAGGAGCGGGAGAGAATACTCGGCACCTTGCACCCGTACTCCGCTGCGTGGTGGGCAATCCATGACGAAATCGAAGCGGAGAATGACAGGCAGCTCGGGACAAAGCTCGTGATCTGTCCGCGCTGCGTTCCCTCCTCCCAACCACCGAGCAATGACGTGACCGGATCGCTCCGCTGAGAGGACACGCGGTCGATCGGCACATGACGCAACATCTCATGCGCGCCCCTCTCCGCATCGTCGGGGAGAGGGGATCGCCGCCCAGCGCGTCAAACGATCGCGCCTGTCACATTCCCTCGGCCGGGCAGTTCACCATCCAGGGAATGCCGAACTTGTCGACGCACATGCCAAAGCCCTTGGCCCAGAAGGTTTTGCTGAAGGGCATCGTAACGCTGCCGCCGTCGGCGAGCGCGTTGAACTTGCGCTCGCCCTCCGCGGGGTCCGCGACCGTGAGCGAGATCGAAAAGCCCTGCGGCTTGTGAAAATGCTCGCTGGGTGCGTCGGAGGCCATCAGCACGCTGCCGTCGGGCAGCGACATCCGCGCATGCATGATCGTCTTCTCGCGGCCGGGCCCGGCCGCCATGTCCGGCGGCGCGTCCGACGAACGCATCATAGCGTCGATCTTGCCGCCGAGCACCTTGGCGTAATAATTGAATGCCGCTTCGCAGGTGTCCTGATAGAATAGATAAGGATTGAGCATCGTTTCTCTCCGTTTTGCTTTCGTTCGGGGTGACGGCGCTACTTCTCGGTGAGCTTCTTCAGGCTGGCCAAGCCCGCCTCGAAATCCTTGCCGATCATGTTGTCCATGTTGATGAACACCTGCATGACCTTGGACAGGAACGGGGCCGGACCGGACATCGCCCACGTGACCAGTGTGGCATTGCCTTGCGGCACAAAGGTGAACTCGGCGGTGTTGTGGCCTTCGAAAGGCCGCTCGAAGTCGAGCTTGATGCGGAGTTTTGACGGCGCACTCGCCTCGAGGATCTCCATATGGCCGGCGCCCACATTGTTGTTGCCGTCCCAGGCATAGGTCGCGCCCCTTCCTTCCGTGGTTCCGCCGAAGCTGCGCTTCATGGCGGGATCGCGGTTCTCGTAGGGTGACCAGGCCGTCCAGCGATGGAAATCGGCGACCAAGGGATAGACCGCATTGGCCGGCGCTTTGACGGCGAGGCTGCGTTCGACCCGGAATGTGTCGGGCTTCGTCAGGGCGAAGCCGAGCACGCCCACGATTCCGACAGCGAGCACGACGGCGATGATGGCAACGGCTTTCAGCATGAATGGCTCCCTCGATACGGTCCTAGGACGAAGGGAGAGGGCCGGGTCCGACAAGGCGAAGCGAAAATTTTGCAACGCCCGAAGCAGGCGCTCCCTACTTCACCTTGGCGTCTTTGACCTTGGCGTCTTGCCTGGCGCCGCCGTTGGCGCCCTTGGGCTGGCTGTCCCGGATCAGGCGATCGAGATGCATGCGGATGTGGGCGGCTTCTGCGGAAGTATTGGCTAGGGCGATCGCGCGGTCGAAGGCGATGCGGGCTTCGTCATTGCGGCCGAGCTGCATCAGGAAAGCGCCGCGCACGCCGTAGAAATGGAAGTAGTTGGCAAGCTTTGGCGCCAGCGGCTCGATCAGGTCGAGCGCGGCTTGCGGTCCGCGCACCTTGGACACCGCGACCGCGCGGTTGAGCGTCACCACTGGCGAGGGCTGCACCACCTCCAGCGCACCATAGAGCAGGTCGATCTGCGCCCAGTCGGTCTCCTCGGGCGTCGCCGCGCGGGCATGCAGCGCGGCAATCGCGGCCTGGATCTGGTAGGGCCCGCTGCGGCGATGGCGTATCGCCTTGTCGATCAGGGCGAGGCCTTCCGCGATCATGGTGCCGTTCCACAGCGAACGATCCTGGTCGTCCAGCAGGATCAGCGAGCCATCCGCGGCAAAGCGCGAGGCACTGCGCGCATGCTGCAACAAGATGAGCGCCGTGAGCCCCATGATCTCCGGCTCGCTCTGGAACAGCCGCAAAAGCAGCCGCGCCAGCCGGATTGCTTCCTCGCACAGCGGCTTTCTGATTGCGGCGGTGTCGCCGCTCGCCGAATAGCCCTCGTTGAAGATCAAATAGATCATTGCGGCGACAACGGCGAGCCGCTCTGAGCGCTCGACCGCGCCCGGCGTTTCGAACGGTGTCCCGGCCTCGGCGACCTTGGCTTTGGCGCGCGTGATGCGCTGCTCCATCGCAGCATCCGACACCAGGAAAGCGCGCGCGATCTGCTTCACCGTCAGGCCGCAGACGATGCGGAGCGCCAGCGCGATCTGCTGCGTCGCCGGCAGGCCTGGATGGCAGCAGATGAACATCAGCCGCAAAATGTCGTCGCGGTAGTGCGAGCCGTCGAGCCGCTCGGCAAGCGCGCCCTCGGCGTCGTCGAGATCGGAGATCGCCTGGTCGTCCTCGGGCAGCGGCTGCTGCTTGCGGGTGCGGCGCACCTCGTCGATGGCAACGTTGCGACCGACCATGATCAGCCAGGCCGCGGGATCGCGCGGCGGTCCGTTCTGCGGCCAGGTCTTCAGCGCGCGCAGGCAGGCGTTCTGGAAGGCCTCCTCGGCGGTGTCGAGATCGCGGAAATAGCGCAGCAGCGCGCCGACCGCCTGGGGGCGCGCCGAGGTCAGCGCGGTCTCGATCCAGGCGGTATCGGCCTCGCTCACGTCAGATTCCCTCCGGGCCTGAACACGCCCACCGGGCGCACTTCATAGGCGCCGCCGGGATTGGCCGATCCGAGGTCGCGCGCAACGTCGAGCGCCTCGTCGAGGTTCTTGCAATCGACGATATAGAAGCCGAGCAACTGCTCCTTGGTCTCCGCGTAAGGGCCGTCGAGCACCAGCGGCGGGTCCTCCTTGCGCAGCGTCGCTGCCGCAGTGGTCGGCAGCAGCCGCGCCACGGGGCCGAGCCTGCCCTGCTTCGCGAGACCTTCCTGCACCACGGCGAGCTTCTTCATCACGGCCTCGTCCTGGTCCTTGCTCCAGGAGCCAACGAAGTCCTCGTCGTGATAGCAAAGGATCGCATAAAGCATGGGCAGTACCTTCTCTGAGCGCTTGTTTTGAAGACGATCCAGTATGCCTTGCCCCGACATGGCTGCGGAAAAAAATTGCAAGAAAAATCCGGCAGATCGTGCCAAGGAGAGCCTTCAAAAGCGGAACCTCAAGAGGCACTTCGAATGACCGTGGGCACACTGGCCGTCCTGATCAACAGCACGCAGCAGAACTGGCTGCCGGAGCGCTGGAAGGCCCGGTTCGACGCGGTCAGCGGCGGCCGCCGCGTGGCGCTGCTGCCCGATCCCAGGCTCGATCCGGCCGAGGTGCACTATGCCGCGGTGTGGAAACCGGTGCCGGGCGACCTCGGCTCTTTCCCCAATCTGCGTGCGATCTTCAATCTGGGCGCCGGCGTCGATGCGCTGATGGCGGACAAGAGCCTTCCGAACGTGCCGCTGGTGCGTGTCGCCGTGCCCGATCTGACCGGCCGCATGACCGAATACGTCGTGCAGCACGTGCTGATGCACCATCGCCAGGAGCTTTATCTGCGCCAGTCGCAGCGCGAAAAGCGCTGGGAGCCGACCTATCAATGGCCGGCGAGCGCCGTCACGGTCGGTATCATGGGACTGGGCACGCTCGGCACTGACGCGGCCGATGTGCTGCGGCGGCTTGGTTTCCGCGTCGCCGGCTGGAGCCGCAGCCCGCGCACGATCGCGGGTGTCGAATGCTTCCACGGCGCGGCGCAGATCGACGCGTTCCTGCGCACGACCGATATTCTCGTCAGCCTGTTGCCGCTGACGCCCGATACACACGGCATCCTCAACCGCGACGTCTTCACCAAGCTCAACCGCAAAAGCCCACTCGGTGCGCCCGTGCTGATCAACGCCGGCCGCGGCGGCCTGCAGAACGAAGCCGACATCCTTTCTTGCCTCGACGACGGCACGCTGGGCGCCGCCTCGCTCGACGTCTTCGTGCAGGAACCGCAGCCGGCGGATAGCCGGTTCTGGACCCATCCCAAGGTGTTGCTAACGCCACACAACGCCGCCGATACCGACGCCGATGCGATCTCGACCTATGTCGCCCAGCAAATCGCGCAGTTCGAGGCGGGTGGTGTGCTGGAGAACGTGGTGGACCGGACGCGGGGGTACTGAGACCTCACGTGCCACCCGGGCCCGTAAAATCACTGATCGCCGGCCGGTATCCCGTTCACCCTCTCTTAGCGAGAAGTTGATAGGCGTTGTTAATCAACGCTCAACGAACGAGTCGGACATGCGCTTCACGCTCGGCCTCAGGATGCGGATCACGGTTGCGCTGGCGGTGACGGCGGCGGCGACCGCCCTGTTCGCCGTGCTCGGGGCGATGTGGATCATTTCCGGCATCATCGACCGGGCCGACCAGCGCGAGCTTCGCAGTCATTACGACGCGCTCCAGTCGCGAATTGCCGAGGAATCCCAGCGTGCCGCCGCCATGAGCGCCGTCGTGGCCGCGATGCCCGCGACGCAGGACGCGATGGCCAAACAGGATCGCAACGCTTTAATCGGCCTGTTCGGGCCGGTGTTTGCCGCGACCAAATCGGAGTACGGCGTCGAACAGTTCCAATTCCACGTGGCGCCCGCGACCTCGTTCTTGCGCGTGCACCAGCCTGCCAAATTTGGCGACGACCTCTCGGGCTTTCGCAAAACCGTGATCATCGCCAACCAGGAGCACAAGGTCGTGGTCGGGCTCGAGGGCGGCCTGGCCGGGCTCGGCATCCGCGGCGTGGTGCCGATCGCGCAAGGCGGCAAGCATCTCGGCTCAGTGGAGTTTGGCCTGACCTTCGGCCAGTCCTTCCTCGACGATTTCAAGACCAACCGCCATGTCGACATCGCCTTCCATCTCGCGGACGGCGGCGGCTTCAAGCTGTTCGGCGGCACACTGAAGGGCAAGAGCTTCTTCGATGCGGCCGATTACGGCCGCGCCGCCGGCGGCGACTTCACGGTACGGCAGGCCAAGCTCGACACCACGCCGGTGGCCGCGCTGCTCGGGCCGATCAGGGATTTTTCCGGCAAGCCGCTCGGCGCGGTCGAACTGGTGATGGACAATGCCGACTATGTGGCCTCTGCCGACCGTGCCTGGCTGCTGGCATTCGGCATCGCCGCGCTCGGGCTCGTGCTCGCCGCCATTGTCGGCTATCTCATCGCCCGCAGCATCTCGCGTCCGATCATCTCCATCACGAGCGTGATGCGCGAGCTGGCCGACGGACACCTCGATGTCACCGTCCCCGCCAGCAAGGCGAATGACGAGGTCGGCGCGATGGTCAAGGCTGTCGCAGTGTTCCGCGACAACGCCCTCAACTTCAACCGGCTCCAGGCCGAACAGGCCGACACCAAGGCGCAATCCGAAGCGGAGAAACGGCGCGCCTTCGCCGCGCTCGCCGACAATTTCGAAGCCAGCATCCGCGATGTCGTCACCACGGTCTCCTCGGCCGCGGTCGAGATGGAGAACACGGCGCGCTCGATGTCCGATATCGTCGAGCGATCACGGCAGCAGACCGGCACGGTGTCATCGGCCTCGGCGCTCGCCTCCGAGAATGTGCAGACGGTTGCTGCGGCCGCGGAAGAGTTATCGTCGTCGATGACCGAGATCAGCCGGCGCCTTGCGCACGCGACGGCGGTGGTCGGCAAAGCTGCCAGCGACGGGCGACGGTCGAATGCGCGCGTGCAGAGTCTGGCCGACGCCGCGCAGAAAATCGGCGACGTCGTCTCCTTCATCAGCGGCATTGCCGAGCAAACCAATCTGCTGGCCCTCAACGCGACGATCGAGGCGGCCCGCGCGGGGGAAGCCGGCCGCGGCTTTGCGGTGGTCGCCTCCGAGGTGAAGGCGCTGGCAACCCAGACCGCCAAGGCGACCGAGGAGATCGGCGCGCAGGTGACGGCAGTACAGGGCGAGACCACCGGCGCAGTGGACGGCATCCAGTCGATCTGCGCGACGATCCAGGAGGTCGACGAGATCTCCGCCGCGATTGCCGCCGCCGTCGGCCAGCAGGGCACCGCGACGCAGGAGATTGCGCAGAACGTCCAGCAGGCAGCCGCCCGCACCGGCGAGGTCTCGCAAAACATCGCGGGCGTCACCGCCGGCATCGCCGCGACGGGAACAGCGGCCGAGGAAGTCCTGGGCTCGGCGATCGAGCTGTCGAAACAATCGCAGCGGCTGCGCGACGAGGTGGATCGCTTCCTCGCGCATATTCGCGCGGCGTAGCGGGCTACAACTCAGTGTCGTCCTGGCGAAGGCCAGGACCCACCCCAGGGAGGAGCTGCGGCGCGACGGCGGCAACTCCGAACCTTCGCCAAACCAAATTCGGTGGCTATGGGTCCTGGCTTTCGCCAGAACGGCGTTTGGGAGATACTCGCGCCACGCCACCGCCTAGCTCTTTCCTCCCACCATCACGTCGATCGCCCCTTTCACGATCGCCTCAAGCTCCTTCCGCGACACACGCGCGCGGGAGCGGATGGCGATTGAGTGCACGGTTGCGGATGCGAGCTGCGCCAGCACAGCGGGATCGGCGCTGTCGGGCAACTCGCCTTTCTCCTTGGCGCGGCGGAAGCAACTCGCAAATGCCTTGTCGAGCTCGTTGAGGCCATCGAGCACCATGGCCCGGATGTCGGGATCGCCGACCGCTTCGGAGGCCGCTGTGACCACGGTGAAGCAGCCGCGCGGGCCGGTCTCGCCGGAGAGATAGATGTTCAGCGCGGAGGCGAAGATGCGTTCCAGCCGCCGGCGCACCGGCATCTCCTGGCGAAAGATCTCCACCATCGCTGCGCGCGCTTCCTCGCGGTAGCGCTGGTAGCTCTTGATGTAGAGCTCGCGCTTGTCGCCGAAGGCGCCATAGAGGCTGGGGCGATTCATGCCGGTGGCTTCGCTGAGATCGTCGAGCGAGGTCGCCGCGAAGCCCTGCGTGCGGAACAGGTCGAGCGCCTTGCCCAGCGCGACGTCGGGTTCATAGGCGCGCGGACGGCCGCGGCGCTTGGGCTCCGTGGCAGCAGTTGGCGGCTTCGATTTTTGTACCATTTCGCAATTTAATCCTTGACCGCCTCCATAATATGCAAGACAGTACAAAAATCAATCTGGCCGGGTTGAGCGACACTCCAAAGTCACATCGAGGAATTGCCCAAGGAGACTCAAGATGGATCTTTATTTCTCGCCGCTCGCCTGTTCGATGGCCAGCCGCGTCGCGCTGTACGAAGCCGGCGCCGAAGCCAATTATCTCGAAGTCGATCCGCCGAGCAAGACAGTGCTGAGCGACGGCACTGATTTTCGAACCGTGAATCCGATCGGCCTGGTGCCGACACTGCGCACCGATGAAGGCGTGGTGCTGACCGAGAACGCCGCGATCCTGCAATATATCGCCGACCGCTTCCCGCAATCGGGCCTCGGCGCCGCAGCGGGCATCGATCGCACGCGGCTGCATCAGTGGCTCTGCTTCATCGGCACCGAACTGCACAAGGGCCTGTTCATCCCGGTGCTCGACCGCAAGGCGCCGCAGGAGACGAAAGCCTACGCACTGGAGAAGAACCTGTCGCGGCTGGACTATCTCGACAATTACCTGAAGGGGCGCGACTTCCTGCTCGACCATTTCAGCGTCGCCGACGCCTATCTCGTCACGGTCATCAACTGGACCATGGCGACGCCGCCGATCGAGCTCGCCAAATGGCCGAACGTGAAGGCCTATTACGAACGCCTGCGTCAACGGCCGTCGGTCGCACGCGCGATCGCGGAAGAGTTCGAGCTGTACAAGGCCGAGCAGGCGCGGAAGAAGGCCGCGGCGTAAGCGACATTCGAAACGACGTCGTTCCGGCCAATGCGGCCGGGACGACGGGTAAAAGCGCGACTGGCGTCCGGAACAATCTATTTCGGCGTCTGCAGTACGCCCCCGTAGCGGCCGTATATCCGATCGATCGTGCCGTCGCTTCGCAGCCGTTCAAGCGCTCCATCGATGATGTCGCGCAATGCATCATCCGGGCGGACCATGCCGACCGCGACGTTCCAGTTGAGATCGGCTATGGACTCGTCGCGATCCAGGATGCGAAATGCCTTGTCCGGATGCGTCAGATTGAAATAACTCGCCGCGGTGGGGGTGACCGCCGCGGCATCGATCTCATGGTTTGACAAGGCATCGAGGCTGTCGCTCTCGAAGCCGAAAGTCGACGTCGGGACGTGCCGTTGGCTGATGATCATCGCAGCGACGGATCCGACCTGCACCCCGACCTTGGTATGCTCGTTGAGGCTCTGGAACGAGGCCAGCGCGCTGGATGAAGGGACGGCGAGCGCGACGCCCGTGCGGTAATACGGTTTTGAGAGTCTCAAGCGGGTTTCACCCTGCGCTTCGCGGTTGGCGATGACGTCCAGAACGATGTCGCATCCGGCGCTCCGCATCTGGTACTGGGTGATGATCCAGTCGAGACGCAGCGAGACGCCGAGCTCGTGTGCCAGCGCCTCGCCCAATTCGATCTGAAAGCCGGGTGGATCGGCCGCCTTGCTTGCGAACGGAAGCGAGTTCGGATGGGCGCATAATCCGAGCACACCGGACGCGCGGATCGCGTCCAGGGTCCGCCCCTGCGCAGGATTCAGCAATCCGATCGCGGCGCCGACCACAAGCAGGAGAACTGCCTTCATTCCGCGTTCTCGTATCGACATCGGCTGGTCATTCAGCCCTCGCGCGGCTTCAGGGCGCGGATATATTTGACGATCTGGTCGATCTGCGCGTCGGTGAAGGCCCCACCGAATGCCGGCATCGCACCAGACTTGCCGTTCTTGATGCGGCTGTGCAGATAGTCGTCGTCGCGCGGCGAATTCATCAGTTGCGGTCCCTTGCCGGCGGCCCGACCGCCAGCAGAGTGACAAAAGCCGCAAGTCCCTGCGAATAACTGCTCGACGTCGAGCGTCCCGTTGTCGGGTACGGGAGTGGCAGACTGCGCCTGAACCGGTGCGGCATACAGCGACGAGGCGCCCAGCACCGCCGATAGCAGCGCGGTGATCTTCTTGAAATGCAAGTTCAAGGTATCCAGCTCCATATCCTGAAGCGCCACGTCCCGAAGCACGAGTCCTGAAGCACGAGTCCTGAAGCACACCGGGAAATTCCAATGCACGGGAAGCAAGCTTGCGCTTGCTCCCCGGCAATCTGCGATGATCTATTTCAAGCTGAAGACGACAAGCGCCCCGTCATCACGCGGCATGCTCTTGTAGGCGCCGCCGAAGTTTGGCGCGTATTCGTCCGCCAGCATGCCGCCAAAGCCAGCGACTACGGCAATGTATTGCTTGCCATTGACGGAATAGCTGACGATGCCGCCCTGGTGGCCGGTGCCGTTGTTGTGACTCCACAGCTCAGCCCCGGTTTCGGCATCGTAGGCATGAAGGATGCCGCGGGAGTCGGGCACGAATACGAGATTGCCCGCAGTTGACAGCACGCTTCCGAGCGGCGGCTCGGGATAGCGAACCTCCCACTTCTTAGCACCGGTGATGGGGTCGCGCGCATCGAGATGTCCATAAATCTCTCCGCCCGGAGGGGGTACCATCTTGAAATCGGCGCCAATGTTGAGCTGGACCTGGGGCGCTGTAACCGGCGTCGTCTTCTGGACGTCGAGCGTCATGCACCATTCCTGGCCGATCTTGTAGTACAGGCCGGTCTTCGGGTTGTAGGAGCCGGCGTTCCAGCTGACGCCGCCGCCAATGAATGGGCACAGCGGCGGTTCGGTGACCTTCCCGGCGCTGAAGTCGCGACGGCCGATCAAGGCACCCGTCTTGGGATCGATATCCTTGACGAAATTGATGTTCTCAACGAGCCGCCAGACGTTCTTCACGGCGAGATTGCGGTCATAGACGAAGACGAAACCGCCCTTGTTCGGGTGAACCACGAACTTCTGACCGTCGCGTTCGAGCATCACAAACTCGCCGACCGCGCTGTCGAAGTCCCAGGCGTCGTGCGGCAATTCCTGATGATGGAATTTCAGCCTGCCGGTATCGACGTCGAGACCGATCACCGAACTCGTGTAGAGATTGTCGCCGGGACGCGCGCCTTGCGTCTTGTAATCGGCGCCCGACCAATCGTAGAGCGGCGCCGGGTTTGCGGTGCCCCACAGGATTGTGTTGGTCTCGGAATCGTAAGTGCCCGGCATCCAGCCGCCACCCCCGCCGGTGCGCCAGGAATCGTTTCCCCACGTCTTCATGGCCTCGTCGGTGCCGGCGACGGTCAAGAACTCCCACTTCTTCTTCCCGGTGGTGGCATCCAGGCCGAAGATCGGGCCGCGGCCCGGCCATTCACCGCCTTGCGCTCCGATGATCACCGTACTCTTCGCGTAAAGCGGTGCACCGGTGAAACCGACCGTGAGCTTCTGCGAGTCGATCAACCTGGTTTCCCAGAGGACCTTCCCCGACTTCATATCCAGGCCAAGAACCCTGCCATCCATGGTGCCGACGAAAACCTTGCCCTCGCCGAGCGCTACGCCGCGATTGTAGGGGGAATGGGTCTGACGGGAGATCAGGGCCTCGTCCAGCTCCGGAAAATGAGACCAGATCACCTCGCCTGTCGCGCCGTTGAGCGCAAAAACCCGGCTGTAAGAACCCGAGTAATAGAGCACGCCATCCGCCGCGAGGGGCATCGATTGCAGGCCGCGGGTCGAGCGTCCTGGAATATGGGTCCAGGCAACGTTCAGATTGCCGACGTTGTTTGCGTTGATCTGCGCCAGCGGGCTGTAGTGATAGGATTTGTATGAACCGTGATAGGTCAGCCAATCGTTCTGACCGCCGTTCTCGATCCGCGCAGTATCCACGGACTGGGCCAAGGCCGACGACACCATCAGCGTCGCGCCGGCAATAAGAGGTAGACCAGACTTACACCAACGCTTCCTCATCCGTTCCTCCCGCTTTTATGGCTGTTGAACTTGCGTCTCACAGACGCCACCGCGAGGGATGCTGCAGTCCGCTCTCTGTCGGCCTTCTCCATCGCATACGAGCCGCCGACGGCTCTCGATCTCTCTCGGCGGACATCGCCAAAAGGTGCTACGTCTCTGGACTGGTTGCAGTTGCGCTTATCCTCGCTCCAGCAGCGTACGCCGGATGACGAGGAGCGCAAAGATGGAACACGCGCACGACGCGAATTTGACGCGCGGCGCGGATTACAAACGTCAGTTGCGCTGACCGGTTCGTTTGGCCTCGCAGTCTCAGACTGCTGCGGGCGGCGATAGCGCCAAGGCCCGAGGAAGGATTTACCCGTACAACAGGCGCGGAAGGATCGTGACGATGCCGGGCCAGAGCGTCAGCAACAGCACGAAGCCCACCATGATGAGCAGGTACGGCATCGTGACGCGCGCGATGTAGCCGAGGCCATCGTCGGTCAGGCCCTGGATGACGAACAGGTTGAAGCCGACCGGCGGGGTGATCTGCGCCATCTCGACCGCCAGCACGAGGAAGATGCCGAACCAGATCTCGTCGAAGCCCGCGCCCTTCACGATCGGCAGCACGATCGGCAGCGTCATCACGATCATCGAGAAGCCGTCGAGGAAACAGCCGAGGATCAGATAGAAGATAATCAGCACCACGATCAGCATGAAGGGCGATAACCCCAAGCCCTTCACGAAGGCGGCGACGGCCTGCGGGATGCCAAGGAAGGCCGCGGCGTTGCCGAGGATCGAGGCGCCGAGCACGATCAGGGCGATCATCGAGCAGGTCACGACCGAGCCGATCAGCACGTCGCGGATCACCTGCTGCGACATCGAGCCCTGCGCCCAGGCGACCAGCGCCGCGCCGAGCACGCCGACCGCGGCGGCCTCCGACGGCGTCGCCAGCCCGCCATACATCGAGCCGAGCACGCAGGCGATCAGGAACAGCGCAGGCGCGAGATCCTTCAGCGCCGCAAAACGTTCGCGCCATGGCACCTGCGAGAGCTTGGCTTCCGTCTCCGGCACCATGCTGGGGTTGAGGGACGTGTGCAGCATCACCCACCCCATGAAGGTGGCCGCCAGCAACAGTCCGGGCAGCACGCCGGCGGTGAACAGTTTCAGGATCGAGACGTCGCCGAGCACGCCGTAGATGATCATGATGTTGGACGGCGGGATCAGGAAGCCGAGCGTGCCGGCGCCGGCGAGCGAGCCGATCGCGATGTCGCGGGAATAGCCACGGCGCAGCAGTTCGTTGAGCGACATACGGCCGATCACCTGCGTCGTCGCCGCCGACGAGCCGGAGATCGCCGCGAAGATGGTGCAGCCGATCACGTTCACATGCAGAAGACGACCCGGCAGAAGCCCCGCCCAGGGCGCGAGCCCCTGGAACAGCGAACGCGACAGACGGGTGCGAAACAGCAGCTCGCCCATCAGGATGAACAGCGGCAACGCCAGCAGCTCCTGCGTGGTCAGGATGTTCCAGGCGTATTGCGGCAGCAGCTTGTCGAGCGGGATCGAGCGGAACATCGCCAGCAGCAGCGTCGCAGTGAGCGCAAGCGTCAGGCCGATCCAGACGCCGCACGCCAGAAGCGCAAACAGGATCGCAAAGAGTGCAACGACTTCGATGGTCATGGAATCCGGTGTCCGCTGGCTGGCGCGTGGGCGATCATTCGACGGGCGAGGCCTTCATGCGGTGATCCTCCAGCGGCAGGCCGAGCACGGCCTGGATCGCGCGCGCCAGGAACTGGAGCGTCAGCAGCAGCATGCCAAAGGTGACGACGGCCTGCGGAAACCACAGCGGGGTGTCGCTCGAGGTCGAAACCTGGCCGCGCACATAGGCGCCGAAGGCGAACTTCGCCATCGACGATGTCAGGAAGGCCATGAAGGCGAAGCCCGCGGCGGCCGACAGGATTTCGATCGCGCGCTGAAACGGAGCGGGGACGTTCTTCAGCAGCAGCACGACACGGATATGGCCGCCGACGCGCAGGGTCATGGCGGCGCCGAAGGTGAAGGACGCCGCCATCAGATAGGAGGAATACTCCCACGCGATCGAGATCGTGGGCGGAAAGAACGGCAGGAAGTTCGAGAGGAAGCGCGTTGCTACCTCGCACAGCATCAGCAGCGTCAGCATCAAGAGGCAACCGCCTCCGATCCAACCGTCCAGCCGGCCGAGACGGTCGATGCCGTCAAGCAGAATGCGCAGCGGCGCTGGCGCCGCCGCGTTGAGACTTTGGGACGACGCAGGCAAAACATCCGCCACTGCAAGTCCTCAGCGCTTCATTTCGGCGAGATAGGCCCGCACCGGCTTGTCGGCCGCCGGTACGCGCTTGACGAAAGCGTCGAGCTGCGGCGCGGTCTTGGCGCGAATGTCCGTGATCATGGCCTCCGAGACCGGCACCACCTCCATGCCGCCTTCCTTGAGCCGGTTGAGGCTGTCGACGTCCGCCTTGAGCGAGTTCGCCCAGAAGCCCGGCTCCATCTTGGCGGCAATGCCGGCGACAAGCTGTTGCTGATCGGCGCTCAGTGCCTTCCAGGAATCGAGATTGACGGTGAGCATCTGCGACGACCAGACGTGGTTGGTCGGGTAGATGTATTTCAGGAATTCCCAGAACTTGCCGTCGACGCCCGACACCGCCGAGGTGGAGACACCGGAGACCGCGCCGGAGGCCAGCGCGGGGATGGTCTCGCCCCAGGGAATCATCACCGGCGCCATGCCGACCACGGCCAGCATGTCGACGGCGTTCTTGTCGGGCACGCGGATCTTGATGTTCTTCAAGCCGTCGACATCGGCGACCTTGACCTTGAGATGCAGATATTGCGTCGGCCAGGGCACGATGTAGAGGATTTTCTGGTTGTTGCGCGCGGCGACCTTCTCGTATTCGGGCCGCACATATTTGTGCAGCACCTTCAATTCGTCCATCGAGCCGCAGAGAAAGGGAATGCTTTCGACGCCCATGAAGGGCTCGTCGCCGACCTGCTGGATGTTGAGGACGTCGGCGAGCGGCACCAGGCCGTCGCGCACGGCGCGCAGATGCTCGGGGCCCTTGAAGCCGAGCTGTCCACCGGCCTTCACGGTGATTGCGACCGAGCCGCTGCTCTGCTTCTTCACCTCTTCCGCGAAGGCAAACGCGTTCTGGGTGTGGAAATTGCCGTCGGGCCATACCGTCGACATGTCCCAGCTCACCGTCGCAGCTCGCGCGCGGGTCGAGATGTGGCCGGCGGCGAGCAGCGTCGCTGCGCCCGCGGTAAAATTCCGTCGCGTGATCATTGAGCCCCTCCGTTTGCTACGCGCACGACGCCTGAAGCGTCATCGCGCATGCCCATAAACTGTAACCGCGTTGTCGGCAGACACGAGGCCGCTTTCGATGTCGTCGTTGACGGCTGTCGGCGCGCGCTCCCGGGGATCGCCGATGCCGGCGCCGCCTGGCGTCAGCACCACCAGCCGGTCGTCCGGCGGCACCTGCTGAAAGCCTTTTCCACGCAGCTTCTTGCCGGACTTCAGGCCGACATAGCCGGCCTCGCCGTTCTTGCCGCCATCGCGACCACGTGGCGGATGATCGATGCGGTCGAATGCCGCCAGGATGTCGAACGGCGCATCGACGCCGCTGCCGACCTCGATGATCTGGCCGAGGCCACCGCGGGTGCGCCCTGCCCCGCCGGAATCCGCACGCAATTCCTTGCGCCAGAAGATTAGCGGCGTCTGCGTCTCGGCGATTTCGACCGGCGTGCCGCGCACGCCGCTGGGATAGGCGGTCGCCGACAGCCCGTCCTTCGCGAAGCGCGCGCCGGTGCCGCCATTGGAGGTCACCGCCATCGAGAATCCGTAATTGCCGCCGGCGCCCGAGCGAGTCTGTCCGCGCACATTGAGATTCCACAGGCACGAGGTGCCTTCCGCGGGCACGCGCTCGGGAATGATCTGGCGCAGGCAGCCGAACACGACGTCGGGCAGCATCTGGCCGATGATGTGACGCGAGGCGACCGGCGCCGGCTTCGGCGCATTGAGGATCGCGCCCGGGGGAGCCGACACCGTCAGCGGCGAGAGCGAGCCGGCATTGTTCGGGATCTGCGAGGCGACGACGCAGCCGAGACCGAACACCGTGTAGGCGATGGTGTAGGACAGAGGCACGTTGATGCCGAATCGGGACGCGGCCGAGGTGCCGTCGAAATCGACGTGGATGCCTTCGTCCGAGATCGTCAGCGTAGCCTCGAGCGAGACCGGCGCGTCATAGCCGTCGACCACCATGGTGTTGCGCCAGGTGCCCTTCGGCAGCTTGGCGATCTCGGCAAGCACGGCCTCGCGCGAGCGGTCGCAGATATAGTCGCCGAGCGTATCGAAGGTGTCGATGCCGAACTCGGTCATCATCTCGACCAGGCGCTCGCAGCCGACGTCGTTGCAGCCGGCGAGCGAGTAGGTGTCGCCCTCGGTGTCGATCGGCAGCCGCGTGTTGGTGCGGATCATCGCCATCAGCGTCTCGTTGACGACGCCCTGGTCGATCAGCTTCAGCATGGGGATGTAGAGCCCCTCCATGAACACGTCGGTGGCGTCGGGCCCGAAGCCGATGCCGCCGATGTCCATGAGATGGCTGGTGCAGGAAAACAGCGCGACCGGCTTGCCGTCCTTGAAGCAGGGTGTGGTGACGACGAAATCGTTGAGATGCCCGGTGCCCATCCAGGGATCGTTGGTGATGTAGGCGTCGCCCTCCTTCATCGTCTCGATCGGAAAGTGGGCGATGAAGTGCTTGACCGATTCAGCCATCGAATTGACGTGGCCGGGGGTGCCCGTCACCGCCTGCGCCAGCATCCGTCCCTTGAGGTCGAACACGCCGGCCGAGAGGTCGCCGCATTCGCGCACGATCGGGCTGAAGGCGGTGCGGAGCAGCACCTGCGCCTGCTCCTCGACCACGGCGATCAGCCGGTGCCACATGATCTGGAGGTCGATCAGGCTCGCGCCGCTTGCCTTGCTCATGATCAGGCCGCCTTCCGTTCCATGACGATGCTGCCGGCACCGTCGATATGGGCATCAAAACTGTTGGAGACGAACGTCGAGGTCTCGTCCTCCGCGATCACCGCGGGACCCGCAATCGTCGCGCCCGGCGCCATGTCCTCGCGGCGGTAGAGCGGGATCTCGATCACCTCCCCTGCCCGACCGTCGAAGAACTTGCGGCTGCCCGACGCCTTGCCCGCGGGCTTGCGCGTAACGGCCGCGACCGTGGCCGGATTGCGCGCCTCGGTCGTCGCGAGCACCGACCAGCTCAACACCTCGATCGCCGCACCCGGGATGGACCGCTCGAACATCGCCGCATAATCCGCTTCGAACTTCTGGCGCAGGCCGGCCAGATCGGCCGTCGTCAGCCGCCGGTTCGGCAGCTCGACCGTGATCTCATGGCCCTGGCCGACATAGCGCATGAAGGCCGCGCGGCGCTCGCGCACTGGCGCACCGGCCGCGCCCGACTCGACCAGCGCACGCGCTTCGGTCACCATCTCCTGGAGCAGGTCGGAGACCCCCTCGGTGTCGAAATCGTCGAGCCGCACATGACGGCTGCGCACCAGCTCGTAGGCGATCGGAGCCGCAAGGAAGCCGACGGCCGAACCGACGCCGGCATTGGAAGGGACGATCACGCGGGAGACACCGATCTTCTCGGCGACCCGCGCCGCATGCAGTGGCGCCGCGCCGCCAAAGGCGATCAGCGTGTGCTGCCCGACAATCTCACCGCGCTCCACCGCATGCACGCGCGCCGCGCTCGCCATATTCTCGCAGACGACCTCGTGCACGGCATAGGCCGCGGTTTCCGCCGACAGGCCGAGCGGCTCGCCCACGGCGCGCAGCAGCGCCTGCTTCGAGAGTTCAGGGTCGAGCTTGATCGTTCCACCCGCGAAATCGTCGGGATCGATCATGCCGAGCGCAACGTCGGCATCCGTCACGGCCGGGCGCAGGCCGCCGCGGCCGTAGCAGGCGGGCCCGGGCTCCGAGGAGGCACTCTCGGGGCCGACCGTGACGCGCTTCATCGCGTCGACATGGGCAATCGAGCCGCCGCCGGCGCCGATCTCGACCATCTCGATCACGGGAATCCGCACCGGCAGACCCGAGCCCTTCAGGAAGCGCGCTGCGCGATCGACCTCGAACACGCGCGAGGTCTCGGGCTGGTATTTCTCGATCAGGCAGATCTTTGCCGTGGTGCCGCCCATGTCGAAGGACAGCACCTTGCTTTCGCCGAGACGCGCCGCGATCTGCGCCGCGAAAATGGCGCCGCCGGCAGGACCGGATTCGACGAGACGCACCGGAAAGCGCCGCGCTGTCTCGATCGAGGTGACACCGCCGCCGGAGGTGACGAGATAGATCGCGCCGCGGTACTGCTCGACCTGCAAGGCGTCGGACATGCGGGCGAGATAACCATCGATCAGCGGCTGCACATAGGCGTTGGCTACCGCCGTCGATGTCCGCTCATATTCGCGGATCTCCGGGCACACCGCGGACGATACGGTCACGGAAATGCCGGGCATCTCCTCACTGATGATCGCGGCCGTGCGGCGCTCATGCTCGGGATTGGCGTAGGAGTGTAGGAAGGCGACCGCGACGCTCTCGACGTTCAGCGCGCGCAATCTTGGCGCGAGCGCACGCACCGCCGCTTCGTCCAGCGGGAGGCGGACGGCACCGTGGGCGTCGATACGCTCCGGCACCGTGAAGCGCAGGGACCGCGGCGCCAACGGCTTCGGCTTGTCGATGGAGAGGTCATACTGGTCGTAGCGGCTCTCGGTGCCGATATCGAGCACGTCGCGAAAGCCCTCGGTCGCGATCAGCGCCGTCTTCGCGCCGCGACGCTCGATGATGGCGTTGGTCGCGAGCGTTGTGCCGTGAATGAAGACGTCGATGTCGCTGATATGGGCACGCGCATCAGCAAGAATGAGCCGCATGCCATCGAGCACCGCCTGTTCGGGCCGCTGCGGCGTCGTCAGCAATTTGCGCGTCTTGCGATCCTGCCCCACGTCCAGCACGATGTCGGTGAACGTGCCACCGATATCAACGGCAAGCCGCACCTCGGCTCCCTCAAGCATTCCAAATTCTCCGTGCTGATCGTCAAGACTGAGGACAAAAGCGCAGCAATTTCCATGCCATGGATGACAGGAACATACTGCGTCCAGCTATTCTGCTTGGCACCCATGCAATAGGCAAGGCGTGTTCGCAGCCCGCGCGATCAGAGCAGGAATGCAAGCGCGACTTCGCAGCGCTCCTCGACCTTCAGCGTAAGGAGATCATCGGCGCGGGTGCGTCCGAGATTGACCGCAGCGATCGGGATTTGCCGTTGCGCGGCAGCCTGCACGAAGCGGAAACCGGAATACACCATCAATGACGAGCCGACGATGAGCATGGCGTCGGCCTGCGCCAGATGATTCTGCGCGGTAGCGACCACGTCGCGCGGGACGTTCTCGCCGAAGAACACGACATCGGGCTTGAGGATGCCGCCGCAAGCTTCGCAAGGAGGCACCTTGAACGACGAAAAATCCGCATGCTCCAGGTCCGCATCACCGTCCGGTGCATCGGCGGCATCAAGCGTCAACCATTCCGCGTTGGCGCGGCCGAGCATCTCCTGGAATTCGCTCCGCGGCGTCTTTTGGCCGCAACCCATGCAGCGGACCAGATCGAGCCGGCCGTGCAGGTCGATTACCTGGCGGTGGCCGGCGGACTGATGCAGCCGGTCGACGTTCTGGGTCAGCAGCATTCCGCAACGCCCGCTCGCCTCGAGCCGGGCGAGCGCGTGATGCGCATCGTTCGGCCTCGCCTGGCCGAACCGCCGCCAGCCGATCAGGCTGCGCGCCCAATAGCGCCGACGCGTATGCTCTTCCGACATGAAAGCCTGGAAGTTCACCGGCTGGGTCCGCTTCCAGTTGCCGTGACTGTCGCGATAATCGGGAATGCCAGAATTGGTGCTGCAGCCAGCACCGGTCAGCACGAACAGACGTTCGTGCCGGCCGACGAAATCCTGGAGCGGATGATTTGCCAGCGGATCATTTGCCATGACGCAGATGTAGTCCGCGCAGGCGGGTTTTGCCAGATCACCGCTGTTCGGACCGGTCGAATCCCGCAATCAGCTTCACGAGCTCGCTCTGCCGCGCCGTACCGGTCTTGCGGAAGACGTTGTGGAGGTGTGTCTTGACGGTCGCCTGCGTCAGCCCGAGCAACTCGGCCAGCGCCTTGATCCCGCTCACCCTCATGACGGCGTCGATCAGGCGGACCTCGCTTGCGGTGAGCCTGTAGAGTTTTGCAAGCGCCTCCAGCGGCGGCGGGCTTGCCGGCGAGGCCTTGCGCACGAACACCGCGGCAACCGCGGAATACAGCGCGCCGGTACGCCGCCGGTCCCCCGAGGTCAACGGCAGCACGTTGGCAAACCAGCGGCCTTGCGAGGTCCCGAGCGGAATCGAGCCGCCGCTGTCTGTCGGCATGTTGCCGTTCTCCGCGGCGACAAGCGCTTCGCGCAACGCGCGCTGAGCGTCGAGGGCAACAGCGAACAACGTTCCGTTTCTTTCCGTGAGCAGCGCAGCCTCGTCCAGCATCGCGCGTCCGGGCGCGTTGGTGAAGGCGAGACGTCCGTTGGGACCAACCAGAAAGACGGCGGCCGTGACGCTGTCAAGCGTCTGGGTCAACACCGCCTGTGTCGCCCTGTTCTGATCGAACAGCCGGCCAATCGAGACCGCGCGCTGGAAGTGCGGCACGATCAGCGCAAACCGGCTGCGGGCGTCAGCGTCGGCGAGACCGTCTTTCTCATGCATCCGGACACTGACGATCGATGAATAGGTTGCGCCCTTCTCCAGATTCGACCCGAGCGCATCGATCATGCCCTGCGGCTTCATCCACTCTTCGTAGAAGCGCGTCGCCACCATCTCCTCGAAGGGGACGAAGTCGGTTGATGCATAGACGAGACCAGCCTCGCAGAAAGTGGCCGCTGGAAAGCACGGGTTCAAGGCGAGATATTTCTCGAGATAGAGCTTTGTGTAGTCCGGCTCCTCATTGAAGAGGTGCAGCACTGCGGTTTGTTCGGTGGCCGCGTCATGCCAGAACAGGGCGCCGGAGGACCCGCCGACAAACAGGCAGGCCTGTTCGAGGGCGCGCGGCCACAAGGCGGGATCGAGCGCGGCGTCGTAAATCAGGCCGATCAGCTCTGAAAGCAGAGCGGCTTCGGATATCACGGCCGGCTCTCCGACATGTCGAACAACAGATTCGGCATCCGCACCTCGTCCCTCATTGAGTCGGGACCAGGGGCTGTTTCGCAGGCGCACCCGGCTTAGGCGGGGCGGATTGCTTCTGTGAGACGACCGCCTTGCCAGGCCCAGCTTCAGGAGCGGCGGGCGCCACCGGTGCGGACTGCCCCACCGACAATGACACGCCGAACACACGCCATTGTCCTTCGACCGGCGCGAACATCAGTTCGAAATTCACCTGGGATGGCACCGACGGAAAAAATCCTGCCATGTGCAGGAGCCCGTTCGGCTCGATCTGCGGCAGCAGCGACAATTGCGGATCGATCACGGCAAGGCCGGAGAGATCGAGCTTGTCGCCACGCTGCTTGGCAAAGATCTCCGCAAGCTTTGCGGCGGTGTTGATCTGGAAGCCGGGCGCACCGAGATCGCGCAGCACGGTGTAGTTCCCGGTCTTGTTGGCATGGTCGAGCGCAAGCAGCGTCGAGCGGATCAGCATCAGCACGCCGTTGCGGTCGATATTGGCGGGTTTGGCCGCCTGCTGCTGCGACGGCGGCGTCTGGTGGGGCTGCGGCGGCGTCTGCTGCGCAGAGGTCGTCACCGCCCCCAGGATCAAAAGACCGGCAATCGGAAGACCAAGGCCCGCGCTCAACCAACGCAGCGTCATGACGAACGGGTTCTTCCTACCACTGGATCGAGACAGCACCACGTCCACCTGCAACGCTGCGCTCGAGTCCGATGCCGCCGCCGGCATTGGCGATAATAGCATAGCTCTTGCCGTCATAGAGCAGTGCCGTTGCACCGACCGCAAACGCGTTGGCGCCCTCGAAATTGCCGTAGCCGGCCGAGAGCGCGAACTTGCGCCCCTGTTGCAGCGCCGGCATCGAGCCGGCCGCGAGCGCGACCGCGGTCCCGCTGCGGGCTTCGAGCCGGTTGTCCATCACTTGCGACTGCAAGGAGGTCACCTGCGACTGCAGTGAGGCGATGTTCGCCGGATTGAAGCTCGACGTTGCCAGATTGCCGGCCGCGTCGGTCGTCACGAAGGACACCGGTCCACTCTGTGCCGCCAGGCTCGCCGCCGAGGCGACGCCGGCCATGCGATAGGTGTTGCTGGCGGTCCCGATCGCGACCTGGTTGGCAGCGGTTACTGTCGCACCGGAGCCGATGGCGGTGGAGTTCGAGAATCCCGCGGTAGCGCCAGAACCGATTGCCGTTGCGCTCGCGGCAGACGCAGTGCTGCCCTGTCCATAGGCCGCCGCGCCGGCAGCGGTAGCGTTGCTGCCAGCGCCGATTGCGGTGGCATTGGACGCCGACGCAACAGCACCGTTGCCGAATGCGGAACTGCCGGCGGCGGCACTTGCCTTTGCCCCATCGCCAACGGCGGTGTTGCCGAGCGCCGCCGCCGAATCAGCGCCGACGGCAATCGATCCGGTCGAAACTGCACCGGTGCCGATGGCAATCGCATTTGCGCCCGTGCCGGCGGTTGCGCCGTCGCCGATCGCGACAGCGCTCGTCCCGGTGGCGTGGGAGTTGTTGCCGGCCGCGAAGGAATTGCCGCCGCTTGCGGTCACCGCGTTGCCCACCGCAGTCGAGTTGGTGTTGCTGGCGTTAGCGGCGTTCCCGATGGCTGTTGATGAAGCGCCACCCGAGGAACTGCTGAGGCCGATCGCAACCGACCCAAATCCACCCGACGTTGCGCCCGTTCCGAAAAAACTGCCGTCGCCGCCCCCGATCGCGACGCTGTAGTTTCCGAGCGAACTGGGACCGTTGCCGGTGCCACCCGAGCCAATTGCCGTACTCCACCTGCCGGCACCGGCCGCCGTGCTATTAGAGTTGGTACCGATGCTGGTGATGCCCTGGTTAATCGTCGATAGACCGGCATTTGTGCCCATCGACACGCCGAAGGAGTTGGCCACCGCGTCATGGCCCACCGCGGTCGCGCTGTCGTCAAGCGCAATTGCGTGGTCGCCAAAGGCGGTGGATAGCTGGTCGGCCCGGGTATTATCGCCGACCGCGATCCCGTTGGAGCCGGGAGTCCCTTGGGCCGAGCAGGTGCCCTGGAAAGAGTTTCCACTGGAATAGCACTGGGCGGCGGCCGGAGACATTCCGAGGAGCAGAGCCATGGCCGTGAGAGCCGCCAGGTTGACCAGCGCAGCGATTACGCCGGAAGCGTCGCGGTGAATGCGGGGCGAAGAGCGGTGCAAGCTGCCCCCATCGGTCGCTTCCGGTTGCGGACAACTGATCGGCATCTTGTCGCTCTCTACTGGTCCAAGCTGCCACAATCGTGGGACAGGGCCACGGACAGGACATCAACCGTTCGGTTGAGTTCGTCTGCGCGTGCGGCGCCGACATCCCGCTTTTTTCCGACTGTTGCTGGATTGCATCGCGAAAAGTCTCGACGATGAGCGTCGACGCCGCAGGCAGACCGCGAGAACTGCAAGGACGCTCGTGATCTTTGCTAGCTCGCCCAGTTGTCCCGGAACTCAGGAAACAGCGTCAGGCCTCCGCAGGCATAGATGGTCTGCCCGGTGATGTAACTGGCATCGTCCGACGCGAGGAAGGCGAACACGGCGGCGATCTCTTCCGGAGTGCCGACGCGGCCCAGCGGAATGTGGCTGCTGACCACGCCTCGCTTTTCCGGATCGCCGGTCCAGGCCGCGTTGATCGGGGTGTCGATCGCACCGGGGCCGACCGCATTGACGCGAATGCCGCGGCCGGCGAATTCCAGCGCCAGCGTGCGCGTCAGATTGGCCATGCCGCCCTTGCTGATTGAATAAGCCAGATAGCCGGGTTTTGGGATGATCTGGTGCACACTCGAGCAGTTGATGATGCTGCCGCCTGCGCCGCGCGCGACGAAATGCGCGAGCGCCTTCTGGGCGCAGAACACGGCGCCGTTGAGATTGACGTCGATGATGCGGCGGTAGGTCTCGATGTCGAGCGCTTCGCTCGGCGATTCCCGCTGGAAGCCGGCATTGTTGACAAGGCAGTCGAGGCGCTTCCAACGTGCCAGAATCGTCTCGAACATCGCGGCGACCTCTTGCTCATTACCGACATCGGCCTTGACGATGATGTGATCGAGCCTGCCGTGGCCGCGATCACCCGATGCCGTCCGCGCGAGCGCGAGTGTCTCCTCTGCCCCTTCAGGGTGACCGAAATAGTTGATGGCGACGGTCGCGCCTTCCTGGGCAAGCCGGATGGCGACGGCGCGGCCGATGCCTTGGGAGGCGCCGGTCACCAGCGCGTACTGGCCGACAAGACGCGAGTGAAACGAGGTCGAGCGATCGGTTTGTGGCATGGGTTCTCTCCGGGATGCCCTGATCAGCGACGGAACCGGCTTTTTGTTCCATCCCTCAGCGCATCGCTGCGATTCATTCGACGCGGCGCGTGAATGGCGAAGTCAGGATCTGGTACAGGATGATGGCGCCAAAGGTTGCGGTGCCGATCCCGCCGATCGTGAAGGCGCCGAATTTGAGCGTGAGGTCGCCGGCGCCTGCGGTGAGCGCGACCGCCACGGTGATCAGGTTTGCCGGACTTGAGAAGTCGACCTTGCTCTCGACCCAGATCCGGCCGGCCATCGCAGCGATCAATCCGAACAGCACGATCGAGAGCCCACCGATGACAGGACCCGGGATCGACAAGATCAGCGCGCCGAATTTCGGCGAGAAGCCGAGCACGATCGACACCACCGCCGCGAAGGCGAACAGCAAGGTCGAATAGACCTTCGTGGCCGCCATGACGCCGATGTTTTCGGCATAGGTGGTAACGCCGGTGCCGCCGCCGCAGGCCGCCACGATGGTCGCGAGGCTGTCGGCGAGCAAGGCGCGGCCGAGATAGTCATCGAGGCTCCGGCCCGTCATGGCGCCGACGGCCTTGATGTGACCGAGGTTCTCGGCGACGAGAATGATCGCAACCGGCGCGATCAGGACGATCGCATCGGTCTGGAAGGTCGGCGTGGTAAAACTCGGCAGGCCGATCCACGGCGCAGCCGCAAGCGGGGTGAAGTTAATCGGCTTGCTGAAGCCGAGGCCGTTCGCGAACAGCAGGTACAAGAGATATCCGCCAATCGCGCCGAGGATGATCGGCAGGCGGCGCCACAGGCCCGGTGCGCCCACGGCAACCACGCCGACGATCAGAACTGTCGCGAGCCCGATTCCTGTGTCGAACGCATTGGCGCTCACCGCCTTGACCGCCACGGGCGCGAGGTTGAGGCCGATCGCGGCGACCACAGCGCCGGTGACGGCCGGCGGCAACAGCCTCTCGACCCAGCCAACCCCCGACCACATCACGATCAGCGCGATCACGCCGTAGAGGACGCCGGCCCCGACGATGCCGCCAAGCGCAACCGACAGGTTCGGGTTCGGCCCGTGCCCGGCGTAACCGGTGGCGGCGATCACGACCGCGATGAACGCGAAGCTCGAGCCGAGATAGCTCGGCACGCGTCCCGCGACGATGACAAAGAAGATCAGCGTGCCGATGCCGGAAAACAGCACCGCAACATTGGGATCGAACCCCATCAGCAACGGCGCGATGATCGTCGAGCCCGACATTGCGACGCAATGCTGGAGACCGGAGACGACGGTCTGGCCAAGCGGCAGCCGCTGCTCGGGCATGATCACGCCGGAGGACTTCAGAGTCCAATGCGGAAAATAGCCTTGCGCTCGCTGTTCGGAGCCCGTTGCAATCGGCATGTTCCCCCCAGTTGCGGTGCAGCGACCGATCTTCGTGCGAACAGACAAAAATGTGATTGTCGCTTCTGCGGCGGCCATCACATGATGCAAATCAAACAAGATCAATACGTTCCGGGGCCTATTCTATGACACAGATTGCGATCCAGCCAGCCATCCACCGCCGGCGCCAGCCCTGGTACAAGATCCTCTACATCCAGGTGCTGATCGCGATCGCGCTCGGGGTGCTCATCGGCTATTTCTATCCCGATCTCGGCAAGGCCCTGAAGCCGCTCGGCGACGGCTTCATCGCGCTGATCAAGATGATGATCGCGCCGGTGATCTTCTGCACGGTGGTGCACGGCATCTCCTCGATGGGCGACCTCAAGCGCGTTGGCCGGGTTGGGCTGAAGTCGCTGATCTATTTCGAGACGGTCTCGACCGTCGCGCTCGCGATCGGCCTTCTGGTCGGCGAGGTGCTCCAGCCCGGACACGGCTTCAACATCGATCCCGCCACGATCGACCCGAAATCGGTGGCGACCTACGTCACCAAGGCCAAGGAAGAAGGCATCGTCGCCCATCTGCTGGCGATCATCCCCGACAGCTATCTGGGCGCCATCGCACGTGGCGATCTGTTGCAGGTGCTGCTGATCTCGATCCTGTCGGGCTTCGCCATCGCCTTTCTCGGCAAGGCCGGCGAGCCCATTGCCGAGGCGATCGACAAGGCCGCAAAGATGTTCTTCGGCATCATCCGCATCATCGTGCGCGTCGCTCCGATCGGGGCGTTCGGCGCGATGGCGTTCACCGTCGGCGCCTACGGCCTTGGTTCGCTGCTCAACCTCGCCGCCCTGATCGGCACGTTCTATCTCACCAGCATGCTGTTCGTGCTGGTCGTGCTGGGGGCGATCGCAAGGCTCGCCGGCTTCTCGATCCTGCGCTTCATCGCCTACATCAAGGACGAGCTCCTGATCGTGCTCGGCACCTCGTCGTCGGAGACTGTGCTGCCGCAGATGATCCAGAAGATGGAGCATCTCGGCGCCTCGCGCTCGGTGGTCGGCCTCGTCATTCCGACCGGTTACAGCTTCAACCTCGACGGCACCAACATCTACATGACGCTGGCGACGCTGTTCCTGGCGCAGGCGACCAATACCCATCTGACCATCTGGCAGGAGCTCGGCATTCTCGGCATCGCCATGATCACCTCGAAGGGCGCCTCGGGCGTGACCGGGGCGGGCTTCATCACGCTCGCGGCAACACTCTCGATCGTGCCCGACATCCCGATCCAGTCGATCGCGATCCTGGTCGGCATCGACAAGTTCATGAGCGAGTGCCGCGCGCTGACCAATCTGATCGGTAACGGCGTCGCCTGCGTCGTCATCAGCATCTCCGAAGGCGAGCTCGACCGCGACGCGCTGCACGAGGCCATGGCCCATCCGCTGGAGATGGGTGAGGCGCTTGAACCCGGCGGCAGCGCCGCCTCCTAGGCCGGACGCAGGTTTGGCGGCGTCCGGTTCCAACGCGGTAGTTTCCCGGAGTGGTAAATTGGCGCAACGCGAGTCACAACTGCTGCGTTGGGATCACGGATTGATACTCATATTTTTCCACCCGACGCGCTGGGGGCAGGGCGTCGGGTTTTTGTTAATCAACGATGGGCAGCCGATTTAGCCGGCCAGTTCGACCCTGCGCGTGATCCCGATCGCCTGCAAGAACGCCTCGTGATGACTTACGACGAGCAGCGCGCCGTCATAGGCCCTCAGACCTGCTTCCACGGCTTCGATGGATTCAATGTCGAGATGATTGGTCGGCTCGTCGAGGATCAGCAGGGACGGCGGCGTCGCACCGCCCAGCACGCAGGCAAGGCCGGCGCGAAACATCTGCCCGCCGCTCAGGCGTCCGACTATCTGCAAGGCCGCATCGGCACGGAACATGAACCGGGCCAGCGCGGCATGGCATTCATTTGCACCCGCCTTCGGATGGAAGCGCCCAAAATTGTCCAGGATGGAGATCGCGGGATCGAGCAGACTGACCTTCTGATCGAACAGCGCAAGATCCGGCTTGACCCGCACGGTGCCGGAGAGCTGATGCAACTCGCCGGCGACGAGTTTCAGCAGCGTCGTCTTGCCTGAGCCGTTGGGCCCGACGATTGCCACGCGCTCCGGACCGACGATCGCGAGCGATAGATCGCGCAAGACTTCCCTATCCGGCCCATAGCCGGCGCTGACGCGATCGAGCCAAACCACCTCCCTGCCCGTCGGCAGCCGGGTCGAGGGCAATTTCACCGACAGCGGCTGAAGAATCTCGATGCGTCGGCGCGCCGTATCGACGGCCTCGAGCGCATCCGCGCGCCGCCGCTCGGCGATCTGCGCGTTCTTGCCGCCGGTGTCTTCACTACGGTCCTTGCGCGCGCCGGCCAGGATGCGCGGCATGTCGCCCTTGGCGCGCTTCTTCTTGCCCCCGCTGTCTTTGCGCGCTTTCCTCTCCGCGGCCTCCTGCGCTTTCCCGTCGATCTCGGACAGGCGCCTCTGGGCATGCGCGAGGTCGTGCCTGACAGCCGCAAGCGCAAGGGCTTTCTGCTCGCAATAACTGCTCCAATTGCCGCCGTATCGCGCGGCTCCGAGCGACGTCAGCTCGACGATCGCATCCATGGTTTCGAGCAGGCTCCGATCGTGGCTGACGACAATCGCCCCACCGCGCCAGGAGGCAAGGAAATCGATCACCGCCTTGCGTCCCTCCCGATCGAGATTGTTGGTGGGCTCGTCGAGCAGCAGGAAGTCCGGCTCCGCAAAGATCAGCGCGGCGAGACGAACCCGCGTGACCTGCCCGCCCGACAGGCGGTCGAGCTCGATCTCCGGAGCGACGTCGAACCCGACACGCGCAAGGGCGGACGTAAGCCGTGTTTCGAGGGTCCAATCGACCTCGGAAACCTCCTCGGCCGAGGCGTCTCCGCGCTCGGCACGGCGAAGAAGATCGAGCGCGGCTCGCGCACCGAACAGGTCGATCACCTTCGCGCCCGCAAGCGGCTGGACGTTCTGGCGTAGCAGACCAACTGTTCCGTTGATGGCAACGCGCCCCGACGGAGGAATGTGCTCTCGCGAAATCGACGCAAGCAGCGTCGTCTTCCCGACGCCGTTGCGACCGACGAGGCCGGTCCGCTCGGCTCGGAACGTCAGATCGATATTGGAGAAAAGACAGCGGCCGTCAGGTGTGGACAGCGACAGGTTGGACAGGATGATGGAAGCAGGCATGGAATTCCCCGTGAGCAAGGCAGGTCGGCTTTGCGGTCGGGGTAAAATCCATGGCTCTCGAATATCCTGTTTGAGGAGCTCTCTAACTAATCTCATCGAAGGGCGAGATCAAGGCGAGGCTCGCAGGGAGGGCGGCGCGCGGAGCGCTGACGTGCCCCGCTGGCCTGCGCGATCAGCCCTTGAGCGCGGTGACCACGACCTCGATCAGCGCGCTGCCGCCGAGATCGGCGACACCGACGGTGGCGCGGGTCGGCAGATTGTCGCCGAAGAACTCAGTCCAGACCGCGTCCATCTCCTTCTTCTTGGAAAGGTCCGTGACGAAGATCGAGGTGCTCACGACGCGCGACTTGTCGGTACCCGCTTCCTTCAGATAGCCGGCGATCTTGCCGAGGATGTTGCGGGTCTGCTCGCCCATCGACACCGAGGTGTCGTCGGCGATGGTGCCGCCAATGAAGACGAAGCCGTTGGCTTCGACGGCGCGGTGCATGATGGGCGTGCGGATGCTGCGGGTAATGCTCATGATGTCCTCTTTTGCTAGAGCGTGGGGGAATAGAAACGGTCGATGCCGAGTTCGCCGATGCGGGTCTGGGTGCCGCCGTTGACGATCAGCTCCGCCATGACGGCGCCCGCGCCGGGGCCGAGCTGGAAACCGTGCAGCGAGAAACCGAACTGGTGATAGAGGCCCTTGTGCCGGCTGCTCGGTCCAAACACGGGCAGATCGTCCTTGGTCTTGGCCTCGATGCCGGCCCAGGCGCGGACGATCGTCGCGCTGCGCATGACCGGGAACAGCTCGAACACGGTGCGGGCGCTGGTCGCGAGGCTCTTCCAGTCCAGCACCGTCTCGTTTCGATCCTGATAGGGCGTTGCCAGATGGCCACCGCCGATCAGCACCGTGCCGTTCTTGAATTGCTTGAAGGAGAGCTTGCGGCCGCGCAGGATCACGACTGGATCGATGAAATGCGGCACGCGCGAGGTGATCATCAGCATCGGCGCCACGGTCTCGACCGGAACGGGCTCACCGAGCGCGGCTGCAATGGTCCCGGCCCAGGCGCCGGCGGCATTGACGAGCACCGGCGCGGCAAAGCTCTCGGCGCCGACATCGACATGCCAGAGACCATCGGTGTGCCGGATGTTCGTGGCGGCAATGCCCTCGCGAACGGTCGCACCGAGCTGCCCGGCCTTGCGCCGGAACGCCGTCGTCGCCTGCGCAGGATTGGCCGCACCGTCGCGGCGCGAGACCACGCCGCCGGGACAGCTCTCGGCGACTGCAGGCACGAGGCGCCGCAACTCGGCCGCATCGATCAGCTCCTCGTGGGTGAAGCCGAGCACGTTGAGCTCGGCCACACGTGCACGGCAGACCGCGAGTTCCTCCTCGTTCTCGGCGACGAGGACCTGGCCATAGCTCTCAAAGCTGCAATCGTCGTCGAGGAGATCGGTGATCTTCTCCCAGATTCCCATCGAGCGGATCGAAAGCGGGATTTCGGGGATGTGCCGCGCCAGCTGGCGCACGCCACCGGCGTTGACGCCGGAGGCGTGGCGGCCAGCATAGTCCTTCTCGATCAGCACCGGTTTCAGGCCGGCGAGACACAGATGCAGCGCAGTCGAGCACCCGTGGATGCCGCCGCCCACGACGATCGCATCCACGTTTTTCGTCATCCGCGTACCACCGCCTTGATGTCGTCTTCGCTCTTCGGAACCGCGGCAAGCTCGGCGAGCGTGATCGGCTTGACCGGCGCGCGCAGCCGGTAATAGCCAATCTCCTGCGGGCTCTTGCCCCGCGCCTGCGCCATCAGCTCGGTGACGGTGAGGCCACAGAGCCGGCCCTGGCACGGACCCATGCCGGTGCGGCGATAGGCCTTGAGCTGGTTCGGCCCGGTCGCGCCGATCGCGACGACGTCGAGAATATCCTTTGCCGTGACCTCCTCGCAGCGACAGACGATGGTGTCGCCTGCGGGAATGCGAAACTGCGGCGCCGGACGGAACAGCGTGTCGAGGAAAACGCGACCACGTTCGGCCTTGGCGAGATCGGCGCGGAGGCTCGCCATCGGCGCAAGTTTTGTGGCAGCCGCAGGCGCCAACGCCTCCACCGCCGCGCAGGCCGCGATGCGGCCGCGCACCACGGCTGCACTCGCACCGCCGATGCCGGCGCCGTCGCCGGCAATCGCAATGCCGGCGACCGACGAATTGCCGCTGGCATCGAGCACCGGAGACCAGCACAATTGCAGATCATCCCAGCGATGCTCGATTCCGGCCGCCATCGCCAGATTGACGTTGGGCACGACGCCCTGGTGCAGCAACAAGAGATCCGCAAGGACGGTTTCGCGCTTGCCGCCGGCGACATAGCTCACGTTCGCGAGCTGGCCGTCACCAGAGGCCGCAAGCTCGCTGACTCCTGAGACGACCTGCACCTTCGCCTTCACCTCGCGCATCATCGAGAGGCCCTTGGCGAAATAAGGCGAGGTCAGGAAGGCAAAGGCGTGGGGGAGAGCCGCGAAATAGTTTCCGCGCGCGGTGGTGTCGAGAATACGATCGATGCGGCCGCCGAGCCGCAAAATCTGCGCGGCGAGCAGCCAGAGCAACGGCCCCTGCCCCGCGATGACTGTACGGCCATCCGGCACCAGGGCCGATGATTTCAACATCGTCTGCGCGGCGCCCGCGGTCATCACGCCCGGCAGCGTCCAGCCCGAAATCGGGAAAGGCCGCTCCAGTGCGCCGGTCGCGAGGATCACGCGCCTGGCCTTGACGAACGCGGACGCGCCGCCGACCGAGACGGCGATGTCGAGGTTGCGGTCGAGGCTCCAGACGGTGGCGCGGTGGATGACCTCGGCGTTGCCTGCGCGTAGCGCCCGCACGAGATCGGCGCCCACCCAATAGTCAGCGCCGAGCTGATCGCGCTCGGTCACCGGTGTCGAGGCGATGGCGCGGAACACCTGGCCGCCGGGCCCGATATTCTCGTCTAGCAGCAACGTCGACAGGCCGGCTTCGGCGGACGTCGCGGCAGCGGCGAGGCCGGCAGGCCCCGCCCCGATCACCACGACGTCGTATTCTTCGCGCTTGGGAGCCACAGTCATTTCCCGATCTCCCGCTTGCCCTTCTGAATCTCGATCTGCATGCCCTGGGTGACCGGCACCAGGCAACCCTGTCGGTTGCCGACGCCGTCGATGGTGACGAGGCAATCGAAGCACACGCCCATCATGCAATAGGGCAAGCGCGGCGCGCCGCTCACCGCGGTCGAACGGCGTACATCGCAGCTCGAGGCCAGCAGCGCCGCGGAGACGGTGTCGCCCTGCCGCGCGGCGACGGCAACGCCATCGACGAAGATTTGCACCGGTGGCCGCTTGTCCTGCTCGGATCGTTTGAACATCCTGGCTCCTTCAATATCCCTAGTAGCCGCTGTTGTTCGCAGCACCGGCGGCGCCAAAACGGCTGGCCGAGAACGCGCCGACCAGCTCCGGCTCGAGCGCGCCCTGCTCGACCATCCGCGCGATCTCGAAAGCGTGGTTGGAGGCGAGCGTCACGCCGGAATGGCAGCAGGCGACGAAGGCGCCGGGATGCGTCTCCGACTGGTCGTAGATCGGAAAGCCGTCCTGCGGCATGACGCGGATGCCGGCCCAGCTCCTGACCACGTTGAGCCGCGCGAGATGCGGAAACATGCGCTGGGCGCGATCGGTCATCACGGCGCTGATCGAATGCTTCATCGTACGATCGTCGAGCTCGTCTTCCTTGCTGTCACCGATCATCACCGTGCCTTCGTCGGTCTGGCGGATCGTGGTCAGCGGATGCGGCAGGAACGGCATGGTGCGCTCGGTCACCACGATCTGGCCACGGGTCGGGCCCATCGGGGCGTAGAGACCGACCATCGGCGCCAGCGTCTGGTTGGCATTGCCGGCGGCGAGCACGATCTTGGCGGCACGGAGCTCGCCCTGCGGCGTCGTCAGGCGGAATTCACCGCCGCTCTGGCTGATCGTCGAGACCGGACGCTCCGGAAGATAATCGATGCCGAATGCCCTAAAGCCGGTGTGGAACGCACGAAACGTGCGCAGCGAATTGACGTGACCGTCGAGCGGACAATAACTGCCGCCCGAAACTTCAGGCCCAATCAGCGGCAGCGCCTTCTTCACCTCGGACGCCGGCAGCATCTCCATCTTGTAGTCGGCGGCGCCTGTCTGGTTGTGCATGCGCTTGACCAGCTCGGTGCGCTGGCCGAATTCGTCCTCGCCGAGCGTGAGATGAAAGCCGCCATTCTGCTGAAGAGAGACATCGAGGCCAGTCTGCTGCTTCAACTCGGATGCGAGCCGGCCCCACGCCTGCGACGCCTGCACAGTCCACACCGTATAGGCCGGCATGCCGAGGCCCTTGCTCTGCACCCAGACCAGCGCAAAGTTGGCACGCGAGGCGCGCTTGGTGATGTCGCCTTCGTCGAGCACGGCGACGCGTCTGCCGAGCCTCCCGAGGCCCCAGGCGATGGCGGAGCCGAGCAATCCGCCGCCGACGACGGCGACGTCATAATCTGTTCGCATGGATTCTCCTATCGCCCTGTATCGCCCTTGCCGGCGAGCACGCGGTCGAGCCCGTAGAAGCGGTCGAGCAGAATGAGAGCGGTCATGGTAACAGCGATCACGCAGGCCGAAACCGACGTCACCAGCGGATCGATGTTGTCCTGGATGTACAGAAACATGCGCACCGGCAGTGTTTCGGTGCCGGGTGCCGCGAGGAAGACGGTCATGGTGAGATCGTCGAAGGACTGGATGAAGGCGAGCGCCCAGCCGCTGATGACGCCGGGCAGGATCAGCGGCAAGGTCACGCGGCGGAACAGCGTCCAGCCGCCGGCGCCGAGCGAGATCGCCGCCATCTCGACCGAAAGGTCCATGCCGGTCGCCGCCGCCAACGTCAGCCGCAGCGCGAACGGAAACACGATGATGACATGCGCGATGATCAGCGCGGCAAAGCTGCCGCCGAGGCCAGCCGAGGTGAAGAAGCGCAGGAATGCGATGCCGAGCACGACATGCGGGATCATGAGCGGCGACAGGAACAGTGCCGCCAGTGCGTCTCGGCCGCGGAACCGATAGCGCGCGATCGCGAGCGCCGCAGGCACTGCGAACAGCAGCGCCACGAAGGAGGACAGTGCGCCAAGGCCAAGACTGACCCAGAAAGCATGGACGAATTCGGGATAGTTGGCGATCGCCCTGAACCAGCGCAGCGAAAAACCGTTTGTCGGCAGCGACAAGAAGCCTTCAGGCGTGAACGCGACGAGGCAGACGACGAGGATCGGCGCCACCATGACGATGACGAAGATGGTGTGGAAGATCAGCGCGAGCGGCCCGTTCCGGCTCATCGGAACACCTCCGCGTAGCGGCGCTCGATCAGTGTGTTGCTGCCGACGACGATCAAGACCAGCGCGGCCAGCAGCAGCGTGGCGACCGCCGCACCCAGCGGCCAGTTCAGCGTGTTGAGGAATTCGTCATAGGCGAGCGTCGCCGCGACCTTGAGCCGGCGGCCGCCGATGATCGCGGGCGTCGCAAACGCACTGGCCGAGAGCGAGAACACGATGATCGCCCCTGACAGCACGCCCGGCATGATCTGCGGCATGATGATGCGGCGGATGATGGTCACAGGGCCGGCGCCGAGCGACATCGCGGCATTCTCGATCTGCGGATCGAGCCGCTGCAGCGCCGCCCACACCGACAGCACCATGAATGGCATCATCACATGCGCGAGCGCGATAACCATTCCGGTCTCGGTGAACATGAAGGGGATAGGCGCGCGGATCAACCCGGCCGACATCAAGAGCTTGTTGACGAGGCCGTTATTGCCGCCGAACAGCAGCGCCCAGCCGAGCGTGCGCGCCACCACGGAAATCAACAGCGGCCCCAGGATGACCAGCAGGAAAACGCTCTTCCAGCGTCCGCCCATGCGGTTGAGGATGTAGGCTTCGGGCGCACCGAGCAGCGCGGTGAGCAGCGTGGTCAGGATCGCGATGCGAAACGTCCGCCCGAACATCTCGGCGTAATAGGGATCGGTAACGATCTCGTGCCAGTTCTTGAGGATGAAGACCGGCTCGATGCCCTTGTACTGGCCCCAGTCATGGAACGACAGCATCACGGTCATTGCCAGCGGAATCAGGAGCACGCCGACGAACAGCATCAAAGCGGGCGCGGTCAGCGCCCAGGGCGTGCGTGCGTTTCGTTCCTCGGCGGAAGCGCTCATGCGACGCCTCTCACGCCCATGTCCTCCGGCCGCCAAGTGAGGTGAACTGCCTCGCCTTCGACCGGTTGCGACCGGCCGTCATTCTGGCGGATTACGGTCGCCGGGCCACATTCGCTGTCGCACTGGAACAGCCAGTGATTGCCTTGGAAGATGCGCGTGACGATCTTTGCGCTGAGGCCTGCGTCGCCAAAGTCGATCCGCTCGGGGCGAATGCTGATGGTGACGGGACCGCTGCGCCCGGCAGGCGCAGGCGCGCTCCACGAGCCGGCGATCAGTCGCGCAGGCGCACTGGTCCGATCGATCGTCGCGGCAAAGTCGTTAGTCTTGCCCAAAAACTGCGAGACGAAGGCCGAGGCCGGCTTCTCATAGGTCTCCTGCGGCGTGCCGATCTGCTCGATCCGGCCCTGGCTCATCACCACGATGCGGTCGGACAGCGACATCGCCTCGTTCTGGTCGTGGGTGACGAGGATCGTGGTGGTGCCGATGGTGCGCTGGATCTGGCGCAGCTCGATCTGCATCTCCTCGCGCAGCTTGGCGTCGAGATTGGATAGCGGCTCGTCGAGCAGCAATACGCTCGGCTTGATCACCAGCGCGCGCGCCAGCGCCACGCGCTGCTGCTGGCCGCCGGACATGCGGCGCGGATGGCGATCCTCGTAGCCGGCAAGCCCGACGATCGCGAGCGCGGCGCGGACGCGCTCGGTCCGTTCGCCGCGCGGCACATTGCGCATCTCGAGGCCAAACGCGACATTCTCGGCCGCGGTCATGTGCGGAAACAGCGCGTAACTCTGGAACACGATGCCAAGCCCGCGTTTGGCCGGATGGATCGCGGTCAGGTCCTTGCCTTCCAGCCGGATCGCGCCGCGGCTGGGATCGAGGAAGCCCGCAATCATTTGCAGGGTCGTTGTCTTGCCGCAGCCGGAGGGGCCGAGGAAGGAGATGAACTCCCCCTTCCCCACCGCGAGACTGAAGTCGTCGACGACAGTCTGCGCTCCGAATTGCTTGGCGACCCCTTCGAGCTCGAGATAGGCCATCGCACTGTCTCCGGTATGACCGATCAGCGCTCGACCTCGCGATTCCAGCGCTTGGTCCATTCCTCGCGCTTCTCGTTGATGACGGTCCAGTCCGGATTATAGAGCTTTGCCGCACGCTCGCCGATCGGCGCCATCTTGCCGAGCTCGGGCGGGATCACCAGCGATTTCAGCACCGGGCCGTAGCCGTAATCCTTCAGCATCACGAGCTGGATCTTGGGTTCGAGCAGCATCTTGACGAAGCTGGACGCAAGCGGCGAGGCGTTCGGCTTGGTGATCGGACAGGCGGTCGTCAGCAACGTCGCGGCGCCCTCCTTCGGATAGACGAAATCGACGGGGAAGCCGGTATTGGCAAAGCTCTGCACGCGGCCGGTGCCCCACACCGCGATCACGGCCTGGCCGGACTGGAACAGCTCGGTCATCTTGCCCGGCGACGGCTCATAGGCGAGCACGTTCGGATTGATCTGCTCCTTGAAGATCTTGAAGCCGGAATCGACATTGGTTTCGCCGCCGCCATTCATCTTCGACAGCATCACCAGCGCTTCGAGGCCATAGGTGTTGTTGATCGGCGGGATCACGAGCTGCTTGGCGTATTTCGTGTCCTTCAAATCGTTCCAGGAGGTCGGCGGCGCCCAGCCCTTCTCCGCAAACACCTTGGTGTTGTACATCAGGCCGGTCGCGACGATCCCGATGGCGACCGCACGATCGTCCTTAAAGCGGGCGGTGTCGTAGAGATCGGCCGGAAGTCCCTCGAGCTTGCCGCAGAAGCCGAGCTGGATCGCCTGGTACATCGGGCCGTCGTCGACGATGGCGACGTCGATCTGCTGATTGCCCTTCTGCGCCTGGAGCTTTGCCAGCGTATCGGTGGAGTTGCCGGCGACGTACTCTACCTTGACGCCGTTCTCCTTCTCGAAGGTCGGGATCACCTCGTCACGAATAGTCTTCTCGAACGAGCCGCCATAGCCGGCGACGTAGAGCGTTTTCTGCTGGGCCGTGGCGACCGACGGGGCGGCGACGAGCGCCGCGATGCTGACCGCTGTCAGAAGGCGAAAAGTCTTCATGTGGTCCGATCTCCATACCGGGATGAGGTGACGTGCCGACGAGTCTCGTTGGCTGAACCTTCCGCATTTCCTTCCGCGCAAATCCCTCCCCGACAGGGCTCCGGCCCCTGCGCGGCTGGTTTTGGCGCGATCCGGAGGTTCGAACCCCTCCGATCTGCCGAAAAAGCGGGCCGTCTCCAGCTCTGATGAAAAAGATCGCAAACTCCGGCTTCCGCCGTCCAATGAATAATGGCACCCTCTGTATGCCTAAATGTTATGAATGGAACTCAGGATGGCGCGGATCAATTCGCGGCAGGTGGAAGCCTTCCGGGCCACGATGCTGACCGGCAGCGTGACTGAGGCGGCGGCGCTGATGAAAGTGACGCAACCGGCGGTCTCCCGGTTGCTGCGCGACCTCCAGGCGCTGCTGAAGATGGAGCTGTTCGAACGGCGCGGCACCGGCCTCGTGCCGACCGCTGCGGCCATGGCGCTCTACACCGAAGTCGAGCGCTCCTTCGTCGGCCTCGAACGCATCACGGCGGCAGCCGAGGAAATCCGGGGCCGCCGCACCGGCTCACTGCGGATCGCGGCACTTCCAGCACTGTCGAATGGCTATTTGCCGCGGCTCACCGGGCAGTTCCTGAAGGAGCGGCCCAACCTCAACCTCGCTTTCTTCGGCGTGATCTCGCCGATCGTGGTTGACTGGGTGCTGAACAACCAATGCGACGTCGGCTTTGCCGAGGTGCCGATCGCGCATTCCGGCCTGCCGAGCCAGAAGCTGCCGGCGCCGGCGCGTGTGGCTGTACTGCCCACCGGTCACCGCCTCGCGGAAAAGGAAGTGCTGGAGCCCCGCGATTTCGAGGGCGAGACTTTCATTTCGCTGTCGGCGGGCTCGTCGAGCCGCCACCTCGTCGACCAGGTCTTCCATCGCCACGATGTCCGCCGCGTGCTCAGGGTCGAGACCACGCTCTCGGAGATCATGTGCGGCATGGTGTCGTCGGGGCTCGGGGTTGCGATCTGCGATCCCTTCACCGCGCAGGAATTTTCCACGCGCGGCGTCGTCGTCCGCCGCTTCCTGCCGCGCATCGACTTCGAATTCTCCGCCGTGTTTCCGGCGCAGCGCAGCCCCTCGCCGGTGGCGCTGGATCTGGTCGAGACTATGCGCAAGTCGCTCGCCGAATTCGACGAGCCAGCCCTCAGCCGTTGAACGCCGCCTGCGCCTCCGGCAGGTCCCAGATCTTGCCGATCGCAGCAGTCCCCGCCGCCGTGATCGCCGCCTCGTCAGCGCCGAGGTAGCGGCCGCCATCGACCAGCATGCGGCCGTCGACCATGACCTGATCGATATTGGCGCGATTGGCGAGCGCGATCAGCGCGCGGCGCGGGTCGAACAGCGGCTGAAGATGCGGATGGGTGAGATCGACGATCGTGAGGTCGGCGGTCGCGCCCGGCTCGATCCGGCCGAGATCGGGCCGCTTGATGACATCGGCGGCGACTGCCGTGTTCGCCTCGATCAACTCGGGCGCGTTCGCGACGTCAGCCCGCGCCGAAGTGATCTTGGAGATCAGCGACGCCGCATTGAGCTCGCCGAGCAGGTCCATGTTGTAGCCGTCGGTGCCGACCACGGTGCGAACGCCGTGTTCCGCAAACCGGCTGAACGCGGCGGTGACGCCGGCGCGCGCGAACACGCGCGGGCAGTTGAGAACCGTCATGCCGCGCGCGGCCATCAGCTTGAGATCGTCGTCGGTGCTGAACATGCAGTGCGCCGCCATCAGATCGGGCGCCAGCAGGCCGAGCCAGTCGAGATACTGCGCCGGCGTGCGGCCGCCATAGCGCTTGCCGATGGTTTCGACCTCGGCGCGGCTCTGCGCCAAATGCGTCGTGATGGGCACACCAAGCTCGCGCGCCCGCGCGGCACAGGCTTTCAAGAGATCTGGCCCGCAGGTGTCGGTGGCATGCGGACTCATCGCAAGGCCGATGCGACCGTCGCCGCGATTGTTCCAGCGCTGGTAGAGTGCATCCCAGGTCGCCATGTCGGCTGTGCCGTCATCGCCGGAATAGTGCACCACGCCGTCGGGGCCGGCCTTGGCGTCCGACGTCGAGAACAGATAGGGCGCGCCATAGAAGCGGATGCCCATCTCCTCGGCGGCGTCGAACATCTCCGGGATCGAGTTCCGGAACGGCTCCATCACCGTGGTGGCGCCGCCCTTCAGGAGTTGGAGAATGCCGAGCCGCGCGACCGCCATGCGCTCTTCCGCCGACAAGATATCTGCACCGCGCTTGGTCAGCGGCAAGAGCACCGTGTAGACGATGCTCTGGTTGTTCTTGCGGCCATTGCCGTCCTCGGTGTGGCTGCGCGCCACCGCTTCCGAGAAGCAGTGATTGTGCAGGTTCAACAGGCCCGGCAGAACGAAACGGCCGGGACGGTCATGCACCTCGTCCGCGTGCGGCTTGTCGCGCGTGACCGCGGCGATCGTCTTTCCTTCGATCAGGACCCAGCGGTCGCGCAACACGTCCTGCGCGCCGTCCTTGCGAGACAGCACATAGCTGCCGAAAATTGCTGAGGTGCTCATGCGGGGCGTACGTTCCAGAAGACGGCGGTGCCGTCGAGAATGCCGGTGATAGCTTTGCGATAGGCGGTCGGCTGCTTGTACAGGCCGATCGGAATATAGGGGATTTCCTGAAACGCCACCGCCTGGATCTCGCGGCAGATGCGCTGCTGCTCGGCGAGCTCGGAGGCCGCGAGCCACTGGCTGCGCAAGGCTCCCATCTTCTCGCTCGCATACCAGCCGGCGACCTTGCCCTCGCCACGGATGTTGGTGTTGCCGGCCGGATTGAGCCAATCGATGCCCTGCCAATTGCCGACCGCCGCGCTCCAGCCGCCCTGCGGAAGCGGATCCTTCTTGAGCTGGCGTTGCAGCACCACGGCGAAATCGAGCCCGGCATATTCGACGTTCATGCCGGCCTTGCGCAAGGAGTCGACGGCGATCTCGCCAAGCGGCTTCTGGGCCAGTGAGTTGGTGGGCACGAGCACCACGATCTTCTCGCCATTATACCCCGCGGCCTTGAGATCGGCCTTCACCTTGGCGTAGTCACGCGGGCCGCGGAAGACATCGAGGCCGACCTCGCTGGCCATCGGCGTATTCGGCGCGAAATAGCCGATCGGGGAGACCTGGAAGTTCGGATCGGTACCGGCGACCGCGGTCATGAAGGCGGATTGATCGATCGCCCCCAGGAGCGCGCGGCGAACGGCAGGGTTGTCGAACGGCGGCTGTAGATGATTGAGGCGCAGCATGCAGGCATAGCCGCGGGGATCGAGGATGCGCGTCTCGATGTCGCCGGCCGCCTTGATGATCGGCAGCAGGTCGTGCGGCGTGGTCTCCTGCCAGTCCTGCTCGCCGGTCTGCAGCGCGGCGACGCCGGTGCCGGCATCGGGCGTGGTGGTCCAGACCACCCGATCGTAATGCACGATCTTCGGACCCGCGGTCCAATCCGGCTTGCCCTCGCTGCGCGGCTGATAGCGCTCGAACATGGCATACGCGTTGCGCGCGCCCTGCACGCGCTCGTCGGCGAGATAGCGGAACGGCCCGCTGCCGATGACTTCGGTCAGCGGCTTGAACGGGTCCTGGCTCGCCAGCCGCTCCGGCATCATGAAGCAGGCGTTGATCGCGGCCTTGCCGAGCGCTTGCGGCAGCAGCGGAAACGGACGCTTGAGGCGGAAACGGATGGTGCGGTCGTCAGTGGCCGACAGTTCATCCGTCGCCTCCATCAGCTCACCGCCAAAGCCGTCGCGCGCGGCCCAGCGGCGAATGCTGGCAACGCAGTCGCGGGCAAGCACGCGCTCGCCGTCGTGCCAGAACAGGCCATCGCGCAAGCTGAGGTCCCATTGCAGCCCGTCGCCGGAGACGACATGGCCCGACAGCATCTGCGGCGAGACCTGGAGCGAAGAGCTCATGCCGTAGAGCGTGTCGTAGACCATGAAGCCATGGTTTCGCGACACCTGCGCCGTGGAATAGATGGGGTCGACGAAGGCGAGGTCGATGACGGGAATGAAGCGCAGTGTGGTCTGGGATTCGGCGCGCAGGATGCCCGGGAATGACAGCGCCGGTACAGCGGCTGCGGCCTTGAGGAGCGAACGGCGGGAGACGGGCATTGCGAGAGGCTCCTGAAGGATCTTACGTGTTCAGCAAGACCGCGCCGATCGCAGCGGCCACCGCCTGCTGCGCCGGCTCGACCACGGGAACGCCGATGGCATCCGCAATCGCCGCGCGATGCGAGGCCATGCCGGCGCAGCCCATCACCACGACGTCGACACGGCATTGCGAGACCAACGCGCGGCCGGCTTCAATCAACCGTCCGCGGATGTCCGCGCCTGCCGTCTCCGCCGCGCTTGCGCCGACCGACCAGCTTCCGGCATAGCGGCTGTCGACGCCCATCAGCCGCACCATCCGCTGCTGGCGGCTAATGCTCGACGGCGACAGCGCGATGATTCCAAAACGTTCACCCAGCATCAGCGCGCGAAAGATGCCGCACTCGGCGATGCCCATCACCGGGCGCCCGCCGGCCGCCTCGCGCACCGCATGCAGGCCGGGATCACTGAAGCAGGCGAGCACGAAGGCATCCGCATCGTCGCGCGACACTCGGTTGACCAGCGGCATCACAATGCTGTCGGCGTCGCGCTGCGAGCTGATGCCGAGCGGCCCCTCGGCAAGGCCGACGACCTCGATTGCGGGGCCGCCGTCGATGCGCAGCGGCGCGACGGCGTCATCGATCGCCGCCGTCACCGATGCGGAGGAGTTGGGATTGATGACGAGGATGCGGGTCATGGCGTGGCTCAACTTTTGCCGGCCTCGTGGCGCAGGAAGTTGGCCGCGATCTTCTCACCGGTCGTGATCCAGACGTCCGGGCACGACTTTGCATAAGTCAGGAACTCACGCAGCAGGCGCAGCCGCATCGGTCGGCCGCTGCATTGCGGATGCAGGACGGTCGTCACCATCGCGCCCCAGTCTCTGGTTTCGTCGAGCTCGTCCTTCCAGATCGAAAGCACATGCTCCTTGGGAAAAATCGAGCGCGGACTGAAGCGCGCCGACAGGCCGTGCATCCAGTCGTCATAGCTTGCGGTCACCGGCAGCTCGATCGTGCCCGGCTTGCCGTCTGCGAGACGATGGCGATAGGGCCGCACGTCGTCGCGAAACGAGGAGGTGTAGACGATGCCGTGACGCACCAGCGCCACCCGCAGTTCCTCGGTGAACTCGCCGTAAGGCGCGCGGTAGCCGGTCGGCCTGACGCCGAGCCGGCGCTTGAGCGCCTCAAAACCGCGCTCCAGTTCCTCCTCCATCCAGGGATCGCCAGGATCGGGAAGGAGATGATGATAACCGTGGTGGCCGATCTCGTGACCGGCCTTGAGAATGGACTCGGCCATCGCCGGATGCGCGTCGACCGACCATCCCGTGACGAAGAAGGTCGCCTTGAGATCGAGCTGGTCGAGCAGCTCCAGCAGTTTTGGCGTGCCGACGCGCGCCTCATAGCCGCCATAGCTCATGGTGATGAGCCGCTGCGCGTGCACCGCGTCCTTGCTGGTCCAGGCGCTCTCCGCGTCCACGTCGAACGACAGGAACATTGCCGAATTGTACGGCTTCGGCCAGGGGTATTCCGGCGCAGCATCCGCCGTGTTGGCCGGAACGAGCGGGATGCTCTGGAGTGCCTTACTGTCCAGCATTGAGGGTCGCCTTTTCGAGTGCGTTGTCGGTCAGTTTCCACTTGGCGAGCAGCGTGCGATAGGTGCCATCCGCGATCAGCGCGTCGACCGCCTCCAGCATGGCTTGCTGCAGCGCCTTTTCCTTGACCGGCAGAGCGATGCCGGTGAATTGCTGCGCGATGGGCTCGCCCACAGTCGCGTAGGTGCCGGGCTCGAGGTCCATGATGTAGGGCAGCGTCTCGTTGCCCTGTGCCGCGGCATCGATGCGGCCCTGCCTGAGCTGGGTGCGGGCGTCGGCCGATCCGTCGGTCCCGACGAACTGAATCGGATTGGTGCCGCAATTCTTCTCGCTCCAGGCCGCGATCTGCGCCGGGAACATGGTGCGGCGGCTGGCGCCGACCTTCTTGCCACAGAGCGCGGCTGCGTCCTTGAACTCCGCCTTGCGCGACTGCTGCACGAAGAACTGCGGGCCGCTGCGCAAATAATCGACGAAGGACGCGATCTCGTGCCGGCTGGCATAGTCGGTGAAGCCGGACAGGATGGCGTCCACCCGCCCGGTCGAGATCGACGGCATGAACTCGGCAAAGCTGGTCTCCTGCCATTCGATCTTGACGCCGAGCTTGCGGCCGATGGCCTCGCCGAGATCGATGTCGAAGCCGGACAACGCGTTGGTGGCGGGATCGCGGAACTCCATCGGCGGATAGTTCGGCACCAGCGCGACCTTGATGCTGCCGCGCTTGGCGATCTCCGCCGGCAGCTCGACCGCCATGACCGGAGCGCTCATGGCGCCAACGAGTGCCGCCGTAACCAGAATTCTCTTCATCGATACGTCCCCATTCAGATCACTGCCGAAAGAAATGCTCTGGTACGTTCCTCGCGCGGCGCGCCCAAGACATCGGATGCGCGCCCCTGCTCGATGATCGCGCCCTGGTCCATGTAGACGACACGGTCGGCGACCTCGCGCGCGAAGCCGAGTTCGTGCGTCACGACCATCATGGTCATGCCGCTCCGCGCCAGCTCTTTCATGACCGCCAAGACCTCGCCGACGAGCTCGGGATCGAGCGCGCTGGTCGGCTCGTCGAACAGCATCAGCATCGGCTGCATGGCAAGCGCGCGGGCAATCGCGACGCGCTGCTGCTGGCCACCGGAGAGCTGGGCGGGATACCAGTCCGCTTTGGCCGACAATCCGACGCGCCGCAGCAGCTCGATCGCCTCAGCACGCACCTCGTCGGATTTTCGACCCTGAACCTGGAGTGGACCTTCGGTGATGTTTTCGAGCGCGGTCTTGTGCGGAAACAAGTTGAAGCGCTGGAACACCATGCCGGTCTTCAGCCGCTGCCGCCCGATCTCGCGCTCGCTAAGCCGATGGAGCCGTCCGCCCTGCTCGCGCACGCCCAAGAGCTCGCCGTCGAGCCAGATGCCGCCACTGTCGATCGCGGCGAGCTGGTTGATGCAGCGGAGCAGCGTCGTCTTGCCCGAGCCGGAGGCACCGATCAGACACATCACCTCGCCGGGCCGGATGTCGAGCGAGACATTTTTGAGAGCCTGAAACTCGCCAAAACTCTTGCTGACGGAGCGGATCGCGACGAGGGGTTTTGTCATCGCGCGAGCCGCAATGTGCCGCGCGCAAAACGGCGTTCGAGCAGCATCTGGAGCGGCGTCAGGACCGAGACGACGAGCAGGTACCAGAGCCCGGCCACGATCAGGAGCTCGATCACGCGAGAATTGGCGTAGTAGATGTTTTCCGCGTTGTGCAGCAGTTCCGGATACTGGATGACGCTGGCGAGCGAGGTCGCCTTCACCATGCCGATGAACTCGTTGCCGAGCGGCGGGATCACCACGCGCATCGCCTGCGGCAGCACGATCCGGCGCAGCGCACGCAAGCGTCCCATGCCGATCGCCTGCGCGGCCTCATATTGCCCGATATCGACCGACAGCATGCCGGCGCGCATCACTTCCGACGTATAGGCGCCCTGGTTGATGCCGAGCCCGAGCAGCGCGGCAAGGAACGGCGTCATGACGTCGACGGCGCGCGCGCTCCACAGGCCGGGAATGCCGATGGTCGGAAACACCAGCGCGAGATTGAACCACAGCAGCAGTTGCAGGATCAGCGGCGTGCCGCGGAACAGCCAGGTGTAGCCGGCGGCGACGGTCTTCAGCACCGGGTTGGGCGACAGCCGCATGATCGCGATGACGACGCCGAGGAAGATGCCGAGCGCCATCGCCAGCACCGCCATCACCATGGTGTTGACGATGCCTTCGAGAATGACCTTTGCCGTCAGGAAGCGGCTGACATAGGACCATTCGATCTGGCCGGCCGCAAACGCGCGCACGATCAATGCAAGTACAAGAACGATCAGCGCGGCGCTGAGCCAGCGAAACCAGTGCGGCTCGCGCGCGATCCGCATCCCCGACAGGTCGGGAAAACCCTCCGCGAGTGCCGGTGCCGTCTTCATTGCGACGCCGCGTTCAGCATGGGCTGGACGACCGCATTGGCGCCGAGACCCCATTTGTCGAGGACAGCCTTGTAGGAACCGTCGGCGATCATCGCCGCGAGCTTCTCGGTCACCACCTCGCGAAGCACCGCATCGTCCTTGCGGAACATGATGCCCTGATAGCCTTTGGCAAAGGGCTCGCCGATCACGCGGTATTTGCCGGGTTCCTGCGTTTGCGCATAAGGCAGCGTCTCGCTGCCCTGCACGGCGGCATCGATCCGGCCCTGCTTGAGCTGGTTGCGAACGTCGATCGAGTTCTCGCCCGGCACGTACTGGATCGCTGGCCTGCCGGCCGGCTCGCAATTCTGCTTGCTCCACTTCTCGATCTCGACCGGGAAGCTGGTGCTGCGGGTGGTCCCAACCTTCTTGCCGCAGAGATCGGTCGCAGCCTTGGCTTCGTTCTCCGCCATCACGAAGAACTGCGGGCCGGTCCCGAGATAATCGACGAAATCCGCGGTCTCGCGCCGCGAGGCGCGATCGGAGATGCCGGAGATGATGAAATCGGCGCGCTTGGTCTGAAGCGACGGGATCAATTCCGCGAACGGCGTCTCGCTCCAGACGATCTTCACGCCGAGGCGCTTGGCCAGTTCGTTTGCCAGATCGACGTCGAGCCCGACGAGCTCATTGGTCGCGGGATCGCGGTATTCCATCGGCGCGTAAGTGGAGTTGACCGTGAGCTTCAACGCGCCCGCTTGCTTGATCTCGGCTGGAAGCTCCGCCGCCTGCGCGGACGTCGCGGCCGCCAGCGCTGCGATGCCGAGGAAATACGAGAGGCGCGTCATATCGGCTCCTTTGCCAACGTTGTTGGAACGTCCTGTCAGTCTGCGTCGAGAACCGCGGGCTCGATGACGCCGGCGCGTTCGGTGATCACCCTGTATTGCTCCGGCCGCCGGTGCGCGGCGAAGTTGAACATCTTGTCCTTGCCCTGGCGGCAGAGGTCGAGATCGATGTCGGCGACGATCACTTCGTCAGTCAGCGTTGCGGCCTGCGCGACGATGCGGCCATTGGGATCGACGATGCAGGAGCCGCCGATCAGCCCGGAGCCGTCCTCCTCGCCTGCCTTCGCCACCGAGATCGCCCAGGTCGCGTTCATATAGGCGTTGGCCTGCGTCACCAGCGTGGAGTGGAAGGTGCGCAAGGAGGCATCTTCCGTGCTGCCGCCATTCGGATCATAGGCAGCCGAATTGTAGCCGATGCAGACAAGCTCGACGCCCTGCAGGCCAAGCACGCGCCAGGATTCCGGCCAGCGGCGATCGTTGCAGATCATCATGCCCATGATGGCGTGGGCCCAGGCCGAGCCGGCGCGGAAGGCCGGAAAGCCGAGATCGCCATAGTCGAAATAGCGTTTCTCGAGCTGCTGGTAGCGCGCACCTTGTCGCGGCTCGACCGAGCCCGGCAGGTGCACCTTGCGATAACGGCCGAGCAGCTCGCCGTCGCGATCGACCAGGACGGCGCAATTGTAGCGGCGTCCATCCGGCGTCAGCTCGGCATAGCCGACATAGAAGCCGACGCGCAGCGCACGTGCACGGTCGAACAAGGCGGCGACGTTCGGGTTCGGCATGCCGCGTTCGAAATAATGGTCGAGCGCCTCGCCTTCGAGCAACCAGCGCGGAAAGAACGTGGTGAAGGCAAGCTCGGGAAACACCACGAGGCTGGCGCCGCGGCCGGCCGCCTCCTCCAGCAGCGCAAGCATCCGCGACAGCGTATGCTCGCGCGTATCGGCTTTTTGCGTCGGCCCCATCTGTGCGGCGGCGGCGCGAAGGACACGAACCAAGATTGCCTCCAATCTGTGCGCAGTGGCGCCTCAATGGGCGAATGAACCCTTTGATGCGACGTGCAAATCCGCTGCCATTACGCGGAAGCGGGGCTGCAAAATCAATTCGTTCTGCTATGATGTTTTGGCCCAGAGTATAATTGGCAGTGATATGAACCTGCGCCAGCTCGAGATTCTCCGCGCCGTCATCCGCCACCGCACCACGGTTGCGGCCGCCGACGAACTGGCGTTGTCGCAGCCTGCCGTCAGCAACGCGCTGAAGACGATGGAGGCGCAGGCAGGTTTTGCGCTGTTCGAACGCGTCAACAACCGGCTGTTTCCGACCACGGAAGCGATGGCGCTCTACAAGGAGAGCGAGGCGATCTTCGCGCTGCACGCAAAGCTCGAGAGCCGCGTGCGCGATCTGCGCGAGAACCGCTCCGGGCATCTCGCGCTGGTCGCGACGCCGCCGCTCGCCTACAGCATCATCCCCTCGGCGTTGTCAGGTTTCCTGCGCCGTCGCCCGGAGACACGGGTGTTCTTCGACGTGCGGCGCTATGAGGGAATCATCGAAGGCGTGCTCAACCGCGTCGCCGAGCTCGGCTTCGCGCTCGGGCTGACACATCATCCAGGCATCGCCCATGAGGTGGTGCACACCGGCGAGATGGTGTGCGTGCTGCCGCCGCAGCACCCGCTCGCCGACCGGCCGGTGATCTCGGCCGCCGACTTGTCCGGCCTGCCCTTCATCGGGCTCGAGCGCGGCACGCGGCTCGGTGAAGCCGTGCGCGACAGTTTCGCCCGTGCCGGCGCGCCGTTCCGGCCGACTGTCGAGGTGCGCTACTGCAACACGGCCTGCGTGCTCGCCGCCGCCGGTGTCGGCGCCGCGGTTGTCGATCCCTTCTCGCCGCGGCAGAACGGCGGGACCGGCCTCGTCGTGCGGCCGTTCGCGCCGACGACGCACGCGGTGGCCTATATGCTATGGTCGGAAGCAGAGCCGCTGTCGCGCCTGGCCAAGGCGTTTCTCAACGAGGTCCGGAAAGAGAGTGCGCTGCTGGAGCCCACAGCGCCACACCAGCAACATGGGGCAGGAAGCGACTGAGCTTGACCTTTACCGGAGGGCACATGGCACGCATCACCATCATCGAGACCGGGCAGGTCCCACAAAAATATCGCGAGCGCCACGGTTCATTCCCGGACATGTTCGAGCGCATGGTCCGCGCCGAGGATCCGACAGCCACGGTCGAGATCGTCAGCATCCCGAACGGCGATGCGCTTCCGGATCCGCGCAATTTGGAGGCGGTGCTGATCACCGGCGCGGCTGCCGGCGTCTATGACGGGCTCGACTGGATCGCGCCACTGGAAGATTTCGTGCGCACGGCCTACGCCAGCAGGACACCGATGGTCGGCATCTGCTTCGGTCATCAGTTGATCGCGCAGGCGCTCGGCGGCACCGTGCGCAAATCGGAGAAGGGCTGGGGCATCGGCCGGCACGTCTATCAGGTGCTGCCGGACAACGGCGTCGTCGACGGCGAAGCGGTCGCCATCGCCTGCTCGCATCAGGACCAGGTGATCGAGCCGCCGAACGATGCGCTGACCATCCTCTCGTCCGACTTCACCCCGCATGCCGGCCTGCTCTACGCCAACGGCGCGACGCTCACCCTGCAGCCGCATCCGGAGTTCGACGTAGAGTTTGCGCAAGTGTGCTGTGAGCTGCGCGACGGCAAGGCGCCGGACGATGTCGTTACCACCGCGAGGGAGTCGCTGGCGGAGCCGATGGATCACGCCAAGCTCGGAGGCGCCATTACGAGGTTTCTGGCACGCAACTCCATCCCCTCATCCTGAGGAGCGCGCCATTTGCGCGCGTCTCGAAGGATAGAGGCCCCGCTGCAGCAACGGGGCCTGCATGGTTCGAGACGCCGCTCGCGGCTCCTCACCATGAGGGGTGACAGTTGTTTCTCGGCTCAGAAAGGGTCCGTTCCCAGCCCCGCCACATCCGCCGGCCTCGGCCCCGGTGCCGGCCAGTGAAACCGCCGGTCCTTATCCGCGATCACCACGTCGTTGATCGAAGCCTCGCGCCGCCGCATCAGGCCGTGCTCGTCGAACTCCCACTGCTCGTTGCCGTAGGAGCGGTACCACTGGCCGCTCGCATCGTGCCATTCGTACTGGAAGCGCACGGCGATGCGGTTATCGTCGAACGCCCAGAGGTCCTTGATCAGGCGGTAGTCGTGCTCCTTCTCCCATTTGCGGGTGAGGAACGCGACGATGGCTTCGCGACCCTGAAAAACCTCGGAGCGATTGCGCCAGCGGCTGTCCTCGGTATAGGCGAGCGAGACGCGCACCGGGTCGCGCGAATTCCAGGCATCCTCGGCCATACGCGCCTTCTGCGCGGCGGTCTCACGGGTGAAGGGCGGAAGCGGCGGGCGCGACATGAGGGCCTCATCGGTTGGCGGGAGTGCAATCTATCGCCGCGCGCGGGGGAGTCGAGAGGCCGTCCGCTATCGCCCGATCACGAAATCAGATCAGCCTTCATCAAGGCGCGGATCGATTTCGGGATCGGCTGGGCGCGGCCGCCGCTGATGAAGGCGACGCGCACCTCGGCCTTCACCAACACCTCCTCGCCGCGGCGCACCTCCTGCGCCAGCATGATGGAGGCGCCCTTCACCGCGACCGGCCAGGTCACGACATCGAGCACATCGTCCATCCGGGCAGGCTTGAGGAAATCGAGATGCATCGAACGCACCACGAAGGCGAAGCTTGCGTCTTCCGCCTCGGCCTGCTCGAACAATGCCTGCTGCTCGGCGCCCATCAGCCGCAGATGATTGGTCCGTCCGCGCTCCATGAAGCGCAAATAGTTGGCGTGATAGACGATGCCGGAAAACTCTGGCTTGCCAAAATCGCAACACAGCGCCTTGATTTCATTGGGACGTTGGAGGGCTATAGCGTAAACGAGCGTAGATTTTTCGGCGCCCCTCCCATGGCGAACCGCAGCGCCTTCGGGATACGTTGCGCTTTTCCACCGGAAATAAAGGCCACGCGCACGCGGGCCTTGACCAAAAGATCGTCCCCGCGCCTGCATTCCTGCAGCAGGGTAGCCGACGCTCCTTTCACCTCTGCGGGGACTGTGATGATGTCAAGCCGGTCGTCCAAGGCCGCCGGTTAGGAAATCGATTGTCATTGAGCGGACAACGAAGGCAAAGCTAGGCGCGTCGTTCTGGGCTTTTTGAGTAGTTCTCGCTGATTGGTTCCGAGCAAGCGCAAGTAATTCGTTCTGCCGCGTTCGATGAAGCGCAAAAGTTGGCGTGATAAACAATCTGTCCGGCGTCCGTATCTGCGAAATAGACGCGGACCTGCATGTGATGGCGGCCGTCGCGAATTTCACCGTCAAGAGAAGCTGTCACAGTACGATTCATCTTATTGCTGTTCCGAGAACGAATCGTCTTGCACAGAGACGCTTTTCTGAGCAATCGCCCAAGCTTTTGGGCTCAGCTCCTGCAATCTGAAAATTCAGCGCCCTGCGTGTGAATCCTTCTCGACGAGTCTTCGACTCTCAGGTCAAAGTAAGTACTCCTGCACTTCCAGGAGTTCCAGGAGTTCCAGCAGTTCCAGCAGTTCCAGCAGTTCTTCGAGGGTCGGCTTATCGTTCAAGCACCAACTCCGCATCCTTGTAGCGAAGATGGCGAGAAGCGGCCCTTCACGCGCACCACCGGGTTCACAGGCACTTGCGTGAGCCCCTGGGGAGCATGTGCTCCCAGGCTGCGGCATGAACGGCCTCGGTCTCTCACGACGCATCGCCGTGATTTCCGGCGGTTGCGGCGACATCGGCCGAGCCGTGCGCGAGCGGCTAATCTAATCTCCTTAGACGCGAACTAGCATTACAGTTGTCTTTTTGATTTGACGTGAGCGCGTTGAGCGGCAGCCTGATGAGCTCTGCGCCAGAAAGACCATGCGATGATGCGTGCGGGTTGAATACGCTTTCGAGCAAGTCTGATGGCAATGCGGCGGATTTCCTGGATTGACCAACGGATCAGTGGCGGTGTGGTTATGCTTTGGCTTTTGCCGGGGGGCGAGGTTTCGTTTTTTTGGGCGGTGGCGGATTAGCGCGATGGCGGATCGCCGCCAGCATGGCGAAGGCGAGCATCACCAGGGACACGTGGCGATGCCAGCCATGCCAGGACCTGCTCTCGTTATGATCGAGCCCGAACTCGTTTTTCGCGGTTTCAAAGCTGTCCTCGATCGCCCATCGATGGCCTTCGACCGCGACCAGCGTTTCAATTGATGTTCCCGCTGGGCACCAGGTGGTGAAGAAGGCGAGATCGCCATCGGCGATATGGCGACGGATCAGCAGACCGCGCGTCCATAAACCATCATTTGCGCTGTTGAACTGCTCGGCCTCGAGGTCGGCCAGTTCGAGATAACACCAGTCGTGCAGCCGCGGTCCTTTGGTTCCGGCTCCCGCCGACAGGCGCTTCCAGTCGGACGGGCGGCGCGTCCGGGCGAGGTCCGCGGCCGTACCGGCGACCGGCGGTCGCTTGCCCCAGGATCGAAACACATGAGCGCTGCTGACCCCGAGCACGTAGCCTTTGCCTGCCCGACGTAGTTGCTGTTCGATGTCGCCAACACCGTAGACCGTGTCACCGGCAACCCACTTGAATGGTACAGACGCGGCTATCGCACGTGCGATCATTCTCGTCGCAAGCTTTGGTTTGGTCGCAAAGCAGACATCGGGCACGTATGCGGCTTCCAGACGATCTGGATCGTCGGTCCATTCCTTCGGAAGATACAACGCGCGATCGATGAACGCATGACCATGACGCGAAACGTAGGTAGCGAAGACGCCGATCTGGCAGTTCGTGATCTTCCCTGCCGAACCAGTGTATTGCCGCGCCACTCCGCACGAGGCGTTACCCTGCTTGAGAAAGCCGGTCTCGTCGATCACCAGCACCGCATCGTCATCCGCCAAGTGCTCGATGACATAGTCCCGGACGATATCGCGCAGGGCATCAGCGTCCCAATCCCCGCGACCCAGGATCGCCTGCTGCCGCCATGGGCCGGGATCGCCAGCCGCCTCCGCGCGCATCCAACCGGTCTTGCGCTGCTCATCTCCGAGCAGACCTTCCAGGAACAGGCCTGCATTCGTCGCCACACGCTCTTGCGTGAACAACGGACGTATCCGCTGCTTGACCTCTCGAAGCGACGCCGCCCACAACGCAAGCGTCTCCTCAACCGACGCGGCCCGCGTCCACGACATTTGAATCATGGTTGCCCATGGATTCAGAAGCGCGCAAAAAAGGCAACTGTAATGCTAGGGTCTGTACCTAATTAGCGAGTTCTGATTCCCTGGTGCCAAGTTGATTCGGCACGGGGGACTTCGATGCGCAAAGGACTGTTCTGGCTCAACGACAAGCAGTGGGCTCAGATAGAGCCGCATCTGCCAACAAACCAGACCGGCCCGGCGCGCGAAGACGATCGACGCATTATCAGCGGTATCATTCACATGCTCCAGTGCGGCGCACGCTGGCGCGATTGCCCGTCCGACTATGGCCCTTACACGACGATCTACAATCGGTTCAATCGCTGGGCTAAGCGCGGACATTGGCAGGCGATCTTTGAAGCGCTCGCCCGCTGCGGCAAGGACCGAGTGGCTTTGTCGATCGACTCCACCTCGATCAAAGCGCATCGCTCGGCGAGCGGCGGAAAAGGGGGGAGTGTGAACAGGCGATCGGCCGCTCGCGCGGTGGGCGGACCACGAAAATCCACGCGCTGAGCGACCCTGATTGCAAACCTTGCGCATTTCATCTCACTCCGGGACAAGCCGCAGACATTGCCGCAGGGCCGGCCCTTTTGAAGCTCGCGCCGCCCATGTCTTCCCTCATTGGGGACAAAGGCTACGATGGCGACGGCTTTCGCGCCGAAATCGTCAATCGCGGCGCGAAACCCGTCATTCCAAACAAATCCAACCGGGTAACCCTCCACAGCTTCAGCAAGCGCCTCTATAAAGGGCGCAATGTTATCGAGCGCTGTTTCTGCCGGCTCAAGGATTTCAGGCGTGTTGCTACTCGCTACGACAAACTTGCCAGAAACTTCTTGGCCGCCGTCCACCTCGCCGCTCTCGTCGCTTATTGGATCAATTGAGTCTGAACCCTAACACTACTTTGGCAGAATGTGTTTTCGCCGCTGTTTTTCAAGGATTTGCTTTCGGCAATATGGGCACTGCTGGGGCGGCGGCCGAAGGATGAGATCGACGATGGCGTGACGTACGGCGGGCATAGTCGGTTGAGGCGGAGGCCCGTTGATTCTTTTTTTTTCGCCCCGCGTTTGCGAGGCGACGATGTTGCAGGAAGGCGTAGGCAATCATTGTCATAAGGGCGTGGCGATGAAGACCTTGCCATGATCGCCCTTCGAAGTGATCAAGTCCAAGTTCCTCCTTCAACTGTTGATGCGCCTGCTCACAAATCCACCGTGCCTTGATGGTGGCGGCCAGCGTGCGCAGATCCGTCGTCGCCGGAAGATTGGCGAGATAGTATTTCTTCTCCCCGGAGGCACGTTGCTCGCCAATGAGCCAGGCTTCGTCGCCTGGGAGATGCTGCTGACCTTTATCCCATATCCGCTGCGGAGGGCCGTCGGCGGTGCGGACACGGAGAGCAGCAAATCGGGCTTTGAGCCGACCTTTCGTCCCGCTGCGCCAACTCACGGTTTTCCATTTGGCGCTGGCCAGCATTTGTTCTGCCGCAATCGATAAGATATCGGGCACGTGGTGCTTTCGTGGTTTGCCACGGGCTTTGGTGATCGGCCAAATGAGCTTCACATCGACCGGATACACTTTCTGGTGCCGAGGGATACCGACCGCCCAGGCCAGCCCGCGCTCTGTTAGCCCTTGTCGAAACGGCGCGCTGAGGCCGTATCCTGCATCCGCCAGCACACATCCAAAGCGTATGTTGGCTGCCATCGCGCGGTCAATCTCGGCCAAAGCGATCTCCGGCTTGGACCGCGGCGTTCGGTGTTCGACTGGCACGCGAGCGCGCTTCAAGCGAGGCATGTCGCTTGTCCAGCTGTCAGGCAGAAAGAGACGTAACGCGACCATCACGGGCACTTCCCCGCGCGCAAGCGTTAAAGACACCAGCGTTTGGCAATTTGCAGTTTTACCGAGAGCCGACGCGTATTGAGCCGCAACACCGACCGATCGCTCACCCTTTTTCGGCAGTGAGGTGTCATCAATAACCAGCACCGCATCCCTGCCGCCGACAAGTCGGTCCGCCTGGTTGAGCAGCTCTGTCTCTAGCGGCGTCGCGTTCCAGACGCCGTCCGCAATGAAATGGTGCAACTGGTCGTAGTTGCTCGTGGCAAGGCGTTCCGCCATCGGCTGAACGCTCTTGCGATCGCCAGGACCGATCAATCCCGCAACATATAGAGGACACATCCGCTGTCGGGTCTTATGACCCAGCCGGTCCAAGAACGGCATCAGCCAGCGTTCGAGTTCGTCTTCCCATCCCGGCATGGTCAGCCCTCCAAGAGCCGACCACCCATGAATCATTGAACAATTGATTCGGGAATCCTATAAATCGCGGCAAAATCAACAATCTGCCAAAGTAGTGCTAAGCCGACCACCTAACTAAGGCCGAGACCGTCACGCTTGCCGTCATCGAACAAAACTTTCCTATGCTGGCCGATGCCCAAGCTCTCCAGGCGATCATCCGAAGGAGGCCGAGATGGAGCTCGAACCTCGGATTGATGAATCCAAGCGGAGCCTCATTGCGTCGTTCGCGAATGGGATCGCCAACGATAAGGGCGCGGTGCACGCCGCTATTACGCAACCATGGTCCAATGGCCAAGTGAAAGCTCACATCGCCAAGCTCAAGCTGGTCGAACGGCAGATGTACGGGCGCGCTAAGCTCGATCTTCTTCAGGCTAGGCTGATTGGCGCGCCATAAAAACAATCACGATCATCGAATATGCGTCAGAGCCCCGATTGGATGCCGATTACCCCGAACACTCGTTTGACTAGGTCGCAACAGAAGCTTAATGACTTGATTTCAGTGGGGCGCTGGAAGCTAAAAGCTTGAACTAAGCGGCAGATCTATCGAAGCCCTTCCATAGCGAGCCGCAGCGACTTCGGGATGCGCTGCGCCTTTCCGGCTGAAATAAACGCCACGCGTACACGCGCCGTGACTAGGAGATCGTCTCCGCGCCTGCATTCCTGCAGCAACGCAATCGACGCTCCCCTCACCTCTTGCGGGACTGTGACGACGTCAAGCAGGTCATCCAAGACCGCCGGTTTTAGAAAATCGATCGTCATGGAGCGGACAACGAAGGCAAAGCCGGGCGCATCTTTCTTGGCTTCTCTGAGTAGCGCTTGCTGAGTGGTTCCGAGCAGGCGCAAGTAATTCGTTCTACCGCGTTCCATGAAGCGCAAAAAATTTGCGTGATAAACAATCTGACCGGAGTCAGTATCTTCGAAATAGACGCGGACCTGCATATGATGGCCGCCGTCGCGAATTTCGCCATCAAGAGAAGCTGTCACAGTGCGGTTTCCTTACTGCCGTTCTGGGACGAATTGTCTTGCACAGAGGCGCGTTCCGCAGCAAGTGCCAATGGGTTTGGTGCGTGCAGGTTGAGGCTGCCCGGCGCAAGGCCGGTCGGAGACCGGTTGCTTTGCGAGAAGCCGGCACCCCCCTATCCAGATTTCGGGCAAGTCCCGCACGCACGGATGGTCTGCAGAGCTCTTATCGCTGCTCAGCAATCCCCGAGGACCGAGGTCGCCCCACTGGCAAGCGCCTTGATCTCCGCGTACATCTCCGCTTCGCAGGCCAAAGTCGGGATTGCCCGGCAGTGCGGATTGTTCAGCAAGCAGTCCTATTCCGCGAATCCTACCATTCTTAGCAATTGTTAAACTCCGGCCGGTCAGTCATCGCGGCTGGATATTCCAGGTGAGATGGTCATGGAGATCAATGAAACCGGGCAGAATGATCCACGGTACCTTGACCGAAGAGTCGGCCGCGCCGATGCTCTGCGCCCGAGCTCGTCGCTCGGTACGACACGCACCGCGCCTGGCAAGTCCGCGCCGAGCGCTGCCAATAGATCGAAGTCGCTCACCGCGCCGCAAGAAAGCGACGAGTTCATTTGCATATCCGTCACGTGCCGGGACGCTGCCTTATGAGCCGGGCGATTCGGTCGTAAGGTGGCCGTTGGAGCAGATGTTCGAGTTCGGCATGAGAGGCCGCCAACGTCATTCAACATTCCGCGTTGTCGTGTTCAGCCGTGTCCGGCTGAAGACGTTAATGTCCGGGACCAGACACTGAGGCGCGAGTATTCCGTCGGTGGACACGAAGCACATGGTTTTGCCCTCTTCAAGCCAGGCTCGCAAATGTCTTTAGTGGCACGTGTATTGCTGGGACACCGTAAATGCATCCGCACGACCATGACGATCTCGCATTCGCCGGCCCAGGAGTTCAAATGAAACTTGCTCGACTCAATGCCTTGGACCTGCGCTATTGAGTGCGGTCCCGCCTAAAGCTTTGCCGCGTCCCTCGCGGGTGCCGCTGTCGTTCTTCGCGTCGGGTAACTCTCAAGACCACCAGACACGACTAGCATTGAGCGCGCTTACTCCCGAGCAAATCCGAACCAGTGTGACACGTTTGGGCGGCTCTGTGTCGAATGCATGCAGCGGCACGCGAATGTTGGCGTCGGACCGGGAGGAAACCAAATCAAGCTTGGTCTCGAGCAATGGGCGCTTCCTGTCGAAGAGGGGAGCGGACAGAAGTTGTTCAATGGCACGCTGGAGCAGATCGAGCTCGGCGCCCGACCCGGCGCGGGTCACACTCGAAGGTGGAGCACCATTTTCTCCAGCAGTATTCGCACTCCTCAGCCCCTGAAGTCTTTCTCGGTGCCGTTTCGCAACGCCCGAAGGACATTCGGCCACGGCATCTGTCTTCCTCGCCGAACCATAATCATCCCGCGTGTCCCCGAGCGGATGGCGACACTCGGTCTGCTCTACGGTGGTTGCGTCGAGTAGGAGCCGACAAATCCGCGTCTGATCGAATTGCACGACTTCAGTATCGAGCCCGAGCTTAAGAGCGCGATGTGACACGAGCAACGAAGCTGCCATCGGGCCTTGCCTTCACAAGAAAGCTAGAGGAGTTTAAAAAAATGCGTGCGCCGTCCTATTCCGAGGCCTTGGAATTCGCGATCGACCGCTCGTACGACATTAACCTTGACATGTTGAGGTCACGGAATTTGCACCTTGACATGCACAACGATTATCTTGTCGGCACATATCCGCCTCTCAAGGCAATGGGCGACCTGAATGCCGAAAAGTTGTTGCTTCAGGTTTCGTCGTCAATTGATCTCTATTTTCACATCCCCTTCTGCGATCAGTATTGTACCTTTTGCCACTTCGCCAAGGAAATCAATCCATCTTCCGGGCGAGTGGAGCGCTATCTGGCGGCTTTAGATAAAGAGATGAGTTGGTCGGACGCAGCGCTCGGTGGCAGAGCTGTTGAGACTGCTTTTTTTGGAGGCGGCACTCCCTCGTTCTTAACCAACCGTCAACTCGAAACGCTATTTGGCATGATTAGCCGGCGCTTTGACCTGTCTAAGTCGGAAGTGAGTTTCGAATTGCATCCCTCTCTTGCAAAGCAAGCGGACGCTGCACATCGCATATCCACACTGCTTAGAGCCGGCGTAAACCGCTTCGTATTGGGCGTTCAGAGTCTAGATCCGCGCATTTTACGCATATTGAACCGCGGGCACCACGTGGACGAGGTAGTACAACTAGTAAAGTTACTGAATGAGATGGGCGTTCAGAATCTGTCGCTTGATCTCATGTATGGGTTGCCGCAGCAAACGCTCCGGAGCTGGTACGACTCACTTATCGGCTTACTGGATATGGGAATAGAGAAGTTCAATGTATTCCCATTGATGTTTAAATCTACAGACCCCGTAGCCCGCCATTTGGCTAGGGGACGATATCAATTTGCCGGGGCTAAGGAGCGCATTATCATGCATTTTATGGCCGAGCACATCCTCACGAAACTCGGCTATCGCCATGGGCCGATTTTCTATTGGAGTAAGCAGTCGCAGCCGCACTCAATTCAACAGAGCCGCAAATACGATTCCTGGAACGACAATAATCTGGTCCCGTTTGGGGTTGCCGGGTTTGGTTACATGAGCCAGTGCCAGTTCTATAACGAGGCAGATTTAGATCGCTACCTATATAGGGTTGAGGCGGGCGAGAAGCCTGTGTGGAAGGGTGTTGTCCTGTCGCAAGATGATCTCATGCGCAGAACGGTAATGTTTGCCCTGCGTAGCAGTGGGGTGTTGCTCTCCCGCTTCGAGCGGGAGTTTGGGGTTTCCATTGAGAAATGCTTTGGCCGCGAGCTTGAACTCTTGAATGAGGCAGGACTCATCTGCATTTCGAACGGCCTGCTTTCGCTAACTGCCGCCGGCACTATCAATTCGGGCGCCGTATCGCTGCTATTCTTCTCGAACAATATACTCGAGCGGGTCGCGTACAACGACAGCAGGATAATAGACAAACGAACTGATCTGCTCGAAAAGCACGATTACTCACCGGCCGCACGATACGGGTCAAGTGCCGAAATGCAAGTTGCGTTTCGATGAAGTCGCGTGCGCGCTCATTTATGGTCGCTCCTTTTTCCGTTTCCACCCCGCAAGGCTCGCCCTGCCAGGCGGAGGACATATTTTCGCATCTGTCCGATAGCATTGATCGCCGGCACCGAGAACGCCCGCTTGGGCTTGTCAGCAATTTTGTCGCCGATCAACTGCCGCACTGCATTGCGGAGATCAAATGCAGTGAACGACCAGATGAAGCGGTTAAGGCTCTTGGGCGTAATATCAACGCGATGATTGCGGAGGCGGACTATGAAGCGCAGCTGCTAAGTCTGCCGCAGTCGGAATTCGAGATCGCTAAGACAGACATCCAATATCTCGTAAATTGTGCTTATCAGATGTCTGCGTTTGCCGGCCTTCATCCCGTGGACGCCGAGCTGACGGTGGGAGATGTACTGATCCGCCTTGCGCGCTCGACTTGTCAACGGCGGCCTGGCATTGAGGTCCTCTCCTATGAAGATATGATCCTTACGAATCCGCTGCAGAACGATCCACGCGTATACTGCCTCGGCGCGGCCGGCGTCGAGGAGCGAGATTTTTGCTTGGGCCACCAGATCATCGAGAGCGAATTGCAGTCAGCAATGGACGCTCTGCTCAAGTTGCGTGATGTGGCCGACGTGGATGCGGGGCAATGTCTTGCGACATGCCTGGAGCGCCTTGAGTCAGCAAACAATGTTCTGACGCGCTTTTATGAACATATGTCGCCGGACTTATTTGGCCAATTTCGTGTGTTTTACGGAAAGAATCCTTATAAGAATACGCTTGGTCCAAGCGGCCGCTTCTCGGCCGGTATCGTGGCGGTCTCGGTGCTACTGGTCGGTGAAGAACTCTTCCACCACAAACCGCAATTTTATAGGGATCTGTACCGGCTGTCCGAATATTATCCGCAGAGATGCATTCACGAGGTATTCCGCTGGCTGTCGTCAGGCAAAGGGAGTGCACCGCTCAAGCCACGTTGGCTAAAGGGGAAAGCGGACTTTCCCAGGGTTGCGACCATTTCGCCAGTCGTGGAGCATCACGGCGGCGAAATCGGAACGCTGCGCACGTCCTGTGTTTGTGCACTGGATCGGTTTACCCGGATGCATCGTAGTACGGCCTTAAAATATACGGTTGAGCCGGGTCGTCCAGTTGTCGGAGTTGAGGTATCGGAAAGTGTTGAGGCTGTCCTTTCTCAGCGGCTGTTGACAGAGGCGCGCCCGTAAGCCGACGGTGGTCTCTGCGTGGCTAAAAACAAAGGCGCAGACGTCCGCCACCGGTCGAGAGGTAATAGTCGATGTCTCAAGACGAACTGATCCTTCGTCGGTTCGAGTCCGGGGATAGCGATGATGCATGGCATCTGCACAGAAGCGCATCGCAGGATGTTGGTGTGTGTGGCCCGGAAGGGGCTTGGGAGGATGATTTACGCAATATCGGGGAAGTATACATCGCCTCGGGCGGTGACTTCGTAGTTGCGCATATTGGTCCCCGGTTCGCTGCCATGGGTGGGCTGAAACCTTTTGATGATGATGTCGCAGAACTAAAACGTATGCGGGTCGACCCCGTCTTTCAGCGACGAGGGTTTGGAAGGAGGGTTCTTCGTGAATTGGAGTCGCGAGCTGTTGCTCTCGGTTTCAAGTGGATAATGCTCGATACAACAACGATCCAAGTAGGGGCCCAAAGACTTTATGAGAGCGCTGGCTATGTTCGCCGCAGGGAAGGGATGTTGCACGGATATGCAGTGATCTTCTACGAGAAGCGGCTCATTTGGCCAGGAATGACCCCCGCTGAGCAAATGAGGTTGTGAGACCGGACAATCCAGTGAAGCTCTACGGACGCGCAACGAGCACAAATTCAATCACTTGCCCCCTGACTAGCCGAATGCCCAATCTCGCTCCTTGGGAATGACGTGGAATGCGCTCAGATAAAACCGTATCATCCGCGAGGACTTTCTCATTGAGCTTCGCGAGATCCGCGATCGGAATGAATCGTGTCACTGTAGCTGATAAGGACGTGAAGGTTTCGCGACCGATAGGCCTCGAACGCACGCACAAACTCACGTCTGGCCGAGCCAGCGTTGCATTCAAAACGAGAGCTGATACGGTGCGCCAGCGGCGGATAGGCGAAGACGCTCTGGAGTGTCGTGGGCTCGCGACGTGAGCCTTGCCAGCCGGCATACAAATCCACCTCGATTCAACCGCAACATTCTGTTGCGTATGGAATCCAAAAGTCCGCTCTTGGTGATGCGGGATGGTGGATGCACGGGCGCGTCTAATCGCCCCCTACCAGCTTGTGGTGGTCGCCCTTCCAGATCGTGATGCTACTCGGGCGTATCGACCGGTTGCGTGCCGTAGCGCTCGCAGGCTCTCAACCAAGGACCCAGCTCGCACCCTTCTGGATCACGATCGAGTACCAAACCTGCATCAAGCAGCTGCGGATCGGGTCTCACCAGCTTCGTGGTGCTCACGCCCGTATTCGGGTCAACTGCCATTCGGTAGTCTCGTTCAAGCAGCTCTCGCAGGCGCTCGATGCGAGCGAACCGGAATGGATGGACCGGTTTAATCATCGGGCCAGGCTCCTCGGGTCGAATGCCAATGATGAAAATGACGGCGGGCGACGGGTTGCGTTCATGAGTCGAGCTGTCGGTTCTCCGCCGAATGCCAGTCCGCGCCGTAGAGGCGGATCATCTCCCGACGGGACCGCTCGATGAAGATGCGCTCAACGCAAAAGCCGGTTGTCACTGAAGCCGCCAGCGCAAGGCCGCAGACCATATAGTCATTCATGAAATTCCAAAACATGTTGCAGCCGGCAACTCCCACAAAAGTAAGTGCCATGACCGCATTGCGAAATGCCTTAACCATGTTGCCCCCAGTCAGTGGGAACTTTACCATTGCAACCATGGCGATTAGCAGCGTTTGTCCTTGTTAGGCGCCGTCTTTCTGCTCGATCGGCCTGGGTCCGCCCGCGCTGTCGACGGCCGTGGGTTCCCCATTGCCCGGCGCAGCTCATTCGATCGCGTCGGAGTCCTGGCGCGGATTGCCCGATCCGATACAGCTCGTGGACAATGACCTCTACTCTCCGCATCTCCTCCGACGACCACAGGCGTGGCACATCAAAATAACCGAGCACCGGCTCGGCGCTCGGCCGCCCAGGCGAACCGATTCGAGGATGAGAAGCGCCGAGGGCTGGACAGCGTCGGCTACGCCGCGATCCAGCGTGGTTTCGGGTATATGCGCCGCATTCCTATGCCGAACGCGAGATAATGGCAGTGAATATGACCTCAAGTTGTATCACGCTAGATGATCCACGTTGCGACCTTTAAGTGACCTCTTTTGGGGCTTCAATATGAAGAGACTTCTGGGACTCTTGCTGCTCGCCCATTCCTTCTTCCTTTCCGCCGAGGCCATCGCACAGGGGCTTCCTGCCCCCTCGTACTGGAAGAATGAACGAGGTTCAGAACTTTTTGTTTGGTCCGCCAATAGCGGGGCAATACAAGGGACTTTCACAAACCATGCTCAAGGGTTTGCGTGCCAGGGCATTCCATATCCTGCATCGGGAGCCGTTAGCCCTGCTGGCTTGTATTTTGTTGTTACCTTTGCCCAGTGCAATTCCTTCACCCGGTGGGTTGGAAAGCTCAACGGGTCTCAAATGCCGACCTCATGGACGCTGTTCTACGTTGACAAGAACGGCAAGCCCGGCAAGTTGAAGGGTGCCGATACATTCACGCGCGTATGGTAGTTTTCAATCTTCTTGCTCTGTCGTGACCTTTGATTGGAAACTCACTCTCGCGAGTTTTTGGCTGCGTCTCTTCGGGAAATGTGGGCTCGCCTTCGTGGAGCACTGGCCTGTCCAGGATCAGCTTCGATGCTGGACAGCCGGCAAGTCGTGCCGAACGGCCCGGGAAAAACATCAAAGGGCCTCTCCCGAAATCCGAAAGGACATTCTGAATTTGCGTCCGAATCGCGGGACGATCCGTGCACTACCGTTACTTTTCAGGTCCTTGTTTTGAAGCCGAGCGCGGGCTCCGGCAGATGCCGCTAACATCTGCGGCGGTCGCGTTGCCTGAGTTTGGTTGACGACGTGAATTTTCAGCTCTCGATACCCAGAATTCTCACACAGCGCGATTCGCAGGCTTCGCCGCCGGAAGTAGCCAAGGGCGCGCTCAGTCTAACCGTTCCGCGAAGCTGCTTGCTATTGCCGGTTCATGTTGCGCGGCGACAAGATCGCACGTTGGCAACGAGTACGGACTTGATCCCTCTCTAGCCATTAGGTAGATCCCGTCATTTGGAATTGGAGATACTTAGTGACGACTGGCATCGTAAGGTGGTTAAACGCGACCCAGGCTATGGATTTATCAAGCTGGATGATGGCGGAGCCGACGTTTTCGTGCACATAGGGCGGTCGAGAAGGCCGGCTACACCGTCTTGCAGAGGGGGCCTTGATCAGGTTCGAGATCAAGACTGGCAGCTCAGGCGAGGTATCCGCAGAAAATCTGCGTACAGGATGATTCGCGCTATCAGCTACATGATGCGTCAACAGTGATTCGCCTAGGGCGTCAGCATTCTTCGCGCTTACATGCCTCGATCTGACTTCGGCGAAACACTTCAGAGTCGGCAACCTCGCATGAAGGCGCACATCAGTGTTAATACGCGATCTCGTGTTTTTTCAAAACCATTGTATTTCTCATGTAAGAAGATTCGCAGCCGCAAGATCTTCGATTGCGGCCCCAACAGACTTGAAGAGAGTGATCTCTTGCTGCGAAAGGCGGCCAGACTTCAAACCATTGGTTAACTCATGAAGATCCCCACAAATCATTGAGGCGTCCCACCGGCCACCCGCAATCGGCTGGAGCAGATCACCGGCTTCTTTGGGGGCACCCGCATAGTATCTACGAACACGCGGCTGCGGCAAACAGCATCGTCGTCGGTCTCACGCATTTCTGGTGTGAATGCGCCGACGAGATCGAGATGTGTTCCTGGCCTGAGGTGCTGGCCTACGATCAGCGGCTCACGTGACGTGGTGGCGCAGCTAACGATGTCCGCCACCGAGAGAGCGTCCGTCAGATCAGCAGCCGGTTTCGCCTTGAGACCCTGATGCTCAAGCGTGTCCGCGAGAGCTTAGACAGGTTGCGCATTGCATCCCCAGACCAGCACGGCTTCAATCGGCCTAACTGCGCGATGGGCAACGGCCAAATAGGAGGCGAGCAGGCCGGTTACAATCAGCAGCAGCGTGCGACTGTCGGGGCGTGAGAGATGTCGTGATGCGAGCGCGGAGGCGGCGGCTGTACGCCGATTAGTGAGTTTTTCGCCATCGAAATTTGCGCGCGGCCGGCCGGTTGCCGTCGAACAGCATGTAAAGCGAGGAAAGGCAGGGAGACCGCATGCCCGCTCTTCGGAAACACGGTCACCAGCTTCACGCGGAGTGCCTTGCCCCGCTCCCAAGCCGACATTGTCAGGAGACGACCTGGGCTTGCAGCGGTACCAACATTATAGCTCTGCCGCACTGGCATCGCTTCTCCGCCGCGCCGGACGGCTTCGCTTAGGGCATCGATCAACCTGGGATAGTCGAGGCCGGCATCTACCTCTGGGGCGGAGAAATAACGCGACATGATTTCCTCGTTTTCATTCGAAGTTCGGACGAGTTTAGCACCCGTCGCTCCGATGACAGCACGGTCTATACCGCCGCCAAAGAGAGGCCGTCGCCAGCGTTTAAATTCGCGTGTGAAGCTCGACTGAACGTACAGAACACAAAAAAATCTCGCCTCGTAGCAACAGATCGAGGTCAATGGCCGTCGGAGCGCGAAGTTGAGTCATGAGCATGCCGATGACAGTCCCATACTTGGCGAACTCGTTTGAGTAATCAGAACCGGGTCTCCAATAGGTGAACAAGTTGGGACCCCGCGATGTAGAAGGCTTCCCGCGCGGCACGAAAGCGTCGCCGTTCAACGGCAGTGACCGGCAGCGGAAGATCGTTCTCCGCGATCTGACCCAGAACGTACGAAGCCAACACACTGCCAAAGACTGTGCCAGGTGCGATGCCGCGACCGTTGTAACCGCTGAAAGCAACGACGTTGCGGTCGAGCTCGTGAAAGCGCGGCAGGTTGTTCGAGGTCATTCCAATCATGCCGAACCAGCCGGTTTCAAACTCGACATGCTGAAGTCCCGGAAACAGCTTACGCAACGATCTCTGAGCCCATGCCCGGTGAACGGATGCGCCAATACCCTCAAGGGCACCAACACTGCCAAACACGAGGCGCCCGGAGCGATCCAAGCGAAATGAAGAGAGGACCTCTCGAGTGTCCCACGCTCCCTGCCGTTCAGGCAGGATCGACTTCCTCAGACCATCCGGCAGAGAACCTGTAGCAAAGTTGAAGTAGGGCAGATGGATCTGCTCCTGCCGTACCTGCGACCAAAGTCCTTTACCATAGGCATCCGTCGCAACGATCACCCATTCCGCATCTACCGATCCGCTTTCTGTGCTAATCCTCCAGCGCAGGCCGTTGTGTTGCGCAGTAACAGCCTCGCTCTGTGTGAATATCCTAGCCCCCGCTGCAAGCGCGGCTCTCGCTAGACCGTGCACATAGGCCAGCGGCTGTATCGTCCCGGCGCGCTTATCGAGCAGCGCTCCGCTGTATTCGCCACCGCCGACTTTCCTGCGTGTCTCATCTGCATTTAGCACTACGACAGGGGCGCCACGCTTCTGCCACTGTTCGGCGCGGGCCTCGATCTCTTGCAAGCCCTTACGTCCGACGGCACAATGCAGGGTACCGGCACGTTCCACTTCACATTCGATGCCATGCTTTTGGATGAGGTCGAACACCTTTTGCGGTCCACGGCCGAGTTGTTCAATCAACCGTTCGCCGAACGGGACGCCGAGCGTATCCGGAAGGGTGTCAGGCATCACCCACATGCCCGCGTTAACCAGACCGACGTTCCGGCCCGAACCGCCGAACCCAATTTCGGACGCCTCCAACAGCGCGACGCGCGCCCCTCCTTCGGCGAGATGAAGTGCAGACGACAGCCCGGTATATCCAGCGCCAATCACGATCACATCCGCTGCGGTGTCACTGGCGAGGGGAACAGTGTCTGGCGCCGGTGGCGCGGTGAGAGCCCACAATCCATGTGAAGCTGAATTGTTTCGCATCCAGCAATCCTCATATATTCTTGGTTCTTGATCAGCCCAGGTCGTGCTGCAATCAGTGCCGCGTCTAAGGGTCAAGGATGGGTACCATTTCGTCGATATGTGCATCGATCCGTTCGAGAACCTGCCCAGGCACGACGTCGCGTTCTGGAAGAACTGACCATCTGTCGCGCACGGCCGCCGCGGTCTCAGCTACAGCCGTCACCACTGCCCCCTCTGGAAGACGGCTGCGGTTCGCGAAATTGCGCCAGCGCTCTGGAGTCAGGGCCTTAAATGACTTTTCGCCCGCAAGGCTCAATGCCAGACCATCTTTCGGGATATACGAAATTGTTGAGAGCACGTCGTAGATTGGCGCCAACGTAGGCCTCCGTCCGTCTCCAGGATACAGTAACGACCAATTCTTGAGATGCATGTCGCCATTGCCCGTGATCGCGGTGAGCGCAAGACGACGGACAAATTCGATCGCGGAATCGAACGAGACACCGCTGTTCAGCGCGGCCGCGATATTGTGATACGCCGCACCGGTATATTTCTCGGACGGATAGCGGCCGAAGACCTGTGCAAAGTCCTCCATATGCACGCGCGCTGCATCGGCACCGCGATCGAAGCGACGGACAAGAAGCACTTTGCCCGTGGACATGGTGTTAAACTCTTCCGGAATGCCGGCGAAATCCGTCTTTTCGACGAGCTCACGTGCAGGCACTTCCATCCCTAGCGCTTCCGCTAAGGCTAGGATCGCGAATTCGTTTTCCGAAAGCCCAATGTGGGTGAGGGAGGGAAATTTCGCGATATACTGCCCTTGCTCATCGTCGACGGCGAGCGTGATCCCCCCTTCTTTTCCGGTATTTTTGATGACGGAGAGCTTCATCTGGACACCGGCGAGCGAAAAGCGCGCCTTCTTCTTGCCTTCTGATTCTGGCCCGGCCGGAACGGGAACGCCGTCGCTCGGCAACGCTCGTACCGCTCCCGGTAGATTTGTCCCCAGTGCTGCCAAGAGATCGAAGTCGTTTCCAGGTCTTACTGACGCTGCGTGGTGCTTTTCCATTGCTTCGCGCAGTTTCTCTTCGGGCAGCAAGTTCGCGAAGAACGGCGGCAGCGCGCCGCGTATGGGTTTGGGATCCCGGCGGAGGCTGCCATCTGCCGAGCGAAGCGACAGGCTGAAGATCGGAGGGTCGTTCAAGCTCCGATACGCGGGCAAGAGATTGAATGCGCTGTAGTCGCCCGGCGTTCGCACGAGCGTGCCGACGGCAAGATCGTTTAATGAGATGTCGAGCGATTGGATACGTTCAGCCGCGAGGACAGGCTTATTCATGCTCCTCCTCAACATCTGACGTGAACGCAGGATGGTCATCATCGCCCGTAGCTGGCTGCAGCATTGATTGAATAGCCGGTACCATCGCTTGCGGAATCAGCATCATTTCCATGCCAAGGGCGCGGGCAACGTTGACGAGTGTCGTTGCGCGCGCTGCAGCGACCCCCGTTTCAATGTCGCGATAGCGGGGCCTGCTAATGTTCGCCCGGAGGGCGACTTGCTCCTGGGAGAGGCCAGCAGCCCTTCGCGCTCTGCGAAAGTGCAGGCCAAGTTCCTCGAGCAGCGGGTTTGGAGCCGAAGCCATGATATGTTCTCGGATCATTAACACCCAAATGATATGTAAACAGATCACACATCGCAGTCAAGCGAAACGTAAACAGATCTTCTTATGACAATGATCCTTAAACATATCTTGTTCCAGCGGCAATGTCGTCTGAACTGTTGACTCTGCTGCCAGAATGGCCCTTGGGGCTAATGCGCCTGACGCGATGAAGGAGCCAGATCTTATCGCCAGGTTGACACAGATTCCCATGGCGCTCGCGTGCATTGGGCGCATAGGAATGGCCGCCAGCGAACGAACCCGATCCTGGAACGCGGTGCGTCGCTTTTATGGAACGCCAGTTGAAAGCGGTCGGTAGATGGATCATCGAAGTTCTTCCATGACGCGCCGTCCTAGTGGCGTCGTGCCGAGTCGTTTCCGTGAGGCGCCTTTGGCGCCAAGCAAGTCCATATTGCCAAATCAATTCCGATGTCCGCCGGCCCGCCTCGATGTAGCTACGAAGCGTCGAACTACCTATCAATTCGTTTTTCATTCTTCGACATGCTTCCCATGACGGCCAATAGCCTGCGGGCGTGACCGGGCCGCTGACGTGGCCACTCGCAGGGCCGCAATGCGAGCGGAGTGGTCTCGGCTAGTACCAGCAACTTTTCTTCTATTCGCGTTGATATCCAATCCTACGACGCGCAATTAAACGTGTTCCTATGCAACATCAACCGGAGCATGATGGTCAAATCGGCGGCACTCGACAGGGAAAGTTCGACGACTGCGTTGATTCTCTTGACGTCCCCGCCCAAGAAGCGACCAGGCGAATACACAAGAGCCTCGCTCGCTTCAATCGTGAGAGTTGACGATGGGCCACTTGAAGGAGACGCTCCGCACCATGAAGCGACCTCGGAAGAATCGCGGCATGCCGCCGCCCGCGACGTTCGATATCGATTCGCTGCCGGGCAGCTCAAACTTAACGGCATTAGAAACGGCCGCCGTGATCCGGCGCACGCCTGGAGCCCTGGAGCTATGGCGGCGCAATCCGAACCACCCGCTGAAATGGCGCTACATCGATGGCCGCCCGCTTTACCGAGTTGATGCGGTGCGCGACTATCTGGCCGGACGCGATGAGACAACTAAGTCGTCGCAGCCGCATAATGCTCGCGAAGACGGCCAAGCAATTCGGCCTTGATGGGATCGAGCGGATTCGTCCGCTGCAGGCGCACGACCTTGCCTCCCCGTTTAGCGCCGACCAACTCCGCGATGTAGTCATGAGCAGCTTCGAACGCCATCTTGCGGATGATCCACTGTTCGTCATGATTGTAGACCTGATCGATCCCGCGCGGCTTTTGCCCGACACACAACCGCTGGATTTCGTTGTCATAGCCGCAGCGTGACATGATGGTTCGCAAGCTGCGCCTTAAGTCATGCATTGTGAACTTGGCGACACCCGCTTCCTTGACCAGGCGGTCGACCAAGTTTGTGAAGCCCGACATCTGGCCGCCGGTCTTCGGTGACGGGAAGACATAGTCCGACGTCGCACGCTGGAAATGTTTTGCGGCCGTAAGCACCTCGTCAACGAGGTGGGTACGCGGCACGTCGTGGTAAACGCCCATCTTGGTCCATGCTGCCTCGAAAGTGATGCGGTCATCCATGACGTGATTTTGCCACTCGATCATGGCTGGCTCGCTGCGGCGCGGGCCGCCAAGCAGGCACATTCGTGTCAATAGCCCAAAAGTCCCAAGCTTGCCGGATGCGTGCCAGACTTTGATGATCTCCTCGTCGGGCAGCGCCCGGCCCTTCGTTCGGCGCCCGACCCGCTGCGCGCGCGTCTCCTTGGGCACGCGATAGCCGGCGAGCACGTTGTGCTCGACGTAGCCTTCGCCGACGCACCATTCGAGGAACGTGTGCGTGTGCTTGCGCAAGTCCTTTGCTGCGCCGCGCTTGCCGGTCTTGCCGATCCTGTCCACCGCCGCCATGATTTGCCGTCGCGTGAGCTCGGCGATGGCGAGGTCGAAATGATCTTTCAGACCGCGTCGGAGTGCCGACATAGACGGTTTCCAGTTGACGACCTGGCGCCCGGTCAGGGACATTTCGTAGGGGCCATCTTCAACGATCAAGGTCGCCAGTGTCGTGCACTGCCGCTCGGCCAGCGCTTGCCGCTTCGCCTCGCGCTTGCCCTCATTGGGATCGATCCCAATGACCACCTCCCCAGCGACGACGGTGGCGGCCCTGCGCGCGGCCTTCTCATTGAATTTGGGCCATGCACCCAGCGTCTTGCGTTGGGTGCCTTTCGTCCCAGGCTTTGTGAACATGAAGACCCAGGTCCTGCCACCCGTCGCGCGCATCCTGATCGCGAGCCCCGGCTGCTCTGTGTCGTGCAGATAGTGCTGCGATTTGCCCGGCGGCAGCGTCGCCGCACGGATGGCCGCGTCAGTGAGTCTCAGGTAGTTCGTCGTTCCTTCAGCTCTGAGAGATTCTTTACTCTTTTCCATCGTTTGTGCTCTCGCTCCTTGCGCCCTGAGACGGGTCGCGGCGATCCTAGAAGAAATGGACCACAAGCCATTGCCTTCGCGTTCCCAGTTAATGTGCCCTAAGGGAAATCCTCCGAAGGGCACAGCAGGGACATACACCATGTGGTAAGGCCAACCGAGGCCACGGATGGTCCAATATGGCCACAAGTCCTTACCTTACAAGGACTTTTGCAATAAAACTATGGCTGGATTAGGTTGGCTACAGTCCACCAGTTGTGGTTCACACGGGAGAGGTCCAAGGTTCGATCCCTTGTGCGCCCACCATCCACCTTCCTGAACCCTGCTGATTGCGGCCCCATCGTCGACGCCTGCAGGCGTGTCGGGACCGTCTCAATCGAAAATGTCGAAAACAACCCCATGCACAGTAGCCGACCCCAGTCGGACCAACGGGTTACAACCATACTATTTTTCCGAAATCGGATTTGACTCGTCGGGCAAAACACCGGCATGATGGCATCGTCGCGGTGGCCTGAGCGGGAAGTATTGGGTCATCGCCCTTGCGCATCAGCTTTTTGTTTTGCGCATGATCTCCCCTCGTCATTGCGAGCGTAGCGAAGCAATCCAGAGTCTTTCCGCGGAGACAGACTGGATTGCTTCGCTGCGCTCGCAATGACGGAGCAAGGGGTGAGACCGCGCCGGCTGACGCGCACGCCACCTCGAGCTTCAAGCCGCCCGCGCCGGCCGCCAGGCCGCGTAGAGACCGACGAGGGTCCCGATGGCGACCAGCGCTGCGGCCAGCAGCAGCTGCAATTCCCCGTCGTCGGTGGCGCCTACGGACGACACGAGCCTGCTCACGACGACGAACAGAACGCCCACGGAGGCTGCTGCACCCACGCCGAGATAAGCGAGTTCGCGCGTCAGGTTGCGGCCGAGGAGGCCGAGTGCCGTGAAATACATCGCGCAGGCGTTGGGATGAACGAACAGGGCAATGCGCGCGTAAGGACCGTAGGCGTCGAGGAGGGTCTCACACCGGTTCAGTGCCGCCTTTGAGGCGACCCGCTGCAACAGCGGTCTGAAAAAACGAGCCTGCCCGTAACTCAGGACGGCGCCGACGATGATAGCCAGCCACGCCACGATAAAAACGGAGACGTCCGCGGGCTTCGGATTGAGCGCCACGGACATCAGGATAAGAGCGGTTCCGGGGAAATAGCCAAAATACGGGAAGACCGCCTCCAGCAGCACGCAGACGAATATGAAGACCGGAAACCACGCCGAACCGGTTGCATCCCGGACGATGGCGTTCAGGTCGAAGAGATCAGTCTTGTACAGGACGAGGTACATGCACATGGCCAACCCGGCCAGCGCGTAAAACGGCAACGCCCCCGACAGAAACCGCCTCATCCAGCTATCGGGCGTTGTTGCGCGGACACAGCGGAAACCATCGATAAACGTCCCCTACCCAATCGACAAAATCTCGATCTCCTGCGCACCCGACCCCACGACATCCCCGACCGCCTTCCCCACCAACGACTTTGCCACCGGCGCCACGAACGAGATCGTGCCGGCCTTGGGGTCGGCTTCGTCCTCGCCGACGATGCGATAGGTTTGCACGCGGCCATCTGCGCGGCTGAAGGTCACCGTGCTGCCGAAGGCGACGGTGTCGGTCGAGGCTGGGGCGGGAACGACCTGCGCCGTGCGCAGCCGTTCGGTGAGATAGCGGGCATCACGCAAGGGCACCGCCGATTGCCGGCGCTTTTCGTTGACGTCCTCGATCGCTTGGGCGGCTTCATAGGCCTTGCGTGCGTCCTGAAGCTCCCTTTGCAACGCCTGCAAGCCCGCTTCCGTCACGAGGTTCGGATGCGGCGAGATCGGCCGATCCGGCAACAGCGTCTCGGCGGCGGTTTCCGCGCTCTCTTCTTTGGTAAAGGCAACGCTCAAGTCGAAAATCCTGTCGAACTGTTCGGGCTCACGGCCACGATCATATCTCAAGTTCGACGAAACGGCGCAGCTTGAAGACGATGTCCGGCATGGCCTGGCGGAACCGCGTGGCATCCCGGAACGTGGTCGAGAACGGCGCGAAGGTGATCATCGCATTCCAGTGCCTGTAACCATAGACCGTCACGGAGGCGCCGGTCGCCGGAAAATTCTCGAGCTTGCGCAGCTCACCCAGGACGAGATCGGCGATCGCTTCAGCAGGCAGCAACTGCTTGCCATCAGGCGTCGTGGCGATCTTCGCCGGCGGCTCGACCGGCTTCGCGGCAGCCGGCGTCACATCGGGCGCGTCCCCGGAATCATTCTCCGAGTTGTTCTCGAGCTTGGCCGGCGGTGTATCGGGGGTGGGCTCGACCAGCTCAAACCCGTTCGTCGGTGCTGTCGGCGGCGGAACCTCGATGAGCGGCGGCGGCGCGACACTTTCTGCGGCGCGCTTGTTGCCTCCCAGGATGCTGCTGATCATGGCCACAAGGCCAGCATCCCTCACGTCGTCACTCATAACTCCCCCCAGGCTTCGGCCTACTCTAGCACCGCTCGCGCGGACCGCCACCGGGGATGTATGGCCGGATTTCGCCCCGGCCAAAGTCCTATTTTTACGCGATGGCACCGGCGACGCGACGCCCGATCACGCCGCGCCGCCGTGCGATCTGTCACTGCTTATCGAACGGAACGTATTGCTGGTACTGCTTGGGCACCGAGCTGCGGTAGCGCGCGGGCACCGTGCCGCTGTCGACCGAGTGGTCGATCTCCTGCTGCCGCGTCATCTTCTTCTTCGCCGGCTTCTTCGACGCACTCTTCTTGGAGTCGGTCGGCTGGCTGGAAGTGTCGTTGGTTGCGCCCGGCGCGGTCGTCGTCGCTGCCGGCGCGGCGGTTGTCGCCGCAGGCGCCGCGGTTCCGGCGGCGGCTGGTGCGCCCTGCGCCAACGCGAGCGGTGTCTGCATGAGAAGCGCCAGCGCTGCTGTCGCAGCCAGCAAGTATGATTTCTGCATTAGAACCTCCAAAAGACCTGATCCGAATAAGGCAAGCGTAGTTCTCCGGGATCGACGCGTGCAAGTCTGCTCACGATAGGCCGGAACCCCGTCGTGAACTGTGGCCGAGATCACATTGCCGGCGGCAAGCTGCGTCATGATGTGCCTTGTCGCGAACGCAAGGCATTCCGGCGACACCAACACAGGCATGACTTTGCAGCAGACGAGCCAGGCTCGCTGACATTCCCACCCACTCGCTCACGAAGGAGACTGACATGCGTCGCACCATCCTCACTCTCGCATCGCTCGCGGCCCTGCTGGCCGTAGCATCCCCGGCAGCCCAGGCACATCCTGCGAACGATCGATATTGCATCCAGGGCCGCTCGTGGGGTTACCCCGGCAATTGCCAGTTCGCCAGCTATCAGCAGTGCCTCGCCACCGCGTCCGGCACGTCGTCCTATTGTGGCATCAACCCGCGCTACGCGTTCTCGCAGCAGCGCGACTACTGACGAATTGGCGGCGTGCGCGCATGACGCGCGCGCCGCCGCAATTTTTGCGTGAAGCCGATCCATTTCGCCGACGCCTCGGCGAATTGAAACTGTGCGAACCCGCCCGCGTCCGTCGATGACGAGAATGTTATCCGTCATCGCCACGAAGAAATTCACGATGCGCAGCCGTGGCTTGCGGGAAAGCCGCACCTACCGAAAATTTCGATGCCGGGCAATTGTGATCCATCTCGCTCGTGGCAGGCGCGATCGCGCCTAGGCTGCAAACCCCAGCGCGAGAAACTTGAGCCCGAACTGTTTCATTCGACTTTTCAGGAAGGTGTTTCAATGAGCAGCCGCCACGCAATTGTTCCGCGCGGTCTGAACGCAACGCGTTCGCCGCTTTCGCAAGGCCGCTTCGGCCGCATGTTCCGCAAGCTCGCACCGGCCAAATTCGGCCCGAACGATTCCGGCACGATCGCAAACCTGTCGGCGCTCGCCGACAAGATGATCGCCGGCTTCGACGGGCCGAAGGACGGGCCGGACGCGGAAGAGAGCGGCATTCCTTCGCTCTACACTTATTTCGGCCAGTTCGTCGACCACGACATCACCTTCGATCCGGTCAGCTCTCTGACCAAGCAGCAGGATCCCGACGGGCTCGTCGACTTCCGCACGCCGTCGCTCGACATGGACAATGTCTACGGCCGCGGTCCGAACGACCAGCCCTACATGTATGACGGCATCAAGTTCCGGCTCGGCGAGAAGGTCACGGGCGCGGGCGTGCCCGATGCGGTCGACCTGCCGCGCTTCAAGGGCCGCGCGCTGATCGGCGATCCCCGCAACGACGAGAACAGCATCGTCTCGCAATTCCAGGCCTTGATGCTGCGCTTTCACAACCGCATGGTCGACGACAATGACAGCCTGTCGTTCGAAGACGTGCAGCAGCGCGTTCGATTCCACTATCAGTACGTGGTGCTGAACGACTTCCTGCCGCGCATCGTCCACGCCAGCGTGCTGGACGAGCTGAAAACCGCAGGTCACTACGACCGCAGCAAGCTCGCTTACTACCATTGGAAGACCTATCCGTTCATGCCGGTCGAGTTCTCGGTCGCGGCCTACCGGCTCGGGCACTCCATGATCCGCCCCGGCTACCGGCTCAACGACGCGGCCAACATGTTGCTGCAGATCTTCCCCGATCCCAACAATCCCGACCACAACGCATTGACCGGCTTCCGTGCGATGGGACCGGGACGTGCCATGGACTGGGGCCGCTTCATCGATCTCGACACGCGCCCCTATGGCGTCGAGGACGACGACACCAATCCCGACAACAAGAGGCGGCTGCAGTTCGCCTATCGCATCGATGCCTCGCTGGTAGACCCGCTGCGCAAGCTGCCGCCGGAAGTCGCCTCCAATCCGGCGTCGCTCGCGCTGCGCAATCTCGAGCGCAGCTGGCGGCTCGGGCTGCCGTCGGGCCAGGCCGTCGCCAGGGCGATGAACCTGACGCCGCTGAGCGACGACGACATCATCATCGGCAAGGCGGTCGACGAGCCCGGGACGGGTGATCCGCAAGTCAAGATCGCGACCATCGCGAACGGCGTGTTTGCCGACAACTGCCCGCTGTGGGCCTACATCCTCGCCGAGGCGCGGCAAAACGCGACGGACATGGCAATCCCCGCCACCGGCGGGCCCGCCACGGTCAGGACACCGCAGCTCGGACCGGTCGGCGGTCGCATCGTCGCCGAGGTCTTCCTCGGCATGATGTTCGGAGATAATTCCTCCGTGCTGTCGCTCGACCCGCAATGGACGCCGGTGACCGGCTCCGGCTTCGCGCTGAAGGACCTCGTCGCCTACGCGCTCGGCCAAGGCGATCCGCTGCATTGAGCGGATGAGGGACGATGATGCAAGGCCGCTCGTCGTGCGAGCGGCCTTGTGGCCCACTCGCCTCGACGCGCGGGCGGATGGATCCTGGCAGGCGTGCTTCCCTAACGCAAATCTGTCCGCTTCCTGTTGACTCGCATCTCGAATGGAGAAATCCTTTAGCAACAATTGCCATTGCCAATCTCAGCAGTACGAACTTCGGCGCCCTCGGTTTTATCGGCGCCATCTGACCAGATTTATTCTGAACAGAAAACGGAGGGGCCGATGCGCGCGCTCGCCTTGAGAACCATTTCTCTTCTCGCCCTCGCTACCCTAGGCTCGATTTCCGGCACGCCTGCCGCACGCGCGAAGGACGGGGCCGATGAGCAATTTGGGAAGGTGCACTTCCAGACCTCCTGCAACGAGGTGGCGCAGCGCCGCTTTGATCGCGGGATGCGTTATCAGCACTCGTTCTGGTACCGGCCCGCAAAGGAAATTTTCGAGGAGACGCTGCAGGCCGATCCGGAATGCGCGATCGCCTATTGGGGCATTGCCCTGAGCCTGCTGTACAATCCGCATTTTGCCGCGCCGAAGGAAAACCTCACCGGAGGTCTCGCCGCGCTGCAGAAGGCCAAGGCACTCGGCGCCAAGAGCGAACGCGAACGTGACTATATCGACGCGCTGCTGGCCTTCTATTCGGGCGACGAAAAGACGACGTTTGGCCAGCGCGCGCAGTCCTATCTCAAGGCAACCGAAGCCGTCGCCGCGCGCTATCCCGATGATGACGAGGCGCAGATCGCCTACGCCATCACGCTGAATGTCACGGCGTCACCAAACGACAAGTCCTATGCCAACCAGCTCAAGGGCGCCGCTATCCTGGAGCCGATCTTCAAGCGCCAGCCGCGGCATCCCGGCGTCGCGCATTACCTGATCCATCTCTATGACTATCCGGCGATCGCAGGGCAAGGACTCGACGCTGCCAAGCGCTACTCCGAGATCGCGCCGGCGGCACCGCACGCCTTGCATATGCCGTCGCACATCTTCACGCGCGTCGGCTACTGGAACGAATCCATTGACGCCAATAGCCGTTCCGCCAAGGCTGCCAAGGAGGGCAAGGACCCCAGCGAGCAGCTGCATGCCGACGACTATATGGTCTACGCGCTGCTCCAGCTTGCGCAGGACAGCCGAGCCAGCGACGTCATCGCGGACATGATTGCGACCACTGGCTATGCGCCGGCTGTCCGCGCCGGTCCCTACGCGATCGCGGCCAGCCAAGCGCGCTATATGGTCGAGCGCGGTGATTGGCAGGGTGCTGCCGCGCTGAAGGTCGAGCCGAGCCGGTTTGCCTATGTCGACGCCATCACCTATTTCGCCCGCGCCCTTGGCGCCGCGCGCTCCGGCAATGCAGACGCGGCAACGGCGGACATCGCCAAGCTGGCGGAGTTGCGGAACAAGCTGCAGCAGGACAAGGACGCTTATTGGGCCGAAATCGTGGACATTCAGCGGCAGGTCGCTACAGCCTGGCAGCTCAACGCCTTGGGGAAACAGGCGGATGCGTTGGAAGCGATGCGCCTTGCCGCCGATGCCGAAGACAAGACCGAAAAATCCATCGTGACGCCGGGTCCGCTTGCCCCCGCACGCGAGCTTTACGGGACCATGCTGCTCGAACGCGGCATGGCGACGGAGGCATTGGTCGCGTTCGAAAGCACGATGCGCAAGGAGCCGAACCGCTTTGGCGCGACGATCGGCGCCGCTCACGCGGCCGAGAAAGCGGGGGATACTGTGAAGGCCCGCCAGTATTACGCCAAAGTCGTCGAAACGGCGAGAAATGGCGACTCATCTCGGGAAGACCTCGCGGCCGCACGAAAGTTGATGGCTCAGAATTAGCAAAGGTGCCGCGGCAACTTCCATGCGCCTGACAAGCAAATTCGTTGCAATCAGCGCAGCCAGTGCGCTGCTCTGCGCAGCCGCGGCGCTCTGGATATTGCGATCCGGCGAACCGACACGCGCAACAGCGGCCTCCGGCGAGGTCCGCCCGGTGTGGACGGAAATCGACTGGCCTTTCGGCGCGGATCCCTGGGGGAAAGGAAAGGCGTTTCGCTGCAAGGCCGAAGATTGCGGCGGCGAGGTCCAGCTCTACGTTCGCCCCAAGCTCGGCTTTTGCAATTGCGCCACCGGCGTTGCCGACGACGGCGACCTCGAACAGATGGGCGACCTGGCGCTGATTGGGAAGGCAACGCCGACGGCTGCCGGCCGAGAGATCGTCGTCGGTCCGATGCGCGGCCGCAGCCGGGCATATCGCGTTGAGGGGAATCCGAAGGCCGCGCTCTCACTCGCCTTCAATCAACGCTGCGACATGGTGGCCGCGACGGCTTTGCTCTCACCGGGCGCGACCGCGTCACTGGAGCCGGCGGTGCTGTCATTCCTCAATAGCGACCGCATGCTGAAATGGGCTGAGATCGCGCTTGGGTTATGACTCAAAGCAATAGCTGAATTAAAGGCGACAATCTCGGCACGCGCCTTACCGCGCAGCCCTCAGGCCGATCTCCTCCAGCCGCGTCGCGAACCAGCGCGACATCGGCTGATCGAGGACGCCGCTGACATAGACCTCCGAGATCGTCACATGGTCCTTGTCCAGCACCAGCAGCACGCCGATCCAATACGCGAACCAGACATGCGCATCGGTCAGCGCCATCAGCTTGTGCTGGTCGTGGTCGAGTGCGGTGTGATTGCTCGCCTTGCGGATCTCCACGGTGAGCAAATTGTTCGGGATCTCGCGCTGATGCACGACGACGTCGGGGTAGATCGACTTGCCCAGATGATCATCGGTCGAGATGATGGTGCCGTGCGGCAGATGCAGCGTACGCTCGCCGAGCCGGTCGTAGTTGCAGTCGACCGACCAGCCGGAGAATTGCTTCTCCAGATGCACGGCGAAGCGGTGCGTGATGGCACGCTCGCCGATGTCCTTCGCGAACAGGAATGCTTCCTGGGCGTAGAAGTCCCGGAGCGCCGCGATCACCTTATTCAGCTCGGTCTGCATCTTGCCTCCGGGCCCTCGGCGCTCCTGATGCGGTGCCCTACATCTGGACTTCGATCAGCCGCGGCCCGGGCTCGGCGACGGCTTCGGCCAGCGCCTTGTTGAACTCGTCCGCGTTGGTGACGGCGCGGCCGGGCACGCCCATGCCCTTGGCCAGCGCCACGAAATCCAGCGTCGGCCGGTCGAGACGAAGCATGTCATTGGCGCGCTGGCCGGGCTCGCCAGCGCCGACATTGTCGAACTCGCCGCGCAGGATCTGGTAGATGCGATTGGCGAACACGATGGTGACGATGTTGAGGTTTTCTCTCGCCTGCGTCCACAGCGACTGGATCGTGTACATCGCGCTGCCGTCGCCGACCATGCAGATCACCTTGCGGTCCGGGCAGGCGATCGCGGCGCCGATCGAGAGCGGCGTCGAGAAGCCGATCGAGCCGCCCATGTTCTGGAGCCAGTCATGCGGAGCAGCCGCCGCGGTCGGCGGGAAGAAGGCGCGCCCGGTGGTGAGGGATTCGTCGACCAGGATCGCATTCTCGGGAATCGCATAGGCGATCGACTGGGCGATCGAGGCGTGGGTCAATGCGCCGGTCGGCTTGAGCAGCTCGGCCGCGGCCTGCGGCTTGACGTCCTTCGCGCTGGCCTTCACCGCGCCGGCGAGCGCTTCCAGCGCCGCGACCGAATTCTCACCCCAGGAGGTCATGCGATGCACGTCGCAACCCTCGGGCTTGAGGATGCTCGGCTTGTTCGGATAGGCGAAGAACGCCACGGGATCGTCGGACTCGACCAGCACGATATGGCGGAACCTCGCCAGCATCTGCAGCGCGTTGTCGATCACGTAGTGGATACGATCGATCGAGAAGCGGCCGCGGCCGCGCGCCATCCTGGGACGGAAGGTCGGGCCCATCACGGTGCAGCCGGTCTTGGCGGCGATACGCTCGGCCAGCGCCAGGCCCTGCTCGCTCAGCGCACTGCCGGTCATCAGCAGCAGCGTGCCCTCGCCGTCGCCGTGCAGGATCTTGGCGGCCTGATCGACCGCCTGCGGCGAATAGCTCGCGCGCTGCTGCTCGGCCGGAACCTCGGCGATGCCGTCCGCTTCGTTCCAGGCGGTGTCGGCGGGCAGGATCAGGGTCGCGATCTGCGGCGGCGCGCTCTTGGCGGCGGCGATCGCCGCGGCACCATCGGCGGCGACCGATTTGGAGTTCGGCGAGGTCCGGACCCAGGACGACATCGGCCGGGCCAGGCCCTCGATGTCGGAGGTCAGCGGCGCGTTGTAGCCGATGTGGTAGACGGCGTGCTGGCCGACGATGTTGACGATGCCGGAATTCGCTTTCTTGGCGTTGTGCAGATTGGCCAGGCCGTTGGCGAGACCGGGACCGAGATGCAGCAGCGTCGAGGCCGGCGTGCCCTTCATGCGGAAATAGCCGTCGGCGGCGCCGGTCACCACGCCTTCGAACAGGCCGAGCACGCAACGCATGCCGGGCACGCGGTCGAGCGCTGCGACAAAATGCATCTCGGAGGTGCCGGGGTTGGAGAAGCAGACGTCGACCCCGCCCTTGACCATCGTCCGCACCAGACTTTCCGCACCGTTCATCCGTCAGCTCCCGCAACCGGCAATGTTCCAACAATCCGTCCGATCAATCATTGTTCGCTCGTCTCGTCAAAGCAATAGCCGGCATCGCCGCCCTGCGATGCGCCCGTTTGGCTAATGCTTTCCGGCAAATTGGCATGGTTGCCGATTTGGTAACGCCATTCATTAAGGATGCCTCCCTCACGGTGCCGTGGCTTGCGGAAAGCTCGCAAATATGGCCTGTGACTTCAGTTGAATCGATTTTTTTGCTGGGGGAAACAATGATCCGGTTTTTTGCCGCGCCGATTGCCGCCATCGCACTGCTGTCGGCGACCGCCGGCGGCGCCTTCGCCGAGGAGTTCGACTCCCGCGACATCATGGGCGGCGGCCCGAATTTCTTCCGCGGCGGCTCGAGCCCGGTTCCCCGCACCACCGTCATGTACAACGGCAATTACGCCCCCGGCACGATCGTGGTGAACACCTCGGAGCGCCGGCTCTATCTGGTGCTCCAGAACGGTCAGGCCCTGCGCTACGGCATCGGTGTGGGCCGCGACGGCTTCCGCTGGGGCGGCGTGCACAGGATCACCGCCAAGAAGGAATGGCCGGACTGGACGCCGCCGTCGCAGATGCTGGCCCGCCGGCCGGACCTGCCGCGTCACATGAAGGGCGGCGTCGAGAATCCGCTCGGCGCGCGCGCGATGTATCTGGGCTCGACGCTCTACCGCATCCACGGCTCCAACGAGCCGGAGACGATCGGCCAGGCGGTGTCCTCGGGCTGCTTCCGCATGACCAACGACGACGTCACCGACCTCTACGGCCGCGTCGGGGTCGGCACCACCGTGGTCGTGCTGAACAACTAGCAGGAACCGGCGAGCGCGTGGATATGCGGTCTTGTGCGTCGGTTCCGAATACGGCAGCGTCGCCTGGCAATGAGCGCATTGGCCCCGTCTTCGTCCGGCTTTCGCATCGCCCTGCTGGCGCTCGCCACCGTCGCGTTTGCCCCTGACACCGCTACCATCGCCGTCGCGGGCGAATTGCCCGCGATCGCCTCGCGCCAGCGCGCCGAGAAGAAGAGCTTTACCGACGGCGAAATCGTCGATGGCTTTCTGAAGACGGCGTTCGGCGCCGAATACCATCTTGCCGGCCGCGTCGACCGCATCCGCAAGTTCGACGGACCGGTGCGCGTGTTCGCCGAGAGCGACCGCGCCGACCGCAAGGCGCAGCTCGCAAAGGTCGTGGCCGATATCGGCAAGCGCGTGCAGCATCTCGACATCGCCATGATCGACAGCAGCGAGGCCGCAAATGTGCGGGTGAAGCTCGTGCGCGACCGCGATCTGTTCCGCACCATCTCAAGCTTCTACGGTGCGGAGAAGGCCCGCGAGATCCGCACCTCGCTCGATCCGCAATGCCTGTCCGGCTTCCGCAAGAACGACAATTTCGAGATCGAGCATTCCGACGTCATCCTCACGGTCGACAACGGCGATTTCACCTTCCTCGACTGCGCCTATGAGGAGCTGCTGCAATCGCTCGGCCCGATCAACGACACCGCGACCGTGCCCTGGACCATGTTCAACGACAACGTCTCGATGGGCTATTTCGACGTCTACGACCAGTACATTCTCAACCTGCTCTACGATCCCCGCATCAAGGCCGGCATGACCATACAGGAGGTCAAGGCGGTGCTGCCCGGCGTGCTCACCGATGTGCGCATTTGGGTGAGGCGCGTGAACGATCTGAAGGAATGAGGCGCTCTTCCCCCGCAAGGGAGAAGAGAAAGCAGTCACACCTTCCTCGCCTTCGACATCAAAAATTGCTGGCGCATCACGTTGTTGCTTCCGTCGTAATATTCGGAAATCAGCGCCTCGAACTCGTTGCGAAAACTCCGCAGCCTGTCCGGTTCGTCCTTGTACTGGGCAATGAGCTTGATCAAAGGGCCGATCGTCGTTTCCATGGTGCGGCGGAAATGCTGCGGGCTGAGTGCGGACGGCGTCATGATGTCCATGTCGAAGGCGACGTCCTTCACTTTCCCTGCGAGACGTTCGGCGACGATCTTGGGATCGCCCCACGACACCGGTGATGCCACGCCCTCGGGCGGCGGCAGATGGCGGCCGATCAGCGCGAACATCCGTCCGACATAGAGATGCGGCGGCCAGGTGGAGAAGGCGATGGTGCCGCCGGGCTTCAGCACGCGCAGCATCTCGCCGATGGCGACCTCGGGACGCGGCGCGAACATATGGCCGAACTGGCTGAGCACCACGTCGAACTCGTTGTCGCCATAGGGCAGGCTTTCGGCGTCGCCTTCGGCGAAGTCGACGTCGAGGTTCGCCAGCCGCGCGTGCTCGCGGGCACGTTCGATCAGGACCGGCGACAGGTCGAGACCCCTGACCTTCGCACCGCGGCGCGCCGCCGTGATCGCGGCGACGCCGGTGCCGCATCCGACGTCGAGCAGCCTTTGGCCGGTCGCGACCCCGGCGAAGCTCACGAGCTTGGCGGCCGAGGGGGTCGTGAACACTTCCATCGGCGTGAACAGCGACCAGGCTTCCTTCTGGACGGCCTTGAAACCAGCAAACGGGTCTTGATCGGGCATGGAACTCTCCGTTCGCTCGATGTCGGCCTTCATGAGGCTGACGACGGATGCCAAAGGTTCAACGCGGTCCCATGACGGCGACGGCTTCGCCTCCTTGGCGCTCCTATTGCACGAGATCGGCGACGATGGTCGCAGCCTTGAGGCCGGTGCCGGTGAGGACGGCGACCGTGGTCTCGTTCGCCTTGATGGCACCGGTGGCGGATAGTTTGTCCAGCGCGGCGGCAGCACTGGCGCTGGTCGGCTCGGCGAACAGGCCCTGCCGCGCCAAGCGCCGCAGCGCGGCGACGATCTCATCCTCGGTGAGCGCGACGGTGCCGCCGCCGCTCTCGCGCAACGCGCCGATGATCTCGCGCAGGCGCAGCGGATGCTTGATCGCGGTGCCTTCGGCGATGGTCTTGTTGACCTCGCGGGCGACAGGCGTGTCGACGCCCGCCTTGAAGCTCGCATCGATCGGCGAGCAATTGAGCGGCTGCGCCGCAAACAGGCGCGGCAGCCTGGTGATCTGGCCGGCTTTCAACAGCTCACGGAAACCAAAGGCGCAACCGAGCAGAGAGCTGCCGGCGCCGACCGGCACGATGACGTTGTCCGGGGCGCGAAAGCCAAGGTCTTCCCAGATCTCATAGGCGAGCGACTTGGTGCCTTCGAGAAAGAACGGCTGCCAATTGTGGCTGGCATAGAAGGTCTGGCTCGACTGCCGGATCGCCTCGGCCTCCGATTCCTCGCGCGGGCCCTCGACGAGCTGCACCGCCGCGCCATAGGCGCGGACCTGCGCGATCTTGGCCGGCGACGTCGATGCCGGCGCCAAAATCTTCACGCGCATGCCGCCGGCGGCACCTAACCCCGCCATCGATGAGCCGCCATTGCCGGACGAATCCTCCAGAATGGCGTCGACGCCGATCTGACGAAGGAAGGACAGCATTACGGCGGAGCCCCGGTCCTTGAAGCTGCCGGTCGGGTTGAACCATTCGAGCTTGAAGAACGGGCGCAGCTCGCCCCAGGCCTGCTGCACCAGCGGCGTGCAGCCTTCGCCGAGCGTGATCGGAGTCGTGATCTCGACCGGCAGCGCCGCCCGGTAGCGCCAGAGCGAGCGCGTGCGCGGCTCGATCTCCTCCCGCGATATCCCGGCCCCCGGCGTCACCAGCAGCGGCGTGCGCTCGTCCGAGCACCAGCGCGGCTGGTCCAGCGGATAGAGCTTTCCGTTGCGAGGGTCGATGTAGGTAGCGGCGGACATGGCGGTCTCCCGGGCAGGCGATAGGGCAAAGGCGATCTGGGCGTTTGGTTTGATGACACGTTTTGTCCGGAAACTCGACGCCCGCCACGCCAACCGCGCGGCGCCTCTTGAAAACTAGAAAACCATAATTAGTTCATAAGCTTACTGCGATAGCGGCGGGATCCGCCAGTGCGGTGGCGTGGCACTTGGGCAGGCGCCGCCGGGTTGCGGGATGACGGGAATTTGGCCGCGAGCCGCCCCGCCCCGCGCAGCACGATTAACTTGTCTGTCGCGACTGCCCGCTACAATATGTTGGATTGAGCTCGCGCCGCCGGTGTTCCGCATCGGCAGCGCGACGAGCCAAGGCCCGTCCGAGCGGCGGGCCGTTGGCTTTTTAGGAGTTTGGTCATGAGCCGTGCGAACCGTACCGACCACATCCGCCTCACCTCCCATCCGGAGCCGGGCAGGACAGCTGCCTTCCCGATCCACTGGGGCGCCGCCGACGCACGGGCCCGCGGGCCGATCATCGGCACGGTGTCGCGCGCCGGGGATCGCAACGTGATCGGCAGCCATGGCGGCTCCTATGCGATGTACCGCGCGCTCGCGGTGTCCGCCGGGGCGCTCGATCCAATCCGACGCCCCGATCTCACCAACACGTTTCCGGCCGCGACCATCGGCCCGTTTCCGCAATGGAGCGATCCAGCCAAGATCGTCGCGCTCGATCCCTGGGGGCATCTCGTCGCCGAGAATTTCGGCAAGGACATCGCCGAAGGCATCGACATCAGGCCGAGCATCGCGGTGACGCGGGCGCGGCTGGACCTGCCGGAGATCCGCGAGGCGCTCGCCGCCAAGCGCCTGCGCGCCGACGGCGACGTCGTGCATGCCAATGGCAGCGTGTCGGTGGTGAAGATCGCGATCGATCCGGTCTGGTATCTGCCGGGCCTTGCGGAGCGCTTTGCGACCAGCGAGACCGAGCTGCGGCGCACGCTGTTCGAGCAGACCGCCGGCATGTTCCCCGAGCTGGTGACCCGGCCGGACATGAAAGTGTTTCTGCCGCCGATCGGCGGCACCACCGTCTACATGTTCGGCGACGTTACCAAGCTGCCGGACCATCGCACCAAGATTACCTGCCGCGTGCATGACGAGTGCAACGGCTCCGACGTGTTCGGCTCCGACATCTGCACCTGCCGCCCCTACCTCATTCACGGCATCGAGGAATCCGCGCGCGGCGCGCAGGAGGGCGGGCTCGGGCTCGTGATCTACAACCGCAAGGAAGGCCGCGCGCTCGGCGAGGTCACGAAATTCCTGGTCTACAACGCGCGCAAGCGCCAGGAAGACGGCGATGCCGCCGCCGCCTATTTCGAGCGCACCGAATGCGTCGCCGGCGTCCAGGACGCGCGCTTCCAGCAATTGATGCCCGACACCATCCACTGGCTCGGCCTGAAGCGCATCGACCGCTTCCTCTCGATGAGCGACATGAAGCATGACGCATTGACCTCGCAGGGCATCGACATCGTCGAGCGCGTGCCGATCCCGCCCGAGCTCATTCCCGCCGATGCCTATGTCGAGATCGCCGCGAAGAAGGCCGCCGGCTATTACTCCACCGACATCGCGCCGGAGAAGGACGTCGATGGCGTGGTCGGGCGTTCGCTGGCAAAATACTGATCGATTGATGGCAGACGCTCTGGAATTGCCGGCCCGTTCGCTGCTCAGCGCAGCAGCGGTTCGCGCGCGTGCCGGCGAGATGTTCGAGATCGGCCTGAACGACGGGCTGACGCATTTCACGATCGATCTCGATCGCATGAATGGCGTTGCCGACGCCGTTCTCGCCGTGACGCGCGAGGCCTATCCGACGCTGGAGATTCCGTTCCATGCGCGCTGGCGGCATTTCGTGCTCGGCGGCGTCGATCGCTGGGCGCGGCTTGCGGATGCGGCGCCGTGGCCCCATCGCGCGGCACGGGCACGCGCGGAGTTCGACCTTGCCATCGTCAGCGTGCTGCTCGATGCCGGCGCGGGTGCGGCGTGGCGATACCGCGACGCCGTGACGGGACGGAGCATCGGCCGATCCGAAGGACTTGCGATTGCAAGCCTCGACATGTTCGCGAGCGGTCTTTTTTCCCGCGATCCCCGCGCACCCTTCAGGGCCGATGCGGACATCCTTGCTAAACTGCCCCTCGCCTCCCTCACCTCCGCCTTTCAGCTGAGCGATGCCAATCCGCTGCTCGGGCTCGAAGGGCGGACGGATCTGCTGCGACGCCTGGGCAAGCTGGTGACGGAGCGCGCGGACGTGTTCGGCGCGCACGATACGCCGCGGCCGGGCGGGTTGTTCGATCACATCGCGGCACAGGCGAAGGGCGGCGCTGTTCCCGCACCCGCGATTCTGTCGGCGGTGCTGAACCAGCTCGGACCGATCTGGCCGTCGCGACTGGAGCTTGCCGGAATTCCGCTCGGCGATTGCTGGCGCCATCCGGCAATCAAGGCCAGCGATGCGACCTCGGGCCTCGTGCCCCTGCACAAGCTGTCGCAATGGCTGAGCTACTCGCTGATCGAGCCGCTCCAGCGCGCCGGGTTTGACGTCACCGACATCGACGGCCTGACCGGGCTTGCCGAATACCGCAATGGCGGCCTGTTCGTCGATCACGAGGTGTTGCGCCTGCGCGACGCCGCCGACGCCGAACGTGCGCATGCGGTGGACTCCCTGCTCGTCGTCGAGTGGCGCGCGCTGACGGTGGCGCTGCTGGACCGGCTCGCCGAACTGGTCCGCGCCAAACTCGGCCGCACTCCTGAGACATTGCCGCTCGCCAGCATTCTGGAAGGCGGCACCTGGGCCGCGGGCCGCGCCATCGCCTTCGCGCGGCGCCCCGACGGTTCGCCGCCGCTGAAGGTGATCAGCGACGGGACCGTTTTCTAACGCGTAATCCAGACGCGTCGCATTGCGCATCGATCAATTTCAGGAGCATCCCGTCATGCAAGGCGTCACGATCGTCGATCATCCGCTGGTGCAGCACAAGCTGACCCTGGTGCGGGACAAATCGATTTCGACCAAATCGTTTCGGGAGCTGATCAAGGAGATCGGCATGCTCCTGTGCTACGAGGTGACGCGCGACCTGCCGCTCACCGATACCGTTATCGAAACGCCGCTGGCGACGATGCATTCGGCCAAGATCGCGGGCAAGAAGCTGGTCTTCGTGCCGATGCTGCGCGCCGGCACCACCTTCGTCGACGGCATGATGGATCTGGTGCCGACGGCGCGCGTCGCACATATCGGCCTCTATCGTGAGCCGCACAGTTTTGCGGCGGTCGAATACTTCTTCAAGTCGCCGTCCGATCTCAGCGAACGCCTGGCGATCGTGGTGACGCCGGTCGTTGCGACCGCCAACACGGCTGTGGCCGCAATCGACCGGCTGAAGGAGCGCGGCGCCAAGGACATTCGCCTCGCCTGCCTGATCGCCGCCCCCGAAGGGCTCGAACGGCTGCGCGGACTGCATCCGGACGTCCCGATCTGGACGGCCGCAGTCGACGAAGGTCTCGACGAGAACGGCTTTATCCTGCCGGGCCTCGGCGACGCCGGCGACCGCGCCTACGGCACAAGATAAGCGTCGGCCTGCAAACCGCGTCACATTAGGAACAGCTTCGCTCGCGCAAGGTTTTCCTGCTCTACCATGGAGAGCACGATGACCTACCAGGATGACCGCAGAGCAGACAGAGCACGCCGCAACAGCCCGGTGGGCTGGGCGATCGGGGCGATCTTCGTGATCGCTGTAGTCGCAGCCGTCTTCTTCTACAATGGACGCGACGTCGGTCCGCAGACCACAACCACCACTCCGAACAACGCTCCGAGCGTCACCACGGGCTCAACCAATCCGACCGCCCCGGCAAAGTGATACGAGGCCGCTCCGTCAGGTCGGCGGCCGCGGAGGCAGATCCTTCGCATCCGCGGGCGCGGGCTTCTCCTTGAGGTCGGCGATCAACCGTTCCATTTCGCCGATCTCCCGCACCTGGGCTTCGATGATGTCGTCGGCCAGCTTGCGGACTCGGGGATCCCTGATGTGCGCGCGCTCGCTGGTGAGAACCGCGATGGAATGATGCGGGATCATCGCCTCCATATAGGCAACGTCGGTCACGGTCTGCTGGCTACGAACGAGCCAGAGCGAAACCGCAAACACGACAGCGCTGGCAGCCAGAATGGCGACGTTCGCCGTACGGTTCCTGTACATGCCCCACATGAAAGCGAGCATCACGGCGGCCATGACCGCGCCCATTAGCAACGCCATCCACGTCCGGGTCTGGCTGTACCAGACGTGATCCAGAGCGAAGGTGTTGAGATACATCAGAGCGAACATGATCACGGTGGAAGCCGCGATCATCGTGACGAAACGACCGTAAGCCATGAGGAACTTCCCGCTGTCTATCGGGGATAACCAGACCCCGACGGATCGTTCCTCGCCGATTGGTGATTTGGCGCGGGGCCCGACGCGTCGGCGGCAAGAGATTCAGATCTTGCCGCTGCCGCAGATCCCCTTCAGCGCCTGCCACTCCGCATCCGTCAGCAGCGGCGGGCCGCTAGCGGGGCGATCCTCCTTCGTCATGCGCGCGAGGCGGTCCTCGGTCAGCGGATGGCTCGCCAGGATCGACGGGAGGCCGCCGCCTTCCTTGCCGGTGATGCGGAACATCAATTCGGCTGCAGGCTTCGGCGAACGGCCGAGCTTGTGCATGATCTCGATGGCAAACGTATCCGCAGCGGTCTCGGCTTCGCGCGAATAGGACGCCTCGACCACGCTGCGCGAGGCGAAGATCACGGCGCTCGAGCCGGTGACGTCGCCGAACAACAGGCCGATCAGGAACGAGGTGCCGCCGTTATAGATCAGGCCGCGCATGTTGTCGTAATGCTTGAGATGACCGAGCTCGTGGGCGAGGATGCCGGCAAGCTCGTCCGGGCTTTCGGCCTTGTCGAGCAGGCCCTTCAGCACGAAGACCTTGCCGCCCGGCAGCGCGAACGCGTTCGGCACCGGAGTCGGCAGCACGCCCGCGGTCATGGAATCGTCGTCCAGGCCGGCGGCATCGCGTAGCCGATTGACCAGCTTGATGAAGGCCGCCTTCCCCGCCGCATCCTCGCACGCATTGCGGCCGAAGATGGTCTTCACCTGAACCTCCGACGCATCGCCAATACGGCGCTCGATCGGTTTCGGCACCAGCGGCGCGAGGCGGTCGGCAGCGAGCGGCACCCCGAACAGCACGACGCAGACGATGGAGACGGCGGCTGCCATCGACCAGCCGACGATCTTTGCGACGCCACGGCGCGAGGTCTGGTGGTCGTCGAGCCGCATGCAGCGCGCGGTCACGTCTGAGGCGAGCACAGCGTCGCGGATTTCCAGCCGCGCCAGCGGCGGCGCGGAAGCGCAGGCGAGCCGCAAAATGCCAGGCGGGCTGTCGGCCCGGCGGATGTCGGCATAGGCCCAGCGAACGGGCGCACCCTCTTCGAGAATCTCGAGCGCGTCACTGAGCGTCAGCGTCACCTGCCGCCTGCGGCTCGACACGCCGTCGAAGAAGATGGTCGGCTTTGCGGATTGCGCCGGGGCCTCAGCGAATACGTCACTCACAGCTCAGAATCCCGCGACATCGAGTCCATCGGCAAAGCCTTCGCCCAGCGCGCTGGCAAGCTCGGCGCTGCCGCGCACATCCGCGGCTGCGGCGATGTTGTGCACATCGACCGTTTCCAGCACCTTGGCCCAGAGATCGCGCTGGAGATAGACCCGCATGACGATGTTGAGGGCCAGGGCTAGAGCGAGGTAGCCGATGACCATCATCACCAGTGTCGGGATGCTCTTGCCGGCATTGCCGGGCCCCAACGCCTGCTCGACCGAAAGACCACTCAGCGTGACCACGAGCATGGTCGCTCCGCCGATATAGGCGGCGAAGATGGCCGAGAGCAGCGTCCACCAGCCGATCACTTTCCAGTACAGGCCGTAGAATGCGTTGTGCGGCAGTTGCGAGGACAGGCTGACGTCGCCGATGCGGATGCCGTCGAGCCACCAGCGCCACTCGCGCGCCTTGAATTCGGCATAGAAGAACGGCGCCAGCGGAAAGATCACCATTGCAATCGGGCTCAGCAGCCACAGCCACCAGGCGCGCTTGAAGAACGTCCAGCCGTCGGCTTTGAAATCGCCGCGCAAATCGCCGTAATGAGTGTGCCGCATCTTGTAGCGTTCGAGCGAGGCCTCGCGCCACGGCAATGCGAGCCCGAGCGTCAGGAACACCAGCAAGCCCCACAGCATGGCGCGGAACGAATAGGCCCAGCCCGATCCGTCCATCCAGAACCGCACGCCGCGCCAGACCGTGCGCGTCAGGCGATAGCGCCGCGCGCGAAAGATCGCAAACTGACCGAAGGCGTAGAAGCTGATGAACAGCGGCGTCGAGGCAAAGCCCTGCCAGCGCTCGAACTCGATACCGACAAGGAAGTAAGCGAGGTAGATCGGCACCAGGATCGCGAGCGCGAACAGGAAGCCGACCAGGAGCTCCTTGGCCCGCCCGGTATATTCGGCGGCGTCGCCATCAACCGCGGTGTTCGCCCACAGATGACGGCGGATGTCGGTGACGAGCCAGAACCGGTAGAAGCCGAAGGTGACGAGCTCGAGCATGGCACCCTTGGTGACCAATTTGCGAAACTCGGTACGATTGCCGGTGAAATCGACCCGCGTGGGCGGCAGCGGCGGGGGTAAGGGTTCGGAGCCGATGGGGGCCCATTGCATGTCGTTCACGGCGGCAACCTCGGGGTGCGGACCTGGTTCGATCAAACTTATAGATCAGAGATTAGTCGATCCCCAAGATGGGCGGGTTCGATTTAGCTCGATTCCGGTCGATTTCTGGCACGATTCCACGGCCGAGGGCGTGCGCGAGATCACGTTGTCGGATCAATGGCCTCGTAGCCCGGATGGAGCGCAGCGCAATCCGTGACAGCGGCAGTGGCGGACCGAATCCCGGATTTCGCTCCGCTCCATCCGGGCTACATCACACCCATGTGGCAAAACTCGCCCTTGCTCCGGCGCAGACAACCGGCTGTAATTGCAAATCAAATACCGCAGCGCAGAATTCAACGAGAACGCGCGGTTCATGTCAGGGAGAGCGGTCATGCATGGGACCATCGAAAGCGCGTCGAAGCTCGACGCGTTACGCGCACGCGCAACGTCACTGCCGCTGGAGCAGTTCGATCCGGGCGACCCCGAGCTGTTCAGGACCGATACGTTCTGGCCCTATTTCGATCGCCTGCGCCGCGAAGATCCCGTGCACTATTGCAAGGACTCGATGTTCGGCCCGTATTGGTCGGTGACGCGCTACAACGACATCATGGAGATCGAGACCAATCATTCGGTGTTCTCCTCGGCCTCCTCGCTCGGCGGCATCACCATCCGCGACATCGATCCGGAACTGCGCCGCGAGAGCTTTATCTCTATGGACCCGCCGCGTCACGCGGCGCAGCGCAAGACCGTGGCGCCGATGTTCACGCCGACGCATCTGGACAATCTCGCGCTGAGCATCCGCAAGCGCTCGGCCGAGTGCCTGGACAATCTGCCGCGTGGCGAGGTGTTCGACTGGGTCGACCGCGTCTCGATCGAGCTCACCACGCAGATGCTCGCCGTGCTGTTCGACTTCCCCTGGGAGGACCGGCGCAAGCTGACGCGCTGGTCGGACATCGCGACCACCATTCCCGGACCCGACGGCCTCGTCGCCACCGAAGACGAGCGTCAGGCCGAGCTGACGGAATGCGCGGGCTATTTCGCGCGGCTGTGGAAGGAGCGCATCGAGCAGCCGCCCAAGAGCGACCTGTTGTCGATGATGGCGCATGGTGCCGCGACGCGCGACATGGACGCGAAGAACTTTCTTGGCAATCTCATCCTTTTGATCGTCGGCGGCAACGACACCACTCGCAACACCATGTCCGGATCGCTCGACGCACTCAGCCAGCATCCGGAGCAATATCGCAAGCTGCGCGAAAACCCCGCGCTGCTCGACAGCTTCGTGCCGGAAGTGATCCGCTGGCAGACGCCGCTGGCCCATATGCGCCGCACCGCGCTTGCGGACTTCGAGTTCCGCGGCAAGCAGATCAAGAAAGGTGACAAGGTCGTGATGTGGTACGTTTCGGGCAACCGCGACGCCGACGCGATCGAAAAGCCCTACGAATTCATCATTGACCGCGCCCGCCCGCGCACGCATCTCTCGTTCGGCTTCGGCATCCACCGCTGCGTCGGCTTGCGGCTTGCCGAACTCCAGCTCAAGATTATCTGGGAAGAGATCCTCAAGCGATTCGACCACATCGAGGTGGTCGGCGAACCCAAGCGGGTCTATTCGAGTTTCGTGAAGGGTCTCGAAACCTTGCCGGTGAAGATCGCGGCTTAGATTCGCAAAGATGAGTTCGACACGTCCACAAGGAAGCTGCGCCCCCTCTCCCGCACGCGGGAGAGGTTGAGCAAGCAACTGGAGCAACCACCATGAACATCCAAGCGCCGGTTCAAGTGGACAAGGCAGAACGCATGCGCAGGGCGCGCGAGGAGGCCTATGCGACCCCGCTGGCGCAGTTCCACCCGGGCGCGCCCAGGCTGTTCCAGGACGACACCCTGTGGCCGTGGTTCGAGCGGCTGCGCAACGAAGAGCCGGTGCATTACTGCACCAATGCGCCGATCGAGCCGTATTGGTCGGTGGTGAAGTACGACGACATCATGCATGTCGATACCAACCACGGCCTGTTCTCCTCCGATTCAACGCTCGGCGGCATCGGGATCCGCGACGTGCCGGAAGGTTATGACTGGCCGAGCTTCATCGCCATGGACCAGCCGCGTCACTCGTCGCAGCGCAAGACGGTGTCGCCGATGTTCACGCCGACGCATCTGGACGAGCTGGCAAAACTGATCCGCCAGCGCTCGCAGACCGTGCTGGACAATCTGCCGCGCAACGAGACCTTCAATTTCGTCGAGCGGGTCTCGATCGAGCTGACGACGCAGATGCTCGCCACCCTGTTCGACTTTCCCTGGGAAGAACGGCGCAAGCTGACGCGCTGGTCCGATGTCGCGACCGCGCTGCCCAAGAGCGGCATCGTGGCTTCGGCCGAAGAGCGCCGTCGCGAGATGGATGAATGCTACGCCTACATGTCCAAGCTCTGGAACGAGCGCGTCAACTCCGCCCCGCGCAACGATTTGCTGTCGCTGATGGCGCACAACGACGCCACGCGGTTCATGGATCCCGACAATCTCATGGGCAACATCATCCTGCTCATCGTCGGCGGCAACGATACCACGCGCAACACCATGACGGGCTCGGTGCTAGCGCTGAACGAGAACCCGGAGCAGTACGACAGGCTGCGCGCCAACCCGGAACTGATCGATTCCATGGTGCCCGAAGTGATCCGCTGGCAGACCCCGCTCGCGCATATGCGGCGCACCGCACTGCAGGACACTGAAGTTGGCGGCAAGCACATCAAGAAGGGCGACCGCGTCGTGATGTGGTACGTCTCCGGCAACCGCGACGAGGAGATGTTCGAGAGGCCGAACGAGTTCGTCATCGATCGCCCGCGGCCGCGCACCCACCTCTCCTTCGGCTTCGGCATCCACCGCTGCGTCGGCATGCGGCTTGCCGAGCTCCAGCTCAAGATCGTCTGGGAAGAGATGCTGAAGCGCTTCGACCGCATCGAGGTGGTCGGCGAGCCCAAGCGGATCTATTCGAGCTTCATCAAGGGATATGAGTCGCTGCCGGTGAGGATCCCGGGGTAGGCTCCACTGTCATGCCCCGCGCAGGCGGGGCATCCAGTACGCCGCGGCTTCTCGGCTGAAGCACTGCGGGCTCTGGAATACTGGATTGCCCGCCTTCGCGGGCAATGACACCGAGGGTGGATTAGGAGCGGACGACTCCACCCCAGCTATAAAATTCCGGCATGACAGTTCGCACAACATGCGATGGGTCGCACACGGCCTACTGTCCTAAACCGCACCGGCACATCTAACTCAACCTGATGTCCCACACGCCTTCCTTGCGGCAGGCGGCGACTTCCTCGCGCAGGAGGGCGGTGACGGCAACCGAGGCCGTCGAGACCGGACGGTCGATCGGAGAGGCGAATATGAGCTCGCGCGTCATCGGCTTAGAGACGACAGCCGTTTCCAGCCGCCCGTCCGCGACCTCGCCGTGGACCGACGAGGGCGGCAGCAGCGCGAAGCCGAGGCCTTCCTCGACGAGACTCGTGAGCACGCGGAACGAATCCGCTTCGAGCTGGACGTTGAGCTTGATCTTGCGTTGCGCCGCCGCGTGCTCGATCAGCGCGCGGAGACCGTGGGAATGACTGGGCAGCACCAGCCGTTGCCGCAGCAGCCAGCCGACATCGACGCTCTTCTTGCGCGCCAGACCACAACCGCGCGGACCCACCGCGACGATGTTGTCGCGACCGAGGCTTTCCACGTTGAGATGCAGATCGGCGGAGCGTCCGTAGAGGATGGCGAGATCCATCTCGCCGCGATGCAGCCATTCGACGAGATGGCCGCTGTAGCTCTCGACGATGCGCAGCGAAATGCCGGGAAACTTTTCGACGCAGCGCCGCGCAAAGCGCGCCGACAGCACGCAGCTCACGGTCGGGACCAAGCCGAGCACGACCTGGCCGGACGGCGGCCCCTTGGACGACTGGATGTCGTCGCGGATCTGGTCGATCTGCCGCACGATGCCCGAGGTGCGCGCCAGCAACAGGCGGCCGGCATCCGTGAGCACCATGCCGCGGCCGTTGCGGGTGAACAATTCGGTGCGCAGCTCGTGTTCCAGCAGCTTGATCTGCCTGGAGAGCGCCGGCTGCGCCACACGCAACGTGTCGGATGCCTTGGAGAGGCTGCCGAGCTCCGCCACGCAACTGAAGGTCCTGAGCTGACGGAAATCCATGCTTGCCAATCCTGGAAGGCTACTCCATACGCTATAGCAAATGAGCATAGGGGGCTGGCATTGTTTTCACAACGCCAGAGGATCGGCCGGCGTTATCCTAACTGCCGCACCCAACTGGAAACGCCATGAGCGAAGAACACCACACCGAAGATCACGCCGACATCCGCGAAGCCGTCGCAAAGCTCTGCGCGCAGTTTCCCGGCGAATACTGGCGCAAGCTCGACCGTGAGATGGCTTACCCCAAGGCCTTCGTCGACGCGCTGACCGAGGCCGGTTATCTCTCGGTGCTGATCCCTGAGGAATATGGCGGCGCGGGCCTGAAGCTTTCAGCGGCCGCCGCAATCCTCGAAGAGATCCAGCGCGCGGGCTGCAACGGCGGCGGCTGCCACGCCCAGATGTACACGATGGGCACCGTGCTGCGGCACGGCAATGACGAGCAGAAGGCAAAATACCTGCCGAAGGTCGCGAGCGGCGAATTGCGGCTGCAGGCCTTCGGCGTCACCGAGCCGACCAGCGGCACCGACACCACCTCGCTGAAGACTTTTGCGCGCAAGGACGGCAATGCCGGCTACGTCGTCAACGGCCAGAAGATCTGGACCAGCCGCGCCGAACATTCCGACCTGATGCTTCTGCTGGCGCGCACCACGCCGAAGGACCAGGTCAAGAAGCGCACGGATGGACTTTCGGTGTTCATCGTCGACATGCGCGAGGCCAAGAACAAGGGCCTCGAGATCCGCCCGATCCGCACCATGATGAACCACGCCACCACCGAAGTGTTCTTTACCGACATGAAGGTGCCGGCGGAGAATCTGATCGGCGAAGAGGGCAAGGGCTTTCGCTACATCCTCTCCGGCATGAATGCCGAGCGCATCCTCATCGCGGCCGAATGCGTCGGCGACGCCAAATGGTTCATCGCGAAGGCCACCAACTACGCCAAGGAGCGCAGCGTTTTCGGCCGGCCGATCGGCCAGAACCAAGGCATCCAGTTCCCGATCGCCAAGGCCTACGCCGCGATGCGCGCGGCCGAATTGATGGTGAAGGAAGCGACGCGCAAATACGAGGCCGGGCTCGACTGCGGCGCGGAGGCCAACATGGCAAAAATGCTCGCGGCCGATGCGTCGTGGGAAGCGGCGAATGCCTGCGTCCAGACCCATGGCGGCTTCGGCTTCGCCGAGGAGTACGACGTCGAGCGCAAATTCCGCGAGACGCGGCTCTATCAGGTGGCGCCGATCTCGACCAACCTCGTGCTGTCCTTCATCGCCGAGCACGTGCTCGGCATGCCCCGCTCGTACTGAGGCAGCACCATGGGAGCACTTGACGGGATCAGGGTGATCGCGGTCGAGCAGGCGGTGGCGGCCCCGTTCTGCTCGTCGCGGCTGGCGGATGCCGGCGCGGAAGTGATCAAGATCGAGCGGCCCGAAGGCGATTTCGCCCGCGGCTATGATGCGGCGGCCAAGGGCCAGAGCAGCTATTTTGTGTGGCTCAACCGCGGCAAGCAATCGGCGGTGGTCGATCTCGCCACCAAGGAAGGCTGCGCCGAGCTGGAGCGACTGATCGCAAGCGCCGACGTGCTGATCCAGAATCTCAAGCCGGGCTCGATGGACAAGCTCGGCTTTTCGCGCGAGCGGCTGCTGAAGGACTATCCAAAACTGATCTCGTGCACGATCACCGGCTATGGCGACGAGGGCCCCTATGCGCACCGCAAGGCCTATGATTTGCTGATCCAGGCCGAGAGCGGCCTTGCCTCGATCACCGGCAATCCCGACGGCGCCTCACGGGTCGGCATGTCGATCGTCGACGTCGCGACCGGCGCGACCGCGCATGCGGCGATTTTGGAAGCCCTGATCGGACGCGGACGCACCGGCAAGGGCGCCGACATCCGCATCTCCATGTTCGACGTGATGGCGGACTGGTGCACCGTGCCGCTGCTCAACTCCGAGGCCGGCAATCCGCCCAAGCGCATGGGCCTGCGCCATCCCTCGATCGCACCCTACGGCGTGTTCACGTCCAGCGACGGCAAGGACATCCTGATCTCGATCCAGAGCGAGCGCGAGTGGAAGACGCTTTGCGCAAAAGTGCTGGACCAGCCGAATCTGCCCGCCGATTCCCGCGTTGCCAACATGGTCGAGCGCGTACGCAACCGCGACTTCACCGACAAGACGGTCGCGGATGCCTTCGGCAAGATGACGCGCGATGAGCTGCTGAGGCGGCTGTCCGACGCCGACATCGCCTTTGCCGAGGTCAACACCATGGCCGACCTCACCAAGCATCCGCATCTGCGCCGCATCGAGGTCGACACGCCGCAGGGACGTGTCAGCTATCCCGCGCCGGCGCCGATCATCGTCGGCGAGACGCGCAGCTATGGTGCCGTGCCGGCGATCGGCGAAAATCCCCAATCCAAAAAATAACAAGAGCGAGGCGTCATGACCGAGCAGCTCGACATCGATCATCTCAGGCAATGGATCGGCCGCAGCGAAGAGGCCACCGACACCGTCACCGCGCAGCTCGTGAAGGGTTTGCGCGCGACGCTGTTCCAGGAGGTCGGTTCGCCCAAGCCGGGCGATGCGGCGCCGTTCACGGTGCATTGGTGCCTGGCGCAGCCGGTGTTTCCGATGTCGATGCTCGGCCCCGACGGCCACCCCACCCGCGGCGGCTTCCTGCCGCCGGTGCCGCTGCCGCGCCGGATGTGGGCCGGCGGCGAGATCGAGTTCCTGCAGCCGCTGCGCGTCGGCGATGAATCGACGCGGAGCTCGCGCATTGCGGACGTGCAGGTGAAGACGGGCTCGACCGGCACGCTGTGCTTCGTCTCGGTCGAGCACAGCATCTCGTCGCCGCGCGGCATCGCCATCCGCGAGCGGCAGGACATCGTCTATCGCGAAATGACGACGACGTCCGCGCCGGCAAAGGCGCCGCCTCCGCCGCCGAAGGCGCAGCATCGCGAGACCCATGTCTCCGACCCCGTGCTGCTGTTTCGATATTCCGCGCTGACCTTCAACGGTCACCGCATCCATTACGACCGCGACTACGTCACCAAGGTCGAGGGCTATCCGGGCCTGATCTTCCACGGGCCGTTGCAGGCGACGTTCATCATCGAGATGGCGGCGAAGCTGCGCGGCGGCAAGGCTCCGAAGAAGTTCACCTATCGCGGCGTGCAGCCGCTGTTCGAGGGCAGCGAGTTCTCCATCAACGCCAACGAGACCGCTGATGGCATGGAGCTGTGGACCGCGAACGCGGAGGGGCAGCCGACGATGAAGGGGACGGCAGTGTGGTGATAGTCTCTCCTCGTCATTGCGAGGAGCGAAGCGACGAAGCAATCCAGACTGTCACCGCGGCGGCATTCTGGATTGCTTCGCTGCGCTCGCAATGACGGCTGGGTTAGCAGCGCCGACCAACATCAGGGAACGGAAACCATGGCGAAGAACGGCAAGACCGGCAGCAAATCCGTCACCGTCAAGCAGGCGACACTCGACCTGCTGCGCTCCTTCGGCATCAGACGCGTGTTCGGCAACCCCGGCTCGACCGAGCTGCCGTTCCTGAGCGACTGGCCCGACGACATCGACTACGTGCTCGCGCTTCAGGAAGCGTCCGCGGTCGGCATGGCCGACGGTTATGCGCAGGCGACGCGCAATGCCGGCTTCGTCAATCTGCATTCGGCCGCCGGCGTCGGCAATGCGCTCGGCAACATCTATACCGCGCATCGCAACCAGACGCCGCTGGTGATCACCGCGGGCCAGCAGGCGCGCTCGATCCTGCCGTTGCAGGCATTCCTGTATGCGGAGCGTGCGTCCGAATTCCCGCGGCCTTATGTGAAGTACAGCGTGGAGCCGGCGCGTCCCGAGGACGTGCCGGCCGCGATCGCGCGCGCCTATTACACCGCGATGCAGCCGCCCTGCGGGCCGACTTTCGTCTCGATCCCGGTCGACGATTGGGCGCATGCGGCAGCTCCCATCGAAGCCCGCAAGGTCAGCCGCGAGATCGGGCCCGAGGCTGACGCGATGAAGGCGCTGGTCACCGCGCTCGGTTCAGCCAAGCACCCTGCCCTCGTCGTCGGCCCCGGTGTCGATCGTGCCGGCGCGGTCGAACTGATGGTGCGCGTGGCCGAGAAGGCCAGGGCCAGCGTCTGGGTCAGCCCGTTTTCGGCGCGCTGCTCGTTCCCGGAACGCCATCCTCAGTTCGCGGGCTTCCTGCATGCCTCGCCGGCGCAATTGTCAGACGCGCTACGCGAGCACGACCTCGTCATCGTGATCGGGGCGCCGGTGTTCACTTTCCACGTCGAAGGCCACGCCGCGATCTTCGACGGCCGTGCGACGCTCTTCCAGATCACGGATGACGCGGATGCCGCAGCGGTGACGCCGGTCGGAACCAGCATCATCGCGACGATGAAGCCGGCGCTCGCGATGCTGCTCGACCTCTTGCCCGAGAGCAAGCGCGCAGCACCGAAGGGGCGAACGCTGCCGGCGGCCCCGCAGGCCGCCGATCCGCTACCGGTCGAATTCCTGCTGCATTCGCTGTCGCAGGCGATGCCGGACGGCGCGTCGCTGGTCGAGGAAATTCCCTCGCACCGGCCGGCGATGCAAAAGTTCATGCCGATGCGCGGCCAGGATAGTTTTTACACCATGGCGAGCGGAGGCCTCGGCTACTCGCTGCCGGCCGCGGTCGGCATGGCACTCGGCAAGCCGAACAGCCGCACGGTGTGCCTGATCGGCGACGGCTCGGCGATGTATTCGATTCAGGCGCTGTGGACCGCCGCGCAGCGCAAGCTGCCGCTCACCATCGTCGTCATCAACAATTCCGGCTACGGCGCGATGCGCTCATTCAGCCAGGTGATGCAGGTGAGGAACGTGCCGGGACTGGAGCTGCCGGGGATCGATTTCGTCCGGCTCGCCGAGGGCATGGGTTGCCATGCGGTGCGGGTGAGCAAGGCAGCCGAGTTGGGCGAAGCGCTCAAGCGCGGGATGGCATTCGAAGGGACCAGCCTGGTCGAGGTGATCGTGGATTCGGCGGTGCCGGTGCTGTACGGGCAGAAGCATTAGGGGCGCACTGCGCTTCATGCCGTCGTCCTGGCGAAAGCCAGGACCCATTACCCCAGGGAGTAGTTTGGCGAAGACTTGTCGCTCGGTACTGCTACCACGGCAAGATCGGTAGACCTCGCGGTATGGGTCCTGGCCTTCGCCAGGACGACACCGGAGGTCATGGCGCGCCTCTTCCCTACGTCCCGAACTCGTCGCGCATCCTGGCCTGGATCTTGGCCATGCCGCCGATCCAGCGGTCGTAATTCTCGGTCTTCTTGCGCATGTAGCCGAGCACCTGCGGGTGCGGCAGGATCAGGAACGTCTCCTGTTCGAGGCCGGCGAGCACGTCCTTGGCGACCTGCTCGGGCGAGAGGTCGCCGTCGCCGGATTGCGGGCCCTTGGGGATCGAACGCAGCATGTTGGTATCGACGCCCTGGGGGCAGAGGATCGAGACACGGATGTTGTGCGCCTTGTGAGAGATCGCGAGATTTTCGGCAAAGCCGACCGCGGCATGTTTGGTGGTGGAGTAAGCCGGACTGCCGACCTGCGACAGCAGTCCCGCGGCCGAGATCGTGTTGAGGAAATAGCCGCCGCCGCGCGCCTTCATGCGCGGGATCAGATGCCGCGCCGCATAGACATGCGCCATGACGTGGATAGCCCAGCTGCGCTGCCAAGGCTCATCCGAGGCGCCGCCGGCATTGACCGACATCGGATCGAAGCCGCCGCCGATGCCGGCATTGGAGCAGAACAATTCGATCGGGCCGAACTGCCGCTCGGTCTCCTCGATGACGTGGGAAATATCCTTTTCCTGCGCGACATCGCATTTGAACGCCGCGCCATCCACCGTGGCTGCGACCGCCCTTGCGTTGTCCGCGTCCATGTCGGCGACGACGACCTTGGCCGCACCGGCCTTGTGAAAGGCTTCGCAGAGCGCCTTGCCGATGCCGTTGGCGCCGCCCGTGACGACCACGACCTTGCCGGTCACCTGCATGCGACGTCTCCTCTTGTCTTATACCGTTTTGGCTTATTCCGCTTCGCGGAGCTTGCTCAGCTCAACACGAGGTCGAGCACCGCGGTATAATGGCACGCCGCGCCGGCCAAGACAAAGCCGTGCCAGATCGCATTCTGGAAGCGCAGCCGCCGCCAGGCATGGAAGATCACGCCAAAGCTGTAGAGCAGTCCACCCGCAAGGATGAAGCCCAGCACCAGCTCGGGCAGCGCCTTGACCACCGAATCGTAGAGCATGATGCCGCTCCAGCCCATCGCGAGGTAGATGCCGACCGCGACGCGGTCGAACCGGCCGGGGTAGAGAAGTTTCAGCACGATGCCGAGGAGTGCCACGCACCAGACGCCGGCGAGCAGCACCAGCGCGAACCCACTGTCCTTCACCTCCAGGATGAACGGCGTGTAGGTCGCCGCGATCAGGAGATAGATCGCCGAATGGTCGAAGCGCCGCAGCAGCCATTTGGCCGGCGAGACCGGCCAGAGATTATAGGTCGCCGACAACACCAGCATCGAGAGCAGGCCGGCGACGTAGATCGAGACGCCGACGATGTCGGTCGCGTCGGCAAAGAGCACCGTCAGCACCACCAGCACGGTCGCGGCAATGATGCCGCAGAGCACGCCGATCGCGTGGATCACGCCGTCTGCGATCAACTCGGCGCGGTCGTAATGCCAGCCGACCGCGTCGGCGGCTGCGTGGACGGAGGAGGATGCGAGCTGTTTCAGTTGGAAGACGGTCATGGCAATCCGCAACGTGAGTTAATACCCTCTTGTATGGGTGTTTCGGGATCGGCGCGTCGTTCAAACGGCTGATTTGCCGAGAAAGACGGTGGAAGTATGAAGCTTGATTTTCCTCAGGCAGTTGCCACTTTTGTGACTAGTCCGTTTTGCGTATCCGCCCTCGCCCGGGATTCCCAACGTTCATATGGCATTTAGTTTCCAGGATATGGTCGAAGAAGCGCGCCTATCGGCGAGGGCGCTGATCGACTATGGCGGGCACTTCTTCAACCCGACGGTGCGGCTCGGGGTCACAGGCCTGTCGCGGGCCGGCAAGACGGTGTTCATCACCGCGCTGATCCATGGTCTGACGCGCGGTGGGCGGTTTCCGGTATTCGAGGCCTATTCATCCGGGCGGATCGCGCGGGCGCATCTGGCGCCGCAGCCGGACGACGCCGTGCCGCGCTTTGCCTATGAGAGCCATCTGCGCGCGCTGATCGAGGAGCGGCGCTGGCCGAGCTCGACTGTCGACATCAGCGAGCTCAGGCTCGTCATCGACTACCAGCGCCAGAACGGCGCCGACCGCACGCTGACGCTCGACATCGTCGACTATCCCGGCGAGTGGCTGCTCGACCTGCCGCTGCTTCAGAAGAGTTTTGAGCAATGGTCGGCCGAAAGTCTCGCCCTGTCGCGCGAGGCGCCGCGCGTCCATCTGGCCGCGGACTGGCACGCGCATCTCGCAACGCTCAAGCCCGAGGCGCGCGAGGACGAGCAGGCGACGCTCACGGCCGCAAAGCTCTTCAGGGGCTATTTGCAAGGCTGCCGCGACGAGCGGTTTGCGATGAGCCTGCTGCCGCCCGGCCGCTTCCTGATGCCGGGCAATCTCGCCGACACACCGGCGCTGACCTTTGCGCCGCTCGACGTTCCCGCCGGCGGCCAGGCGCCGGAGGGATCGCTGTGGGCGATGATGGTGCGCCGGTATGAGGCCTACAAGGACGTCGTGGTGCGGCCGTTCTTCCGGGATCATTTTGCCCGGCTCGATCGCCAGATCGTGCTGGCCGACGCGCTCGCCGCGTTCAACGCCGGCCCCGAAGCGCTGCACGATCTCGAAGCCGCGCTCGCGGGCATTCTCGACTGCTTCAACATCGGCCGCAGCACGATCCTCTCCGGCCTGTTCCGGCCGCGGATCGACCGCGTTCTGTTCGCGGCGACCAAGGCGGATCATCTGCATCATTCCAGCCATGACCGGCTCGAGGCCGTGCTGCGCCGCGCGGTCACCCACGCGGTTGCGCGCGCGGAAACTACCGGCGCGGCGATCGACGTCGTCGCGCTCGCCGCCGTCCGCGCCACGCGCGAGGCGCAGGTCGCGCATGGCCGTGACAAATTGCCGTCGATTTTGGGAACGCCGGCCGCGGGCGAAAGCGCCGGCGGCGAGTTCTTCGACGGCAACACCGAGGTGGCAACCTTTCCGGGCGACCTTCCGCTCGATCCCGAACCCCTCTTCAACGGCACCGATGCGTTCCGAGGGCTGTCGACCGAGGCCGCCGAGAAGAGCGATTTTCGCTTCCTGCGCTTTCGCCCGCCAAAGCTCGAACGCGAGGGGGCTGACCAGCCGGCGCTGCCTCACATCCGCCTCGACCGTGCCTTGCAGTTCCTGATCGGAGACAAATTGTCATGAACGACCGATCAAAGTCACGGCGGCCGGCAACGTTTCGGCTCGACGACCCCGGTGTTGTCGTCACCGAAGCCGATGAGACGGCGCGGCTCGGTCGCACCACCATCCAGATCACGCCGGAGCCCGATCCGGCGAATTTGCCGGTGCCGATCGCAGCGACGCTTCCGGCGCGGCGCGGCTTTCCCTGGGGCGCATTGTTCTGGTCCGGCGTTGCCGGGCTGACGCTGCTCGGGGTCGGACTCGGCGTCGTCCGTCTGATCGAGGATCTGTTTGCGCGCAGCGAAAGCCTCGGCTTCGTCGGACTGGCGCTTGCCTTCATCACCGCGCTTGCGCTCGCGGTGGTGACCGGACGCGAGGCGTTCGGGCTGGCGCGGCTGGCAACGATCGAAAAGCTACATCAGCGCGCGGCCGCTGTTCTTGCCAGCGACGATCGCAAGGAGAGCCGAATCATCGTGCAGGATCTGCTCAAGATCGCACATCAGAACCCGCAGCTCGCGCGCGCCCGTGCCGCACTGGAGAGCCACGCCGGGGAGATCATCGACGGCGCCGACATGATCCGGCTCGCCGAGCGCGAATTGATGTCGCCGCTGGACATCGAGGCGCGGCGGCTGGTGTCGTCAGCCGCGCAGAAGGTCTCGATCGTCACGGCGGTCTCGCCGCGCGCGTTGATCGACGTGTTGTTCGTGTTCGTCGCGTCGCTGCGCCTGATCCGCCAGCTCGCTTTTCTCTATGGCGGCCGCCCCGGCGCACTCGGCATGATCCGCCTGCTCCGCCACGTCATCGCCCATCTCGCCATCACCGGCGGCATGGCCGCGAGCGACAGCCTGGTGCAGCAGATGCTCGGCCACGGCATTGCGGCGAAGCTGTCGCAGCGGCTGGGCGAAGGCATGCTGAATGGCTTGCTGACGGCGCGGCTGGGCCTCGCCGCGATCGACGTCACCCGGCCGCTGCCGTTCGCGGCACTGCCGCCGCCGAAGCTGTCGGATCTCGCCACGGATCTGCTGCGGAAGAAGGAAGAGGAGGAGTAGCGTTCTGTTTGCCGTCCCACGCTTGCGGGGAGACGAAAGCCAGCACGCGCCACTGGAACAGCGGCGAGTTCGTCGGCGGCGACAGCTCCGGCGTCCAGCCTGAGAGCTTCTCCAGCACATAATTGTCCATCACGAGACCGCGCCAGCGGCGTTCGATTTGACCAAGCGACTCGCGCTTGGCGGGGATGTTCTCCCACAGCGATGAGCGGTTGTCCGGCTCGCGTCCGACATAAATGCCGGCGTGGCCCTTGATCCGATCCATGCCGGGATCACGAAAGTCCTGGAAGCGGCCGCGCTCGTTGAGCTCGATCACGGGCACGCGGCCCCTGAACAGCCAGCGCATCATGGCATAGGTGCGATAGTCCGTGGTTGCGATCCAGGTCGCGCCGGTCTCGTCCAATGCGGCCTGTGCGCGCGCGGCGACCTGCTCGTAGCCGGACTCGGCACCGATCGGATCGATCTTGCCGAGCAAATTCCAGGGCGCGGCGACGTAATAGAGGAACACGATGAGGACAAAGGCGATGCCCGAGACCACCGCCGTGTTGGCCCAGAACAGCGACGCCCTGACCATCCGCGCCGATCTTCCTTCGCCCGACAGCATGGTGAGGTTGACAGCGGCGGCGGCGAAACCCACCGGCCACATGAACATCGGCCAAGTGTCGCCGACGCGGAGGGTCAGGGATTTCGCGAGGAAATAGAGAAACGGCACCAGGACCGCGGTCGACAACAAAATCGCGATCGGCTCGCGCGTGCGATTGCCGCGCCACGCCGTCATCACCACCCCCGTCAGCACCACCGGCAGCATGACGAAGCCGACCAGTCCGAATTGCAGGCCGATGTAGTCGCCGAAGGTGCGGAGCGAGATGCCGTAGCTGGTGGTGGCGCGCACGCCTTGGAAGCGGATCGCGGCCCAGTCGTGTTGCACGTTCCAGATCAGGACGGGCGAGAACACGGCGATTGCGGTCAGGATCGCGAGATACGGATAGGGGCTGCGCAGCCAGCGCCAGCGCCAATCCGGCACCAGCAGAAAGGCGGCAACCGCCGGCGCGATCATGATCACGGTGAATTTGGACAGCATCGCCAATCCGGCGAACAAGCCGGCCGCGAGCCACCAGCGGCCGTCGCCGCCCAGCGCAAGCCGCACCAGGCACCACATCATCGCCACCGCAAACGGGATCATGGCGACATCGGGCGCGACCTTGGCCATCAGCAGGCCGTAATAGAGCGCGGCCTCCGGCATCAGCACCGCGAGCACGACGGCGCGCACATCATGGGTGAGGCGGCGGACGATATCGGCGAGCAGGAGCTGCGTCACCAGCATCGCGACGATGCCGCCGAAGCGCACACCGAGCGGGGTGTCGCCGAAGATCGCAGTGCCGAACCGGATCAGCCAGGCGATGCCGGGGGGATGATCCAGGAAGCTGAGCGCCGTCTCCTGCGACCAGGTCCAGTAATAGGCCTCATCCGTACGCAGCTCGATTGCGGAGGCGTACACGATGCGCAGCAGCGTCATCGCAGCAATGATGGCCGCGGCCATGACGAGCGGCCGGCGCGCCGCGCCTACGGGGGGCATCGTGATGTCGGGAGCTGTCGTCACGGCGGCGCTTTTCGCCAACCTGGGAGGGGGAGTCAATGTTGGGGACGGATCGACCTATTCCGCTGTCGCGGTCCCAGCCCCGACGAGGAGACTGTGGGGTGGGCAAAGCGAAGCGTGCCCACCACAAGTGCCGATTGGTGGGCACGGCGCCAAGACGCCTTCGCCCGCCCTAGATTTCGTCACCCTGCCGCGGATGTGATCCCGCAAGCTATCCACCCCCGGAATTAAACGCGACGCTGGCTGTTCTCCTTCATGAACTGATACAACAGAATCATGGCCGCAACCGCATCCTCACGATTTTCCGAGCTTTCCCGCGCCATCAGCGTGCGCCAGGTGCGGCTGGTCTGCGGCGTCATCCTGTTCGCCTATGTGGTCAGCCATTTCCTCAACCATGCGCTCGGCAACATCTCGGTCGATGCCATGGAGATCGGGGTCTACTACCACACGCTGTTCTGGCAGTTCCTGCCGGTTGCGGTCGTGTTCTACACAGCGGCGCTCACGCATATGGGGCTCGGCATCTATGCACTGTATCAGCGCCGGCAGTTCCGCTGGCGGACGGTCGAGCCGCTGCAGCTCGTGCTGGGCTTGAGCATCCCCGCGCTGGTCATGGGGCATGTGATCGGCGTGCGGCTCGGCCAGACGCTGTACGGGCACCAAAAGCTCTATCCGCAGGAACTCTATCTGTTCTTCGTCGCGTCGAACCGTATCTGGACCATGACGATCCTGCTTCTCATTGCCTGGGTGCACGGCTGCATCGGCATCTATTTCTGGCTTCGTCTCAAACCGTTCTTCACGCGCGCGGCGCCCTATCTGCTCGCGGCGGCCGTGCTGATCCCGACGCTGTCGCTGCTGGGTGTCTACCAGGGTGGCCGCAGCGTCGAGGTCGAGGCCGACGACGGGGAATGGCGGACGCATAATCTCACGCGCCGCCAGGTCGGCACGGCTGCCGAGGCCACGACGCTCGACCGCATAACCGGCGGCCTCACCGCCGGTTATCTCGGATTGCTCGCCTTGGCGCTTGCCGCACGCGGCGTGCGGGCCTTGCGCGAACGACGTGGTGGCATGATCGCGCTGTCCTACGGCAACGGCAAGACGGTGCGGGTGCCAAAAGGCCTTTCCGTGCTGGAAGCGAGCCTGCGCCACAATGTGCCGCATGCCAGCGTCTGTGGCGGCCGCGCCCGCTGCTCGACCTGTCGCATCCGCATCATCGGCGATCATGACGCCCTGCCCGAGCCGTCGCAGCGCGAGGCGTTCGTGCTCACCCGCGTCGGCACCAGCGATCCCTCGATCAGGCTGGCCTGCCAGCTGCGGCCGACATCGGATCTCTCCTTCTTCCAGCTCTTCACCGCGCATACCCTGACGGCGAGCACACAGGCCTCGACGCCCGCCAGAATCGGCCAGGAGCGCTATCTCGTCAGCCTGTTCGTAGACATGCGCGGCTCGACGCAGCTGGCCGAGAAGCGGCTGCCGTTCGACACCGTGTTCATCGTCAACCGCTTCCTCGGCGCCGTCTCGCAGGCCGTGATCGAGAATGGCGGCCAGCCGAACCAGTTCGTCGGCGACGGCATGCTGGCGCTGTTCGGACTGAGCGCCGATCCGCAAGAGGCCTGCCGGCAGGCGCTGAAGGCCGCCGCTGGCATCGCCAGGCAAATCGACGATCTGAACGAGCTCCTGAGCCACGATCTGCGTCAGCCGATCCGGTTCGGCATCGGCATCCATGGCGGCGAGGTCATCATCGGCGACATCGGCTATCGCGATCACATCGTGTTCACGGCGCTGGGCGATGCCGTCAACGTCGCGGCCCGCCTCCAGGACATGACCAAGACACTGGCCTGCGAAGCGATCGTCTCGGAGGAAGTCCGCCGCACCGCGGGCCTTGCCGACGATGCGCTGCCGCAGCAGGAGGTCGCGATCCGCGGCCGCGACGAACCGATGGCCGTGCGCGTCGTCGCGGACGCGAGGGAGCTGTCGGCACTCGTCGACCACGGCGAACGCGTCGCGGCGTAACACCGGCTTGCTGCAACGCAACGACATGGGCCTGCTGCGAAAGCACGAATTGACTTCAACTGAGTCGTTGCGACACATGAGTGCGAGATCGCGGTGATGACCGTGATCCACCGAAAAGCTCCGGGAGGAGACCACATGTTCGATCGACGCGACCTGCTCAAAGGAGCGGGCCTTGCCGCTGTTGCGACTGCACTGAACTCGACCAAAGCGCTGGCACTCGACACCGTCGCCCTGCCCTTCGCCAATGGCGAACGACCTTTGGTGAAATATCCGCAGAAGCGGCCGATGATCGGCCTGACCAGCCGCCCGCCGCAGCTCGAGACGCCGTTCGCGGTCTTCAACGACGGCCCGATCACGCCGAATAACGCGTTCTTCGTGCGCTATCACCTGTCCGACCTGCCTTACAGTCTCGACCCCGACAAGTTCACGCTCGAGGTCAAGGGCAAGGTCGACAAGCCGCTCAAGCTGTCGCTGAAGGACATCAGGAAGATGAAGGCGACCGAGATCGTCGCCGTCAACCAGTGCTCCGGCAACAGCCGCGGCTTCCTGGATCCGCGCGTGGCCGGCGGCCAGCTCGCCAACGGCGCGATGGGCAATGCGCGCTGGCGCGGCGTGCCGCTGAAGGCGGTGCTGGCGATGGCGGGTCTGCAGAGCGGCGCCAAGCAGGTCACCTTCAACGGCATGGACGGTCCGGTCAGCGACAAGACGCCCGACTTCGTCAAGGCGCTCGATATCGATCACGCCAGCGACGGCGAGGTGATGCTGGCCTATGGCATGAACGGCGAGGACCTGCCGTTCCTCAACGGCTTTCCGCTGCGCCTGATCGTTCCCGGCTATTTCGGCACCTATTGGGTCAAGCACGTCAACGAGATCACCGTCATCGACAATGTCTATGACGGCTTCTGGATGAAGTCGGCCTATCGCATTCCGGACACGCCGAACAATGCGGTCGAGCCGGGCACCGCACCGAAGGCGACGATCCCGATCAACCGCTTCACCATCCGTTCTTTCATCACCAGCGTCCCCGACGGAGCCAAGCTGAAAGCAGGCGGCACGACGCTACGCGGCATCGCCTTCGACGGCGGCAAGGGTATCAAGGAGGTCGCGGTCTCCACCGACGGCGGCAAGACCTGGACCGGCGCCAAGCTCGGCAAGGACCTTGGCAAATACTCGTTCCGTGAATGGACGCTGCCGGTGAAGCTCGCGGCGGGCTCTCACGAGATCAAGGTGCGCGCCACCGGCAATGGTGGCGAAACCCAGCCGGATACGCCGCGCTGGAATCCGGCGGGTTACTTGCGCAACGTCGTCGAAACCGTCCGCGTCACCGTGGCTTGAGGGGAATGATCATGCAGCGCACCGCTCTTCTCGCCATTTCGCTCGCGCTCGCCGCCGTGGTGGGTTCTGCACTTGCAGCACCGGTCAATTACAAGACCCCCGATGAGGTCGCGGCGTTCAAGCCCGGGCCCAATCTTGAAGTCGTGCAGGGCAATTGCAGCGCCTGCCACTCCGCCGACTACATCAACACGCAGCCGCCGATGAAGGACAAGAAAGGTTTCTGGCAGGCCGAGGTCACCAAGATGATCAAGGTCTATGGCGCGCCGATCGACGATGCCGATGTCGGCAAGATCGTCGATTATCTGGCCGCGACTTATTGACGGATGGCACGCGGCGCGCGGACCAAGTGACCGCGAAACGGGCAAATCCGGCAAAAACGCCGCGAAGTTGAGCGGAATTCGGCGAAAGGCGGATGTGGTTTGAGCTACCAAGCCAGCCACATTCCGCGTATCGTATTAGGACCGAACCGGCCGGTTGGCGGGGACTGGCGGTTCGCGATCTCGGAGGAAGACCCGCGGAGAAGTCGTGATGGCTAAAGGTACGGTCAAGTGGTTCAACCCGACGAAGGGTTATGGATTTATCCAGCCTGCGTCGGGCGGCAAGGATGTGTTCGTGCATATCTCGGCAGTGCAGAAAGCCGGTCTGTCGTCCCTGAACGAAGGACAGACGGTGGAATATGAAGAGATCGCAAACCGAGGCAAAAGCTCCGCAGAGAACCTCAAAGTATAAGCCCGGCGGCTTTCGCTAACTCCCGGATCGATCCGGGAGCCGGGCCAAGAAAATTTCAGAAGACGGTCAGTGCATTCGACGACAGGCGTTGCGATTGCACACGGAGAACTATTTGTCCCGCGAAGATCGCCCGTTCAACGCCACAGCAATGACAATCGCGACAGCACTTCGTTAGTCCACCGGCAATGGTGCGTCGCGCTTGATCTCTTCCATCACCGCATAGGTTCGCGTTTCGCGCACGCCGGGCATCGACAGCAAGGTCTCGCCGAGGAAGCGCCGATACGCGGTCATGTCTGCCAGCCGCGCCTTCACAAGATAGTCGAAGCCGCCGGCAACCATGTGACACTCCAGCACCTCGGGCGCGAGTTTCACCGCGCGGGCAAAACGCTCGAAATTATCAGGCGTGGTCTTGTCGAGCAGCACTTCGACGAACACCAGGAGCCCAAGGCCGAGTCGGTGCGGGTTGAGCCGCGCCCCATAGCCCTCGATAAAGCCCTCTCGCTGCAAACGCTTCAGCCGTTCGCCAATCGAGGTCGGCGACAGCCCAATGCGCTCCGCGAGCTCGACATTGGCGATTCGCCCGTCCTGCTGCAAAATCGAGAGGATCTTCCGGTCTGTTCGATCTAATTCCATACTTTATAAGGCCAAAGGGCTGCGAGGCTTCATTTCCTAAGCCAGATCAGCTAAATTGTCTATCGAGCTAAGGTAACGCCGGCATTATCCTGGATTGGAGCCACAGGACACGTCATGCCGAACATTCCGCCTCCCTTCTCCGCCGCCTACGCGCCCGATGATGCCGAGATCGCCGGGCGCCTTTTGCCGTCTGCGCATCTCGGCGCGCCGCAGGAGGCGCGGATCGATCGCACCGCGACGCGGCTGATCGAAGCCATCCGCAAGCGCGACGACCGGCTTGGTGGCGGTCTTGGCGGGGTCGAGGACATGCTGCGGGAGTTCGCGCTCTCGACCAAGGAAGGCCTCGCTTTGATGGTGCTGGCGGAGGCACTGCTGCGCGTGCCGGACGCGCGCACCGCCGACCAGTTCATCGAGGACAAGCTCGGCGAGGGCGACTTCATCCACCACGAGACCAAATCCACGGCGTTCCTGGTCAACGCCTCGGCCTGGGCGTTGGGCCTCTCGGCGCGGGTGATCCAGCCCGGCGAGACGCCCGACGGCACCATCGGCCGTCTCGTGAAGCGGCTGGGCGCACCGGCCGTGCGCACCGCCACGCGCCAGGCGATGCGGCTGATGGGCAATCATTTCGTGCTGGGGGAGACCATCGCGCAGGCCCTGGAGCGGGCCCGGCCGCGCTCGGGTGAGAGGGCGCGCTATTCCTTCGACATGCTCGGCGAAGGCGCACGCACGGCCACCGACGCCAGGCGCTATTTCGACGCCTATGCCAGTGCCATCGAGACGATCGGCAAGGCGGCCGGCAACCATCCCCTGCCCGACCGGCCCGGCATCTCCGTCAAGCTCTCGGCGCTGCATCCGCGCTTCGAGGCGATCAGCCGCGACCGCGTGATGGCCGAGCTGGTGCCGCAACTGCTGGACCTGGCGCAGCGCGCCAAGGCCCATGATCTCAACTTCACCGTCGATGCCGAGGAAGCCGACCGGCTGGAATTGTCCCTCGACGTGATCGCGGCAACGCTCGCCGATCCCTCGCTTGCCGGTTGGGACGGATTTGGCCTCGCGATTCAGGCTTACCAGAAGCGCGCCAGCGACGTGATCGACTATGTCGATGCGCTCGCCCGCGCGCACGACCGCAAGCTGATGGTGCGGCTGGTCAAGGGCGCCTATTGGGACACCGAAATCAAGCGCGCGCAGGAGCGCGGGCTCGACGGCTATCCCGTGTTCACCCGCAAGGCGATGACGGATCTGAACTACGTCGCCTGCGCTCAAAAGCTGTTGAGTCTGCGGCCACGGATCTTCCCGCAATTCGCCACCCACAACGCGCTGAGCGTGGCGACCGTGCTGGAGCTTGCCGGCGTCAACGGCGGCTTCGAATTTCAGCGCCTGCATGGCATGGGCGAGGCGCTCTACGAGCAGCTCGCCAAGGATCACCCCGAAATCGCCTACCGCACCTACGCCCCGGTCGGCAGCCATCGCGACCTGCTCGCTTATCTGGTGCGGCGATTGTTGGAGAACGGTGCCAATTCCTCCTTCGTGGCACAGGCGTCCGATTACCGCGTGCCGGTTACGGCGCTGTTGCAACGCCCGGCGGATGCCGTCGTCCGGCCGCAGCAGGCGTCCCATCCGAAAATTCCGCTGCCGGGCGATCTGTTCGCGCCGGAACGGCGCAATTCGCGCGGCGTCGAATTCGGCGCGCGCGCCGCGCTCGAGCGGTTGCTGACCGAGGTCAAGGCCGAGACGATCGACTTCAAACCTGTCACTGAGGCAACGCCGGATCAGGCCAATGCGGCAGTGGCTGCAGCGCGCGCCGGCTTTGCCGCCTGGAGCCGGACACCCGCAGCCACGCGCGCGGCGGCGCTGGAGCAGGCAGCGCATCTTCTGGAGAACCGCGCGCCCCATTTTATCGCGCTGCTGCAACACGAGGGCGGCAAGACGCTCGACGATGCGCTGTCGGAGCTGCGCGAGGCCACCGACTTCTGCCGCTATTATGCCGCGCAGGGCCGCAAGCTGTTCGGCAACGATGTGGCGATGCCGGGCCCGACCGGCGAGAGCAACGCGCTTGCCATGCGCGGCCGCGGCGTCTTCGTGGCGATCTCGCCATGGAATTTTCCGCTGGCGATCTTCCTCGGCCAGGTCACGGCGGCGCTGATGGCCGGCAACAGCGTGGTGGCCAAGCCCGCAGAGCAGACCCCGCGCATTGCGGTCGAGGCGGTGCGGCTGCTGCACGAGGCCGGCATCCCCGCAACCGCGCTGCACCTCGTCGCCGGCGACGGCCGCGTCGGCGCCGCGCTGGCCGCGCACCCCGATATCGCCGGAATCGTCTTCACCGGCTCGACCGAGGTCGCGCGCAGCATCAACCGAGCGCTGGCTGCCAAGGACGGGCCGATCGTGCCGCTGATCGCGGAGACCGGCGGCATCAACACCATGATCGCGGATGCGACTGCGTTGCCCGAGCAGGTCGCAGACGATGTCGTCACCTCGGCGTTTCGTTCCGCCGGCCAGCGCTGCTCGGCGCTGCGGCTGCTGTTCGTGCAGGAGGACGTCGCCGACCGCATGATCGAGATGATCGCGGGCGCGGCGCGCGAGTTGAAGATCGGCGATCCAATCGACGTCGCAACTCATATCGGCCCGGTGATCGATGTCGAGGCCAAGCAGCGCCTCGACGCGCACATCGCACAAATGAAGGGAGAGGCGCGGCTGCACTTCGCCGGCACCGCGCCGGAAGGCTGCTTCGTCGCGCCGCATATTTTCGAGCTTGGCGATGCCGGCCAGCTGACCGAGGAGGTGTTCGGCCCGATCCTCCACGTCGTGCGCTACCCTGCCGAAAATCTCGAACGCGTCCTGCAAGCCATCGAGCGCACCGGCTACGGGCTGACGCTCGGCATCCATTCCCGCATCGACGATACCATCGAGGCGATCGTCGACCGCGTCCAGATCGGCAACATCTACGTCAACCGCAACATGATCGGCGCCGTGGTCGGCGTGCAACCGTTCGGCGGCAACGGCCTGTCCGGAACCGGCCCGAAAGCCGGCGGCCCGCACTACCTCGCGCGCTTTGCGACCGAGCAGACCGTGACGATCAACACCGCAGCAGCCGGCGGCAACGCTGCCCTGCTCGCAGGGGATGAGTGAGGCGCGGCGAGGAGCGTTGCATCCCGCCGAAACATCGGTCTAATGCTGCCCGTGACGTGGCCCTCGCCAATTCCAGCGCGCGGGAAACAACACGAGTGAGGGAGCAATCCGCGATGGAAAAGGGCATTTTTGCAGGGCTCAAGGTGCTGGATTGCGCGAGCTTCATCGCAGCACCAGCGGCCGCGACCGTGCTGTCGGATTTCGGCGCCGATGTCGTCAAGATCGAGCCGCCCGGTGCCGGCGATCCCTACCGCAACCTGCCCAACATTCCGGGCTATCCGACCAGCGAGCACAATTTCGCCTGGCTGCTGGAGGCCCGCAACAAGAAGAGCATCGCGCTCGACCTCGCAAAGCCGGAGGCGCAGGCCGTGCTCTACAAGCTCGTGGAAGAGGCCGACGTCTTCATCACCAACATGCCGCCGCCGGTGCGCACCAAGCTCGGCATTACCTACGACCACCTCGCCCATCTCAATCATCGCCTGATCTACGCCTCCTTCACCGGCTATGGCGAAAAGGGCGAAGAGGCCAACAAGCCCGGCTTCGACAGCAACGCCTATTGGGCACGCTCCGGCCTGATGGACCTCGTCCGCGCCGACACCGACACGACGCCGGCCCGCTCGGTCGCCGGCATGGGCGACCATCCCTGCGCCATGGCGTTCTACGGCGCCATCGTCACCGCGCTGTACCAGCGTGAGAAGACCGGCAAGGGCTCGCATGTCGCCTCCAATTTGATGGCAAACGGCGTGTGGGCTGCGAGCGTGCTGGCGCAGGCAAAGCTCTGCGGCGCCAAGTTCGCCGAGCGGCGGCCGCGCGAACGCGCGTTGAACGCGGTCGCCAACCACTATCAGTGCAAGGACGGCCGCTGGCTGATCCTGTCGCTGCTGAGCGAGGAGAAGCAGTTTCCGACGCTGGCCAGGTGTCTCGGCCGCGAAGACCTCATCACCGATCCGCGTTTCGCTACCAAACCCGACCGCCACGCCCGATCCGTCGAGCTGATCAAGATCTTTGACGAGACCTTCGCGACCAGGGATCTCGCCGAATGGCGCAAGATCCTCGACGGCAACGGACTCGTGTTCGGCATCGTCGGCATCCTGGACGACATCCCGAACGACAAGCAGATGCTCGACAACGAGGTTCTGGTGCCGTTCGAGAACGACACCATGCTCACCATCTCCAGCCCGATCTGGATCGACGGCGCCAAGAAAGTGCAGCCGCGCAAGCCGCCCGGCGTCGGCGAGCACAGTGACGAGATTTTGCGCGGCGCGGGATACGACGACGCCGCGATCAAGCAGCTGCGGTCGCAGGGAGCGGTGGGATAGGCAATACGCTGCCACAACCCCGTCATTGCGAGCGCAGCGAAGCAATCCAGAATCCCGCCGCGGACGCATTGCTGGATTGCTTCGCTACGCTCGCAATGACGATGTCGGGAGATCGCGGTATAATAGTCGGCAAAGTAATCGCGAGGTCCCATGCCCAGCTACCGCCTGCACTACTTCCCCGAATCCGGCAACAGCTACAAGCTGGCGCTGATGCTGACGCTTTGCGGCGAGAGGTTCGAGCCGGTCTGGACCGACTTTGCCGGCGGCGTCACGCGCACGCCGGAATGGCGCAAGAGCGTGAACGAGATGGGCGAGATTCCCGTGCTCGAGGTCGACGGTGTGAAGATGACGCAGACCGCGCCTCTCCTGCTCAAGCTTACCGAGCAGTACGGGCGTTTCGGTGCCGAGACCGAGGAGGAAAAGTTCGAGCTGCTGCGCTGGCTGTTCTGGGACAACCACAAGCTCACCGGCTACATGGCGACCTACCGCTTCATGCGCGCCTTCACGCAAAGCAACGATCCGCAGGTGCTGAAACACTTTCGCAGGCGGCTCGAAGACTTCCTCGGCATTCTCGACGGCCATCTCCAGCACAATGAATTCGCGATCGGCACCAGGCCGACCATCGCAGATATCTCGATGATGGCCTATCTGCACTATCCGAGCGACGAGCACGGCTTCGATTTCGCGGAAAGCTATCCCGCCATCCACGCCTGGCTTGGCCGCATGGCGGCACTGCCCAGGTGGAAGCCGGCCTACGAGCTGCTGCCCGGCAAGCGGATGACGAACTACGCGAAGTGAGCGCGCCGACTACTTCAGCGCCAGCCAGCCGAGCGTGAACAGGATTCCACCGATGATGACGACGACCGTGACAGCCCAGGTGCTGACGCGGATGCTGCCGGTGACCTGCTTGGCCTCTTCATTCTGCGCGATCTCGCGATTGCGCTCCTTGTTGGCTTCGCTGGAGTCCGTCATGGGTCATCCAAACCGGTTGTGGGCTTTATCTTGCGCGTGATCTTCGGAAAACCGCTGCACACTTTGCGCTGCGCGGCCCTCCGGGTCCGGATCACGCGCTAACGCGTCTTGATGAAGCACATGCCGATGCGGCGCGAGGCCGCGGCAGCCTGACAGGTCAATCCTTTAGCACAGTTCCATGACGTAAAACTCCGGTCGGCCGATCCCGATCCCGCATTTTCCAGGGAACAATGCGCGCCCCAGCCGTCCTGATATTCGGTCCCGGCCAGCTCAGTGCTGCCGCGGGTCTGCGGCCGGCTGGCAAATCCACGTGAGAAATCAGGACGTTTGCCTGCGGCCATCGCAGTCAGGATGTCGCGGCGGCGGACCTGGTCGCCAAGAAAATGCGGCGAGGCCGGCACGATGGCGGCATTGGACGGCTTGTCCGCAAGCCAGTCGACGCCTGGGAAATGAAAGCCGCCGATGCCGCGGGTCTGGTGGCAGCCGGCGCAGGTGATATCGTTGAGGCGGCGCTGGAAGCCCGCGACCGAGCGGACGTTCGGCATGTCCCCGCGCGCAGCAGCTTGCTTCAGCGCACCAACCACGTCGTTGTCGGAGAAGACCGGCTCGCCTTGTCCCTCTCCGTTGCCCTCCCCTTGCATCATCCCGAACTCCGGCTGCAACGGAGAAGCATCGAGGCCGGCGGGCGTCGGCACGATTGCAGCCTTGGCCAGGAATTTCTCCGGGATCAGCACCGTGCCGCGATCGAAGTCGCGAAGATGGTCGGGCGCAAGAAGCCAATCCCTGAAGTCGCGCCGGAGATCATTGTCGGCGAGAATGCGGTCGCGGTCGATCTGGTTCTCCAGCGTCGATTCCGCGAACGTCTTGGAGGCGGCGTCGTACTTGAACACCTTGAGCAGATAGTCGGAGCGGAAATCGTGCAGCGCCGATTTCGCTGCAACCGAGATCTGAACGTTGGTCTCGATGCGATCGAGCATCGCATCGTAAGGGAAGAAGTCGCTGCCGATCAGCCCCTGCCAGTCGCCATCGCCGAGCCAGCGTCGCGCGACCTCGGCGCAGGTGATCGGCTTGCCGCTCCCGTCCATCTGGCGCGCGTCGCGCGCCTTCATCACCAGATTGAGCGTCATCGGCAGCCGCGTGGCTGTCCTGCCGCCGTCCGGTTTGGTCTCGAAACGCGCAAGACGATAGATCAGCCTGATCTCGCCGCAAGAGTCTTCCGAGACATAGGCCCGGTCCATGCGGTTGACGATGCCGGCCAGCACGAAACGGGTGTCGCGGGATTTCAGATTGGCGCGATCGAACAATTGTACGTCGAAGCCCTCGCCGACGCCGATGGTCTCGGTCGAATATGCCGCCTTCTGCCGCGCGACGTAGCGGTCGATCTCGGCGTCGATTGCGGGGCGAATTTCCTTGAGCTGCGACAGCCACGAAAACATCAGATCGGTCGTCAGCGCAAAGTTCGCGTTCCGCTCCGGCCACAACAGGCGTGAGATCGTGAGCGCATCGTGCTGGTCAAGCTCGCGCAGGAGATCGGGATCGGTGATCGCCGTGCCGCGTGCCAGTTGCGCGTTCTCCGCGGCCAACAACGACACGATGCCGCCGAAAAATACGGCAGCAGCAACGAGAATTCGCAAGGCGCGGCTCATGCCTCAGGTAACACCGCGCAGGGACGACTATTCAAGCAAAAAGGCGCTTCACCTGGTGGTGAAGCGCCTCTTCGAAAGTCGGATGACGAGCGGCTCAGCGCGCGACGATCAGCCCTTTGCTGGTGACGACCACCCAGCGGCCGTCCTGACGGCGGATCGCATCGACACGGCCAACGCCCGGGATGGGGTCACCGGCATAAACCTCGTAGAGCCCACCGCGGCCCTCGACCAGTGCACCACCGTTGGAGACGTCGCGCAGCACCCAGCCTTCGACCGTCGGCAACCGGCCGACCTCGGTCTTGGGTACAGCGGGAGCCGGCGCAGCCGCCGCGGTCGCAACCTGGGCCGGTGCGATCGAGCCGGTGGTCTCACGGGCCGGCACGGCGGCTGCGGCCTGGGCGGGCGCCGCCGGCGGAGTGGCGCGGAGCTTGTCAACAGTCTCGGACAGCTTCGCGATTTTGGCCATCGGCTCGGCCTGGGCCTTCTCGAGCTTGTCGAGACGGTCGTTGGTCCGGTTGAACTGGCCGAGGCCGGTCTTGGAGGTGTGCTCGACATTGGCCTTGAGCGCGACGACATCGGCATCGATCCGGGCGACCGAGGATTCCAGCGCGCTGGTGTCGGCGACCTGTGCCGGCGCGGGGCTTGCGAAGTGCATCATCCCTGCGGTCGCGAGCGCGCCGCTGATGGCGCCGACACTGGCCGCAATCGCCACCACCGCGGCCATGGCCGACAGGCGGCGCTTGCCGCCGGTCTCGCGCGGCTCGTCCGCCTTCACATGCGGCGCAAACTCCTCACCGCCCCAAGACCGCTCCGCGGGTGCCATGACGATGAGCTTGCCGGGCTTTGGCTCGGACCTGGTTTCGGGCTTGGGCTCGGCTTTGGTTTCGAACTTCGGCGTCTCGATCCTCGATGCCTCGATTTTTGGGGGTTCGACCTTGATTGGATCGGGCTTGACCGGATCAGGCTTCGGCGGCGTCTCGTGGTCGGGGGCAATCGAGGGGGCCTCGATGCCGGCAGCAGCCTCGATGGCCTGCGGCACGGTCGCTGCGGCTACGACGACGCCAGTATCCTGGGCGGCCTGCTCGGGCATTGGTTCGCTCACGGCTCAAATACTCCAGTCTCGGTTGACCTTTTGGTAACTTTCATTGCTTGCGAATTCCTTACCTGCGGACCCGCTTACCAAAATTTTAGGAACTCATCCGGGGCCGAATTGGGCCGGGAAAGTGGAACCGGTGTGACGGCGTGCAACAAATCGTCAGCCGATGCTGCCCTGCGGTAGGGCACGCTCCCGCCAGAACAGGCTGTTTGCCCGCCCCTGTTACCCCGCTAACATGACTGCCTGTCAGCCAGAACGGCTGCAGAGGCGCTTGGGGGGTGTCATGACGATCGAGAAGTGCATCAACGAGTTTGGCGTCGACGACATCATCTTCGAGGAAGGCTCGACCGGCCGCGAGCTGTACGTTGTCCTCGACGGGGAGGTCGAGATCGCCAAGTTCAGCGGCGCCAGCAAGACCAGCATCATCAAACTCGGCAAGGGCGAATTCTTCGGCGAGATGGCCGTGATCGACGGCTCCGCACGTTCGGCGACCGCAATCGCGGCGGCGCCGAACACCAAGGTGATGAGGGTCAACCACGCCCGCTTCGTCTATCTCGTCAGCCAGCAGCCGGCGTTTGCGCTGATGGTGATGGACGCGCTGTCGAAACGCCTGCGCGCCGCCAACGCGGTCAGCTACCGGCCAGCCCAATCATGAGCGACGGCAAGCCGACGGCCTTTCCGGTCCTGATGAAGAACGACACCTGCTCGCTGATCCAGGCGGCGGACGACGTCTACCAGATCCGTTTCTCCAATCGCGCCGCCAACGTCTATCTCGTGCGCGGCTCGGCGCGGACCATCCTGATCGATACCGGGCTGTCCTCGAATTATGCGGCGATGGTCGAATGCCTGAACTTCGTCGGCTGCCCGCCGGAGAAGATCGACATGGTGGTGCTCAGCCACGAGCATCTCGACCACATCGGCGCGGCGTGGCACTTCAACGAGCGTCGCACCTTCGTCGCCGCCCATCGCCTCGCCGCCAACAAGATCATGCTGCGCGACGACTTCTCGATGCTGCGGAAGATGTTCAACGAGCCGAACGTGCCTGTTAATATCGACATCTGGCTCGAGGAGGGTAATTTGATCGACCTCGGCAATTTCCGTCTCAACGTGATGCACACGCCCGGCCACACCTCGGCCTGCATCACGCTGTTCGACCAGGACAAGGGGCTGTTGTTCGCCGCCGATACGCTCATGCCCGGCGGCGTGATGGGCGGCGTGTTCGGCTCGGGCAGCATCGCCGACTACATCGAATCGCTGGAGCGGCTGAAGGGGCTGGACTCGAAGATCCTGCTGTCCGGGCACGGGCGCCTGTCGGACACACCGCAGCAAGACGTCCGCATCGCGATTGCTAGGTCGCATGGATTGCTGGACGACACCGCGCAACTGTTCGACGCGCTTGATGCGCGCTCGAACTTCGAGCCGATCATGCAGTCGGTGCGGGATCTGAACAAGCTGGATGATTAGGTGGGCCGGCGGCTGCGTGTGACTCTTTGCGAAAGAAGCACGGCGCTTCAGCATCGTCATTGCGAGCGCAGCGAAGCAATCCAGAGTCCCGCGGAGGAGACAGTCTGGATTGCTTCACTACGCTCGCAATGACGGAGTGTCGGGTTATCAGCCGGGACTACATCACCACCGGCGCATCCGGCAACTCGTTCGCATGCGGGCCGCTTGCCGGAAAGTGCTTTGCCAGCTCCTGAGACACCGCCTCGATCCCGCCGATCACGCCGCGCTCGAATTGCCCTGACCTGAACTCCGCCTCCATCGCGCGGCAGATGCTCTCCCAGCCCTCGGCGCCAACTTTCGCATCGATACCGCGATCGGCGATGATCTCGACATCGCGGTCGGCGAGCAGGAGATAGATCAGGACGCCATTGTTGTGTGCGGTGTCCCAGATGCGCAGCTGCGAGAAGACGTCGAGCGCCCGCTCGCGCGCCGGCTGGTTGCGAAACAGCGGACCGCCATCGAGCGCGCCTTCGACCACGAACCGCACCTGGCCGGAATGCATGGCTTCGCCACGCTTGATCGCCTGCTCGATGCGGTCGAGCACGTCTTTCGGAAACACCTGCTTGGCACGCCAATGATGCTGGAGCAGATGCCGGGTGATGCGCCTGATGCTCATGAACCTACCAGCTCCCCGAAGCACCGCCGCCGCCAAAGCTGCCGCCACCGCCGCTGAAGCCGCCGCTCGACGACGACCCGCTGCTCCAGCCGCCGGATGACGAGCCGCTCGACCACGAGCCGCGACGCGAGGATCCCGTGCCCGATCCCGCCCCAAACAGATCGGCAATAAACGTCAGGACAGCGCCGAGCAAACCGACACCCAGTCCAATGACCGCAGAGCCGATCACGAACCAGGCGATGACACCAACGATCGCTCCGGTTATCCCCGAACCGAACAGCCGCCCGAACATGGAGCGCAGGATGCCGCCGATGACCAGCGGGCCGAACAGCAGAAAGAAAAAAAGCGGCTCGATGTCGTTCCAATCGCCGAAATTCACGCTCCGCGAGGGCGTCGGCAGCGGCTCGCCATCGATGACGCGGATCATGCGATCGACGCCCGCCGTGATACCGCCGGCGAAATCGCCACTCCTGAATTTCGGCGTGATGGCTTCGTCGATGATGCGCCGCGACGTGACGTCGGTGAGCGCGCCCTCGAGGCCGTAACCGACCTCAATGCGGAGGTGCCGGTCGTTCTTGGCCACCACGAGAATGGCGCCGTCATCGATCTTCTTGCGTCCGATCTTCCAGGCCTCAGCAACGCGGATCGCGAACTGCTCAATGGTCTCCGGATCCGTCGTCGGCACGATCAGGACGACGAGCTGGCTGCCTTTGCGGGTCTCGAAGTCCTGCAGCTTTTGCGATAGCGCGGCGATGTCGCCGCTGGAGAGCGTGCCGGTCTGATCGACCACGCGGCCGGTGAGCTGAGGTATGGCGACATCGGCTGAGGCGGGAAGCGCAAGGGTGAACAGGAGCGCGACCGTGATGGCAACACGCCACCACACACTCGCTGTCATCGCCCGGCTCGACCGGGCGATCCAGTATTCCAGAGACGCCAGCGGGATACGGTGAAGCCGCGGCGTACTGGATTCCCCGCTTTCGCGGGGAATGACAGTGGCGGGTGGGGCATGCATCGGGGTCGAAGGCACTTACTTCGATGGCGCCGGATTGAAATCGACCTTCGGTGCGGTCGAGATTTCCTTCTCGTTTGCGACCGAGAAGTTCGGCTTCTCCTTGTAGCCGAACATCATGGCAGTGACGTTGCTCGGGAACGAACGGATGGTGACGTTGTAGTCCTGCACCGCCTTGATGTAGCGGTTGCGCGCCACCGTGATGCGGTTCTCGGTGCCCTCGAGCTGCGACATCAGATCCTTGAACAGCGCATCCGACTTGAGCTGCGGGTAGTTCTCGGTGACCACGAGCAGCCGGGACAGCGCGCCGGAGAGCTCGCCCTGCGCCGCCTGGAATTTCTGGAATGCGGCGGGATCGTTCAGCACCTCGGGCGTCGCCTGGATGCTGCCGACCTTGGCGCGGGCATTGGTGACGCCGAGCAGCACATCCTTCTCCTGCTGCGCAAAACCCTTCACCGAGTTGACGAGGTTGGGCACGAGATCGGCGCGGCGCTGATACTGGTTCACGACCTCGGACCAGTTGGCCTTGATCTGCTCGTCCTCGCTCTGGATCGCGTTATAGCCGCAATTGGTGAGGCTCAACGAGGCCAGCGCCGCCAGCACGGTCAGGATCTTGCGCATCAAATTTCTCCCGGTGGAATCGGGCGCAAGCTACCAGATTGCGCGCGCGAGATGCCAGACCATCTTGCGTCCTGGCCGTGGCCTGCGAAAAGCAGCCGATGTACGCAAGCCTCTTGCTTAATCCTGGCTGTAATAGTCAACTTGAGGGAACAATAATGCCAGGTCGGGAACGCCAAGGGAACGCGATGAGCTCGTTCGAGACCATCCTCGTGGAGAGGCCGGAGCCGGCGATTGTCCGGGTCGTGATGAACCGGCCCGACGCGCGCAACGCGCAGAACCTGCAAATGACCTACGATCTCAACGCCGCCTTCGATCAGGCGGTGCAGGACGACGCGGTTAAGGTGATCATTCTCGCCGGCAATGGTCCGCACTTCTCCTCAGGCCATGACCTGCGACCCGGCAGCAAGAATGAAGCGGGCGTGGATTTTCCGCCGATCGGAAATTGGGGCGGCTTCGCCGAAGCAAACGCTCATGGCCGCTACGCGCGCGAGCAGGAGATCTATCTCCAGATCACGCGGCGCTGGCGCAACCTCGCCAAGCCGACCATTGCAGAGGTGCACGGCAAGTGCATCGCCGGCGGCCTGATGCTGGCCTGGGCCTGCGATCTCATCATCGCCAGCGACGATGCGCAGTTCTGCGATCCCGTGGTCACCATGGGTGTCTGCGGCGTCGAATGGTTCGTGCATCCCTGGGAGCTCGGCCCGCGCAAGGCCAAGGAATTTCTGTTCACGGCCGATAGCTGGAGCGCGCAGGAGGCGCACCGACTCGGGATGGTCAACCGGGTCGTGCCGCGCGCAGAGCTGTCATCCGCCGTGCTGGCGCTGGCGCGCAAAATCGCGTCAAAACCGTCCTTTGCGCTGAAGCTGACCAAGGAGGCGGTGAATCGTTCGGTTGACGTGATGGGCCAACCGGCCGCAATCGACCAGGCCTTTGCGCTGCATCAGCTCTGTCACGCGCATAATCTTCAGGAATTCGGCATGGTAGTCGATCCATCCGGCCTGCACCCCTCCGTGCGCAAGCCGCCGGCGGCCGCGGAGTAGATACGATGGATCTCAATCTCACCGACGAGCAACGGCTGCTGCGCGAAAGCGCGGGGCGCTTCGTGGCCGAAAGCTACGATGCCGATCACCGCCGCAAGATGGCGAACGATCCGCTCGGCTTCAGTCCGGGGGTGTGGATGCAATTTGCCGAGCTCGGTTGGCTGGCATTGCCGATCGCGGAAGAGTTTGGCGGGCTCGGCGGCAGCGCGGTCGAGATCGGCATTCTGATGGAAGCCTTCGGCCGCGGGCTGGTGTCGGAGCCGTATATCGCGACGGTCGTGCTTGGCGCTGCGTTGATCGAGCGGTGCGGCAGCACGGCGCAGAAGCAGGCAATCCTGCCGAAGATCGCGGAGGGATCGTTGAAGCTTGCGCTCGCGCATTCCGAGCGCGCGGCGCGGTTCGACCTCGGCAAGGTCGCGACCACCGCTCACAAGACGGCGCAAGGCTGGCGCCTCACCGGCAGCAAGATTGCCGTGCTCGACGGCCATGCCGCCGACGAGCTCATCGTCTCCGCGCATATCCATGATCATCAGGGGTCATCCGGCCGCATTGGCCTGTTCCTGATGCCGGCGACGACGCCGCGTGTTGCGATCTCCGACTACGAGCGCCTCGGCGGCGGACGGGCCTGCAACATCGAGCTGTCGGACGTGCAACTGCTGGAGGATGCCTTGCTCGGCAATGGGCATGACGCGCTGCCGGCAATCGAATGGGCCGTTGACCGCGCCATGGCTGCGCTTAGCGCCGAGGCCGTCGGCATCATGCAGGTGCTGCTGGACACCACGCTGGAGTACACAAAGATCCGAAAGCAATTCGGCCGGCCGCTCTCGGCCAATCAGGTGATCCGCCACCGCCTCGCCGACATGGCGGTGCAGGTCGACGAAGCGCGTTCGATGGCGCTGCGCGCCGCGCTGAAGGTCGACGCCGATCCGGTCGAGCGCGCGCGGGCGGCGTCGGGCGCGAAGGCGAAGATCGGCAGATCCGCGCGTTTCGTCGGCGAGCAGTCGATCCAGCTTCACGGCGGCATGGGCGTCACCGAGGAGCTCGAGGTCGGCGCTTATTTCAAGCGGCTGGTCGCGTTCGACACGTTGTTCGGCGGCAGCGCGCACCACTATGGCCGCCACGCCCGGCTTGGCCGCGGCACCGTGCCGGCCTGACACAAGGAGCGCATCATGGACCTGTCGTTCAATGCCGAGGAGCGCGCCTTCCAGGACGAGGTGCGCGGCTTTATTGCAAAAAATCTCACCGAGGAGATGAAGCGCGCGACCGCGCTGACGCCGTCGGTGTTCTCCGACCCCGATATCGGCATGGCCTGGCAGCGCACGCTGCACAAGCAAGGCTGGGGCGCGCCGGGCTGGCCGGTCGAGCACGGCGGTCCCGACTGGACGCCGGCGCAGCGCTGGATCTTCGAGACCGAAAGCGCGCGGGCCGGCGTGCCCAATGTCAACGTGATGGGCGTGAAGATGGTCGGCCCCGTCATCATCGGCTTCGGCTCGGCGGAGCAGAAGAACTTCTACCTGCCGCGCATTCTGTCCGGCGAGGATTATTGGTGCCAGGGCTATTCCGAGCCGGGCTCCGGCTCCGATCTCTCCTCGCTGAAGACGCGCGCGGTGCGCGACGGCGACGACTACATCATCAACGGCACCAAGATCTGGACCACGCATGCCCATCACGCCAACCGCATGTTCGCGCTGGTGCGCACCAGCGACGGCCCGCGGCAGCAGGACGGCATCAGCTTCATCCTGATCGACATGAAGACGCCGGGCATCACGACCCGCCCCATCCTCACCATCGGCGGCGACCACGAGGTCAACCAGGTATTCTTCGACGACGTGCGCATTCCCGTGGCGAACCGCGTCGGCGAGGAGGGCAAGGGCTGGACCTACGGCAAGTATCTGCTCGAGTTCGAGCGCGGCTCCGGCATTGCGTCGGCAAAATTGCGCGAAGGGCTGAAGGCGATCGCGGATCTCGCCGAGTCCGACTTGACGGGCCGCGCGATCGACAGTGCTGATATCGCGACGCGCATCTCCGAGGTCGAGGTCGACATCGACGCGCTGGAGATGACCGAGCTGCGCGTGCTGTCGGCGCTGCAGACCGGACAGAATCCCGGCGCGGTGTCGTCGATCCTGAAGCTGCGCAACAGCGAGATCCGGCAGGCCGTGACCCGGCTCGGCGCAGACGTGATCGGCCATGACGCCCTCGCGGTCGAGCCGATGCGCCCGCTCTACAGGCTCAACCACGAGCCGGCGATGCCGGAGGAGATGCTGACGGTGATGCCGGAATATTTGAACGGGCGCGCCTACACGATCTTCGGCGGCACCTCGGAGATCCAGCGCGATATTATTGCGAAGATGATGTTGGGGATTTAGCGCGAACTTTTTCCTCACCCTCGGTGTCGTCCCGGCGAGGGCCGGGACGACGAGTTGGATTTGTGGCGACAGCCAGCACGAGAATGGCCGCTAACCGCCCACCTTCGCGTCCTTGATCGCCTGCCAGATCTTCTGCGGCGTCAAGGGCGTGTTGAGCTGGGTGATGCCGAGCTCGGCGAGCGCATCCATCACGCCGTTGGTGACGCAGGGGGGACCGCCAATGGCGCCGGATTCGCCGCAGCCCTTGGCGCCGAGCGGATTGGTGCGGCAGGGCGCGGAATCATCGAGCGTCACCACGATCGGCGGAACGTCGTCGGCGCGCGGGATGCAGTAGTCCTGGTAGCTTGCGGTGAGCAGCTGTCCGTCGGCATCATAGGACACGCCCTCATACAGCGCCTGGCCGATGCCTTGTGCGACACCCCCATGGATCTGGCCGGTGACCAGCATCGGGTTCACGGCGACACCGACGTCGTCGACGGTCGTGTAGCGCACGACCTTGGAGACGCCGGTCTCCGGATCGATCTCGACCTCGCAGATATGCGTGCCGTTCGGCCAGCTCGGACCATCGACCTCGCCTTCGGAATCGACGCTGAGTTTTGCGCCGCTCTCCTTCTCTGCAATATCGAACAGGCTGATGCGGCGGTCGGTGCCGACCACGGTGAGCATGCCGCCCTGGTACTCGATGTCTTCGATCGAGGTCTCCAGCACGTTCGCCGCCTTCTCGCGCGCCTTCTGGATCAGATCGTTGGAGGAGACCGCGACCGCCGTGCCGCCGACGAACAGCGACCGCGAGCCGACGCTGCCAAAGCCCGTCGCCAGATCGGTGTCGCCCTGGACCACGTCGATCTTGTCCATGGCAATGCCGAGCGTGTCGGAGATCATCTGGGTGTAGGTGGTCTGCAACCCCTGCCCCATCGCCATGGTCCCGGAATGCAGCACGACGCGACCTTCCGACGTCGCGTGCAGGCTGACCTTCTCGGTGTGAGCGCGGCCGCCGGTCCATTCGATATAGGAGGTGAGCCCGCGGCCGTAGAGCAGGCCCTTCTTCTTCGCCGCCTTCTTGCGCGCGGCAAAGCCGTCCCAGTCGGCGAGCTTCACGGCACGGTCGAGCATGTGCGCGAAGGCGCCGGAATCGTAAACCTGGCCGGCAGCATTGGTATATGGCAGTTGCGCCGGCTTGATGTAGTTGGCTTTCCGGATCGCGCGCGGATCCATGCCGATTTTTCGTGCGGCCGCATCGAACAGGCGCTCGACGATGAACACGGCCTCGGGCCGGCCCGCACCGCGATAGGCACCGACCGGCGCCGTGTGAGTCATCACCGACTTCACCTCGAAATGCACCAGCGGCAGATCGTAGACGCCGGTCTGCACGAACGGGCCCAGCACCAGCGGAATGATGTTGGCCGCGCCCGAGGAATACGCGCCGGTGCAGCCGATCGAGCTGACGCGATAGGCCAGCACCTTGCCTTTCTCGTCGAGTGCGAAGGAAGCGGTCGAAGTCAGATCGCGGCCATGGGTGCCGCCGACGAATTCGTCGGTGCGGTCCCCGCGCCAGCGGATTTTTTTGTTCAGCTTGGTTGCGGCATAGGCGACGATGCCGTCTTCGGGATAGAGGTTGGTCTTCTGGCCAAAGCCGCCGCCGATATCGCCGACCAGCACGCGAACGCTGTCCTTCGGACGCTTCAGTACGGCCTCGGCCAGCACGTCGCGAGTCGAGGCGGGCGTCTGCGACTGCACATGCAGCAGGAGGCGGCCGGATTTCTTGTCGATCTCGGCAATGGTCGAGCGCGGCTCCATGGCTGACGGCACCAGGCGCTGGCTGACGAGATCGAGCTCGACGGTATGCGCCGCCTTGGCAAAAGCTTCGTCCACCTTGGCGGCATCGCCGTAAGCCATCGCGCCGACGACGTTGTCGGGCGCCTCCGGCCACACCAATGGCGCGCCGGGCTTGACCGCCTCGACGGGATCGACCACCGCCGGCTGCACGTCATATTCGACCACGATCGCTTCGGCTGCGCTCTGCGCGTCGGCACGCGAGAAGGCCACTACGGCGGCCACGGCTTCGCCGGCATAGCGTACGATTTCGTGCGCCAGCAGGCGGCGTGGCGGCACCGTCATCGGCTTGCCGTCGGGGCGCTTGAAGATGCTCAAGGTCGGGATGACGCCGATGTCGTCCTTGATGAGGTCGGCGCCGGTGTACACCGCGGTCACGCCGGGCATCGCAGTGGCGGCGCTGGTGTCGATCGAGACGATCTTCGCGTGGGCATGCGGCGAGCGCAGCAGGTACAGCCACAGCGCGCCATCTTCCGGCTTGTCGTCGATGAACTGCCCCTTCCCGGTGAGCAGCCGCTGGTCTTCCAAACGCTTGACGGGTTGCCCCGCTCCGAAACGCAAATTGCCGGGAAGAATGTTCATTCCGTGGGGTCCTCAGGCTCTTTTCGAAAGTGCGGGCCGCCTTTTAGCGGATCGATCAAGGGCATACCAGCCGCGCTTTTAGGCGGTATATCCGCGATTTCGTCATGCCCGGGCTTGTCCCGGGCATCCACGTACTTTCGTGTGGAGGCGCGTGGATGGCCGGGACATAGGCGAGCGAAAGCGACGCCGTCCTTCGGACGGCTATGCCCGGCCATGACAACGAGGGGACCGGCTACGCCAACTCCCGCAGGGCCGCTTCCACGATCTTGCGCGCATCGGCGGTGAGTGCGGCCTGCGGCGGGACGGGATCGCCGACGTCGTAGCCCTGGAAGGCCAATCCGGCCTTGATGCAAGCCGCCAGGTTGAAGCGGGCAAAAGCCTCGTTGATGCGCCACAGCCTGCGCTGGAGCGCCATCGCCTCGTCCCAGCGACCGGCCTTGCAGAGGTCGTACAGCGCGACGCTCTGGCGCGGGATGATGCGGGCGGGCCCCGCCATCCAGCCGAGCCCGCCGATTAGCATCACCGCGGCGGGGATATGGGCGGAGGCCGAGAACACCCGCAAGGCATCGCCGCAGCGGTTCATGATCGAGAGCAGCCGGCCGGTATTGGTCGAGGCGTCCTTGATGTAGCCGATGCGCGGATGCTCGGCGAGGCGCGCGATGACGTCGAGGGTGAGATCAGAGCGCTGGAATTGGGGATTGGTGTAGATGACGACCGGGATGTCCACGGCATCGGCGATGGCGCGGAAATAGGATTCGATTTGAGCGTCGGCGAGCGGGAAATAGGCTTCCAGGATAGCCAGAATGCCGTCGGCGCCGAGCTTCTGATACGCTATCGCCTGCGCCACCGCGTCAGCCGTCGAGGTGGAGGCAACGCCCGCAACCACAGGCACACGTCCCTTTGCCGCTTCGATCGTGGCCTGCACCACCGCGGTGCGTTGGGCGGCGTTGAGATAGGCGAACTCGCCGGTCGAGCCGAGCGGGGTCAGACCATGGACGCCGGCGCCGATCAGATCGTCGCAGAGCTTTGCGAGGACGTTCGTCCGCACCACGCCGTCGGCATCGACCGGCGAGACGAGATAGGGGAAGACACCGCGAAAATCGGGCATGTCAGGGGACCCGGAGACTGGTTTGCACCTGACGGGTCTTAGCAACGCCGGCGCAGGCGATCAAACCCTGATCAACCGCACCCGCGTGCCCCAGGGATCGATCGCCTCCACGCCATTGGCAAGCGATGTGACTTTCGCGCCTCCCTTGCGCAGGCGCTCGTCCTGCGCGGCAAGCAGGTCCGGCTTCTCCGTCACCAGCGAGAACCAGGCGAGCCCTGTTGCCTGATCGTCGCGTTGGCCGGCACCCTGGCTCTGCCAGACGTTCATGCCGAGGTGATGGTGGTAGCGGCCCGACGACAGGAACGCGGCACCGTTGCGGCTGCGGGTCGGGTCCAGGCCGATGGCACCGTGGTAGAAGCGCTCGGCCTGCGCGAGGTCGCCGACGCGCAGATGCATGTGGCCGATGCGCAGACCGTCCGGCGCCTTGGCATAATCAGGCACGCGCGTATTGGTCAGCGACAGCAGGTCGGGAATGTTGAGCTCGTCGGCCGCCATCTTCACGCTGCCCTCGCTCCACTGCCATTGCGAGGGATCGCGGTCGGCATAGACCTCGATCCCGTTGCCTTCGGGATCGTCAAGATAGACGGATTCGCTGACGAGGTGATCGGCAAAGCCCGAAAGCGGCACGCGATGCGAAGCGGCTGCCACCAGCCAGCGCGCCAGGTCCTTGCGGGTCGGCATCAGGAAGGCGGTGTGATAGAGGCCCGCGGCGCTGCGCGGCTCGATTGTGGCATCGGAACGGGCCTCGAGCACCAGCAGCGTGATACCGGCTGTGCCGAGCTTGGCGGCGCTGGCAGAGCGCTCCATTACGGTGAGGCCGATCACGTCGCGATAGTAGTCGGCGACCTTGTCGAGGTTCTTCACTCGCAGCGTCACCATGCCGACCCGCATCGGCGTGCGGCTGGCGTAGGTCGGCCCGCCGCCCTGCGGTGCGCCCTCGGCGCGCGCCGCGCCCGCAGCCGCCATTGCCAGCGAGGTGGCGCCGGCGAGTTGAAGCAGGGTGCGGCGGGTGAGGTCGATGGTCATCGGTCAGGCTCGCTGAAAATCGTGAAGGCGGCGCAATTTCGCGATTGCTACACGTTCCCGTGAGCGGCTCCCAATCACATGTTCGTCGGCAGTGGTCTTATGAATCAGCTTCCCTGCTCATTTCCTGGCCATGCGGCCAGTTACGCGATCGCCCGCGACATCCCAGATTGAGGACAGCTTTACAGGAGCCTCCCATGACCGAACCCACCCCCCTGTCCTCGCTGTCGTCCGCGCTCGCGGATGTGGTGTCCCGCACCGCGCCGTCCGTCGTCGCCGTGCATTCGCATCGCTCCCGCGCCACCGGCTTCGTCTGGAAGCCCGGCCTGATCGTCACCGCCGACGAGGCGCTGGCCGACGAGGGGGACGTCGAGATCGGCCTCTCCGACGGCAGCACCGCAGCCGCCACGATTGCAGGCCGCGACCATACGACGGATATCGCCCTGCTGCGCGTCGATACGGCGCTGACCCCGGTCAAGCTGGCCACAATTGTCCCGCCCCTCGGCGCGTTGTCGGTCGTCGTCGCCACCAATCGTGATACGCCGAGCGCCGCGCTTGGGATGGTGTCGCTGTCCGGCAAGAGCTGGCGCTCCTTGCGCGGCGGCGACATCGACGCGCGGATCGAGCTCGATGTCCGCTTGTGCTCCAGCCAGCAGGGCGGCCTCGCGCTCGATGCATCGGGCGAGGCCTTCGGCATGGCCGTGCTCGGCCCCAGGCGTGTGCTGGTGATCCCGACGGCGACGATCGAGCGGGTCGCGGCCCAGTTGGAGGCCCGCGGCCGTATCGCACGCGGATATCTCGGCCTCGGTCTGCAGCCGGTCCGGCTCGACGACGGCGTCGGCGCGATGGTGATGAATGTCGACAAGGCCGGTCCTTCGGCCGCGGCCGGCATTCGCCAGGGCGACGTCATCGTCGCCGTCAACGACCAGAAGCTGTCCGGCGTACGCGCGCTGTCGCGGACGCTGGGTCCGGCGAGCGTGGGCGCGGTGGTCGATATCGCGGCGCGCCGCGGCGGCGAGCCGGTCAGCTTCAAGGTTACGATCGGCGAGAGGCCGGCGGCGTGAGCGAGGACATCGCGCCCGAGATCGTGTTGGCTTTGGAGATCGACGATCCCGTCCTCGCCGATCGCCTGGCTGCTCTGCTCGGCAATATCGCCGGGCTTCGCCTCGCCGAACCCGGCGAGAAGGCCGCAGCGGCGATCGTCACCCGCGATCCGCGCATCATGCCTGAGGACATCGCGCTGACACAGCGCGAGCTCGATGTGCTGGCGTTGATGGCGGAAGGTGGCTCCAACAAGATGATCGCGCGTCAGCTCGGCATTTCCGTCCACACGGTGAAATTCCATGTCGGCTCGCTGCTCGACAAGCTGGATGCCACCGGCCGCACCGATGCGGTGGCTCATGCGGCACGCCGCGGCGTGATCGAGCTCTAGGGCGGGTGCGGCGGGAAGCTGAGCTGGACCGACAGGCCCGGCGCGTTGTCGTGCAGGGCAATCTCGGCGCCATGGAGGCGAGCGACCGCGGCGACCAGGCTTAAGCCGAGGCCGTTACCGGGCGTGTAGCGGCTCTGCTCGAGCCGGTAGAAGCGCTTGAACACGTGATCGCGCTGATCCGCCGGAATGCCCGGACCGTCGTCGACGATCGCGATCACTGCCCCCTCGTTGGCACTGCGGCAGGTGACGGTCACCTGCCCGCCCTTGCAGCCGTGCTTGATCGCGTTATCGACGAGATTGGCGACGGCGTCGAACAGAAGGTCGCGATCGCCAATAATCGCCACCTCACGGTCGCCGTCCAGGCTGAGCCGCGTCGCGACCTGCTCGGCGGCGGCATCGTAGAGCTCGACGACCTCGCCGGCGATTTCGGCGAGATTGAGGGTGCGAAACGCGCTGCGGCGGGCGCGGGTCTCGATCTCCGAGATGCGGATGATGGAGGCGAACATGCCGAGCACGGCGTCGAGATCGGCGATGGTGTCGCCGATCAGCACCGCGTCGGCCTCGCCGTTGCGCGGTGCGTGATAGGCCTTCTCCAGCCGGCCGCGCATGCGCGTCAGCGGCGTGCGCAAATCATGGGCGACGTTGTCGCTGACCTGCTTGACCTCGCCCATCAAAGTCTCGATGCGGTCGAGCATCTGGTTGAGGTTTTCGGCGACACGGTCCCACTCGTCGTGACTGCCGCGCAAGGGAATGCGCTGGTCGAGGCCGGACATCATGATGGCGCGGCTGGTGGCGTTGATCTCCTCGATTCGCCCGACCGTGCGGCGCGTCACCAGCACCGCGGCGAGCCCCGCGAGCACCAGCATCAGCACCGCGACAGCGACCATTGCGAGCTCGATCATCGCGGTGAAGCCGCTGTGATCGCCGGCATAGCCGACACGGTTCTGCACATAGGCGATCGTGCCGAAATAGACATAGGCCATGATCGCCGCGACGATCAGCCCGAACGCCGCGATCGCGATCAGCGCCAGGCGGAAGGTCGAGGAGCGGAGCGTTTTAGCCAGGAGCACGGAGACAATATCCGATGCCGCGGATGGTGTGGATCAGCGGATAGGCCTGGGCATCATCGACCTTGCGGCGGACGCGACCGACATAGACGTCGATGATGTTGGTGGAGGGATCGAAGTGCAGATCCCAGACATGCTGGAGCAGCATCGCACGCGAGACGACGCGGCCCTCGTTGCGGACGAGATATTCGAGCAGCTGGAATTCCCGCGGCAACAGCGGAATCTTCCGGCCGCGGCGGCTCGCGCTCCGCGCGATCAGGTCGATGGCGAGATCGCCGACCCGCAGGATCGTCTCCTTGGCAACGGTGTCGCTGCGCCGGCCGAGCGCCTCCAGCCGCGCCAGCAATTCGGTAAAGGAGAACGGCTTGACGAGATAATCGTCGCCGCCGGCGCGCAAGCCGCGCACGCGGTCGTCGACCTCGCCAAGTGCGGAAATGATCAGGAACGGCGCGGCGATGCCGTCGTCGCGCAACTGGCGCATCACGCTGATGCCGTCGATGTCGGGCAGCATGCGGTCGATGGTGATCACGGCATAGTCGCGCGCGGCGCCGTGGCTGAGGGCTTCGCGCCCCGTGGCGGCGAGATCGACATCGTAGCCAGAAATCGTCAGCTCCTCGACGAGTTGGCCTGCGGTTTCCGCATCGTCCTCGACGACCAGAATGCGGCGGTGACCTCCGGACATGACAAACTCCGCGCGACGATCGCCACCAGACTATCCCGTTCCGGGGCTGAGCGGAACCGCCCGATGACGATCGCGACAATGGTGCGGTACGGCGATGCTAGTACCAAGAGTCTCCGCACACATTGACCCATTGCCACCCATAGGGCGTCAAGCTCCTGCGCCAACAGCCGTCATTGTAGCCGGCATAGTAATAGGGCGCACCGAAGACGGCGAAACGACGGAAGTGATGGTGGTGGAAGGCATGGTGGCCGTGCCAGCCGGCACCGGCAAAACGTGGTCCGATCGCGCCATGCGCAAAGCGCGGTCCACCGAAGCCTGCTCCGCCAACATGGGCAAAGCGCGCACCGCCCATGCCGCCCACATGCATGCCGCCGAAGCCACCGGCGTGCATACCGCCACCGAAATGCCCACCACCGCCGAAATGTCCGCCACCGCCGAAGCCGCCATGTCCGCCACCACCGCCACCTCTGGCGAGCACCGGTGAAGCGAGCGCCATCACCGCTGCGATCGTCACCGCGGTGAGGCCTTTGAGAAGCCTGTTGTCCATCGAAGCATCCTCCGTGCTGCGCGGCGATATTTCTACCGCGCGAGAAGGATCAGATGAGAGCAAGGGACAGGCGCCTTCAACTTACAAACGCGCCAGATTCTGACGCCGGTGTTAGGGAGAGGACCCGCTCTCTCCTCGTCATTGCGAGGAACCCTTGCGACGAAGCAATCCAGAGTCCCGCTGTGGAAAGATTCTGGATTGCTTCGCTGCGCTCGCAATGACGACGCGGATAGAAGAAGCTACGCCCGCTTGCCGCCGTTCTTCTCCGCCGCGCGGCGCAGCGCTTCGGCGAGTGCGCCGCCGCCGGAAGATTCCTGCTGGCGCGGGGCCGACGATGTCATGCGGGAGGGGTTGCGTGAGCTGTTGTCCCGCTGCATGCCGGGCGCGTCCTTCTTGGCGCCAACCTCGTCGTCGAGGCGCAGTGTCAGCGAGATGCGCTTGCGCGCGACCTCGAAGTCCAGCACCTTCACCTTGACGATGTCGCCGGGCTTCACCACCTCGCGCGGATCCTTGATGTAGGTCCTGGACATCGCCGAGATGTGCACGAGGCCGTCCTGGTGCACGCCGATGTCGACGAAGGCGCCGAACGCGGCGACGTTGGTCACGGTGCCCTCAAGGATCATGCCCTTCTTGAGGTGCTTGATCTCCTCGACGCCATCCATGAACACAGCGGCCTTGAACGCCGGACGCGGGTCGCGGCCGGGCTTCTCGAGCTCGCGCAGGATGTCAGTGACGGTCGGCAGACCAAACGTCTCGTCCACGAAGTCTTTCGGCTTCAGCGTGCGAACGATGTCGCTGCTGCCGATCAGCGCCTTGATGTCGCTCTTGGTGGCGCCGAGAATCCGGCGCACCACCGGATAGGCTTCCGGATGCACGCCGGAGGCGTCGAGCGGATCCTCGCCGCCGAGGATGCGCAGGAAGCCCGCGCACTGCTCGAACGCCTTGGGGCCGAGCCGCGGCACGTCCTTCAGCGCCTTGCGCGACTTGAACGGCCCGTTGGCGTCGCGATGTGCCACGATGCTCGAGGCGAGGCCGGAGCCGACACCCGACACGCGCGCGAGCAGCGGAGCGGACGCGGTGTTGACGTCGACGCCGACTGCGTTCACGCAGTCTTCGACCACCGCATCGAGCGATTTGGCGAGCTTGGCCTGGCCGAGGTCGTGCTGGTACTGGCCGACGCCGATCGCCTTGGGCTCGATCTTGACCAGCTCGGCGAGCGGATCCTGAAGCCGCCGCGCGATCGACACCGCGCCGCGCAAGGTGACGTCGAGATCAGGCAATTCCTCCGAGGCAAAAGCGGAGGCCGAATAAACCGACGCGCCGGCTTCCGACACCACGATCTTGGTCATCTTCAAGTCGGGCAGGCCCTTGACGAGGTCGGCCGCGAGCTTGTCGGTCTCGCGCGAGGCGGTGCCGTTGCCGATCGCGATCAGCTCGACGCGATGTTTCAGCGCGAGCTTGCCAAGGATCGCAAGCGCCTCGTTCCACTGCCGCTGCGGCTCGTGCGGATAGATCACGGCGGTATCCACCACCTTGCCGGTCGCGTCGGTGACGGCGACCTTGACGCCGGTGCGGAAGCCGGGATCGAGGCCCATGGTGACGCGGGTGCCGGCTGGCGCCGCGAGCAGCAAGTCGCGCAAATTGGACGCGAACACGCGCACGGCCTCGGTCTCGGCGGCATTCCACAGCCGCATGCGCAGGTCGATGTTGAGATGCACCTGGATCTTGGTGCGCCAGGCCCAGCGCACGGTATCGATCATCCAGCGGTCGCCGGCGCGCTTGAGGTCGGCGATGCCGAACCGCTTCATGATCTTCAGCTCATAGACACTCGGCACGCCCGGCGGCGATGCTTCGGTCTCGGCCTGGATCTGGAGATCGAGGATCTCTTCCTTCTCCCCGCGGAACATCGCGAGGATACGGTGCGAGGGCAGCTTCGTCAGCGGCTCGGAGAACTCGAAATAGTCGGCAAACTTTTCGCCCTCGGTCTTCTTGCCGTCGCGTACCTTGGATGCCATGCGCGCATTGGTCCACACCTCCTCGCGAAGCGCGCCGATCAAATCGGCGTCTTCGTCGAAACGCTCGACCAGGATGGCGCGGGCGCCGTCGAGTGCCGCAGCGGCATCCGCAACGCCCTTCTCTGCATTGACGAAGGCTTCGGCGACGAGCTTCGGATCGTTGGTGGGCTCGGCCATGAGCTGATTGGCGAGCGGCTCGAGGCCGGCTTCTTTGGCGATCTCCGCCTTGGTGCGGCGCTTCGGCTTGAACGGCAGATAGATATCTTCGAGGCGCGCCTTGCTGTCGGCGGCGAGAATGGAGGCTTCCAGCGCGGCATCGAGCTTGCCCTGCTCGCGGACCGATTCGAGGATGGCCTTGCGGCGGTCCTCGAGCTCGCGGAGGTAACCCAGGCGCTCCTCCAGCGTGCGCAATTGCGCGTCGTCGAGCGCACCGGTCGCTTCCTTGCGGTAGCGGGCGATGAAGGGAACCGTGGCGCCGCCGTCGAGCAGCGCCACTGTCGCCTCGACCTGCTCCGCCCGAACCCCAAGCTCCTGCGCAATTTTCTGGTTGATATTTGCCACGCGAGAACCCCTCTATCCAAGCACGCATCGCGGAGGCGAACCACCGGCTGCGGGACGCCGCTTATGGACCAATCGGGGTTGATTCATCAAGGTGCAGCGGACGACCGTCGACAAGGGATTTTTTGTCGAAGCGATGCGATCTCGCCACAATCGTGGGTGCGACGCAGACGACGCACATACTCCGTCGTCGCCCTGGCGAAAGCCAGGACCCATACCGGGGAATCCATCTATTGTGGGCGGCAGGCGTACCGAACGACGAGCCTTCGCCAAACTCACCCCTGGGGTAGTGGATCCTGGCGTTCGCCAGGACGACGATGGGGATTGCCTTGACACCTTGACAGACACCCTCGTTCAACGGCTGTTTTGTTCGCCGGGCTCCTGAACCCCATGTGAGGACTATAATGCGTACCACGTCGGTCGGCGTCATTAGAATCGCCACCAAAGGCCCCGGCGACGTCTCCGGATTGATCAGCATGATCGGCTCCGGCGCGATCGATCCGACATCCATCCTGGCGATCCTCGGCAAGACCGAAGGCAATGGCGGCGTCAACGACTTTACCCGGGAATATGCCGTTGCCGCGCTGTGCACGGCGCTGGCGCCACGGCTCGGGCTGTCGCCGCAGGAGGTCGAGCAGCGCATTGCTTTCGTGATGTCCGGCGGCACCGAGGGCGTGCTCAGCCCGCACATTACGGTGTTCACGCGCAGGGAAGTCCCGCAGCGCCCGGCAGGCATCTCCGGCAAGCGCCTGAGCATCGGCATGGCGCAGACGCGGGATTTTCTCCCTGAAGAGCTCGGGCGCTCCGCTCAGATCACGGAGACAGCCGAGGCCGTGAACGCCGCGATGGCGGATGCCGGCATCGCCGATCCCGCCGACGTCCACTTCGTGCAGATCAAGTGCCCGCTGCTCACCAGTGAGCGCGTCGCGGCGGCGAACGCGCGCGGCCACAAGACGGCGACGACCAGCGCCTACAGTTCGATGGCCTATTCGCGTGGCGCCTCCGCGCTCGGCGTTGCGGTCGCGCTCGGCGAGATCGCAACCGACGTTCATGATGAGGACGTGCTGCGACGCTACGATCTGTTTTCGAACGTCGCCTCGACCTCATCCGGAATCGAGCTGATGCACAACGTCGTCATCGTGCTCGGCAATTCGATGTCCTCGACGAGCGAATTCGAGATCGGACATGCCGTGATGAGCGATGCGATCGACGCTGCCGCCGTGCTCGCGGCGCTGGAGAGCGTTGGGCTCCGTGCCGCGCCGCAGACGACGACCGGCCGCGAGTTCGTCAACATTTTCGCCAAGGCCGAGGCCTCGCCTGACGGCAGCGTGCGCGGCTTCCGCCACACCATGCTGGAAGATACCGATATCAGCTCGACGCGCCACGCCCGGGCTGCCGTTGGCGGGTTGATTGCCGGCCTTGCCGGCACCGGGGCAGTCTATGTCTCCGGCGGCGCCGAGCATCAGGGCCCCGCCGGCGGCGGGCCGGTCGCGGTGATCGCAAAGCTCTCGAATTGATGCGCGCGCATGCAATGCGGGATTACCTCTCCATCCGGCGCAACCCTGCCCTTCGCGCCGCCTCAGTTGATTAAAGTGTTTCCGTGCGAAACTAAGATGGCGCCGCACGAAGAGGTTTGGATCGCATGACTTTCCCGATGAGCTGGAACGAATGGGCGCAGCACGATGGCGTGGGGCTGGCGGCGCGCGTCCGCAAGGGCGAGCTCACGGCAAAGGAATTGGCGCGCCAGGCCGCCGCGGGCGTTGCCAAGGTCAATCCAGCACTGTCGGGCGTGGTCGAGCTGTTCGATGACGTGATCGCCGATCCGGCCAAGGACGGCGCCAATCTCGCTGGCCCGTTCGCAGGCCTGCCCTTCCTGATGAAGGACCTCGGCCCGACCATGAAGGGCCGGCTCCAGGAGATGGGCTCGCTGCTGATGCGCGGCAATCGCGCCAGCGCCGACACGTTCCTGACCGGCAAATTCCGCCAGGCCGGACTGAACCTGATCGGACGCACCACGACGCCGGAATTCGGCGTCTGCAGCTCGGCCGACAATCCGGCCGTCTATGTCACGCGCAATCCCTGGGATACCGACTACACCACCTGCGGCTCGTCGGCCGGCAGCGCCGCGATGGTCGCGGCCGGCGTGGTGCCGATCGCGCATGCGACCGACGGCGGCGGCTCGATCCGCATTCCCGCCGGCGTCAACGGTAATATCGGCCTGAAAGTCTCGCGCGGCGTATTCTCGCTCGCACCGCACATGTCCGATCTCACCGGCCTGGTCTCGATCCAGGGCTGCCAGTCGCGCTCGGTGCGCGACACCGCCGCCTTCGTCGATCATGCAAGGGGAGCGGCGCCCGGCGAGTTCATGCCGTTCTGGACCACGGCGCAGCCTTATTCCGAGATGATCAAGCGCGATCCGTCAAAGCTTCGCATCGCGCTGTCGCACAGCTGGGGCGATTACACCGCGACGCCCGAGATCGCCGCCGAACTGGCAAAGGCCGGCCGCTTCCTCGAAGGCCTCGGCCATCACGTCGACTACGCCCTGCCCGAGCTCGACTTCCGCGCCGCGTTCGAGGCGCAGACCACCTGCTACATCTCGAATTTTGCGGTGGTGATCTCGAACATGCTCGCCGCGCGCGGACTGGAACGGCCGCCGGAAGACCTCATCGAGCCCATGAATATCAGAATCTGGGAAGCCGGCCGGCATACGAGCTTCGCCGAGCGGGCGAAGATGCAAGGCGTGTTCAACACGACCTCGCGCGCCTTCGGCGCTTTCTTCGAGCAGTGGGACGTGATCCTGACCCCGATCACTGCGCTGCCGACGCCGAAGGTGGGCACCCGGGAGTATCTCACCATCTCCGACAATCCTGACGTGCTCGACTGGTTCGGCAATCTCTGGCGCTTCTTCGCCTTCACGCCGCTCGCCAATCTCTGCGGCATGCCGGCGATCTCGATGCCGATGGCCACGCAGAACCACGGCCTGCCGCTCGGCATCCAGGCGATCGCGAAACAGGCCAATGACGGCCTGCTGCTGCAACTCGCCGCCCAGATCGAGCGCGCGCTCGACGGCAAGTGGAACGACGGCAGGAAGCCGAAGGTGCATGTGAGCTGAGTGAGTTGATCGCATTAACTTGCGATCCGCTAACTGCCTCAGTTCTTCACCGAGGGAATTTCCTCCGGCCGGGGCTGCTGCTGGCCCTGCTGGTACATTGCCAGCGCCTTTTCGAGCGCTTCGCGCAGCGCCAGCGCGGCGGCCACGCTGCAACGCAGATGCGCGGTCTGAACGACGTCGACCCTGACGGCGGCGCCGACCGGCATCAACAAATTGGCCGCAAGCTCGATCTGGATCGCGCCGTTGTGGTGGCCGAAGCAGGATGCACCGTCGAAATAGATGATCGGCGCCCGCTCCGAGCTCGAGGTCGAAATGATGACGGGCCCCTGGCTGGTGGCGGGCGTTTCGGGATCGGCCATGGGCACTCCTTGCGGCTAGTCGAACGAACGAGGCGCCCACCATCGTTGCTTCGGCCCGCCCTGTCGAGGCCAAACCGCCCCGGCACCTGCCGTGGGACGCGCATCCGGGGTTTTGCGCCGCGCCCGCCACTGGTCTAGAACGTCCTCATGTCCAGCTCACCGACCACACTTTCGTTCGAGGACCTCGCCGAGGCGATCAAGGGTCGCCGCTCCGATTACGGCCAGATCAGCGGGCTCCAACTCGACCGCTTCGCGCCTCGCGAGGCCTGGTCCAGCCTGCCCTACCGGCCCGTGTTCGTCGGCGATACCGAGACCGGCGTGCTGCATGGCGGCGTCGTCACCGCGATGCTGGACGAGAGCTGCGGCATGGCGGTGCAACTTGCGCTCGACGGCACGAGCGCGATCGCGACGCTCGATCTGCGCATCGACTATCAGAAGCCGGCGACGCCGGGCCTCGACATCAAGGCGCATTCGGTCTGCTACCGCACCACGCGTTCGATCGCCTTCGTGCGCTCGACCGCCTATCAGGACTCCGAGGACGATCCGGTCGCGACCGCCACCGCCTGCTTCATGATCGGTGCCAACCGCACCAACATGCTCGCAGACCGCAGGATGGACTCCCGCAACATCCCGACGCTGGAGGCGCCGGACGATCCGGAAGGCCCGTTCGCCAACAGCCCGTTCGCGCGCTGCCTCGGCATTCGCGCCAACGACGACGACACACTGACGATGCCGTTCTCGCCAAAGATCATCGGCAACCCGATCCTGCCTGCGATCCATGGCGGCATGACCGGCGCCTTCCTCGAGACCACCGCGATCTTCGGAGTGGCGCGCGAACTCGGCGCCGCCGCGCTGCCCAAGCCGATCGGACTGACCGTCAACTATCTGCGCTCGGGCCGCGCGCTCGACACCTTCGCCAACGTCTCGATCGTGAAGCAGGGCCGGCGCATCGTCGCCTTCGAGGCGCGGGCCTGGCAGGACGATGCGAACAAGCCGATCGCCACCGCCTTCGGCCATTTCATGCTGCGGCCGACGCCCGGAAACGACGAGGAATAGGCGCATTTTCCCTTGACGGCCAGGGTCTGGGCCACAACGATAGCATGTTCCCGCGAGAGGTATTGGGTTGCGGCATCCGCTCGACATCGTCGCCATGTTCGCCGCGCTCTGGCTGCTGGCAGCGATGGTGCTCGACGCGCTGACGCCGAAGGAGCTGACGACGGTGATGATCGGCATCGCCATCGGACCCGCCGTCGTCATCACCGCCGTGTTCTACTATCTGCGCTGCCCGCGCACCGATTTCGCGGTGATGTTCGCCGCGCTGTGGCTGATCTCCGACATCGGCATCGCGTTCATCTCCCCGGCGCAGCTGCCGCATTTCCTGATCGCGCTCGGCTTCGTACCGGCGCTGCTGATCGGCATCGTGCTGCACTGGCAACGCTTCCAGCGCCGCCATGAGCGGCTGCCCGTGCCGTCGGTCAAGCGGGGTTAGCGCGGCAGCAAATTGGTCTTGGCGAGATCGACGACCTCGTCGCCGCGGCCGTTCATCACGGCGCGCAGGACCCAGAGGCTGAAGCCCTTGATCTGCTCGGGCGTGATGGTCGGCGGCATCGACAGCTCCTGCTTCGCCGTGACCACGTCGAGCAGCGCCGGTCCGTTGTGGGCCAGCATCTCCTTCATCGCGCCCGGGAGCTCGCCGGGATCCTCGACGCGCCTTGCGAAGATGCCCATGGCGCGCGCCATTGCCGCGAAGTCCGGATTCTCCAGATCGACATTGGTGTCGACGAAACCGGCCGCCTTCATCTCCAGTGCGACGAAGCCGAGCACGCCGTTGTTGAAGATGACCACCTTCACCGGCAGCTTCATCTGCGTCAGCGTGATCAGATCGCCCATCAGCATGGTGAAGCCGCCGTCGCCCGAGAGCGAGATCACCTGGCGGCCGGACTGCGCGGCCTGCGCGCCGATCGCCTGTGGCATGGCGTTGGCCATCGAGCCGTGCACGAACGAGCCGATCAGCCGGCGGCGGCCGTTCATCTCGAGATAGCGCGCGGCCCACACCGTCGGCGTGCCGACATCGGCGGTGAACACGGCATCATCAGAGGCGTGGTCGCTGATGACCTTGGCGAGATATTGCGGATGGATCGGTTTGCTGCCCGGCGTGCCCTTCGCGAGCGAGTCCAGGCCCTCGCGTGCTTTCTTGTAGTGCGCGATCGCATCGTCGAGATGCCTGCGCTGCGTCTTGGCCTTGAGCAGCGGCAGCAGCGCCTCGATGGCGAGCTTGACGTCGCCGACGAGGCCGAGATCGATCTTGCAGCGACGACCGAGATTCTCCGGGCGGATGTCGATCTGGGCGACCTTCGCATCAGTCGGGAAGAACTGCTTGTAGGGAAAATCAGTGCCGAGCATCACCAGCGCGTCGCAGGCGTGCATGGCGGCATAGCCGGAGGAGAAGCCGATGAAGCCGGTCATGCCGACGTCGTAGGGATTGTCGTATTCGACGTGCTCCTTGCCGCCGAGCGCATGCACGATCGGGCTCTTCAAGGCTTCCGCGAGTTGCATCAACGGCGCATGCGCGCCGGCGCAGCCGCGGCCGCAGAACAAGGTGATGCGCTCGGCGCCGTTCAAGAGGTCTGCGAGCGCCTTCAGCTCATCGGCCTGCGGCACGATTTTCGGCGCCGACAGTGCAAGGCCACGCGCCGTCGACAGTGCGCGCTTGGGTGGGCTGCGGAAGGCGACGTCGCCGGGCATGGCGACGACGGCAACGCCGCGCATGCCGACCGCCGCGCGGATCGCGTTTTCCAGCACATAGGGCAGCTGACTCGGATCGGAGACCAGCTCGCAATAATGGCTGCACTCGCGGAACAGGTTTTGCGGATGCGTCTCCTGGAAATAGCCGCTGCCGATCTCGGCCGTCGGGATTTGCGCGGCGATCGCCAGCACGGGAACGCGGCTGCGATGGGCGTCGAACAGGCCGTTGATCAGATGCAGATTGCCGGGACCACACGAGCCCGCGCATACCGCAAGGCTGCCCGTCATCTCCGCTTCCCCGGCAGCGGCGAAGGCCGCGACCTCCTCGTGCCGGACATGGATCCATTCGATCGTGCCGCGCCGCCGCAGCGCTTCGGTCAGCGCATTCAGGCTGTCGCCGACGATGCCGTAGATGCGCTTGACGCCGGCCTGTTCGAGCGTTGCCACGAACAGATCGGCCACGTTGTTGATTGTCATGTCGGTCTCCTGATCTCGCTTCTGCGGCAAGATAGGATAACGCGCAACAGTGACGGCATCACGGCTTGTTTATTGCTGCTTCAGTCTTTCGCAATCGCCCGATCGTAGGCCGCGATCGTCAATTTTGCGCGAGCGGCAACGTCCGTTGCCGTCATGCCGGGCTTGTAGAGGCTGGAGCCCAGCCCGAACGCCGTCACGCCACCCTTGATATACTCCGCAAAATTCTGGTCGGAGACGCCGCCGACGGCGGCGATCATGGCGCCGGCCGGCAGCACCGCGCGGATCGCGGCAATGCCGGACGCGCCGAGCACGCTGGCCGGAAAGAACTTCAGGCCAGAGGCGCCGGAGCGTGCGGCCAGCAGCGCCTCGGTCGGCGAGAACACGCCCGGTAGCGTGACCATGGCGTATTGGTGCGCACGCGTGAGCACCTGTGTATCGACATTCGGCGACACCATCAGCTTGCCGCCGACATCGTTGAGCCGATCGACATCCGCTGTGGTCAGCACCGTGCCGGCGCCGATCAGCACGCCGGCCGGCGCGAGCTTGACGGCGGTGGCGATGGAGCGGAACGGATCGGGCGAGTTTAACGGGATCTCGATCGCAGTCATGCCGGCCTCGATCAGCACGCCGACGATGGCCTCGGCTTCCTCCAGCTTGATGCCGCGCAGGATCGCGACCAGTGGCCGTTTCATCGCCGGAAAGGGAACGCTCATCTCGACTATCCTCTCATTTCGTCCAGATCGCGCCAGCCGCCATCGACAGACCGCGGCGGACGGCTTCATCGGCATCGACCGGCTTCACGGTGACCGACAGCGCGTCGAAAGCCAGCCTGTACAGCATTGCGAGCCGCCCCGAGGCAATCAGCGTGATTCCAGCTTTCGGCATCGCGCCGGAGAGCCCTGCCGCCAGCTCGACGCCGATCAACGTGCCCGACAGCGTTTCGCGCGCGGCGGCCGGTGTGCCCCCGAACAGGAGCTGACGCGACCGCGCGCCGAACAGAAAATTGGCGGCGAAGGCCGGTGCCTCGTACGCCGCCTTCACCGCAGCCTGGAAGCTCGTGACATCCTCGGCGTCTTCGGCGCCCGCGACCGCAAGCGACAAAATCGTCTCGCGCGACACCACGCTGAAGAGCTCGCCGGTCATAAAGGTAGAGAAATGCGCGACCGTATCGTCCTTCAGGCGCACCCATTTCGAATGCGTGCCGGGCATGCAGACCAGAGCTTCACCTGCGGCATCAAGCCCGAGCGCGCCGAGCAGCTGCGTCTCCTCGCCGCGCATCACGTCCGGTGCTTTTGCATCGCGCTGCGCGATACCCGGCAGGATACGGATGTCGCGCGCTTCGTCGGACACGCGCGCCGCCTGCTTCAGAACAGCGGAGAGTGGCGCGGGCGTATCGACATAACCGGCCTCGATCCAGCCGGTACGCGCGCCGGCCATGCCGCAGACGAGGACAGGCAGATGATCGGACGCCTCGACTGCCGCGAGATGCGATTGCAGCACGGCGGCAAAGCCGGCCTTCGCGGCCACCAGCATGCCTTCATCGCTGCGGCGCTCGGCCAGCACCTCGCCGGCGCGGTCGATCAGCCAGAGCCGGAAGCTGCTGGTGCCCCAGTCCACCGCGACATAGGCAGGTTCGGTCATCTCAACGCGTATCCTCGTCTCACCGCCGAGACGCCGTCTCGCGACAATGAGACGGGGCCCCGCAAATCTGCCCCGGGATATCGGCTATTGCTGCCGCAAACCAGCCTTTTTTCGCGGGTCTGGGGCGCCGTTCGCGGTGGCACACCGCTTGCGAAGAGGTGGCACACCGCTTGCTAAAGCGTTCCCGCGCACGTCCGTGAACCGCGCAACAAGACGCGTCAACATCAGATGAGGAAACCCATGGAGATCGGTTATTTCACGATGCCTTCGCACCCGCCGGAGTGCGGCCTGAAGGAAGGGAACGACTGGGACCTGCAGGTCATGCGCTGGCTCGACGAGCTCGGCTATCAGGAGGCCTGGGTCGGTGAGCACCACACCGCGCCCTGGGAACCCAATCCCACGCCGGATCTGCTGATCGCACAGGCGCTGATGCAGACCAAGAATATCCGCATCGGACCGGGCGGCTTCCTGCTGCCCTATCACCACCCGGCCGAGCTCGCCAACCGCGTCGCGATGCTCGATCACCTCTCCGGGGGACGACTCAATTTCGGAGTTGCGGCCAGCGGCCTGCCAAGCGACTGGGCCATGTTCAACGTTGACGGCATGAGCGGACAGAACCGCGACATGACGCGCGAGGCGCTGGAGATCATTCTGAAGATGTGGAGCGATCCCGCGCCCTGGACCTACAAGGGCAAGTTCTGGACGGTGACCAAGCCGGACACGATGTTCGACTTCCTCAAGCCGCACATCAAGCCGTTGCAGACGCCGCATCCGCCGATCGGCGTCGCCGGACTCTCGAAGAATTCGGACACGCTGAAGCTCGCCGGCGAGCGCGGCTTCATCCCGATGAGCCTCAACCTGAACCCCGCCTATGTCGGCAGTCATTGGGATTCGGTCGTAGCAGGTGCCGCCAAGACCGGACGCAAGCCGGACCGCGCGGATTGGCGGCTGGTGCGCGAGGTGTTCGTCGCCGATACCGACGAGGAAGCGTGGAGGCTCTCGACCGGCGACATGATGGGCCGGATGATGGGCGAGTACTTCCTGCCGCTGCTCGGCCATTTCGGGTTCAAGGACTATTTGAAGCACGCGCCCGACGTGCCCGATAGCGATGTCACCGTCGAATATTGCGCCAAGCGGAACTGGATCGTCGGCTCGCCCGCGACCGTCGCCGAGAAAATCGAGAAGATCTACGAGGAGGTCGGTGGCTTCGGCGTGCTGCTGGTGTTCGGCTTCGACTACAAGCACAAGGCGGAAGCCTGGCATCACTCGCTGTCGCTGCTGAGGAACGAGGTGATGCCGCGCCTGAAGCATCTCGGCTCCGCGCAGAAGGCGGCTTGACCCGACGCGGGTGCGGCGCGATCGTGCCGCACCCGCATCCATTTCGGAGATTTCCGCGTGACGGTGGACGCAAAGGAATTCAAGCAGGCGATGCGCCAGTGTGCGGGCGCCGTGGCGCTGGTGACGGTCGGTGCCGAGCACGGTAATCGCACGGGGCTGACGGTCACCTCGGCCTGCTCACTGTCGGACTCACCGCCATCCCTGATCGTCTGCGTCAACCGCAACGCCAGTGCGCACGCGCGTATCCGCGAGGAAGGCGCGTTCGCGATCAACTTCCTGCATGAGGACCACGCTCTCCTGGCGCTCACCTTCAGCGGCCAGAAGGGCGTCAATGGCGACGACCGTTTTGCGTTCGGGGAGTGGACGCGCGGGGTGACCGGCGCGCCGGTGCTGAGCGACGCGGTCGCCGCATTCGACTGCGTGCTGGCGCAGGAATTCGAGACGACGACGCATTCGATCTTCGTCGGCGAGGTGCGCGGCGCATCGCATTCCGACGGCGCGGCGCCGCTGGTGTATCTGCGCAGCAGCTTCCACGTCCCTCACGAAATCCGCGGCACCGTAACCGTCGGCGATCTCGACTCACGACATCTGAGCTGGAGCGATTTTTCGTAGGAGCGGCGGCGTTGATGGTGCGCTCTTCCTTCTCCCCTTGCGGGAGAAGGACGAATGTGCGCCGCACGCAGTTGAGGACTACTGCGTCGTCTCGATCTTCAACAGCTTGATCTTACGATAGAGCGTGGCCCGGCTGAGTCTCAGTGCGCGCGCCGCTTCAGTTACACGGCCGCCATGCTTGCGTAATGTCTCCACGATCGTGGCGCGCTCCGCCGCGGCCAGATCCGCTTCCACCGCCCTTCCGCCAAACGGGGGCAGATCGAGATCGGCATCGGTAATCACGCCGTCCTCCGCCGTGCAGCCGGCGAGCCGCAGCACATGTCGGAGCTGGCGCATGTTGCCGGGATAGGAATAGGCCGCCAGTTGCGCCCAGGCCTCGTCCGAGAGGGAGCAGTTCGGCGCTTCCTCGCGCGCGATGTGGCGGATGACGTCGTCGCGGTCGGCGCGCTCGCGCAAGGCCGGCAGCCGCACCTCCATGCCGCGCAGACGGAAATAGAGGTCGGTGCGGAAGGCGCCCTCCTCGGCCATGCGGCCGAGATCGCGATGGGTGGCGCTGATCAGGCGAATGTCGACCGGCACGGGCTTCAGCGCGCCGAGCGGCCACACTTCGCGGTTCTCCAGCACGCGCAACAGCCGCGTCTGCAGCGCGATCGGCATGTCGCCGATCTCGTCGAGGAACAGCGTCCCGCCGTCGGCCTGCACGATCAGACCCTTCGAGCCGTCGCGGCGCGCGCCGGTGAAGGCACCGGCCTCGTAACCGAACAGCTCGGCATCGATCAGGCTTTCCGGCATCGCCGCGCAGTTTAGTGCGACATAGTTGTGGCGCGCGCGATTGCCGGCTGCGTGAATGGCACGGGCGAACACATCCTTGCCGACGCCGGTCTCGCCGTGCAGCAGCACCGGCAGATTGCGATCGCCGATGCTTCTAAGTCGCTTCACGCTCCTGATCAGGCCGGGATCGCGGCCGGCGAGCCGCTGCAGAGCATCGAAGCGATCGACCTGTGCATCGCGGCGCGGCGCGAGCGGACGGCTCGAGACTCTCGCTCGCAGCGGCGGCGCGACATGGCCATGCCCCAACGGAGTGCCATCGGCCCGGCGCAGCTCGACGAGATCGTCTGCGTCGCGCGCGGCGGGATGGTCGAACTTGACGTAGCGCGACAGATCGATGCCGGATGCGATCAAGCCGTCGGTGAGACCCAGCAGCGCGCGCGCCGAACGGCAGGCGCCGACGATGCGGCGATCATCGTCATAGGCGAGCAGGCCGCTGCCGCCATCGCCCGGCACGGTCGCGATCCATGCGTTGCGGAAATGACCGCGGAAGATCGCACCCTCCATGCGCCGCGTCGCCTCCATCGTCACCGCGAGCGCGAGCTGATGCGCGGTGCGCTCGAGGTCTTCGCGGCAGGAAGTGATGTTCACGGCGCCTGCGAGCCGTCCGGCCTGGTCGAACAGCGGCGTCACGGCGCAGGAAAACATGTGCCACTGCGCGCGAAAATGCTCGTCGCGATGCACCAGGATCGGCTTCTGCTCGGCGAGCGCGGTACCGAGCCCGTTGGTGCCTTCAAAAGCCTCGGAAAAATTCGACCCCGTGTAGATCTTCCAGTCCATGAACAGTCTTGCGTCGGCCTCGCCGGGCAGACGGCTGAACAGCATGGTTGCGTTCACGTCTGCCAGATTGACGCAATAGCCGGCATCGCGCAGCACCCGGGCGAGGTCGTCGAGCTCCGGCGTTGCGAGCCGGATCGTCTCTTCCATCGGTTCGGCGACGTGACGGATCTCGGCTTCGGTGAGCGTCTGCGGCGGCCCCTGACGGGCGGGATCGAGCTTGTGGCTGACCAGGCAACGCCGCCAGGAATTGGCAATGCGCGAAGAGGCATCGACGTCGGCCACGTGATTGGCGGCGGACAAGACGCGGGCGACATGGTTCGAGGCCGAAAGGCTGGCCATCGCGGACGTCTCCACCCTCTATTATTGTGCAAAGTCTGGCACCGCAGGCGGGGATGTCAATCGGGAACCAGGAAGGCGGCGAAGCGCAAATCGGAATTGCTGCACCGCCCTCACCACGTATCGATGCACGGCCGCTTCTTTCCATTCCGCGCCGGCGGCTTCGGCACCGAGCGCAGGCCCGCCATGATCCAACGCCGCGTCTCGGCGGGATCGATGACGTTGTCGATCTCGAACACGGAGGCGATCGAGACAGCCTTGCCGTTGGCATAGAGCTCGGCGACCTTGTTGCGATAATAAGTCTCGCGCTCGGCGGGGTCGGCGATCGCCTCCATTTCCTTGCGGAAGCCGAGGCGGACGTAACCCTCCAGGCCCATGCCGCCGAATTCGCCGGTCGGCCAGGCCGCGGTAAAGAACGAGGCGTGGAAGCCGCCGCCGATCATCGACTGCGCCCCGAGCCCATAGCCCTTGCGCAGCACGATGCCGAACAGCGGCACAGTCAGGCTCGCGCCCGTCACGAACATGCGCGAGACGTGGCGTACGATCGCCGTCTTCTCGGCTTCCGGACCGACCATGAAGCCGGGCGTGTCGCACAGCGAGACGATCGGCAGATCGAAGGCGTCGCAGAGCTGGAGGAAGCGCGCGGCCTTGTCGCCGGCATCTGCGTCAATCGCGCCGCCGAGATGGCGCGGATTGTTGGCGATCAGGCCGAACGGCCTGCCCTCGATGCGGATCAACGCGGTGATCATGCCGACACCGTAGTCGCGGCGCAGCTCCAGCACGGAATCCTTGTCGGCGACGAGGTCGATCACGCTGCGGATGTCGTAGACGCGCAGGCGGTTCTCGGGGATGGCGCGGCGCAGCAGCCGCTGGTCGGCGGCCTGCCAGTCCGTCACCGCCCCTTGGAAATAAGACAGATATTTTTGCGCAACACGCGTCGCCTCCTCCTCGTCCTCGACGAGAATGTCGATGACGCCGTTCGGCGACTGGAACGTAACAGGCCCGACCTCGGCCGGGTGATAGATGCCGAGCCCGCCGCCCTCGATCATCGCGGGGCCCCCCATGCCGATCGAGGCGTTTTTGGTGGCGATGATGACATCGCAGCAGCCGAGCATCGCGGCATTGCCGGCGAAGCAGTAACCGGAGACCACGCCGATGACCGGCACGAGACCCGAGAGCCGTGCGAACTGCACAAAGGATGGACCATCGAGTCCGGTCATGCCGAGCCGATCGGTATCACCGGGCCGGCCGCCACCGCCTTCGGCATAAAACACCAGCGGCACGCGCCAATCTTCCGCGAGCGTCAGCATGCGGTCGATCTTCTTGTGGTTCATGTGGCCCTGCGTGCCCGCGAGCACGGTGTAGTCATAGGCCACGACGATGCAGCGACCGCCCTCGGGGCCGAACTTCTCGGCGTTGACGGTCGCGACACCCATGACGAGGCCGTCAGCCGGCGTGTTCTTGACGAGATCGTCGAGCTTGCGCCGCCGCCGCTGCGCCGCGATCGCAAGGCTGCCATACTCCATGAACGAGCCGTCGTCGACGAGCTGCGCGACATTTTCGCGCGCGGTGCGCTGATTGGTGTTGCGGCGGCGCTCGACCGAAGCAGGGCGATTTTCGTCGAGCGTGTTGGCCTGGCGCGCGATCAGTTCGGCGAGATCGGGACGGATCTGGTCGAGATCGATATCGGTTTCCGTTGCCGACGCGTCCGCCGCAACGTCGAGCGGCTCCAAATACATGATCGGCTCGCCATGCATCAGCGTGTCACCGTCGCCGGCGAGTAGCTGCATGACGCGGCCGCCCTGCTCGGCCATGACCAGATGTTCCATTTTCATGGATTCGATCACGGCGAGCTGCTGGCCCGGGCGCACGACCTCGCCTTCCTTCACCTGAATAGTGACAATGGTGCCTTGCAGGGGCGCCGCGACCATTACCGTCCCTTCGGGCACGGTCTGTGCCGTATGCGCCTCGGTGCCGGGACCGCCGCTTCGCTCCGTCGCCGCAAAATAGAGTGGTTTGGCCGCGCCATCCGCGGCTTCGACGAGCTTGCCGATGTTGCGATCGATGAAGTCTGTCGCGATGCGGTTGGAGCGGAAGTCGGGATGCGCCAGCACGGCCTGGAGGAAGCCGATGTTGGTGACGACGCCGTCGATCCGAAACTCGCGCAAGGCGCGCGAAGCCTTGGCAACGACCTCGTGCCAGGCTTCACCGGACGTATGCACGATGACCTTTGCCAGCAGCGAGTCGAAGGCGGCGCTGGTCTTGTAGCCGGCATAACCGAAACTATCGACGCGGACGCCGGGGCCTGACGGCGGCTCGAACACGGCAAGCACGCCGCCGGTCGGGTGCGTCGCCCCTAGCTCGTCCAGCGTCTCCATGTTGACGCGGAGCTGCATGGCATAACCGCGCGGCTTCGGGATCGAGCCTTGCGCCAGGCCGAGCGAGGCAAGCGAGGCACCGGCAGCAACCGCAAGCTGGGCGCGGACGAGATCGAGGCCGAGCACCTCCTCGGTCACTGTGTGCTCGACCTGAAGCCGCGGGTTGGCTTCGATGAAGGCAAAACTGTCGTCGGCGGCGCCGTCGACCAGGAACTCGAACGTGCCGAGATTGTCGTACGACGCGGCCACGGCGAGTTGCTTCGCCGCCTCGATGATACGGCCACGCAAGCCGTCGCCGAGCGACGGGCTGGGCGCCACCTCGATCAGCTTCTGGTGCCGGCGCTGGATGGTGCATTCGCGTTCCCAAAGATGAGAGATCGCACCGTGGCGGTCGCCGATGATCTGCACCTCGATATGGCGCGCTTGCCGGATCAACCGCTCGCCATAGACGCCGTCGAAGCCGAACGCGGCCTTGGCCTCGGACTGGCAGCGCGCGTAGGCCTCCGCCAGATCGGCAGCGCGCTCGACCACGCGCATGCCGCGCCCGCCGCCGCCGGCCATCGCCTTGATCACGATCGCCGCGTTGCTGCCGAGCGAGGTGAAGAACGCCGCGATGGCCTCCAGCGGGGACGGCCCGCTGGTGCCGGCGATGATCGGCACGCCGCAGCGCTTTGCCAGTTGCCGTGCCGCAACCTTGTCGCCGAACAGTTGGAGCGCCGCGGCCTTCGGCCCGACGAAGGCGATGCCTGCATCAGCGCAGGCTTTCGCGAACGCTGCGTTCTCGCTGAGGAAGCCGTAGCCGGGATGCACGGCGTCGCAGCCGGATGCCGTTGCCGCCTTCACCACGGCCTCGATGTCGAGATAGGCCCGTGCGCCGCGGCCGGGGATTTCAACGGCCTCATCGGCAACCCGCACATGCAGCGACAGCGCATCGTCCGCGGGATGGATCGCAACCGTTGCGAGGCCGGAATCGGCTGCGGCGCGCGCGATGCGGATGGCGATCTCGCCGCGATTGGCGATCAGGAGCTTCTTGAACGACATGCAGCGTCTCCATGCCCGCGTGCCCAGGCGCGGGTCGGCAGGTCCGATGGTTCTGCTTCGTCACTTTAACCGAGGCCGTCAAGGGCAAGAACGCCGGTCGCGACGACCGTTCCCGCGGGCCGGAATTTCAGTCGGTCGCTTGCGCCGTGATGAGGCGAATAATCCGCGCCACGGCAGACGGGATCGGCGCGATGATCGGCACGGTGAACATCGGCTGAAGCTCGCGCGCAGCTTCGCCCAGCGGCCCGCCGCCGATGATGACGGCCTCCGCGCCATCCTGCGCGATGCAGGCCTCGACCGCGCCGGTGAGCGCTGCGCGCAGCCGCGCCGGATCGCGCATCAGCTCCTGCGGATCGCCCTCCGCGAAGCGGACGCCGGCGTAATACGATCGCAGCCCCAGCGCGTCCGGCAAGGCGTCGATCTTCACTTCCAGCAGCGGCGTCGTGGTCGCCACCCCGAAGCGGCGGCTGTTCTCGGCAGCTGTGAGCATCGAGGACTCACCGATGCCGACCGCGGGCAGTTCTATCGCAGCTTTGATCCCGGCCAATCCGGGATCGCCGAACGCCGCGACGATGATGCCGTCGCATGCATGCCGGTTCGACTGCGCGATCTCCAGAACTTCGGTGGAAGCTGCATCCAACGCATCCGGCGTCACGATCATTTGCGGCGCGCGCGTTGCGGTCGCGCCGTCGATGTCGAAGCCGTCGCCGGCGGCCGACCTCGCGATGGCGACCATCATCTCGGTGGTCGCCACGGAACTGTTTGGATTGATCAGGAGAATGCGCGCGCGCCGATCGGAAGTTTGGCCCATCCCCCTGCTATACTAAGCCGCCCGCACCCCCGCAACGAAAGCGCTGACCTCGTTTTCCAGCGATTGCAGCTTCTGCGACAGCCGGCCGCTCGATTGCAGCACGAGGCCGGCGGCCTGGCCGGTCTCCGCCGTCGCATCGGTCACACCCGAGATGTTCTGCGAAACCTGGTCGGTGCCGGAGGCGGCCTCCCTTACGCTGTGGGCGATCGCCGCGGTCGCGGCGCCCTGCTCCTCGACCGCTGCGGCGATCGACGAGGAGATCTCGTTGACCTCCATGATGGTGCTGCGGATGCTCTCGATGTTGCCGACGACCTGGTTGGTCTCGGCCTGGATCGCGGTGATCTGCGCGCCGATCTCGTCGGTCGCCTTCGCGGTCTGGCTCGCCAGCGACTTCACTTCGCTTGCCACCACCGCAAAGCCCTTGCCGGCCTCGCCGGCGCGCGCTGCCTCGATGGTGGCATTGAGCGCGAGCAGATTGGTCTGCGAGGCGATCTGGTTGATGAGGTCGATGACCTCGCCGATCTTGTGCGCGGCCGCCGCCAGCCCCTGCACCGTGTCGTTGGTGCGCTGACCGTCGGCAGCGGCCTTGTCGGCCACGGTTGCAGCCTGCGCGACACGCTGGCTGATCTCGGTGATCGAGGACGACAGCTGCGCGGCGGCGGAGGCCACCGTCTGCACGTTGCTCGAAGCCTGCTGACAGGCGGTGGCGACGAAGCTCGCGCGGTCGGTCGCCTTGTTGGCGGTTTCGGACATGCCCTGCGCGGCCTGCTGCATCGCGCGCGCCTCGTTGAAGACGTCGCGGACGACGGCCTGAACGTTCGCCTCGAACTTGCCGGCGAGATCGGTCATCGTCCTGCGCTTCTCCTCGTCGGCCTTCTGCTTCGTCTCCTGCTGTTCGGTGTGCATCCGGCCGACCTCCGCAGCATTGTCCTTGAACACGGCGAGCGCCTTGGCGAGCCCGCCGATCTCGTCGCGACGGTCGGTATGGGGCACGTCGAACGCGCTATCGCCGGAGGCGAGGCGCTCGGTGAGCGCGGTGATCTTCGCAAGCGGCCGCGTCACGCTGCGGCCGATCACGAAGGAGGCGCCGAGCACGAGCACGAACACGACCAGGCACACCAGGGCGAAGGTCATCGCATCCTGGCGGAAGACGGCGTCGACGTCGTCGAGATAGATCCCGGTGCCGATGATCCAGCCCCAGGGCGCAAAGCCCTTCACATAGGAGATTTTCCCGACCGGCTGGTCGAAGCCGGGCTTCGGCCAGAGATAGCTGTAGAAGCCCGCCCCCTGCTTTTTGACGACGTCGACGAAGCCGACGAACAGCGCGTTGCCGGACGGATCCTTCATCCCGGAGAGATCCTTGCCGTCGAGCTCCGGCTTGATCGGGTGCATGACCATTTTGGGGGTCATGTCGTTCAGCCAAAAATATTCGACCTTGTCGTAGCGCAGGCTCTTGACCTCCGCGATCGCGGCGGCCTGCGCCTGCTCGCGTGGGAGTTTTCCTTCGCTCTCGAGCTTCTGGTAGTGCGCCAGGATGCCGTAGCCGACGTCGACCATGTGCTGCGTCTTGGCCTCACGGTCCGCGATCATCTGCGCGCGCAGCGTCGAGAGCGCGATCGGCGCCAGCGCGATCATGCCAAGGAGGCTGATGCCGACAATCAGGACCAGCTTGAAACTGATGCGGGAGAAAAACATCGGTGCTCGCAAGATTTGGAAGGGCTGATATGCCAGTTTATCCCGCGTCCCTTAGCAAAGCTTTAAGCATTCGGGTTCCCGCAAACCCCGCAAACTCCGTAGGATCCTACCGGCATGCCCCGGACGCCTCGCAGGTTCACGAGGCGGGCTGCATCCGAGATGCGAACTCTTCAAAACTAGAAGACCTCGACATCGCCCCTCCGAGCGTTGACTTGCAGGGGGCTCTGACCGAACGATCGGCGCAGATCATCAGCGCCAGCCGGGGCGCGGGCGCAGCCGGAGGCCGGAGGCTCAATGCATCAATCGACATCGACAGGGTCCCTCGACCTTCCGGCGCTGAGCGCGGCGGAGCGGCTCTTCATCTGGGGATTTCGGGCCAAGGCACGCAGCGGAAGCGCTGTTCCCACCGCGGCCGACATCCAGCAAGTGTACGACCATTTTCGCGTGGGCGACGCCGTGCCGTCGCTGGAATCCATCATCGAGATCTTTGCCTGCACGGCGCATACGGCGATCGCGGTGCACTGCCCGACCTGCCCGCGCATGTCCGACAGCGAGCACGGGATGTTGCGGGCAATCGCCGCCGCGCAGAAAGAGCGCGATGATATCGCGCGCGAACAGTTCGAATGCTGGCTGCCGCCGGTCGGCGCCGATTGGGCTCTCGCACCCGTGCGCGGGCTTGCAACGATCTTCCGCATGGCGGGTCTCATCCTGCCCGACCGACACGTTCCGTCTTTCGACCACGACCGGACAATGGCGATGAAGAGCTGGCTGGTCGGAAGCCCCACGTTGCACTGACGAGATCGCGCATGATGCAGGACAGTTGCGGCGCTGTGTCTGTCACGGAAGCCGGCCAGGCGCGGCTCTGTCCGCTTCGGGTCGCGCTTGCGACGCGGCCTGACTTCGAGAGCTACGATGATTTTGGCCGCGTCACGCTCTCGCTGTTCCGGTTCATCGCTGCCGCCTATGCGACCGGCGCGTCCGATTGCTGGGAGGCGGCCTATCGCTTTGCCGACGAGGCGCCTGGCATCGCCGACAGCCCGCTGCTGGTCGCACGCGTTGCCGCGCTCGTCAGAATCCTGCGCAACGGTCGGCCCTGCCAATTGTGCTTCATGCCGCCGTCGTGCCGGCGCCTGTCGCAGGACGAGACAGAATTGATGCGACTGCTGGCGGTGGCGCGCGGCAACCAGCCGGGTGAGCTCGAATCTGCCGTTTGCCAGTTCGTCGGCGACGAGAACGGGACTGCGACAACGAGGGCGGTTAACGCGCTCGCGGTCTGCTGACACCTAGCCGCCCTTCTTGCCGAGCACGAGATCGATGGTGTGGGACGCGATCTTGCGCAGCTGCGGCTCGTCGCCGAAGGCGCGTTCGAGCACGGCGAGGCCGCGCGTCACGCTGATGATGTGCAGTGCCGCGGCCGCGGAATTGCCGCTGAACTCGCCGCGCGCCGCACCCGCCGACAACGTCTCCTGAACCAGAACAGTGATGCGCGAGATGAGGTTCGCGAAGGCCTGCCGCGCCTCCTCGTCCAGCCCCTCGCCTTCGGCCGCGCCGAGCTCCATCAAGCCGCGCGTGGTCGGACATCCCCGCGGCGGCGAGCCGGCGCGGAAGTTGCTGATGGTCAGGTCGAAGAACGCGGTGAGGCGCTTTCGCAAGCTGCCCGCACCGAGCGCCTTTTGCAAAGCGACGAGATAGTCTCCCGCATAGCGCTCGTACGCCTGCAGGAATAGCGCCTCCTTGCTGCCGAAGGCGTTGTAGAGGCTGCCGCGCTGCACACCGGCGTCGCGCGCGATGTCCGACAGCGAGGTGCCGCGCACGCCCTTGCGCCAGAACTGGTCGAAGGCGATGCGCAGGACATCGTCATGGTCGAATTCGCGCGGCCTCAAGCTTTGCTCCCGTCAGGCGTATTTGACACGATGTCAAAAACATGATTTCTTGACGCCTCGTCAAAAACAAACTGGTATCTACGCAGCCCTTCGTCAATGAGGAATTCGCGATGCCTCTCCTCCACATCTCGATGCGCGCCGGAAAGCCGGAAGCCTACCGGAAGGCGATCCTCGACGGCCTCTACCGCGCCATGCGCGAGGCGCTGAACGTCCCCGAAGGCGACGAGTTCATGACCATCAGCGAGCTTTCGCCCGCGAACTTCCGCTGCGGCAACGCCTACGGCGTCACGCGCAGCGACGATGCCGTGCTGATCCAGATCACCGTATTCGCCTCGCGCACACCCGAGCAGAAGAAGGCCCTGTACCGGCGGATCGCGGATCTGCTCGGCGAAAACCCGGGCATCCGCCCCGAGGACGTGTTCGTCAACGTCCTCGATGCGCCCGCAGAGAACTGGTCCGTCGGCCACGGCGTTGCGCAATTCGCTTGAGCTTATAGCTTCACCGATCCAACGCACGTCTCCATGATCCCGTCGAGCTCCGCCTTCGAGAGCAACCCGAGCTCGGCGATGAAGACGATCCGCGCGCGCGGCAGAGCGGTGGCATCACCAACGGCGAGCCCGGCTTCACCCGGCGCCAGCGTGGCGCGGCCGGCGGCGAATTGAAAAACCATCTGGCGCCCGGGCTGCTCGACGGTCTCGAACAGGCCTTTTGCCCGCGCGAGTTTTGGCGCAAGCCGGCCGATCGCCTGCTGCAGGCGGGGCAGCGAGATCGGTTGGTCCGAGGTCCAGCTCAGCGTTTCGAAGCGTTGCTCTGCCGGCCGTCGCGGTCCGGGCTCGCGTCGCGCGGGGGCCCGATCGACGGTCGCGGGAAACAGCAGCGCGGACGGAATCTCGCCGTGCGGCGCATCAACCACCACGGCAGGAACGCGCTGCGCGCGGATGGCCTCGCGCATCCGGGAGCCCGCGCTCTCGTCCGCCAGATCCAGCTTGCTCAGCGCCACAATGTCGGCGACGCGCAGCTGCGGACGATGCAGCGCATCGTCGAGAGCGGCCGGCGGTGTCGCCGCGTCCATCACGCAGAGCACCGTTTCCAGCGGCGCTTCGCGCAGGATCACGGGATCCATCAAATTGCGGACGATCTCGGCGGGATCGGCGACGCCGCTGGTCTCGATGACGATGTATTCCGGCTTCGGATCACGCCGCAGCAGCGTCGAGAGGGTGCGCAATAGGTCGCCTTCGAGCGAGCAGCAGATGCAGCCATTGGCGAGGCTGACCACGCCGTCGCTCGCACCCGCGATCAGCTCCGCATCGATGTTGATCGCGCCGAAATCATTGACCACAGCGGCGATCCGCCGCCCCTCTGCATGCGCCAGCAGATGGTTGACGACAGTGGTCTTGCCGGCCCCCAGAAAGCCCGTCACCAGGAGAATGGGGACCGGCATGTCTCAGCCCCCGACGACGGGACGGCGCACGGGACGGCCGGGCCGCGCCGCCACGTCCAGCACACCATCGCTGATTAGTATCTCGCCGCTGACGATCAGATGCCGCACGCCTTCGGACGGGCGGTTCATCACCGTGAAGGTCGCACGATCCGAGAGCTTCTCGTAATCGAACACGACGATGTCGGCATCGGCGTCCTTCGCGAGCCTGCCCTTGGCGCGCATCGCGGGCGTGCTCTGCGACAGGATCTCCGCCGGGATCAGCGCGCATTTGCGTACGCCTTCGAGCAGCGACACGGTCTTGCGCTCGCGCACCCATTCGCGGATGAATTTCGTGAAGCAGCCGGCCGATCGCGGATGCGAGGTGGCGTCATCCGGCAGCGGCCAGGCATCGCCGGTGTAGGTCTTGCCGTCCGACGTCGTCCACGGCATCGCGTCGGAGGCGATGGCGCCGCCGGGATAGAGCACCGACATGTCGAGCAGGTCGCGGTGATGCGCGTTGTTCTCGGTGTCGAGGATGTGCCACAGCACCAGCGAGGACGGCTCTTCAGCTTGCGCCTTCAAGAGCTCCTCGCGATCGCTGAAGCGATGGCCGTCGGTGACCCGCTGCACGGAATCGTAACCGGTGCCGTTGCGCTCGACGAATTCGGGGTCGCTGAAGAACGCAGCCGCCAGCACGGTCGAGCCGGTGCCGTAGGGATAGGCCTCGACGGTGATGGGCAGGCCCTGCGCCTGCGCTTTCGCGATCAGCACGCGGCAGCGCTCGACGTCGGTCTTGCTCGACGAGTTGAAATGGCAGATGTGCATGTGCGCGCCGGTGGCGCCAGCGTACCCGATCAGGCGGATATAGGCTTCCGCCGCGCTCTCGGGATCGACGCGCGACATGTAGGCGACGTGGGTGAAGGTCGGCACGTCCTGCGCGGCCGCGAGCTGGCAGACCGCGGTCAGCTCCTGCACGCCGGCGCCCGGCGCATAGGCGTTCAAGATGCCGATGCCGATGCCGCCCTCGTTCAGGCCGCGCGAAAGGCGCTCGAGAATGCCGGCGACCTCCGCATCGCTCGCCACGTTGTCCATCCAGCGGCGATCGCGCATGGCGTTGCCGAATGCCTCCAGCGAACTCTCCGCGTTGGAGCCCGTCATCGCGCCAATACGCGCGAAAGCCCAGTTGGTGGCCGCGCCGTAGTTCAGCACGCGTCCCTTCCGCGCCTGGCGCTCATACCAGGACCCGACCGGCAGCACGCCTGCTTCGAGATCGAGCGTCGTCGTGACGCCGTCGAACGCCTGCATGCGATCCGCGGGGAGCGACTGGCCGTGCGCATGAAGGTCGATGAAGCCGGGCGCAACCACGAGCCCCGTCGCGTCGATCACCCGCTCGGCACTGCCGAGCCCCGTTCCGACCGCGGCGACCTTACCGTCCATCACCGCCACATCGCCAATCGCGTCCATTCCGCTGGCGGGATCCACCACCCGACCGCCAGAGATCACCAAGCCGCTCATATCGTCACTCCCTCACGCTGAATTCGCATCAAGGCAGATTCCGTGAGGTACGACCACCTCCACCGATGCCGATGCATCATGCTCGCAAGGAAGGCTCGAAAGGGAGGCTCGAAGGGAGGTCAATTCACATGCGGGTCGCAGATACGCGCTCGCAGTCTCGCGGCAGGTTTGCCCGAGCTATGCTTCTCGCTTCACCCCTCGAGAAGAAAGGGCGCAGGGAAGACCGGGCGCCGGCTGGCACCCATAAAAAACCCCATGCGAACTGATTGCTCACGCAATGCACAGGGGAGACACAGGGCAGCCGAGACCAGGCCTTCCCTGCGCGATGGTTTGACGGCCTATGCCGCGCTCTCCCCGGAAACGAGCTCCTTCTTGCCTCCGTCACCTCCACGAAATGCACGGCACCGCGCCGGTTGACGCGCTGACGCCTTCGCAAAGGCTTGACCGTGGCAACGACGGCCAGGACCACACGGTTTCGCCGTACGCAGGCTTCCTGCTTCGCCTCAAGGCTTCGCAGGACATGCCTGCTTGGGCCAGAGGCTTCGCGAGATTGAGCGCCGTCCGTCGATGCGGTTCGTGACATGCTCACGAGGTTCATCTCGCCCTGCACGCTACTCACCCGCCTTTAACGCCGCCCGCGTCCACCGCAATTCCCAACCCGCGTTCGTGACGACGTACGACCGCCCCTTTTGTGGGCTGGGATGGCCGACACATACGACATTTCCGAATTTCGGCAAAGTGGAATATTTTTGATATGACGGGTTGACTTGCGTTTGCGTCTGTTTCGCCCGGCCGTCGGAGACGACGGACGCCACGACCGTGCAATGGACCGCGAAGCAGCTCCGCCGTCTTCTCGCCCCCATTGTCATTCACGAAGTTAGATGGGGCGCTACGGTGGGCAAAGTTCCCAAAGGTTTTGTGTGATCGCTCGACCTCTTCTGCAACGCGACCCCTGTCATTCTATTTCGCGCCGCGCTCTCCTCGGCCGATTTATGTCGGCAGGGACCGCCCTCGCGCTCGGCGGATGCGCCGGCTTGGGTGCGACCGGGGCGCGTTTCGACGCGTCATCGCTATCCCTTGACCCCACATTGCTCGTCATCACCACGCGCAAGCCGGTGAACGGCGGTCGCACGAAGCCCTGGTTCGGGCCGGAGCGCGCGACGACCATGACAGTCGCGCGGGCGAAGCTGGGGGCGCCGGACGAGAGCCGTCTTTCTCTCGCCTCGGTTGGAATTGGCGATTGGCGCCTTGACCGGGTCGAACCGGTGTCGGCCGACGCCGGCGATCTCGTCGCGCAGGCCGGCGGAGGAGATGTGCTGATCTATGTGCACGGCTTCAAGCAGACGTTCGAGACGGCGGTGCTGGATGGCGCCCATCTCTCCGACGGGATCAAGTTCCGCGGCCGGACCATGGTGTTCTCCTGGCCTTCCAAGGCAGGACTGTTCGACTATGCGTATGACCGCGACAGTGCGATGTGGTCCCGCGACGAGTTTGAGCGCGTGCTTTCCGCACTCGTGTCGGCGCCAGGCACCGGCCGCGTGAACATCGTTGCGCACAGCATGGGAACCATGCTGTCGCTGGAAAGCCTGCGTCAGCTCTATGCGCGATACGGCGACACAGTGACGAGCAAGATCGGCGCGGTGGTGTTTGCCGCGCCCGATATCGACATGGACGTGTTCTCGTCGGCGATCCACCGCATCGGTCCGCTTGCCGGCAAGATCACCGTGATCGCCTCCACGAACGATCGCGCCCTGGCGCTGTCGGGACAGATCGCAGGTGGAATGACCAGGGTCGGCGCCGCCGAGAAAGCCGTCATCGCGCAGCTCGGTGTGCGCGTGGTCGATGCTTCGCAGGAGGGCTGGGGCATCATCAACCACGATCTGTTTCTGTCGAATGCAGAAGTACAGCGGGTGATCCGCCGCTCGATCGACGGCACGATCGCTTAGGAGAGCGCCCGCGCCGAGCCGTGCGAACTGCGCACGCCGGTTGGGGCTACAAGCGGAAATGGCCGGTATTCGAAGTGCCCAGTCTGGCAGGAAAAATGGCGCTCCCTAGGGGAATCGAACCCCTGTTTCAGCCTTGAGAGGGCCGCGTCCTAACCGCTAGACGAAGGGAGCGTGAGGGAGAGGACATAGCCTCGAATTTTGCCGGCGGCAAGCGGGGATCGAGGGGATTCAAACGCCCAATCGGCGTCGTCCTGGCGAAGTTCAGACCCATCGCCCCGTGTGGCGATGGTTAAGGCGAACCGAGTAACGATCTCGTTCACGCAACCGGGTTTCGGTGGTTATGGGCCCTGGCTTTCGCCAGGACGACGGCTGAGGCGGGTTCCGCGCCCCAGCCCCGCCTTACGGCTCATTGGCGAATTTCAGCTTTCCGGCCGGCCGCAAGGTGTGGGCATCGAAGGTGCGGATCTCGGTGACGCCGCCGACGTCGAGCGTGATCACGAGCCGGTCGCCGGCGACGCCGCTCGAGACAATTTTGGCGCCCTTCGGCAGGGTGGCAATGACGTCGCCTGCCGGCTCGGGCGCCCTTCCCTCCGACTTGAAAAGGCGGTAGCCCACCGCGATCAGCACGGCGCAGATTGCCAGCGCCGTGGTCAGCCCCGCGATCAGCATCATCCGCCGCACCCGCGCGAACAATGCAGCCTGCTCGGGGCTCGGTTCGGGAACAACGGTATCAGACGTCGTCATGGAAAATTCTGGCTCTGCGCAAAGGTTGGAGGTTGTCGTCGAAGGCTCCGAGGGATCGACCCGGCTCGACCGCGTGCTGGCGACGCACCTTGCCGAGCTGTCGCGATCGAGGCTGAAAGCCTTGATTCTGGCGGGCGCGGTGAGCCTCAGGGACGCCGCGATCCGGGACCCCGCTTATCACGTCGCCTCCGGCGATACGATCACAATCGACGTGCCGGAAGCGGCCCCGCCGGAGCCGAAAGGCGAGGATATCGCCCTCGACATCGTGTTCGAGGACGACGACATCGTCGTCCTCAACAAGCCGAAGGGGCTGGTGGTGCATCCCGCGGCGGGCCACGAGACCGGCACGTTGGTCAATGCGCTGATCGCCCATTGCGGCTCATCGCTGTCGGGTATCGGCGGGGTGCGCCGGCCCGGCATCGTGCACCGGCTGGACAAGGACACCACGGGGTTGATGGTGGTCGCCAAGAACGACCTCGCGCATGCCTCGCTCACCGCGCAATTCGCCGACCACGGCCGCACCGGGCCGATGCGGCGCGGCTACATGGCTTTCGCCTGGGGGCTGCCGGGCCGCCATCGCGGCACCGTGGACGCGCCGATCGACCGCCACCCGCATGCGCGCGAGAAGATGGCGGTGCGCCAGGGCGGCCGCGAGGCGGTGACGCATTGGGAGCTTCTGGAGAGTTTTGCCGGGCGCGACGGCAAGCCGATCGCGACGCTGCTCGCCTGCGAGCTCGAGACCGGGCGCACCCACCAGATCCGCGTCCATCTCGCCCATATCGGCCACCCCCTGATGGGCGACGCCGTCTACGGCCCGCACTTCAAGACCAAGGCAAGCCAGCTGAGCCCCGAGTCGCAGGCCGTCCTGGCTGCGCTGGGCCGGCAGGCCCTGCACGCTTACCTGCTGGTATTGGAGCACCCGAGAACTGGAGAATTACTCCACTGGGAGGCGCCTCTGCCGGAGGATTTGCTTCTCCTCCAGGGGGCCCTGAAAGCGGCGCTATGACGCAGGCCGCTTTCAGAAATGCTTTACATTACAAAAAGTTATAGCTGCCACACGGGGACGTGACGTCAGCAATCCTTCCCTTTTTGCCTCCCGATGGAGTATATTGCGCTTGCGTTGAAGACCAACGCGGAACATCGCAGCACCGATCGGCTTTAACCAAGCGGTCGTCTGCCTGGCCCGCCGCTATCGGGGGCCTGAACCTGTTTGGAGGGCGCACTATGGCCCGTACAGCTACCCTGCCGGTCCTTAATGGCGAATCCGGCCTTTCCCGTTACCTCGGCGAAATCCGCAAGTTTCCGATGCTGGAACCCCAGCAGGAATACATGCTCGCCAAGCGTTGGCGCGAGCACGATGATCGTGACGCCGCGCACCAACTCGTCACCAGCCATCTCCGTCTCGTGGCCAAGATCGCCATGGGCTATCGCGGCTACGGCCTGCCGATCTCCGAGGTCGTCTCGGAAGGCAATGTCGGCCTGATGCAGGCAGTGAAGCGGTTCGAGCCCGAGAAGGGCTTCCGTCTCGCTACCTACGCGATGTGGTGGATCAAGGCGTCGATTCAAGAGTACATCCTGCGTTCGTGGTCGCTCGTGAAGATGGGCACCACCGCGAACCAGAAGAAGCTGTTCTTCAACCTGCGCAAGGCGAAGAGCAAGATTTCCGCGCTGGACGAAGGCGATCTCCGCCCCGACCAGGTGGCCATCATTGCCAAGCGTCTCGGCGTCACGGCTCAGGACGTGGTCGACATGAACCGCCGCCTCGGTGGCGACGCGTCGCTCAACGCACCGATCCGCGACGACGGCGAAGCCGGCGAATGGCAGGACTGGCTGGTCGACAATTCGCCCAACCAGGAAGCCATGCTGGCCGAGCACGAGGAGTATGATCATCGCCGTGACGCCCTGAACGGCGCCATGGGCGTGCTCAACCCGCGCGAACGCCGCATCTTCGAGGCCCGCCGCCTCGCCGATGAGCCGATGACGCTGGAAGACCTTGCTGCCGAGTTCGGCGTGTCGCGCGAGCGCGTCCGCCAGATCGAGGTCCGCGCCTTCGAGAAGGTGCAGTCCGCGGTCAAGGGCACGATCGCAAAAGCCGAACAGGCCGCGCTGGAAGCCGCGCTCTAAGCGCGGGTTCAGCGCCAGAGATTGGCGGATCGACAAGAGACAAAAAGCCGGCGGCAACGCCGGCTTTTTTGTTTGCGTGTGAGGCGCAGCATGTTCGCGGGGACGCGGACCAGGCATCTTGAACCCGCGCTGCCGGTCGACCGACCAAAAGCATCGGGCCGACAGCATCAAGAGAACGGACACCACCCGTGTCGATCATTCTGCAATCCACCGTCGGCGGCTTCTCCGCCCAGTTCATGCGCAAGCTGCCGCTGGTCGAGCAGGCCATGCGCGACCACGGGCTCGAGCCGTCGGAGTTCGTGATCTCGAAGGACTACGCCTCGACCGCGACGATCCCGCTCATGGGTCCGTTCTTCTTCAATTACAGCGTCTACTTCGGCGACGAGACATTCACGGTCACTGAGCCGAACGACATGGTGTTCCTGGACTACTTCTTCAAACGCGTGCTGGCGGTGGATGACCCGCCGGAACTGCCGCGGCGACCGGGCTTGATCCGGCGGCTGTTCGGCTGGATGTCGCAACCGGTGTAGCTCGTCACTCCCCCCAAATCCGCGCCAGCGTCGCGAGCCAGCAGCCTTCGCAATAGCGGGCGTCCTTGTAGTCGATCCAATTGTGCGCATAGACGTGGTCGAGCGGGATGCCGTAGCGCGCGCGCAGGATCTGGACGAGGATCTTCCATGCCGCGACCTGCGCCGCGGTCGGTCCCGTCGTGACGTCGGGATAGTTGCCGGCGAACTCGACGCCGATCGAATTGTCGCGCACCACCTGGCGATAGGTCGGCTTGTTGTCGATGTATTTGTTGTCGTTGCGGTTGGCGCCGTCGCCATGGGTCGGCACCAGGTTTTCCGCGACCGCCCAATAGACGGTGCCGTCGGTCTCGACCCACAATGTGACGCCGCGACGCGTGGGATTCTTCGCTTGCACCTCGGCACCGCCCCGCGCCGAGCCGGCCGGTCCCTCGGTCTGGTGCACGATGATGTTACGCCACGGTTTTGCGTTGCCGACGTCGCCCCATGGCGCCAGCCACACCATCTTCAGGCCGGGAATGTCGGGCGTGCCGGAGGCGCGCGCGAGCTTAGCGAGCTCGGCGTCGGTCGCAGCGGCAGGTGCGATCAGAATGAGAGCGGCGAGAACGGCCGCGAGCAGGCGAGAGATCATCATGCGGGTCCAGTGCGGACCTGACGTTAGCACGCCCTTACGCGAATTTGCGCAAGGCCTCGCCGGGACCGACCGGGTCAGGCATGAGCGGCGGCGCCGGATCGTGGACGGCAAAGTCGTTCTTGCCGTTCTTCTTGGCGGCATAGAGCGCGTGGTCGGCATGCGCGATCAGGCGGTCCGGAAACTGGCCGACGCCGCGGTCCCACTGCGCCACCCCGATCGAGATCGCGATCGGAATGTCGATGCCGGTGCAGTTGACGGCATCCTGGCGGCAGACCTCGAGCACGCGGCGGGCGATCGCAGCCGCCTCGCGCAAGGTCGACGACGGCAGCACGACGCAGAATTCGTCGCCACCGGTGCGGGCGAGCATGTCGCCGGGCCTCAAGCGCGTCTGCGCCATCAGGGTGAAGTGCTGGAGGCAGGCATCGCCCGCGGCATGGCCGTGGGTGTCGTTGATGGTCTTGAAGCCGTCGAGATCGATCACCAGCAGCGAGAACGGCTCGCTGCTGCGCTCGGAGCGGGCGCATTCTTCACCCAGCCGCTGCAACAGGTGCCGCCGGTTGGCGACACCGGTGAGATCGTCGAGCAGCGCGAGGTCGGCAACCTCGTTGCGCAGGCGGTCCATCGCCATCAGCAGGAAACCGAAATTGAGCGTCATCGAGAGGAACAGCAGGCCCAGCACCATGACGGCATGAGACTGCCCGCCGGCGACCGACGAGAAATCGCCGCCGAGCAGATTGCCGATCGCACGGGCCGCGAAGATCGCGATGATGGTGATGATCACGATGCCGGAGAGCCGGGCTCCCGGGCTGGCGCGGCCTTCCGGCGGCGACAGCAGCAAACGCAGCGACAGCGCCAGCGGCAGCCCCTGACCGAGCGAGTAGCTGAGCATGCGCAGCTGCATGTGATCGTATGCGACCATGAAGAACACGACGCCGCCAAGGCTGAGAATTCCGGTGGCGGCCATGACGCGCCAGGACACCGGTTGCCCGTAGAAGCGCTGAATGCCCATGGCGGCAAGGCAGCTCGCCGCGATGACGCCGGCGGCTCCGAGCAGAAGCGGGACAGGCGAGACGACGAAAAGGCGGATCAAGGCCGCCATCGTGCCGGTCGCGCCGACGAAGCACGATGCCATCCAGAACCGTGCGGCCGCGAATTTCGGATAGGAGCGCGTCACGTAGGCCCAGATCAGGCCGAGCGCCAGGAAGTTGACGACGAACACGGTCCAGAGTGTCGGCACGTTCAGCATGGCGCGCGCCACAAGCGCAGCATCGCGCCCTCTGTCCCTGCCAGCTGTCCGTCCATGACCCGTCCCCGTTTTCTTGCGGAGACAATGCGGCCGTCGCGCTTAACGGAGTCTCACTGCGATCCGCGAAAGCATGCCTTTGGTTTTGGATTCATGAACGGCCGGCGCATTGTCGGATCGTTAGGCATGCCGACGCCGCCGGATTCGCGAGCCAAAATCACCCGAAAATGCATCTGAGCTGTGGATAACGCGATGACACCGATGTGACAGCGCGGGGCAGAAGCGCGCGAATCTGCTGAGCTTGTCATCGAGGATGTTGCGAGGCTGGCCCTCCGCCGAGCATCCCTCGTGTCGCGTTTCACCATTAACCCTGAAGAGGATCCTATGGCTAAGAAAGCGAAGAAGGCGAAGAAGGCGACGAAGAAGAAGGCCAAGAAGGCAGCGAAGAAGAAGTAACGAGGCTTCTTATTCTTTGCCCGGGTGGAGCTCGCTCCGCCCGGGCGTCGGGTGAGGGTTCTGAGTTGGAAGATGGCGGGCGCAAGGCCCGCTTTTTTATTGGCTCCCGCGTTGATTGGCTGGAGAAGCTATCGCTCCGCGAAGGCCAGCTTGGCGCCGAGCGCGGCGAAGCCGGCGGCAAAACTCCGGCGCAGCCAGGCCATGACGCGCGGGCGGGAGATGACGCGCTCGCGCACCGAGGCTGCGCAGAGCCCGTAGACCACGAACACCGCAAACGTCATCGCCATGAAGGCGCCGCTCAATTCCAGCATCCGCGCCAGCACATGGCCCTCGTCCGCGGCGATGAACTGCGGCAGAAAGGCGAGGAAGAAGATCGACAGCTTCGGATTGAGGATGTTGATCAGAAAGCCGGTCACGATCACCCGGCCGGCCGAACGCTCGCGGATCTCGCCGTCCACCGCCAGCGCCCCGGTCTCGCGCAGCGCCTGCCAGGACATGTAGAGCAGATAGGCGACGCCGCACCATTTCAGCGCGGCGAAGGCGAGCGCGCTGGTGTGGAGCACGGCGGCGAGCCCCAGCATCGCGGCCGTCATGTGCGGCACGATCCCGAGGGTGCAGCCGAACGCGGCCGCGATGCTCGCGCGCGAGCCGCGGGTCAGCGCGGCCGCCAGCGTGTAGAGCATGCCGGTGCCGGGCGAGGCGACGACGATGAGCGAGGTGAGCAGGAAGGACAAGGTCATGGACCGACCTTATCACCGCGCCCCGGACCACGAAAGCCGGCCTGCCGGATCGACCGTCAGGACAGCTGCGCGATCTCGGCCTCGCGGAGCACGTCGAGCGGCGCCCAGGGCTTGGCCCAGAACTTTGCGCCGTTCGGCAAGGGCTGCATCAAGGGGCGGCCGGAGGTGACGACGATGTCGAGCTTCGGGTTGCGGTCCTTGGCGACATGCGCGAGCTCGACGCCGTTCATGCGGCCGGCGAGTTGCACGTCGGTCATCATCAGGCAGAGCGCGCCGGCGCTCTTCTCCAGCACAAGCTCGGCCGCCTCGGCGCTCTCGCACTGAATGACGTCGTAGCCGCTTTCTTCGAGAAGAAGACTGAGCATCTCCCTCTGCATGAGGTCGTCTTCCACGATCAGTGCGGTGGCGCGAAATGGCTGTGCTTGTCCCATCGGCGGCTCCCAATGCTGCCTGTCTTCATCAAGTAACGTAGGTTAAGGTGGGAACCGCCATGCGGTTCGGTTCCAATATGAAAAAATGTAAATCATAGTTCCGCTCGAGAGGCTCGACGGGGGGATCATCATGACTGCAATCCGCGGCGCCGCCGCCATCACCGGAGCGGCAAGCGGCATCGGCCGCGCGCTGGCGATCGAGCTTGCGCGGCGGGGCTGCGATCTCGCGCTCGCCGATCGCGACGAGCCCGGGCTGAAGACGCTCGCGGCCGAGATCGGAGCCGCATGCAAGGTCAGCCTGCATCGCGTCGACGTCAGCGAGCCCGACGATATCGCGCAGTTCGCGCGGCAGGCGACCATCGCGCATCCCGCGCTCGGCATCGTCGTCAACAATGCCGGCGTGGCGCTGATGGGCTCGTTCGATGAGATCGACCAGGCGCAGATGGACTGGCTGTTCGACATCAATTTCTGGGGCGTCGTGCACGGCACGCGCGCCTTCCTGCCGCATCTGAAGACGCTGGGCGAGGCGCACATCGTCAACCTGTCCTCGATCTTCGGCATCATCGCCCCGCCCGGACAGTCGGCCTATGCTGCGGCGAAATTCGCGGTGCGCGGCTTTTCCGAGAGCGTGCGGCACGAGCTTGCAGTCGCGGGCAGCCCTGTCAGGCTGTCGGTCGTGCATCCCGGCGGCGTCGCCACCGCCATCGCCCGCAATTCTCGCACCGGGGTCGGCGTTACCGACAACGCACGCCGGTCGCAATCGATCGAGCGGTTCGAGAACGCGGCAAAGACCACGCCGAGAGATGCCGCGCTGCGCATCATCAAGGGCATCGAGAGAAACGAGCCGCGCATCCTGATCGGCAACGACGCCCGCTTCATGGATCTCCTGCAGCGCTTCCGCCCGGCAACGTACTGGGCACCGTTGCAGCGCAAGCTGGAGAGGATGGCGAAGGGGCTGGCGAAGTAGGTCAGGGGGCGCGGCACTGTCTCCGCTCGTCATCGCGAGGAGCGCAGCGACGAAGCATTCCAGACCGTCTCCACGGAAAGATTCTGGATTGCTTCGCTGCGCTCGCAATGACGACTGTGGTTAGCTCCCCCTCACTGCCCCGCCAGCCGATCGGCAAAATACCCGATCGTCTTGCGATAGATCACCGCTCTATTCCATTCGCGCATGGCCTCGAAATTTGCGGTGCCTTCGCCGTAGGGCTGGCCCATCTTGAAGCCGCTGGTGTGGAGAAGGTTCGCAGTCGAGGCGAGCACGTCGGGGACGCTGTGGCGGAGATCGACGTGGCCGTCGCCGTCGAAATCGACGCCGTACTTGATGTAGGAGGACGGCAAGAACTGGGTCTGGCCGATTTCGCCGGCATAGGCGCCAATGAGGTCGCGCAGCGGCAGGTCACCGCGCTGCACGATCTTCAGCGCCGCAAGCAGCTCGCCCTGGAATAGCTCGGTGCGGCGGCAATCATGCGCCAGCGTCGCCAGCGTGCGGACCACCGGCAGCTTGCCGATGTCGCCCTTGCCGAAATCGCTCTCCAGGCCCCAGATCGCGACCAGGATATATCGGGGCACGCCGAACTGCTGCTCGATGCGCGACAGCAGCGCGGCATGGCGCTGCAACAGCGCCTTGCCGCCATTGATGCGGCCGGGGCCGACCCGGGTCGAGACGTACTGCTCAAAGCTCTTGTTGAAGGTGTAGCGCTGGCGTCGGTCGAAGGCGAGCACCGCGCCATCCTGCTGCACACCGCTGAGCGCCGCGCTGGTCACGCTCGCCGAGACGCCGGCAGCTTGCGCTTCCGCGGTCATGCTGGCGACAAAGCTGTTGAAGTCTCCGCCGCAGCGCGCGGCTTGCGCCGATCCGCCGGCCAGACAGGCGATGAAGGCGATGGCCAAGGCGTATTTCGACATTCGGATGAATCCTACAGGGAATGGGCGGGAGAGCAGCGCGCGATCATGCCCGGGAACCGGATTCGCGTCAAAGCGGCAAATCCTCGCCAGAACCGATCGCTGCCTGCCTGCGACAAATCAAATGCGCTCGCCCCCTCCCCAACCGATCGAGATGACCATGCCTATGCGGATCTCCATGCTCATGTCCATGTCGCGCCGGATCCTCGCCGTCCTCGCCTTGCTCTCCCTCACCCTGACTGCCGCTCCCGCGCAGACACGCGATGTCGCGGGTAGCCGCGACTATCCCGGCATCGGCCGGTTCGCCGGTAGCGTCATCACCGGCTATGTGATGAAGGATTTTGACGCGGCGCGGATGCAGGCGGCTCCCTTCAAGGACGGCCAGCCCGTCGATGCCCGGCGGCTCGAGGGCCGCGTCTTTCGCATCGCCTATCGCACCAATCCCGGCCCCTCGATCCTGGAAGTGTCGCGCAATTTCGAGACGCAGCTTGCGAAAGCCGGCTTCGAGACCCTGCTCGCCTGCGACACCGATGCCTGCGGCGCCATTCCCTTTACCGAAGCCGTCGACACGCTGCCGGTCCCGCAGATGTGGGTCGATGGTTTCAACTATCGTTACTACGCCGGCCTCAAGATCGAGGGCGGGCGCGAGACCTTTGCCAGCGTCCTGGTCAGCCAGAACAATCAGGACATCACGGCGCAGGTCACCGTCGCCGAGCTCGGCGCCATCGCGAACAAGATGGTGGATGCCGCCGCAATGGCGAAAGGGCTTGGCAAGACCGGCCACATCGCGCTCTACGGCATCTATTTCGACACCGACAAGGCCGTGCTCAAACCGGAAAGCCGCCCGACGCTGGAGCAGATCGCAAAGCTGCTGACGAACCAGCCGCAGCTCAACGTCTTCATCGTCGGCCACACCGACAGCCAAGGCGCCTATGAGTACAATCTCGACCTGTCAAAGCGCCGCGCCGAAGCCGTCGCAGCCGAGCTGGTGAAGAACTTTCGCATCGCGCCGACGCGATTGCGCACGGCCGGCGTTGGATTGCTGGCGCCGGTCGGCCCGAACGCAACGGACACCGGCCGCGCGCTCAATCGGCGCGTGGAGCTGGTGGCGCCGTGAGATTGGTGCATGCTGCGCGCGCAGCATGATGGGAACAATGCGAAGGCGAAAACGGATTAACATATGTTAGTCAGCGCAACTTCTGCACGCACGCGGAAATACGTGCAGGCAAACGCGTTTTCTAACAAGGCGCGCGCCGGTCTCTTTGCGAGAGCAGGAAATATGAACAAAGTGATTTGGCCATCCAAGCAATTGCTTTAGCGCTGATCGAAACGCGATGTCGCGACCGCTGCATATCTGATGCGTTCGCTACGACATCGCAGCGCCAACGATTTGCCTTGCCACGGCATGGCGCCGGTTATAAACTTCTATTCTAGGTTGTCGCCCCGCCAGCCCGGGCGACACTGAAGACCAAAATAAACGGCGGGCTTCGCGGCCCGCCGTTTGTTGAGGCAAGGGTGAGACAAGGGTCTCCTCGAAGGAGCGCATCGGGTTTTACGAAGCGCTCGACGTTCCACCCGACAGCCAGGCGCCTCGCAAACGGGCTCGTCGATCGATCGCAGGCGGTTCTGCCGCTGCAGGGCCGGGCACCGGCCTCCGGAAGCCTGCCAAAGTCATTTGACTATGGCCCCCTGATCGACGAAAAGCCGGCCATGGCCAAAAAACCCGGAACCAATCCCAAGGGCGAATTCGCCTTTTTCAACGTCTTCTATGAAGACGGCTCCCAACGCTCCAACCGGCGCGTCCCCGCCGAATTGCTCGGCGGCCTCGACGGCGACGAGCCGGCCCGCGCCTACATCATGGAGCAGGACCGCGAGATCGCCGAAAAATCCGGCCGTCCGGCGCTGGAGATCAAGAACCTCGAGCGCGTCGGCGCGAAGAAGAAGTAGGTCGATCCAGGCAGGCGCTCACCAGCGCCCGCTCCGCCTGTTCCAGGCAAACAGCAGATCGGCAAACCGGTCATAGAAGAACCGGGTGAACGGCAGCGCCGCGCGATTGCCGAACAACCCCGCAAGCCACCCCTCCCCCGGCGTCAGCCTCCACAGCGCAATCGCGACATCCGCGCCGACGATAAGTCGGTCAGCCTCATCGGTCGCATGCAGGCGGCGCCTGACGTCGTCGAGCGTGGCGCCAAAGTGCGCCAGCGCATCGGGCTGCTCGTTGATATCCCTGAATTCGATCGTGCCCGCGCGCACCAACGCCAACAGCTTGTTGCGCTGCCAGTCGATGCCGGCATCGCAGACGGGGCAGCGGGTGTTGTACCAGACGGTGAGGTGGGCCGGCATCATCGAAGCATAGATGTCGATCTGTGTAACGTCGAGGCTGGAGCCATGCACCCAGAATTCCAGGATCGATGCGGCTCTCTCGCCGGATGTATATTCCAAAAAAGCAGATCAGCCTCTTTGGGCTGAACGCTGTCGAAGTAGGCTTGAACGAAAACGGCGGGCTTTCGCCCGCCGTTCTTGTTTCAACAGACCGCCAAGTGGCGTTTGAACTAGTTATCGAGGAACGACCGCAGCTTCCGCGACCGCGACGGATGCTTCAGCTTGCGCAGGGCCTTCGCCTCGATCTGGCGAATACGCTCTCTCGTCACCGAGAACTGCTGGCCGACTTCTTCCAGCGTGTGGTCGGTGTTCATGCCGATGCCGAAGCGCATGCGCAGCACGCGTTCTTCGCGCGGGGTGAGCGAGGCCAGCACGCGCGTGGTGGTCTCGCGCAGGTTCGACTGGATCGCGGCGTCGATCGGCAGGATCGCGTTCTTGTCCTCGATGAAATCGCCGAGGTGTGAATCCTCTTCGTCACCGACCGGCGTCTCCAGCGACAAAGGCTCCTTGGCGATCTTGAGGACTTTTCGCACTTTCTCCAGCGGCATGCCGAGCTTCTCGGCCAGCTCTTCCGGGGTCGGCTCGCGGCCGATCTCGTTGAGCATCTGGCGCGAGGTGCGAACGATCTTGTTGATCGTCTCGATCATGTGCACGGGGATGCGGATGGTGCGCGCCTGGTCGGCGATCGAGCGGGTGATCGCCTGCCGGATCCACCACGTGGCGTAGGTCGAGAACTTGTAACCGCGGCGGTACTCGAACTTGTCGACCGCCTTCATCAGGCCGATGTTGCCTTCCTGGATCAGGTCAAGGAACTGCAGGCCGCGGTTGGTGTATTTCTTGGCGATCGAGATCACGAGACGGAGGTTGGCTTCCACCATCTCCTTCTTGGCCTGGCGGGCTTCGCGCTCGCCCTTCTGCACCGAGTGCACGATCTTGCGGAACTCGATGATCTCCAAGCCGGTCAGCGCCGCGAGCTGATGCACCTCGTGGCGGAGGTCCTTGATGCGGTCCTTCTCGTGATGGACGAAGTTCTTCCAGCCCTTGGCCGACAGCTTCGAGACACGGTTGAGCCAGCGCGGATCGAGCTCCGAGCCGGTGTAGTTGCGCAGGAAGTCCTCGCGCGCGACGCCGTGGCTGTCGGCAAGGCGCATCAGGCGGCCCTCATGCGAGACGAGGCGCTTGTTGATGTCGTAGAGCTGCTCGACCAGCGAGTCGATACGCGCCTGGTTCAGGCGCAGCGACTTCACCTCGACGATGATCTCGTCCTTGAGCTTGCGGTATTTGCGCTCCTGGTGCGGCGAGAGCGAAGGGCCGTGCGAGGTGCTCTCGAGCTGGTTCTGGATGTCCTGCTCTTGCAGCTTGCGCAGCTTCTTGTAGCTGTCGGCGATCTTGTCGAAGATCTCGACGACCTTCGGCTTGAGCTCGGCCTCGATCGCCGCAAGCGACATCTGGTTCTCGAACTCGTCGTCCTCGTCCATGTCGGCTTCGGCGGCGGACTCCGCCGGATCCTTCGCGGCGTCGCCGGCATTGCCGGGCGCAGGCGCGGCGCGGAACGGGGTCGGCGCCGGCGGTGCGGCGGGCGGGGCGACATGCGCGGGCGCGGCACCGGTGGCCTGGCTGCCTTCGGCCGTCGCTTCACCGGTCTCGCCGTTCGGACCGGCGATCATCGCATTGTTCATGCCGGCCTTGGCATCGGGCCCGGCATAGGTGGCTTCGAGATCGATGATGTCACGAAGGAAGATCTTTCCTTCGTTGAGCTCGTCGCGCCAGATGATGATGGCCTGGAAGGTCAGCGGGCTTTCGCACAGCCCTGCGATCATCGCCTCGCGGCCGGCCTCGATGCGCTTGGCAATCGCGATTTCGCCTTCGCGCGACAGCAGCTCGACGGTGCCCATCTCGCGCAGATACATGCGCACGGGATCGTCGGTGCGCTCGCCCGGCTCGCTCTTCTTGACCTCGGTGACGGCCTTCTGGGTGACTTCGACGAGTTCGTTGTCGGTCTCGTCCTCGCTGCCCTCGTCCTTGTCCTCCTCGCCTTCGCTATCGTCGGCTTCGGTGACGTTGATGCCCATGTCCGAGAGCATGGACATGATGTCCTCGATCTGCTCGGGAGAGGTCTGGTCGGACGGCAAAACTTCGTTGAGCTGATCGAAGGTCACGAAGCCGCGCTTCTTGGCCTGCTTGATCATCTTCTTCACGGCCGCGTCGGACAGATCGAGCAACGGCGAGGGCGCGTCCTGGGAGTCCTTCTCCGGCGCGTCCGCTGCCTTGTCGTCTTTTTCCTTGTCCTTCGCCTGCAGCGTCTTTGCCTTGGTGGCCATCCATTGCTCCTAAACGCGTTTCACACAGACGTTCGCCGCGCCCGCGTGAAATCACTTGAACCTGTTGCTCGATGCTCTCGCTTCGTCAGATCTCGACACGGAAAGGGCGGCGCGGACCTCTTGTCGCCACCCCCGACCTTTCACTCGCCGGATTTGCCTAACGCTTCGTAGAGCCTCTTTGTCGCAGCGGATGCAGGTGTAGTGCCAACAGCAATTGCGCGGATTCATTCCTGACGCGTCTGTTCTGCCTGCGGCCGCCTGGTGGCCAAAGTGCTACAAGACCGTTAAGCCTCGATTAACCCTGTTTTTGCCGCCAAACCTCGGATTTGGCGAGTCTTTTAGCGGTTCCGGCACCGGCCGTCCGCATGATTCTTTCCATCACACGCTCTTCTGGAACCGGCCCGACAGCTCGCCAAAACCCTCGATCAGGGCCTCGGTGCCATCGACTTCGCCTATCCGAGCCTTGACGTCGCGCAGCCACGCCATGTTGGCCTCGCTGGGATCCTCCCCCAAGGCCAGCTCGGCGTCTTTCAGCTCTCTAAGTAGTGAATGGTACTGCCGATGCAAGGCGACCAGCTGATGCCAGGTGGAGAGAACGTCGTCCCGTGCGGCGCCCTCGCGGGCGCCCCACACCGCCGCGGTCGTGATACCGCCCTCAACCCTTTGAAGGGCCTGCAAAAATCCGCCCTTCTCGAGGTCGCTGCGCATCTTCTCGGCGAGCTCCCCGGGGTCCGGCGAATGGTGATGGTCGTTGGCAAAGGCGGCGATGATGCCGGCCCTGAGCTTATGGACCTCGGGATGAGCGAGCTCCAGGGCCGCGACCTCCTCGAGGTGATCGTGCAGCAGCCAGGGGTGGTTGATCAGGATCTGCAGGATCAGGGCCTCCCGGCGGGAGATGGCGCTGCGCTGGCCGCGCATGATCGGGCTTGCCGCGAGCTGCGCGCTCGCCGCCTGGTAGGGCCCGGAGGGCAGCTGGATCGGACCGGGCGGGCCGCGGCGGCCGCCAAATCCCTGACCGCCGAATCGATTCGCGCCTCCCCCACCGCGGGGCTGGAACTGGCGACCGGGGCCGGGGCGGAAATTGCCACGGCCGCCACCAAAGCCGCCGCGTCCGCCTTCGGGGGCAAAGGCGCGCTGGAGCCGCTCGGCGAGATCCTGCCGGTAATAGCGCCGCACCACCTCGTCGCGGATGCCGTTGGAGAGCTCCTTGATGCGCGCCTCCAGCGCGGCGCGGCGCTCGGGCGTGGCGAAATTGCCGCCTTCGAGCTCGCGCGACCAGATCATCTCGGCGAGCGGACGCGCCGCCGCGATCACCTCCTCGATCGCGCCGCGACCGCCGGAGCGCACGAGATCGTCGGGGTCCTGCCCTTCCGGCAGCAGCGCAAAACGAAGACTCTTGCCGGGCGCGAGGAAGGGCAAGGCGAGGTCCGCGGCACGATACGCCGCCTTCTGGCCGGCGCGGTCGCCATCGAAGCAGAGGATCGGCTCGTCCGCCATCTTCCAGAGCAGCGCGAGCTGGTTTTCGGTAAGCGCGGTGCCGAGCGGCGCCACGCTGCCGGCAAAGCCCGCGGTGACCATGGCAATGACGTCGACATAGCCCTCGACCACGACCAGGGCGCTGCCGTCATGGGTGGCTTTGCGCGCCGTCTGGTGGTTGTAGAGATTGTCGCCCTTGTGGAAGAGCGGCGTCTCCGGCGAATTCAGGTACTTGGCCGGAACGTCCTTCTCCAGCGCGCGGCCGCCGAAGGCGATGACGCGGCCGCGCAAATCCGTGATCGGAAACATCACGCGGTCGCGGAAGCGGTCATAGGGCACGGGGATGTAGTTGCCGGCCACCAGCATGCCGGTCTCGACCATGTCGTCGACGGAGACGCCGAGCTTACCGAGATGCTCTTTCAGCGCGAAACGATCTGGTGGCGCATAGCCGAGCCGAAACTGCAATTGCGTCGCCGGCGAGATCGCACGGTCGGCGAGATAGCCCCGCGCCTTGGCGCCTACGCGCGAGGCCAGCGTCTCGGCAAAGAACTTGGCCGCGAGATCCATCACGTCGTGCAGCGAGCGGCGCCGCTGCTCCTGACGCGCCGCATCCGGCGTCACCGCCGGCAGCGGCAGGCCCGCCATATTGGCGAGTCGCTCCACGGCCTCCGCGAACGGCAGGCCCTCGGTCTCCATCATGAAGCTGATGATGTCGCCGTGCTTGCCCGAGGAGAAGTCGTGGTAAAAGCCCTTCTGGTCGTTGACGTAGAAGGACGGCGTCTTTTCCTGCTGGAACGGCGACAGCCCCTTCCACTCCCGCCCCGCCTTCTTCAGCTTGACGCGCTTGCCCACGACTTCGGAGACCGAAAGCCTGGCACGCAGCTCGTCGAGGAATTGGGGCGTGAAGCGCATGGGCTCTGTGTAACGCGAAACCGTGTGAGTCGGGCGAAGGGATCAGGGATATAGGGACGGCCCGTCCAGAAGTCAGGTTTGTCAGGCTTATACGCGCTGTTCACAGCCCTTCGGTCATCCCGGGGCCCGCGGAGTGTGAGCCCGACTGCCAGGGGCCTTGAACCCGCCTCGGTTCCACGCTTCCATGGGCGATGTTCAGGACCTTCCGAGGCGGCCAGAGTGGGGGTTGGCGCATCACCTCGATTTCGCCTGTGACGGGCGAACCCCTCGCCTTCATGCCGGCGCTGTCGGTCACCGACAGCGAGGCCATCGCATTGCCCCTGGTGCCCTCGCGCAATGCCTGGCGGCTGGTCGGCGCCGCGAGCAACTTGCGCTACACCGAGCGCGCCGAGAAGCAGCAGCTCACGGCCGTGCAGGCCGGCCTCGGCCGGCTGGAAGCGACCAGCGCGGCGCTGATCCCGATCCGCAAGTCGCAGGCCTGGTGGGAGCTGACCCAGGAAGAGCGCCGCAGGATCTTCGAGGACAAGTCGCATCACATCGCGAGCAGCCTGCGCTTCCTGCCTGCGATTGCGCGCCAGCTCTATCATTGCCGCGACCTCGGCGGGCCCTTCGATTTTCTGACCTGGTTCGAATTCGCGCCCGCGCACGCCTCGCTGTTCGAGGAGCTGGTTGCGATGCTGAGGCGGACCGAGGAGTGGAGTTATGTCGAGCGCGAGGTCGACGTCCGCGCGGTGAAGGAAGTGCTGTCGGCCTAGTGATCGAGGAAGCGGCCGGATTCGATGCGCGGCAGATCGGTGACGGGCCAGTTGTAGATGTAGGTCCAGGCCGGTGCCGTCGCGCCGTCCGGGCCTGTCACGTCGACCAGCTGGCGCCGATATTCGGTCGGCGCCGGAAAGCCCTCGCCGCAGGCCTCGTACATGTCGAGCTCGCGCAACAGCTCGTCGGGCACGCCCAGGTGAAAGAGTTCGCCGTGGACGCGGTCGGACGGCACATCGGAGAGCAGCAGCCCCGGATAATGCTTCACCAGAACGAGCCGGCCGCGGCAGGTCGCTTCACCCAGAAAATCCGCATGGCCCGCAAGCAACCGCGCCATCGGATGGTCGAAGCCGCGCATCAGCGTGCCGTAGACGAAAAGACGATCGGAGGTCATGGCCTTCTATAACCGTCAATCGGCAGCGTGCAAATCGCAGCAGATCTACGAAGCCTCAGCCTCGACTTTCTCACCGCTGCGCTGCTCGTCCGACACCACCCTGATGGTGACGTCCATGGCGTCGAACGCGCCCGCAGCGCCGATATAGACGCCGTGCAGCGGGATCGCCTGGCGCGGATCGCGTGCGACCGCGACGCGGATGAGGTCGCGGGTGCCGACGATGCCGTTGGTCGGATCGAATTCAATCCAGCCCGCGCTCGGCAGGTAGACCTGCACCCAGGCATGCGTCGAACCACCGCCGACATGGCGCTGCTCGATATCCTCCGGCAGGAAGATGTAGCCGGAGACGAATCGTGCGGCGATGCCGAGATGGCGCAGCGCCTCGATCATGAACAGCGCGTAGTCGCGGCAGGTTCCGCTACCGGACTGCAAGGTGTCGAGCGGATGCTGCGTGCCCAGCTCGTGGCGCTTGCGGTACTTGAACCGCTCGCGGATGCCGTGGGTCATGCCGCTCAGGATCTTGAAGGTCGGCGTCGGCGCGTCCTCGTCGAGAAAGCCGCGCGCCCATTCCGCGATCTCGCCGTCGGGATCGGTGTATTGCGGGGTGATGTAGTGGACGAGGTCGGGAAATTCCTCGTCATCATACGCGAACGGATAGAAATAGGCCGAGTCGTCCGGCGTCAGCGCGAACTCCTCGACCGGATTGTGCTCGACGGTGACGTGCCAATCGAAGACCAGCGTGTCCGCGCGCTCGTCGAAATTCGCGATCGCGACGGAATTGCCGAACACGTCGTGGATCCAGTGCAGCGACATCGGCTCGGGCGAGATCTCGAGCCTGGAGTCGAGCACGCGCAGATCATGCCCGTCGCGCGGACGCAGCATGATCCTGTGTTCGCCGAACGCCACCGGGCGGGTGTAGCGATATTCGGTCTTGTGATGAATCGTCAGCAGCGGCATCGTCAGGCAATCATGGTGAGGTCGGGCGGACCAATCTATAGCAATCCCGCCCGATTCTTCGGGGTGACTGCTGTTTCATTAGGCAATCAGGATGGCTTTAGACACAATCGAGGCGACCAATCAACTCCTCAGCGAGGGTGACGTCCCCCCAGTGCACGAGGTGAATGCGCAAGGGACCTCGCCTTTTCTGCTCACCTCGGACCACTACGGACGGGTCCTGCCGCGTGCGCTCGGCGATCTCGGCGTCGCGGGAGGCGAGCTGACGCGGCATATCGCCTGGGACATCGGCATTGCGGGGGTCGCCGACCGGCTCGCAGAGATGCTGGGCGCACATCTGATCGCCCAGCGCTATTCGCGGCTGGTGATCGACTGCAACCGCCCGCCCGGCGCCGTGAGCTCTATCCCCCTGATTTCCGAAGCAACCGCGATCCCGCGCAACGAGGGAATTTCGGAGCAGGAACGCAAAGCGCGCAGGCGCGAGATCTTCGAGCCCTATCACCGCCGTATCGAGGCCGCGATCGGCCGCCGCGTGCACGACAAGCGGCCGACAGTGCTGGTATCGCTGCACAGCTTCACCCCCGTTTACGCCGGCGTCGCGCGCCCCTGGCACATCGGCGCGCTCTACAATCGCGACACCGTGCTGCCGCAGCTGTTGCTCAGACATCTGAGCAGAGAGAGCGATCTCGTCGTCGGCGACAACGAGCCCTACGCGGTCAACGACCTCACCGACTACACCATCCCCGTCCACGGCGAAGCCCGCGGCCTCGTCAACACCGGCATCGAGATCCGCCAGGATCTGATCGCGGACCAGTCCGGCCAGCAACAATGGGCCGAGCGGCTGGCGAGGATTTTTGCGGAGATCGAGCTGGAGCTGCGGGCAGAGAGGCTTATCGACTAGCCCGATGGCGGTTATTTTGCCCTGGTCAGCGCCAGCCAGATGCCGCCGCCGATCATGAACCCGCCGGAGATGCGCGACATCATGCGGGTGCGGCGAGCCGAAAAGAACTTTCGGGCCCGCCCCGCGGCGATGGCGTAGAGCGCGTCCGTCATCACCGCAGTGACCATGAAGGTTGCACCCAGCAGCGCGACCTGCGGGAAGTGGTCGCGATTCATGTCCATGAACTGCGGGATGAAGGCGCCGAAGAACACCAGCACCTTCGGGTTCGACAGCAGCACCAGGAAACCTTGCAGAAAGAATCCGCCGCGCGGCGGCGCCGGCGGCTGGTCGACATTGACGCCCTCGACCGGCGCCCAGATCAGCTTGATGCCGAGCCAAACCAGATAGGCGGCGCCGGCAAAGCGCACCCAGTCGAACCAGTAGCCCATGGTCGCCATCAGCGAGGTCAGGCCGACCGCGACGATGCCGATGACGATGGCGAGGCCGGCCTGCGCACCGGCCACATTGGTCAGCGCCGCACGCGTGCCGTGGCGCAGCCCGTTGGCGATGACGAGAGTGACGATCGGCCCCGGCAGCAGCGCCAGCGCAATGCAGGCGGCAAGGAAGGCGAGATAGGCTTGCAGAGACATCATGGGGAGGACTCGCTGAGAGCGGTTTGGGCATTAATGCATGACACTCAATGTCCGTCCAGCGCCGCAGCTCCCACGTCTTCATCTCCGGTGTCTGCAGGAACACGAGCCGCGCACGATGCATCACCGCCTTGACAGGCAACCATTTGGTTGCCTATTATCGTCGCCATGGATGAGGTCTTCAAAGCGCTCGCCGATGCGTCACGACGGTCGCTGCTCGACAGGCTTCACACCAGGAACGGCCAGACGCTGAACGAGCTCTGCGAAGGCCTCGCGATGACGCGCCAGGCGGTGACCAAGCACCTTGCGATTCTGGAACAGGCCAACCTGGTCACGACCATCAGGCACGGCCGCGAGAAGCTGCACTATCTCAATCCGGTTCCGATCCATCAGATCGGCGAGCGCTGGATCAAGAAATTCGAGCGCGGCAAGCTCGCCGCACTCGGCGAGTTGAAACGCCAGTTGGAGAAGCGTGATGAGTAAGCCGCAATTCGTCTATGTCACCTACATCGAGACCACGCCAACGAGGCTGTGGGAGGCGCTGACATCAAGCGAGTTCAGCAAGCAATACTGGTTTGGCGCCGAGGTCAGGTCCGACTGGAAAATCGGCTCCCCTTTCGCGCTGCTGCTGGACGGCGAGACCACCGATTCCGGCGAAATCCTAGAAGCCGATCCACCGCGGCGGTTGTCCTACAGCTTCAAGCACCAGAAATACGAAGAGCTGCGCGGCGAACCGATCTCGCGCGTCGTGTTCACCATCGAACCGTTCGGCTCGCTCGTGCGTTTGACCGTGCTGCATGACGGCTTCGTCGAAGGCGGCAAATATCTCGGCGCCGTTTCCAACGGCTGGCCGGCGATCCTGTCCGGCCTCAAGAGCCTGCTGGAACGCGGCAAAGTGCTGGCCATTCCGCGCGCAGCCCTCAACAAGGGATTTGATGCAAAATGAACCTCGATCAGTTCAAGCCGCTCACCGTCTACACGATTTACATCGCCGCGACGCCGGAGCAGGTGTGGGAGGCGCTGACCTCCGCCGAGTTCAGCCGCAAATACTTTTCCGGCTTTGCGGTTGAGATGGAGCCCAGACTCGGCGGCAAATTCATCGTGCGCGCGCCTGACGGGTCGGAACACATCTCGGGCGATGTATTCGAATACGATCCGCCGAACAGGCTGACGGTGACGTGGAACGTCAACTGGCCCGACCTCGTCGCGAAGCTCGGCACCACGCTTGTCACTTATGAGATCGAACAAGCCGGCGAGGCCGTCCGCCTCACCATGAGCGAACGTCACGACCGCCCGCTCAGCGACGACATCCTTTCCGGCGGCCGCACCGGCTGGCCCGCAATCCTGTCGGGGCTGAAGAGCCTGCTGGAAACGGGCAAGGCGCCGCAGATCAAGATGGCGCCGCCGGCGCAGATGCTGGAAGCGTTGAGGGCGATGGGGATCAAGACGCCGTAGCGGACGAACCCTGCGCCGTCACCGCTTCTTCTTCACCGGCGGATTGATTTCGTCGATCTTGCGACTGCAATCTGCTTCCGAAACGTGCGGGCCCGAGACAAAGGTCCCGCTGACCTTGATCGCGTACCAGCCCGACTCGACGCCGAGCCGGAGCGCTTCTTCTGTCTTGACGTGCCGTGGCGAGAGAGCTTGCATCGGTTGAGTTTGCATCGGGTGCTTTCGGTTGGCGTTCGATCTCATGATAGAATCGCGGTGAAACCTTCTGGCGTCCGCGGCACGGGCGTGCCGCGTCCGCCTCACCGCTGGAGCGTGCAATATACGCAACGACCGCTGTTGCGACGTCGCGATGAGTCGGCTCCGCCAGTGCGAGGGAATGAGGCGCTTCACGTCGCGCGAATAGTCGTGGCGCTGCATATGCGCAGAGACGACAGGTTCTTTCCGACGTTGTCGGCACCGTGCGCGCAATCGCCGCAATTAGCTATCGTTTTCTCGCCCGTGCCGCGCTTTTGAAGCGCAAATTGCCGTTCGCGACCGAATAAGCCGTCGAAGCCTTGTGATCGGCCGCTTCGTAGCCATGTTGGGAGCTTAGCCAAGGGAAAAACGTATGAAGCTCCGCGTCGGGTTTGAGATGCTGTACGAATTCCCGCAGCCCACGCCTATGATCATGGTGTTGGGCACGCACTTCACCCGCGCCTCCGATGTCATCGTGCCCGACCTGGTGACCACCAGACCCTCGGTGCCGATCACTCCCTATCGCGACCTCTTCGGCAATTGGTGCAGCCGCATCGTAGCGCCGGCCGGCACCTTTCGCCTTGCCGGCGATGGGGTCGTGAGTGACAGCGGCCTGCCCGACCCGGCGTTTCCGAACGCAGTTCAGCACGCCGTCGAGGCGCTGCCGACCGACACGCTCGTCTATCTGCTCGGCAGTCGCTACTGCGAGACCGATCGCCTGTCGGATATCGCATGGAAATTGTTCGAGCACACGCCGCCCGGCTGGGCGCGGGTCCAGGCCATCTGCGATTTCGTTCATCGTCACATCGCCTTCGGCTATGAGCACGCGCGCGCAACCAAGACGGCGCGGGAAGTCTACGACGAAGGCAAGGGTGTGTGCCGCGACTATGCTCATCTTGCCATCGCGTTCTGCCGCTGCATGAACATCCCGGCGCGCTACTGCACCGGCTATCTCAGCGACATCGGCACGCCGAAGCCCTGGGCCGTGGGAGATTTCGCCGGATGGTTCGAGGCTTATCTCGGCGGAAGCTGGCACATGTTCGATCCCCGCAACAACACGCCGCGGATCGGCCGCGTGCTGATCGCGCAAGGACGCGATGCCGCGGACGTCCCGATCACCCAGACCTTCGGTCCGAATAAGCTGCTCAATTTCAAAGTATGGACCGACGAGGTTGCCTGATGACAGACAGCAGCGTTACGCTTAGCGCCGATGAATTTGCGTCGTTGGCCGAGATCGGCAAGGGCAAGGCGCAAGGCGAAATTCCGCAAGCGCACGGCGAGCGGCTGACCAACCTCGGTTATGCGGTCAGGCGCCTCGGTGAACTCGAACTGACCTCATCAGGCGAGCGCCGGCTGGCAACGGGCGAATAGTTCGCTGCCGTTGCGTCCGGCTCGCTGTTACGCCACCGGCACCACGATGCGCCGATAAAGATGCCAGGTCGCGTGCCCGAGCACGGGCAGCGTCACCACCAGCCCCAGAAAATACGGCAGCGCCGAGACGATCAGGACCATCACGATCACCGCGGCCCAGCCAATCATCGGCAGCGGGCTGGCGACGACCGCGCGCACGCTTGTCACCATCGCCGTGACGAAATCGACCTCGCGGTCGAGCAGCAGCGGAAACGACACCACGGTCAGCGAAAACAGGATCAGCGACAGCACCGCGCCGACCGCGTTGCCGATGCCGAGGAACAGCAAGCCCTCGTTCGTGGTCAGCACCACCGTCATGAACTCCTGCAGGCTCGAGAACGAGGCATGCAGGCCAAGCAGCAGCGCGATCAGAAGCCGCACCTGATACATCCAGACCACGAAGACGAACAGCGTGACGAAGGCCATCCAGCCGATCTCGCCGCGCGCGCGCACGGCCGACCAGATCGCGCCGGGCGAGACGGGCTCGCCGCGCTCGCGACGGCGGCTGACTTCATAGAGCCCGATCGCCACGAATGGCCCGAGCAGCGCGAAGCCGGCGGCCAGCGGATAGATCAGATAGACCATGCCGAACGCAGTGAAGCACAGCATGATGGCAGTGCCGCCGGCGGCGTAGAGCGCGCCGAAGCAAAGGCCGTAAAGCGGCAGCGCCTGGAAATCACGCAGGCCCTCGACCAGCGCCTCGGCGATGTCGGTCGCCGCGACGGGACGCACCACCGGATCGACCTTGCCCGAAATGGACATCAGCTCCCTCCTCCTTAGCCGGTGCGATCTCCGTCGCACGCGGATGACCTCGATCTTAGCGTCCCCGCGGCCGGCGCGCACGCGCGAGTTGACGGCCGGACGACGGTATCCCGAGGCCGCCGGCGCAGACCCGGGAAAGCCATCGCGCCATCGGCGGCGCTCCTTTCGAGAAGCTCATCCGTGCTGCAACTAGCTCGAAATCTTTCCTCGTCGAGGACTTTTTCGGCCCGTTGCCTATGGACTGAGCGGAGGGTGGTGCCGCAAATTGGGTCCTTGAACGAGCGCGCGATGACCAGATTGGACCGTCCGACCGATGAGCTTGCGTACCCGGCTACTGATGCTCGTCATCGCGGCCATGCTGGTGCCGGCGAGCCTCGTCGGGCTCCGTTTCGTGCAGAACCGGAGCAGTGAAATCAACGCCGCCCTGGCCAATCTGGCGGCCTCGGCCGACGACATTGCCAGCGATCTGAGTGAGAAGATTCAAGGAACCGCGCAGCTTCACTACGGTCTGGCCCGCGCGCGCGACCTCGACACGCGCGACAAGGCGGCGTGCTCGGCGTTTCTATCGGACGTGCGCGAGGAATACCCTCAGTTCACGGGAATCCTGACCATCGACCCGGACGGCAGCCTGTTCTGCGACTCGCTGCGGACCAACCGCACCCTTGATCTGAGGGATCGCGCCTATTTCAAGCAGGCCCTGGTCTCGCGCAGCGTCGTGGTGGAGCCGGTATTCGGCCGGCTGACCGGAATATCGGTGCTCCAGATCGCATATCCGGTGCGATCGGAGGCGGGCGCGCTGAAGCTGGTGCTGCTCGCCTCGTTCAACCTGCGTAAATTCGCCGAGTATCACCACAAGCGGCTGCTCGCCGAGAAGGATGTCCTGCTCATCGACGCTAAGGGCACCGTTCTCGTCGCCCCCTCGATAGCCGGCTGGACCGCGCCCGTGGGCGCGTCGATTGCGGGATCCGACCTGCTCCGCTTCGCGACGGCTCCCGATCAAAAGGCATTTCAGGAAGTGACCGATCGCGACGGCCGCACGCAGGTCTGGGCCGTCGCCCACTCGCCTTCGATCCGTGATGCCGGCCTCTTCATCTTGGTCGGACGCTCCAAGGACGGACTGGTCGCGGCGGCGAATCGCCGGCTCTACGAGGACATGGCGATCCTCGCGGTGGCCTTGCTGCTGTTGCTGGCCGGCGTATGGATCCTCGCAACCGTGAGCGTCGGGCGCCAGGTCGGGCGACTCGCCAACATGGCGAAGCGACTCGGGCTCGGCGATCTCAGCGCGCGAATTCCTCCACCCCATCCGCGCGGCGAGCTGGGCGGATTGATGACCCTGCTCAACGGCACCGCCGAGTCGCTCGAGCAGCAACGCGCGGCCATCGCGGACCTCAACCAGAAGCTCAGCCAATCCCAGAAAATGGAGGCCATGGGCCAGCTCACCGGCGGCGTGGCGCATGACTTCAACAACCTCCTCACCGTCATTCTCGGCAATTCGGAGCACCTTGCCGACAGGCTGGCGGGGAACAAGGAGTTGCACCGGATCGCCGGCGACATCGCGACAGCCGCCGAGCGCGGCTCCGACCTGACGCGGAGCCTGCTCGCCTTCGCGCGCAAGCAGCCCCTGAGGCCGCGAGACATCGACATTAGCGAGAAGATTCAGGAGATGGAGGCGTTGTTGCGCCGGCCGCTGGGCGAGCACATCGAATGCGCTTTCGTGCTCGAACCGGATGTGGGGTTGACCAGCGTCGATCCCGGCCAGCTGACGACGGCCCTGCTCAATCTCGTGCTCAACGCGCGCGATGTCATGCAGTTGGGCGGCAGGCTGACCATCGAGGCGCGCAACGTGTCGCTCGGTGAATCCGACTTGGACATCAACGCCGAACCGCGACCGGGCGACTATGTCATGGTGGCCGTGACCGACACCGGCAGCGGCATGACTGCCGAGGTGGCGAGCCGGGCGTTCGAGCCGTTCTTCACCACCAAGGAGGTCGGCAAGGGGACCGGGCTCGGCCTGAGCATGGTCTACGGGTTTGTTCGGCAGTCCGGCGGGCTGGTGCAGATGCAGTCCGCACCGAGACAAGGCAGCACCGTCAGGCTGTTCTTTCCCCGCTTGGCGGCACCGCCAAACGAGGACGCCTCACCCGCCGAAGGGATCGTCACGCGCGAAGGAAGCGAGACCATTCTCGTCGTCGAGGACGACGACATGGTTCGGACTTATGTCGAAAGCGAGCTGAAGGCGCTCGGCTACCGCGTCATCACGGCCGCAAGCGGCCCGGCGGCGCTCGACTTGTTGCGCCAGTCCGCGGACATCGACCTGCTGTTCACCGACGTCGTGATGCCCGGCGGCATGTTCGGGCCGGAGCTTGCCAGGCAAGCAATCCAGTTGCGGCCCGGGCTCAAGGTGCTCTTCACCTCCGGCTACAGCCAAAATCCGGTCAAGGCGCCCGACGGGATCGGCGATGCCCGCATCCTGACCAAGCCGTTCCGGCGGCGAGACCTCGCCGCGATGCTGCGATCCGCGCTGTCGACGCCGCAGCGGTGAGATGACGATGTGCTCTACCCGAGCGCTCGCAGCTCGCGCCGCAGCACCTTTCCGGTGGCGGTCATCGGCAGTGTCTCCGCGAACTCCACGAAGCGCGGGTATTCGTGGGCGGCGAGTTGCACCTTGACGAACTCCTGGATCTCGCGCGCGAGTGCGTCGCCGGCGGCGAAGCCCGGGCGCAGCACGATCCAGGCCTTGATCGATTCAGTGCGGATCGGATCGGGAATGCCGACCACCGCCGCCATCGCCACCGCCGGGTGCTTCATCAGCGTGTGCTCGATCTCGGAAGGACCGACGCGATAACCGGCGGTGGTGATGACGTCGTCCTCGCGGCTCACGTACCAGAAGTAACCGTCCTCGTCCTGCACGCCGAGATCGCCGGTGAGCAGGAACTCGCCAGCATATTTCTTCGCCGTCGCCTCCGGATTGCGCCAGTATTCCAGCATCGTGCAAGGACAGGGTTGGCGCACGCCGATGATGCCGCGCTGGCCACGTGGCTGCTCCTCGCCTCTGTCGTTGACGATGCGAACATCGAAACCCGGCGTCGCCTTGCCCATCGAACCGGGGCGGATCGAAAACAGATTCGCGTTGCTGCCGATCACGAGATTGCATTCGGTCTGGCCAAACACCTCGTGCGCGTCGACGCCGAAAGTCTCGCGCACCCAGCCGAGCAGCTCGCCGCCGAGGGACTCGCCGCCGGTAAAGATGCTGCGCAGCTTGACTCCGGAATGCGTCACGCCGGCCTGCCGCATCAGCTTCAGCGCGGTCGGCGGCAGGAAGACATTGCGCACGCCGAGATCGGCCATCATCTGCATCGCCGCTTGCGGCTCAAATTTTCGCGCGCGGTGGCCGACCAGCGGAATGCCGTGATACCAGAACGCGAACAGGCCGTTGATGAGGCCACCGATCCAGGCCCAATCCGCCGGCGTCCACATCAGATCGCCGGGGCGCGGCAGGAAGTTGTGGCACATCTCGACATTGGGGAGATGCCCGAGCACGACGCGGTGTGCGTGCAGCGCGCCCTTCGGATTGCCCGTCGTGCCCGAGGTGTAGATGATCAGCGCGGGATCGTCAGCAGACGTGTCCACCAGCCTGAAGTCGGGCGATGCAGCCTTGACCGAATTCCAGAACGATGTCGTGCCCGCCGGCGTTCGTTCGCCAACGATGTAGACATTCTTCAGCTCCGGCAGACGGTCGCGAATCTTCGAAAGCTTCTCCCAGCCCGCCTTGTCGGTGACGATCGCCTTGGCCTGCGAGTTCGACAGACGGAATTCCAGCGCGTCTTCGCCGAACAGCGCGAACAGCGGAATGGAGATCATCGCCGAACGGAACGCGGCCATGTGCGCGATCGGCAGCTCCAGCGACTGCGACAGGAACACCGAGACGCGGTCGCCGCGGGCAAGACCATCTGCCTTCAGCACATTGGCGAAGCGGCGCGACATCTCCGCAACTTCGTCAAAGGATGTGCGCGTGATGGCGCCGTTCTCGTCGACATAGACCAACGCGAGCCGGCCGGTGCCGTCGGCGTGGCGATCGCAGCAAGCCTCCGCCAGGTTGAAGCGCGCCGGGATCTCCCAGTGGAAATTGCTGTAGAGTTCGTCATAGGTGTTGGCTTCAGTGAGCATGGTCGTTTCCCGGCAGCGTCGTCTTGACCGGACTTGTCCCGGCCATCCACGTTCTTGTTTGACCTGAGTTTAAGGACGTGGATGCCCGGGACAAGCCCGGGCCTGACGGAGAATGCGTCTCAGCGCACCGTCCGGAAGAACTTTCTGACCTCGCCGACATACAGCTCCGGCTGCTCGAATGCGGCGAAATGGCCTCCCTTCTCCATCTCGCTCCAATGCGTGATGTTGTGAAAGTTCGGCTCCATCCAGCGCCGCACCGGCGTGATGATCTCCTTGGGGAAGACAGCCACGCCCGTCGGCACCTTGACGACGGGCGAGGTCCGGCGCTTGCCGAAGCTTTCCCAATAGAGCCGCGCAGACGAGGTCGCCGTCTCCGTCGCCCAATAGAGCATGACGTTGTCGAGCAGTTCGTCCTTGGTGAAGATGTTTTCGGGATGACCGTTGCAATCGGTCCAGGCCCAGAATTTTTCCAAAATCCAGGCCGCCTGTCCGCTCGGCGAATCGGTCAGAGCGTAACCGAGTGTCTGCGGCCGCGTCGATTGCTGCTTCGAATAGCCGGAGTCGAGGTCGACATAATGCTTGAGGCCGGCGAGCGCGCGTTTCTCTTCCGGTGTCGGTTCGCCCTCGACCTTCGGCGCGGCGTTGAAGGCGAGCGTGATGTGGATGCCGGTGCAATGCTCGTCATCCTGCATGCCAAGCGAGGTCGTCACCGCCGAGCCCCAGTCGCCGCCCTGCGCGCCATAACTGATATAGCCGAGCCGGTCCATCAGCTTGGCCCAGGTCGCGGCGATACGATCGACGCCCCAGCCGGTGGTGTTCGGCTTGCCGGAGAACCCAAAGCCCGGCAGCGACGGACAGACGACGTGGAAAGCATCGGCGGGATTGCCGCCATGCGCGACAGGATCGACCAGCGGCGCGATCACCTTCTGGAATTCGACGATCGAGCCGGGCCAGCCATGGGTGATGATCAGCGGCAGCGCCGACGGCTCCTTCGAGCGCGCATGCAGGAAGTGGATGTCGAGCCCGTCGATCTCGGTGGTGAACTGCTCGAAGCGGTTGAGTTTTGCCTCGCGCGCGCGCCAGTCATAGCCATCGGCCCAATAGGCGCAGATCTCCTGGATCCATTTCAGCGGCGCACCTTGGCTCCAGTCGTCGACCAGCTCCGCCTCCGGCCAGCGCGTGCGGGCGAGGCGCGATTTGAGGTCGGTGAGAATGTCGTCGCTGATGGCGATGCGAAACGGCTTGATGGCAGTCATCGGTTGCTCCCGATTTGTCTATCGGGAGAGAGTAGACCGAACGGGCGCCGCATCAAAGGTGCACCCTTCTTCCTTGTGGGAGAAGGTGGCGCGAAGCGCCGGATGAGGGGTTTCTGTCGGCAAATTCTTGTCGTGAGAGTGGCACACGCGGAGCGAGCCCCCTCACCCGTCTCGCCGCTACGCGGCGATCCCCCCTCTCCCACAAGGGGAGAGGGCAAGAACTAGCCCGTCAGAGCAGCCTTCACCAAACCGGAAGCCTTGCCGAAATCCATCTGGCCGGCGTACTTCGTCTTCAGCACGGCGATCACCTTGCCCATGTCCTTCATGCCGGCGGCGCCGGTCTCGGCGATGGCATCCGAGATCGCCTTCTTGACGTCGTCGTCCGACATCTGCTTCGGCAGATACGCCGAGATCACCGCGATCTCCTCGCGCTCCTGCGCCGCGAGCTCGGCACGGCCGCCCTTCTCGTAGAGCTCGACCGATTCCTGGCGCTGCTTGATCATCTTCTGAAACACGCCGAGCAGGTCCGCGTCCGAGAGCGGCGGCTTGCCGCTGCCGCGCGCCTCGATGTCGGCGTTCTTGATGGTCGAATTGACCATGCGCAGCGTGGACAGCTTGCGCTCTTCCTTGGCCTTCATGGCCTCCTTGACCGCATTGTTGATGTCGTCGCGCAGCATGATCGTGCTCCCCTAGCATATCCGAGGCCTGATCTAGGCCGTTCGCGGCCCTGAGACAACCGGGGGGCCCAGCCATTCGACCAGCGCGCGTACCGTCGCCGCGGGCTGCTCCGGCTGCGGCAGGTGTCCGCAATCCTCCAAAACGACGAGCCTTGCACCGGCAATGCCCTCCGCCATCTCCTTCGAGAGTGCGTTGGGAATCGTGTTGTCCGCATCGCCCGTCAGCACCAATGTCGGGCATTTGATCGTCGCAAGCGTCGGCCGTGAATCCACCCGCGCGATGATCGCGGTCTGCTGTCGCAGATAGCCTTCGACGCCGACGTCCTCGCCCTGCTCATGCACGAGCTGGCGAATACCGGCATCGTCGCGGCGCGACGGATGCACCAGTTCGGGAAACATCTCCTCGCGCGCGGCACGCAGCTCGCCGCGCCTAGCCCGCTCCATCAGGCCACGGCGGCGCGCGGTCGCCTCCTCCGTGTCGGGCCGCGCCTGAGTGTTGATCAATGCCAGCCTGGCCACCCGCTCGGGCGCCTGGCGCATGATCTCGAGCGCGATATAGCCGCCCATGGAATGGCCGGCGAGCGCGAAGCGCGGCGGCGCCTCGCTCAGCACCCGCCGGGCGATCGCCGCCATGTTGTCATCGCGAATATGGTTGGCGACCATCACCGGGCCGAACCGCCACAGCGCCGGGATGACCGGCGCATAGATCCGGGCCGAGGAGGCTAATCCCGGAACCAGCAGAATCGGTGTCGTCTGGTCCATTGTTGCCTCCCAAGCCCCGGAATTGGTCGGAAATTATGCTGCGGAGCTTAGGGGCCCAAGGCGACCTGTCAAATATGCAAAAACGCATGTGAATCGGCGCATCTCCGCTTTGACGCCGGCGCCCGCGGGGACTATGAACCGGGCTCATGACACAACATGATAACGATCACGCCTGGCCGGACCACAAACCGACCGCGCTGTTGGTGCTTGCCGATGGCACGGTGCTGGAAGGCTTTGGCCTCGGCGCCGAAGGCCAAGCCGTCGGCGAGGTCTGCTTCAACACCGCGATGACCGGCTACGAGGAGATCCTCACCGATCCCTCCTATGCCGGCCAGCTCATCACCTTCACGTTCCCGCATATCGGCAATGTCGGCACCAATGACGACGACATCGAGACGGTGAACATGGCCGCGACGCCCGGCGCGCGCGGCGTGATCCTGCGCACCGCGATCACCGATCCCTCGAACTACCGCGCCACCAAGCACCTCGACCAGTGGCTGAAGGCCCGCGGCATCATCGGCCTGTCCGGCATCGACACCCGCGCGCTGACCGCGCTGATCCGCAACAAGGGCATGCCCAACGCCGTGATCGCACACGCCAGGGATGGCGAGTTCGACCTGCACGGCCTGAAGGAAGAAGCGCGCGAATGGCCGGGGCTCGAGGGCATGGACCTCGTTCCGATGGTCACCTCCGGCCAGCGTTTCACATGGGACGAAACGCCCTGGCTCTGGGACAAGGGCTTTGGCCGTCAGGACAAGCCTGAGTTCAACGTGGTCGCCATCGATTACGGCATCAAGCGCAACATTCTGCGCCTGCTCGCCGGCGTCGGCTGCAAGGTCACGGTGGTGCCGGCAACGACGTCATCCGAGGACATCCTGGCGATGAAACCGGACGGCGTGTTCCTGTCGAACGGTCCCGGCGATCCGGCCGCGACCGGCAAATATGCCGTGCCCGTGATCCAGGACGTGATCAAGTCGGGCACGCCGACATTCGGAATTTGTCTCGGCCATCAGATGCTCGGCCTCGCCGTCGGCGCCAAGACCAAGAAGATGCACCAGGGCCATCACGGCGCCAATCATCCCGTGAAGGACGAGACCACCGGCAAGGTCGAGATCACCTCGATGAACCACGGCTTTGCCGTGGACGAGAGCACCCTGCCGACCGGCGCGACGCAGACCCACATCTCGCTGTTCGACGGCTCCAATTGCGGCATCCAGCTCGACGGCAAGCCGGTGTTCTCGGTGCAGTACCACCCCGAGGCCTCGCCGGGTCCGCGCGACTCGCACTATCTGTTCCAGCGTTTTGCGGATCTGATGCGGCAGAACAAGAGCGCGTAAGGCGCGCGCGCTCTTTCGCAATTAACGTCATGACAAAGAGCCCAGGCCTGGTCCCGGGCTTTTTTCGTGAAAGGAACGCCGCTTAGCTCCCTTCGTTGATCCCTGCTACGCTCACGCAGGAGCCCCTTATGTCCGTCGTCCGCGACAATGCCGAGCCGCTCGCCATCGTGTTTGAGGATGACGGGCTCGTGCCGAACAATATCCTTCCCTTCCTGGTCTACCAGGCCGCGGTGAAGCTCGATTCCAGACAGCCGGAAGAGACGATCGAACGCTTGTTCGAAGCGAACGGCTGGGGCGGCACGTGGCGCAATGGCGTCTTCGACTATCTGCATTATCACGCGACGGTGCACGAGGTGCTCGGCGTTGCGCGTGGCAGCGCGCGCGTCCGCTTCGGCGGCGACCATGGCCAGGAGCTGGAGATCAAGGCCGGCGACGTCGCGATCCTGCCCGCCGGCACAGGTCACCAGCGCATCAAGGCGAGCGAGGATTTCTGCGTGATCGGCGCTTATCCGCCGGGTGCGAAGATGGAGATCACCCGCGCAACGCCGGAGAACCACGCGAAAGCGCTGAAGACGATTCCAAACGTCGCGCTGCCGCCGGCCGATCCGGTGACGGGGAAGGATGGGGCGTTGATGCGGTTGTGGCGGTAGCTACAAAGACGGTGCAGTAGGGTGGGCAAAGCGAAGCGTGCCCACCAAACAGTTTGAACTGCGGATAGATGGTGGGCACGGCGCGCGAAGAGCGCGCCTTTGCCCACCCTACGACAGCGTCACCTACGCCTCGTTCGCACCTTCCTGTCTTGTGGCTTCGAACAGGAACCAGGTACGGCGTTCGGTCTCGTCGATGAAGTTTTCGAGGATGCTGGCGCTGGCGACGTCACCGGCGTCGTCGCAGACCTCGTGTGCCTTGCGCATTGCGGCGGCGACATGCTTGTTGTCCTGCATCAACTCGCGCAGCATCTCGCGCGGCGGGACATAGTCTTCATTGTTGTCCTTGATGGTCTGAAGCTTGGCGATCTGCCCGATCGACTTCAGCGTGACGCCGCCGATCTTGCGGACGCGCTCGGCGAGCTGGTCGGTGGTGGCGAAGATCTGGTCGGACTGCTCGTCAAGCAGCAGATGATAATCGCGGAAATGCCGGCCGCTGATGTGCCAGTGGAAATTCTTGGTCTTCAGATACAGCGCGAACGCGTCGGCCAGAAGCACGTTGAGCGCCTCCGAAACCTTGTTGACCGCCTGGGACGACAGATCGGTGGGTGTATCGAGGTCGGGCGAGACCTTTTGTGGGGCTTTGCTCACGGGAAACCTTCCTGTTAGGACGCAAACATTGACGGCGCGCCGCCGCACCCCTAACGCAGGCGGGCAGCGCCGGTTCCTTCAGCGGAACCGTTTGGCCGGGGACCTCGACGACCATGGACGATTGGATCGATTACTACGACTCGACGCACACGATCTATGTCAGCAAGCTGCATCGCGACTTGCACTTCCAGATCATCGCGCGGGACATCATCGGCTACATTTCTTCGCCCGAGGCGACCGTGCTCGACTATGCCTGCGGCGAGGCGCTGTCGGCGAGCCAGGTCGCGGCTGTCTGCGGCAAGCTGATCCTCGCCGAGCCCGCGCCCGGCGTGCGCGGCCGGTTGATCGCGCGGTTTGCCCCGAACACGAAAATCCGCGTCCGCTCGCTCGATGACGTCCACAACATGCAGGAGCAGTCGATCGATCTCGTCGTGATGAACTCGGTCGCGCAATACATGGCGCCGGACGAGCTCGACGCAGCGCTCCTCAACTTCCGCCGCATCCTGAAGCCCTCCGGCAAGCTGGTGCTCGGCGACATCCTCCAGCCCAATGTCGGCATGTTCAGGGACGTCACAGCGCTACTCAGCTTCGGCCTTCGTCACGGCTTTTTGAAAGATGCGCTGATCGGGCTGATCAGCACCGCATTGTCGGATTACCGTCAGCTGCGCACGCGCATCGGGCTGCAGCGCTACAGTGAGGAGGAGATCACCGCCAAGCTCAAGACCGCCGGCTTCACGGTCCAGCGCGCTCACCGCAATATCGGCCACAATAGCTGGCGCATGACGTTCGTCGCGCGGCCGCCATTAGTTCGGTAAACCTCTCGGATTCGGTAAGCTTCCTGAGTTCGTTAAGCATAACGTCTGCCTGAGGTGGCTTGTCGCACCCCGATCAGTAATGATCGCCGCGGCCCGGTGGCGGAAGTGTCTACGCGAGGGCGATGCATCGCTCTTTATCCTGGTTCAAATCCAGGCCGGGTCTCCACGCTTCGCCCCTGCGGGGCTACGCGTGGCGCAGCCACGCGAGACCCGAAGGGGCGAAGCGTGTCCGGCGTAGCTGGAGCGAAGCGCAAGCGAAGACGGACTGGCCGCCCAATCCTCAATCAGCCTCAACCAGATCGTGCTCCGACAGCAGCCGCAGCCGGTCGGCATCCTTTGCCGCGGACGTGATGACTGCATCGAGCAGGCCCGGAAAGCGTGCGTCCAGATCCGCGCGGCGCAGCCGCACGAACCGGTTGGTGCCGGCGACGCGGGTCTGCATCAGGCCGCATTCGCGTAGCTTGGCGAAGTGATAGGCAAGATTCGACTTGCCGCTGAGCGCGTTGAAGTCGCCGCAGCACAGCTCGCCGCTGACAGGTTCCTGCTGGGCGAGCTGATACACAATCGCCAATCTGATCGGATCGCTCAGGCAATCCAGGACCATCGGCAGTTCGATCTGCTCGCGGGTGGGGTGAGGAGGCGTGCGGCTCATGGTCTGAGATCATAGCGAAATGGCCTCAATGTTCAATAGTTCTTGAACCAATTGACTCGCGACCCGGTCCCACCCATAGTTCAATAAACGTTGAACATAGGGATTTTCCTGATGAGCGTATTCTGGCTGGCCTGGGCGGCCTTTGCGATCGGCACGGAAGGCTTTGTCATTGCTGGGCTTTTGCCGTCTATCGCAACCGACCTGGCGATTTCCGTCCCCGCCGCCGGCCAGTTGGTCACGGCCTACGCCCTCACCTACGCGGTCGGCTCGCCGATCCTGGCGGTGACGCTGAACAATATCGACCGCCGCACCGTGCTGGCCCTGGCGCTATCGACTTTCATTGCCGGAAACCTCGCGGCCATGGTGGCGTCGAATTACGCCCTGTTGCTGGCCTCGCGCATGCTGATGGCGTTAGGCTCCGGGCTGTGCATGCCGACCGCGCTGGCCGTATCCGTGGCCGTCGCCGCGCCGGAGCGGCGCGGCCGCGCGGTGGCGCTCGTCACCTCAGGCCTCACGGTTGCGACCGTCATCGGCGTTCCCCTCGGCAATCTCGTCGGCAGCCTACTCGGCTGGCGCGCGACCTTTGCCATGGTCGCCCTGATCGGCGCCGTTGCGCTCGCCGGCCTCCTGCTCGGCCTGCCCCGCGGCCTGCCGCGCAACACAGCCTCGCTCAGCGATCGGCTGGCGGTGGCGCGTCACCGCAATGTCCTGGTCGCGCTTCTGATCACGATTTTATGGGCGCTCGGCGGCTTCACCGTGTTTACCTATTTCGCGGTCCCGCTGCACGGCCTTGGATTCGACGCCTCGCAGATCAGCCTCGCGCTGCTGGTGTTCGGCGGCGCGGCCGCGATCGGCAACATGCTCGGCGGCGTCCTGGCCGACCGGCTCGGCACGCTCGCCACAGCAGGTCTCGGGCTTGCCGGCATGGCCAGCGCGCTGATCCTGCATTCGCTGGTCCTGAAGCTGATGCCGGGACAGGCGCGTTATGCGGTGCTGGGCGCGATCTTCCTCTGGGGCATCTCGGGATGGGCGTTCTACCCGGCCCAGGTCGCCAGCATCATCCGGATTGAGCCGCAGGCCTCGATGATCGCGCTCTCGCTCAACGCCTCGGCCATGTATCTCGGCTTTGCGATCGGCGGAGCCTTGGGCGGCGCCGTGCTTGCGGCGTGGAGCCCGGCGGATCTGGGCTGGGTCGGCGGATTGAGCGTTTCGGCGGCTCTTCTGGTCCATCTCGCCCGCGGCTGGCAGGCCCGGCCAAAACCCGTCAAAATTGCCGGTTGATGGGCGTTTTTCGGGGTTTCGCCGCCCTGAAAACTGGTCTAAGACCCACCCCGCGCGCGAGGGGGACCAACGCGCTCTCGGCCAAAGGGACGCGCAGCAGGCGCGCCCTTTTTTTGTGCCCAAATTCCACTTCGGCGAGAGTTGATGCCCAAACGTACAGACATCACCACCATCCTGATCATCGGCGCCGGTCCCATCGTGATCGGCCAGGCCTGCGAGTTCGACTATTCGGGCACCCAGGCGGTGAAGACGCTGAAGGAAGAGGGCTATCGCATCGTCCTCGTCAATTCCAATCCGGCCACCATCATGACCGACCCGGAATTGGCCGATGCGACCTATATCGAGCCGATCACGCCCGAGATCGTCGCGAAAATCATCGAGAAAGAACGTCACGTCATTCCCGGCGGCTTCGCGCTGCTGCCGACCATGGGCGGACAGACCGCGCTGAACTGCGCGCTGTCGCTGCGCCAGCAAGGCACGCTCGACAAGTTCGACGTCGAGATGATCGGCGCCACCGCGGACGCGATCGACAAGGCCGAGGACCGCCAGCTGTTCCGCGAGGCCATGACCAAGATCGGGCTCGAGACGCCGAAGTCGCGGCTCGCCAACGCCTCCGCCCTGAAGAAGTCCTTCCGCGACAAGTACCAGGCCGATCGCGCAAAGGCATCGGGCGCTGCGCTCGAAGAACTCGAGCGGCAGTGGACGCTCGGCGAGAGCGACCGCCGCAAGCGCTATCAGGAATATGCGCTCGGCCAGGCGCTGATGGCGCTGTCCGAGATCGGCCTGCCCGCGATCATCCGCCCGTCCTTCACCATGGGCGGCACCGGCGGCGGCATTGCCTACAACAAGGAAGAGTTCCTCGATATCATCGAGCGCGGCCTGGATGCGTCTCCCACCAACGAAGTGCTGATCGAAGAATCCGTGCTCGGCTGGAAAGAGTACGAGATGGAGGTGGTGCGCGACAAGAAAGACAATTGCATCATCGTCTGCTCGATCGAGAACCTCGATCCGATGGGCGTGCACACCGGCGATTCCATCACGGTGGCGCCGGCGCTGACGCTGACCGACAAGGAATACCAGATCATGCGCGACGCCTCGCTGGCGGTGCTGCGCGAGATCGGCGTCGAGACCGGCGGCTCCAACGTGCAGTTCGGCGTCAATCCCGAAGACGGCCGCATGGTCGTCATCGAGATGAATCCGCGCGTGTCGCGTTCCTCCGCCCTGGCTTCGAAAGCCACCGGCTTTCCGATCGCAAAGGTCGCCGCCAAGCTTGCGGTCGGCTACACGCTCGACGAAATCGCCAACGACATCACCGGCGGCGCCACGCCGGCCTCATTCGAGCCGACGATCGACTACGTCGTCACCAAGGTGCCGCGTTTCGCCTTCGAGAAATTCCCCGGCGCCTCCACCACGCTGACCACGTCGATGAAGTCGGTCGGCGAAGTCATGGCGATCGGCCGCACCTTCCAGGAAAGCCTTCAGAAGGCCTTGCGCGGGCTCGAGACCGGCCTCACCGGACTCGACGAGATCGAGATCGAAGGTCTCGGCCGCGACGATGACAAGAATGCGATCCGCGCCGCGCTCGGCACGCCGACACCGAACCGGCTGCTCCAGGTCGCGCAGGCGATGCGGCTCGGCTGGTCGGACGAGGAGATCTTCAATTCCTGCAAGATCGATCCGTGGTTCCTCAGCGAGATGCGCGGCATCGTCGACATGGAAGCGAAGGTCCGCAAGAACGGCCTGCCGGGCAACGCCTTCGGCATGCGCACGCTCAAGGCCATGGGCTTCTCCGATGCCCGGCTTGCGGTGATCGCGGAGACGACGGAGGCGGAAGTCACGGCGAAGCGCCACGCGCTCGGCGTTCGCCCCGTCTACAAGCGCATCGACACCTGTGCGGCCGAGTTCGCTTCGCCCACGGCCTACATGTACTCGACCTATGAGGCGCCGTTCGCGGGCGCGCCTGCGGACGAGAGCTCGCCGTCCGACAAGAAGAAGGTCATCATCCTCGGCGGCGGCCCGAACCGAATCGGCCAGGGCATTGAATTCGACTATTGCTGCTGTCACGCCTGCTTCGCGCTGCACGACGCCGGCTACGAATCCATCATGGTCAACTGCAACCCGGAGACGGTGTCGACCGACTACGACACTGCGGACCGGCTCTATTTCGAGCCGCTCACCGCCGAGGACGTGCTGGAGATCATCGCAAAGGAACGCACGAACGGCACGCTGCACGGCGTAATCGTGCAGTTCGGCGGCCAGACCCCGCTCAAGCTCGCGCGCGCGCTGGAAGCCGCCGAAGTGCCGATCCTCGGCACCTCGCCCGACGCCATCGACCTTGCGGAAGACCGCGACCGCTTCAAGCGGGTGCTCGACAAGCTGCGGCTGAAGCAGCCCAAGAACGGCATCGCCTATTCGGTCGAGCAAGCGCGCCTGGTCGCGACCGATCTCGGCCTGCCGCTGGTGGTGCGCCCGTCCTACGTGCTCGGCGGCCGCGCGATGCAAATCATCCGCGAGGAGAACCAGCTCAGCGATTACCTGCTCGGCACGCTGCCGGAGCTGGTGCCGGGGGACGTCAAGGCGCGCTACCCGAACGACAAGACCGGCCAGATCAACACCGTCCTCGGCAAAAACCCGCTGCTGTTCGACCGCTATCTGTCCGATGCGACCGAGATCGACGTTGACTGCCTCTGCGACGGCAAGGACACCTTCATCGTCGGCATCATGGAGCACATCGAGGAAGCCGGCATCCATTCCGGCGACAGCGCCTGCTCGTTGCCCCCGCACTCGCTGGACGACAAAATGATCGAGGAGCTGGAGCGGCAGACCCGCGAGCTGGCGCTCGGCCTCGACGTCGTCGGCCTCATGAATGTGCAATACGCCATCAAGGACGGCGAGATCTACGTGCTCGAAGTCAATCCGCGCGCCTCGCGCACCGTGCCCTTTGTCGCCAAGGTGGTCGGTACGCCGGTCGCGAAGATCGCGGCGCGTATCATGGCCGGCGAGAAGCTTGCCGATTTCAAGCTGAAGAAGGCGAAATTCGACCATGTCGGCGTGAAGGAATCGGTGTTTCCGTTCGCCCGCTTCCCCGGCGTCGATACCGTGCTCGGCCCCGAGATGCGCTCGACCGGCGAGGTCATGGGCATCGATCGCTCCTTCGCGGTGGCGTTCGCCAAGAGCCAGCTCGGCGGCGGCACACGAGTGCCGCGCAAGGGTACGGTGTTCGTCTCGGTTCGCGAGAGCGACAAGACGCGCATCACCGAGGCCGTTCGCGAGCTGCATTCGCTCGGCTTCAAGGTGCTGGCGACATCGGGCACGGCCCGCTTCCTGACCGACCAGGGCATCCCGACCGAGAAGGTGAACAAGGTGCTGGAGGGCCGGCCGCACATCGTCGACGCCATCACCAATGGCGAGGTCCAGCTCGTCTTCAACACCACCGAAGGCCCGCAGGCGCTCGCCGACAGCCGTTCTCTGCGGCGCGCGGCCCTCTTGCATAAAGTGCCGTATTACACCACTCTTTCCGGGGCCGTGGCGGCCGCGCAGGGCATCCACGCCTATCTGGGCGGGGACCTTGAGGTTCGGACCCTGCAGAGCTACTTTTCGGAAACCTGATCGCGAGCGGGAGGCCCAACCTTCCGCTAAGTGATTGGCGATGAAGCCACTATGGCCGGAGGAACTGTCCGGCCATATGGTTGTTCTGTTCCGGCGCCAAGCCCATATGAACGTTCGGCGGCACGCGCGTTGAGCCCCCGGACAGACTGACGAATCAAGTTGCGTGCGCGTTGACATGTCAGGGCGCGCGCGACCGAAGGACGAGAGAAGAGATGGAAAAGGTACCGATGACTGCGGGCGGCTTTGCCGCGCTCGGGGAAGAACTGAAGAAGCGCCAGTCGGAGGACCGTCCGCGGATCATCGAGCATATCGCCGAGGCGCGCTCGCACGGAGACCTGTCGGAGAACGCGGAATACCACGCCGCGAAGGAAGAGCAGTCCCACAATGAAGGCCGCATCGCCGAGCTCGAGGACAAGCTCGCGCGCGCCGACATCATCGACATCTCGAAGCTGTCCGGCGACACCATCAAGTTCGGCGCGACCGTGACACTGGTCGACGAGGACACCGAAAAGAAGACGGTGTGGCAGATCGTCGGCGAGGTCGAGGCCGACGCCAAGAAGGGCCGCATCTCCATCACCTCGCCGCTCGCGCGCGCGCTGATCGGCAAGAAGAAGGGTTCAACCGTCGAGGTCAACGCACCCGGCGGCGCCAAGGCTTATGAGATTACCAAGGTGGAGTGGCGGTAACGATTTGCCGTTGCGTGTGATTTGAAAAAGGCCGCGCACTGCGCGGCCTTTTCTGTATCTGCGTGTTGCTCGCAATGACGGAGGAGACGCTACCTTCGTCCCCTCACGTCGAGCGGCACGGCCGCCTCGTATTTCGAATTGTGCAGCACCAGCGAGGTCCGCACGTTGCGGACGTGCGGGGCGGCGGTCAAATGGGTGACGAAATCCTGGAAGGTGGCCATGTCGGGTGCGACGCATTTCAGGATGAAATCGACTTCGCCCGACAGCATCCAGCACTCGCGCACCAGCGGCTCGGCGCGGACGAACTCCTCGAAGGCGCGCAAATCCGCCTCGGCCTGGCTGGAGAGGTGCACTGCGGCAAACACCGTGACGTCGAAGCCGAGCTTGCGCGCGTCCAAGAGCCCGCGATAGCCATGGATATACCCCTCCTCCTCCAGCGCCCGGACTCGGCGCAGGCAGGGCGGTGGCGAAATGCCGACGCGCTTGGCCAGCTCGACATTCGTGATTCGACCGTCGGCCTGAATCTCGGTGAGAATTTTCAGGTCGATCTCGTCTAGGTTCCGCGACACGTGATTGGAACTCCTGGCCTTTGCGGCGGTATTGGTGGCTCTGTCGCAATCCTCATAGCGCAGACCACGCACTCGGCGCAATTTTATTGCGCGTGCAGCGCAATCGACTTTTGTTCCCTGTTGGAAAAATCCGCCGACAGGGAATGCAATTCTTGCATAGCTCACCAGAAGGCTTAGATTACCTCTGATATTTCAGCGCCTCCGCGAGGCCTCCCGGCACGTTCCGCGCCCGCGCTGCAGTCCCCCGTGAAAGGCATCTGTCGAAATGTCCGCCGCTGTCCATGCAAAGGTCATCATCATCGGCTCCGGCCCCGCCGGCTACACGGCGGCGATCTACGCCGCGCGCGCGATGCTGGAGCCGATCCTGATCCAGGGCATCCAGGCGGGCGGCCAGCTCACCATCACCACAGACGTCGAGAACTATCCGGGCTTCGCCGACGTGATCCAAGGCCCCTGGCTGATGGAGCAGATGGAGAAGCAGGCGCTGCATGTGGGCACCCAGATCAAGACTGATCTGGTGACCAAGCTCGACACCTCGCAACGCCCCTTTCGCCTCACCTGCGACAGCGGTGACGTCTATCTCGCCGACACCGTCATCCTCGCCACCGGCGCCCAGGCGCGCTGGCTCGGGTTGCCGTCCGAAGCGAAATTCCAGGGTGGCGGCGTGTCGGCCTGTGCCACCTGTGACGGCTTCTTCTACCGCAACAAGCAAGTCGTAGTGGTCGGCGGCGGCAATACGGCGGTCGAGGAAGCGCTGTACCTCACCAACCATGCCTCGCAGGTCACCATCGTGCATCGTCGCGATCACTTCCGCGCCGAACGCATCCTGCAGGAGCGTCTGTTCAAGCACCCTAAGATCAAGGTGATCTGGGACTCAGCCGTCGACGAGATCTGCGGTACCGAGAACCCGAACAAGGTCACCCATGTGCGACTGAAGAACTTCAAGACCGGCGCGTTGACCGATGTGCCGACCGACGGCGTCTTCGTCGCCATCGGGCATGCCCCGGCGACCGAGCTCGTGGCCGGCCAGATCAAGCTGAAACCGTCGGGCTATGTCGAGGTCGCCCCGAACTCGACCGCCACCTCGGTGCCCGGACTGTTCGCCGCCGGCGACGTCGCCGACGAAACTTATCGTCAAGCGGTGACGGCGGCCGGCCTCGGCTGCATGGCGGCGCTCGAGGCGGAACGATTTTTGGCCCTGCGCGCCAGCGAGCGCGCGGCAGCGGAATAGACATCATGGCAAGAACACGCGACGGATTTACGGATATGGACTGGGACAAGCTGAAGGTGTTTCACGCCGCGGCGGAAGCGGGCAGCTTCACGCACGCGGGCGAGCAGCTCGGCCTGTCGCAATCGGCAGTGTCACGCCAGGTCTCGGCACTGGAGCAGGAGCTCTCGGTCTCGCTGTTCCACCGCCACGCCCGCGGCCTGATCCTCACCGAACAGGGCGACCTCCTGTTCCGCACCGCCCATGACGTGTTCATGCAGCTGCAGGCGGCGCGCGCGAAACTGACCGACAGCCGCGAGCGGCCGAGCGGCGATCTCAAGATCACCACCACGCCCGGCGTCGGCATCAACTGGCTGATCCCCAGGCTTGGCGAATTCACCGCGCTCTATCCGGAAATCCGGATCTCGCTGATCGTCACCGACGAGGAGCTTGATCTCTCGATGCGCGAGGCCGATGTCGCGATCCGCACCCGCAAGCCGACGCAGCCGGATCTCATCCAGCGCAAGCTGTTCGCGATGGGCTTCCACGCTTATTGCTCGCCCGATTACATCAAGCGCTTCGGCACGCCGCGCACGCTGGAGGAGCTCGACTCCCACCGCATCATCACGCTCTCCGACGGCAACTTCGCGCCGCATCTTCAGAACCGCAACTGGCTAGTGGAAGCGGGGCGCAACGGCTCGGGTCCGCGCGAAGCCTATTTCAGGGTCAACAACATTCTCGGCCTCGTCCGCGCCTGTCAGCAGGGTCTCGGCATCGCCGCGTTGCCGGACTATCTGATCGAAGAACAGAGCCGCCTCGTGCAGCTGTTCGGCGAATCGGATTCGATCCAGCTCGATACGTATTTTGTTTATCCGGAAGAGCTGAAGACGGTCGCGCGCGTGCAAGTGTTCCGCGACTTCGTGGTGAGCAAGGCGCAGCGCTGGCCGTCCTGATTTCCGCATGTCTGACATGCGGCTTGGACGCTTGATGCATGGCGCGAAGCTAGCCCATAATCTGTTCACGCTGAGCCTTCGCGTTGCGCATTTGTCCCCCTCCTCCAGTGGCGCGGGAGTTCAGTAATCCCTCTTGGAAGGTGATTGTGTCGGCCTCACGTGGCCAATACCTTAAGCCGGGCTCGATCGAGCCCGGCTTTTTTTTTTGCGGATCCGGCCATCGCCCTCCGCGTGTATTGACAGTTCCATGCTTACCCCGCATCATTTGCGAATGATCACGAAGTCGTGCGCAATCTCGTCGCAGGCAGTCGCCTCGAAAAAAGGCCCCCATCTGGGGACCTCGGATTTTTGCGCGCGCTAACAGCCTTCGTCATTGCGAGCCGAAACTTCGAAAACCCCGCCGCCTGGACGGGGTTTTTTCATGTGCCCCGTCTCAGGATTTTTCCCGAGAAGGAGATGGAACATGACCGGACTACAGGAACAATTGCACGGGCTCTGGCTGCCGCTGGTGACGCCGTTTCGCGACGGCGCCCTCGACGAGAGGTCGCTGCGGCGGCTGACCCGGCATTACAGCGGACAGGCCGTCGACGGCTTCATCCTGGGGGCGACCTCCGGTGAAGGCATGACGCTACGCGACGCCGAGCTCGAACGCCTCGTCGCCATCGTGCGCAACGAGCTGGCCATCGGCCACAGCAAGATTCCGATCTGCCTTGGACTTTCAGGTGCGGACACGTCGCGGCTGAAGGAGCGTCTCGACGCGACCGCGGACTGGCCGATCGATGGTTATCTGATCGCGAGCCCGTATTATGTGCGGCCGTCGCAGCGCGGCCTCCTGGCGCATTTCGAGGCGCTCGCCGATCACGCCGCCTGGCCGCTCGCGCTCTACAACATTCCCTACCGCACCTCGGTCAATATCTCCAACCAGACCCTGCTGCGGCTTGCCGAACATCCGAACATCATCGGCCTGAAGGATTGCGGCGCGAGCCGCGAGCAATCCATCGCCCTGCTGCGCGACCGGCCCGCGGACTTTCGCGTGCTGACCGGCGAGGATGCGAATTATTTCGAGGCGCTCAGCGACGGTGCCGACGGCGGCATCGTGCTGTCAGCCCACCTCGAGACCGCGACGTTTGCGGCTGTCCATGCCGAGCTGAAGCGCGGCAATCACGATGCGGCGCTGGCGCGCTGGCAGGAGGTCGCGGACCTGACGCGCCTGTTGTTCACCGAGCCCAGTCCCGCGCCGGCAAAATACTGGCTGTGGCGCACGGGCCTGATCGACAGCCCCGAAGTGCGCCTGCCGATGGTGGAGGTCGGCAGCGAACTCGCCGTCCAGCTCGACCGCGAGATCGAGCGGCGCATGCAAGTCGCGGCGTAGCTGATAGCCCCTCACCCCACCCCTCTCCCCGTAAGAACGAGGAGAGGGAGTGAGAGAGCGGAGTGCTTGGTTAACCGCGCCCCAACGACCTTCGCTGCTGCCGCATGGGGCATCCACGGCTCGTTTACGCAATCGCGCTTATCGTCTTCGTTCAAAGTCTTTTCAAATGGGGGAATGATCATGGGGCAGCGCATCCGCCCGACGGCGGCAGACATGTTCGCGTCCGCCGATTTCTTGCGGGGAATTGTTGTGGTGTCGTCGTTCGGCTTCTGGGCGGTGATGCTCGGCCTGATGCCGGTGCTGGTGTTTCGGGTCTGGCTGGCGTGATGTCAGCGCGCGTCCGGATGGTTAATCCGTGGTAGCAGCTGTGTTCAAAAGCGCGCGAAACTGCGACCCGGAATTTTAAAATATCTCACGTAGCGTTCATGCCCATAAGCGAAGAAATCGCGGGGGCGTTTGTGAATAATCATAGCGAAGTGGCGTCGCATTACGACGCTGGACAGCAGGGCTTCACCACCGAGGACATTCTCTGGGCCGCCGGCATCTGGTCGGTGATCCTCACTCTGTCGCCGGTGATCGTGTTCTACATGCTGATGGTGGCGTAACTTCCAGCCACTTTCTTGAGCACGATCTTATCGGAAAACCGCTTCACCCTTTTCCGGATCGTGCTCGCCCGAAAACGCAAAACGCGCGGAGGTCCGCGCGTTTTTCGTCGGGGGAATGATTTATGAAAAATTACGCCGCCTGCTTGTGCATTGCGCCGGAAGCCGACGCCGTGCCGCGAATAGCCTTCACCGAACGTTCGATCGCCGCCCACAGCCTTGCGATTTCCTGAGCCGCACGACTCTCGGCCTGATATTCCCGCGCGCCCTCGCCGTGGCTCAACGCCATCAGCAGATCCGAACGGTTGGTGATCTGGCCGCCCCACACCGGAGCACGGAACTTCGCCAGCGCCTCGCGGGCGATGGTGACGATCGGGCTTTCGGACTCGTCGCGGCGCGCCGGCGCTCCGTTGAGCACGACCGCGTAGGGCTTGCGCGCCGCACGGCACATCTGGATGGTTTCCTGCACCGCGTTGACGTCGAACACGCCGGGACGGGCGGGAATCACCACCATGGTGGCATTGCGGATGGCGTCGTCGACGACGGCCGACAGGTTCGGCGGCGTGTCGATCAACACCCATTCATAACCGTCGCGCTTGGCAGCGGAGACGATGCCGCTGACCGAGTTGACCGCGGACTTGATCGGCGGTTCGTTGGTGCCACGCAGCTTGTGCCACAGCGTGAGCGAGCCTTGCGGATCCGCATCGACGAGCAGGATCGGCTTGGTCGCCTTGATCTGCGCGGCAAGATGCGCGGCCAGCGTACTCTTGCCCGAGCCACCTTTACGCGATGCAAAAACAATAACGTTCATACCTCTGCCTCCAGATTGACCCCAGGCGGCGAAAATGAATCACCACGGTGATTCGGGAAAGAAAAATTTATCATAAGTTATGCTGGCGCCATGAAATAACAAAGCGCGTTGGCTTTTGAGTCACACTGCTGCGTGCGACGACGGCCTCACGCCAGCAATCGTGCGTTTTTTGAGCAGTGCGGCGGGAAAAAACGGAATGCAACCTCGCCGGGCAAACCGTTCCGCGACTCGTTTCCATCCCCGCGCGGTCGTAATTGTCGCAAGCGTCCGCATGCGGAGGCGAACAAAAGGAGTCCGGTGGCTGGTGTGGGGCTGATGCCTGGGTCAGTTTGACTCAGGGACAGCAAACGAGAAGTCGGACACGCAGATGCCCGGGACTTCAAACGCACTGCGCGCTGTGGCCTAGGCATGGTCGAGTTTCAAAAAGGGAACGTCGTGCTCGCGCTCAGCCTTCGCTGGCTTTCTTCTTCTTGGCCGGCTTGGTGCTCTTCTTCGCCGTCCGGGCTGAGCTCTTGGGCGCGATGCTGGTCGGCTTGCCGGCGCGGGGCGCCGCCGCCATGCCCGGCTCCGGTCCCGGCCGGAAGAAGGCCCGGCACTGCGGCGAGAGCTGCGACTTCTTCTGGATCATGCAGGCGGTGATGGCGTCGACGTTCGGAACAAAGTCGCCGCACAGCCGCATCGCATCGGGCGTGCAGGCCTGCTGCTCCTCCTGGGAGTAGGCAAAGCCTTCACCCGGGTGGATCAGGACGGCCAGGGCCATCCCCGTGATCGCGGCAGCGAAAGATTTCTTGAAACGGAACGCCGGCATCGATCCCCCCAAATGTCGAGTCGGAGACGATAGTGGGTGAACGGGGGTTCGTTGGCAACCGAGGCGAGATGCGAAAGCCGGGACGTGTGCGGTCTCGGCAACAGGGCCCCCTAAAACAAAAACCGCGAAAACAACCCCATGCACAGTAGCCAAGTCCATGTTGGAATTGAACTTTGCGGATCGCGATTTGCGGATTTTACGAAATGAAGTTTGACTCGTCGGGCAAAACAGGGGCATCATGCCATCGTCACAGAACGTGCGTGGGGTGGTCGGCTTGTCTCCTGCGCTGGTCGAAAGCGTGAGCGGGAGCGGAGACGATTGCATGGAGCGAAATGAGGCGGAGCTGCCGCTGTCGGGGGTGACGGTGGTCTCGCTCGAGCAGGCGATCGCGGCTCCTCTTGCCAGCCGGCATCTTGCGGACTGGGGCGCGCGCGTCATCAAGATCGAGCGGCCCGGCGATGGCGATTTCTGCCGCGACTACGATCACGTGATGAACGGGATGTCGAGCCAGTTCGTCTGGACCAACAGGTCGAAGGAGAGCCTCGCCATCGACATCAAGAGTCCTGAGGGCCAGGAGGTGCTCGAGGCCCTGCTGCCGCAGGCCGACGTCTTCATCCAGAACCTGGCGCCCGGCGCGGCGGAGCGGCTCGGCCTCGATGCTGCATCGCTGCTGCGAAAGTTTCCCCGCATCATTGCCTGCGACGTTTCGGGCTATGGCGCGGGCGGGCCCTACAGCAACAAGAAGGCCTACGATCTCCTGGTGCAGTGCGAGGCCGGCGTGCTCGCCATCAACGGCACCGAGGCGGAGCCCGCCAAGGTCGGGCTTTCGGTGGTCGATATCGCCACCGGCATGTACATCCTCAACGGCGTGCTGATGGCGCTATATCGCCGCGAACGCACCGGCAAGGGCACCGCGTTCCAGGCCTCGCTGTTCGATTCTATCACGGACTGGATGAGCTATCCCGCCTTCTACACGGAGAGTACGGGCCGGCCGCTGCCGCGCACCGGGGCAAGGCATGCAACGATAGCGCCGTATGGCCCGTTCCGCGTCGGCGACGGCAACACCATCTTCTTCGGCATCCAGAACGACCGGGAATGGCGATCGCTGTGCGCGATCGTGCTTGGCGACGCGGCCTTTGCTGACCATCCCCGCTTCCGCACCAATCCGCTGCGCATGCAGAACAGGGACGATCTGCAGGTCCATATCGAGCAGCGTTTTGCGGCGATGACCAGTGACGAGGTGCTGCGGCTGCTCGACGAGGCCTCGATCGCCAACGCGCATCTGAATTCGGTCGAGGCGTTCCTGGCGCACGAACAACTCCGCTCCCGTGACCGGGTGCAAACGGTTGGCTCTCCGTGCGGCCCGGTGATGAGCTTCCTGCCGGCTCTCACCATTCCCGGCCTGTCGCCCCGGATGGATCCGGTGCCCGACGTCGGGCAGCACAACCAATCCATCCTCAGCGAACTCGGTCTCGCAAAGGAGACATGACGATGGCCCCTCAGCGGCCGACGCGGGTCTATCTGGCCGTTCCCGCGCATCGCTCCCGTCTCGTCGCCAAGGCTGCTGCCTCGGCCGCAGACGCGGTGTTCATGGACCTCGAGGACGCGGTGCCGCCGTCGGAGAAAAACGTGGCATTGGAAGAAGCTGCGCGGGCGCTGTCCTCGCTGGACTGGGGCAACAAGGTCGTCGCGGTCAGGCTCAACGCCGTCGATAGCCCCTTCATCGCGCAGGAAATCCGCAAGCTCGCTGCGCTGCCCAGGCTGGATTCTGTGATCGTGCCGAAGGCGGAGCGGGCGAGCGACATCGCCGCCATTGCCGATCAGCTGCGCGCGGCCGCGCCGGGTCGCTCTTCTCCCGTCGGGCTCGAACTGCTGATCGAGACCGCGCTGGGCCTCGTCAATGTCGACGCGCTCGCCGCCGCGCACCAAAGTGTCGGCGCGCTTCATCTCGGCGTCGGCGATTTCGCCGCCTCGATCGGCGCCCGCTCCTCCGAAATCGGCGCGTCGCCGGACGGCTATCGGCACGTCGGCTCCGCCCAGAGCGGCTATGCCTCCGCTCCGCTCGATCTGTTCGCCTATCCGATGATGCGCCTGCTGGTGGCCGCGCGCGCGTTCGGCCTGCGCGCGATCGACGGCCCGTGCGGCGCGTTCCGGGATGCCCAACTGACGGAAAGCAGCGCGCTCAAGGCGGCCGCGATGGGTTTTGACGGCAAGCAGGTGATCCATCCCGACCAGATCGAACCGACGCTGCGGGCGTTCGTCCCGTCGGAGACCGAACTCGCGCACGCGCGGCGGGTGGTCGAGGCCATGGAGCAGGCCGAGGCGCAGGGCCAGGGCGCGGTGACGCTCGATGGCAAGATGATCGACTATGCCAACGTGCGGATGGCGCGCCGGATCATCGAGATGGGGTCGTAGCGGCGCATGGCCACCGTGCTGATCGTCGCGCCGGTATTCGCGCTGATCGCGGCCGGCTATGCCGCGGTGCTGTTTCGCTTCGTCTCCGAGAGCGCGCACAAGGGCATCTCCGAATTCGCCTTCAGCATCGCCATTCCGGCGCTGCTGTTCCGCACCATCGTCGTGTCGGAATTCCCCGATGTCAGTCCCTACAGGATGTGGGGCGCCTATTACGGCGCGCTCGCGCTGACCTGGATCGCGGCGCTGGCGCTGTCGGCCGTGCTGCGCGCGCGGCGCGAAGACCGCGAGGACGGCGTCGTGTTCGCAATCGGCTCGGTCTACGGCAACATCGTGATGCTCGGCATTCCGCTGACGCTCTCGGCGCTGGGCAACGAGGCGGCGGGGCCGATGGCGCTGATCCTGTCGGTGAACACGCCGCTGCTCTGGCTCTGCGGCATCCTGCAAATGGAGCTTGTCAGCCGCAAGCAAGCCGGCTCGCCTCTGGCGGTGATCCGTCCCGTGCTAGCGGATCTCGCGCGCAATCCGCTGATGCTGGGGATCGGTTTTGGCGTCGTCTGGCGTTTTACCGGCCTCGGTCTCAATCCCGTCGTCGACCGGACCATCGAGCTGCTGGCGCAGGCGGGATCGCCAGCGGCGCTGATCGCGCTCGGCATCAATCTGTTCCGGTTCGAGGTGAAGGGCGAGATGGTGAGCGTCGTGGTGATGAGCGCGCTCAAACTGCTGGCGATGCCGGCGGCCGCGTTCGTGCTGGCAAAGCTGCTGGACCTTCCGCCGGTCGCGGCCGGCGTGATCGTGCTGTTCGCGGCGATGCCGACCGGCGCCAACGCCTACATCTTTGCGGCGCAATACAAGCGGTTGGTGAACCCGGTGTCGGGCGCGGTGGCGCTGGGGACGCTGCTGGCGGCGGTGACCCTGCCGGTGGTGGTGTGGGTGGTGACGAGGTGAGGCGTCAGAGGCTTGGAGCGCGCCGCACCACCTCCCGAATATCCAATCAGCGCAGGCCCACGAACGAGAGCACCGCACCAATCACGACGACGAGTCCGACCAGATAGATAATTCCGTTCATGTCTTGGCTCCTCAGCGTTGTCAGCCCTGCCGCAGGTACAAACACTCCAGGTCATGAAAAGGTTCGGCCTTGCGATGCCGATTTCTCCTGAAATGGGGAAACGAAAGCGACCGATCCTGCGTCGTGGCGTGCTGAGCCCTCGCCCCCATCCTGACTGCCTGAAAGAGCTATTGAACGCGCTGACCCGCGCGCCAGGCCATCTCCCAGAAGTCGGCCTCGAGTCGGGTGGCTTCCTTGAAGATCGCCATCAGCTCTGCCTCGCGCGCCGGCGTGGCGTAGAGATCGGCGAGATGCTCCATGTGCGCCCGCGCTCTGGCTGCGACCTCCTGGTACGGCGCGCCGGCGTACTCGGCGATCCAAACGCGGTAGGCGTTCGTCGCAGCGTCCGCGAGGGGGAGCGAGGCGAGCCGCGTTGCGATCTCCGCATACCCGATCACGCAGGGGGCAAGCGCCACCTTGAGGGCCAGCAGGTCGCCGCGCATTCCCGCGTCGAGCACGTAGCGTGTATAGGCCAGCATCTCGGCCGCCGGAGGGGCCTGTTCAAGGTCGGCCGGCGACAGACCCCAATCGGCACAGAGCTTCACATGCAGGTTCATCTCGACATCGAGGATGGCCGAAAGGCCGGCGGCTGCCTCACGCATGTCGGCAAGCCTGGGCGACTTGTAGACCGCGAGCGCGTAGGCGCGCGCAAACTCGATGAGGAACAAATAGTCCTGAACGAGGTAGTGACGAAACGCAGCTTCGGGGAGCGAGCCGTCCGCCAATCCATTCGTGAAGGGATGCTCGGTGTAAGCCCGCCACTCAACGGATGCTGCTGTCTTGAGACGCTCGAAGAAACTCACGATCTTTTTCGCCTGGCTTGCTCGTCCATGAACGCCTTTGGTTCGCTACCGATAGCGCATTGCGATCCGGGGGGCTACGGTGACAGCGGACAAAACTGGCTTTGAGCAGCGTTGCGGATAGGGCACTCTCCGCGTCGGGAGTTTTGTGTCACCGTAATTCGAGAGTGAGGTAGCGTGCGCGTGTCTGCGGCGCGCTCAACATGCTGCACAAGTGCGTAGGCGGTGTTTGAGCGAAAACATTACTTCAGTCAGCTCCCTCCTCTTGCCCCCTCACCAACCCCAAGAGCCGGCGGAACTCCTCATCTTTCGAGTCGCTTTTCCAAAAGTTGATGAATTGGCAAACTACTTGGAGGTTTCCTGCCTCGTAGTGACCGTCGCTGTCGATCCGATCCAGCGATGGCAGGAGGTTCTTGTCTGCACTAGGATTGACAAATTCAAACGGGATTCCGGTTAAAGCGCAACAGTTACCCTGTAGATCAAGCAACGATGCGATAAGCCTCTCTAATTCAGTCGCAGTCATCCGCAATTCTTTGTTCTTCAAAATTCGTTGGACACTTTGTCCGTTGGCATTCCTAACCGTATTCTCGACGGACAGGCGCATTTCGATAATGGACTTCTCGCGTCCGCCAAGGATGCGCCCATCGTCTCTGGCGCCTGCCGCTTTGGCGATCTAACCTTCCGATTCACGCTTTAGCAGCGTCGAAAAAACCCAGCAGAAGGTGTGCGCGTCAATAAGGCGGATATCCTTTAGGCCGGCGTCCCCCTCAATATGCGGCCGCAACGAGGCTAGTATCCGGTTGTACGTGGAATAGTTCTCCCAGCCACATTGGAGTATGGTCGAAAAGTATATATTGAGTGCTCGAAATGCGCGGTCGAAACCGGTTGGCTGAATCGGCATGAATTGATTCATGTCCTTAAGAAAGAACAGATAGGCCAACAACGGATACTTGCGAGCAGTCAGATCGCTCAGCCGGTCAAATGTTGCGCCTTCATCAGCATCACCCCGATAGAGTCCAAAAAGTAGACCTTCGATGTCACGACGAAGCTTCGGTTTCGCTCGCGCTTCCAACAACTCCCGATGGTCGCGGTTGGCATGACCGTAGCGATTTTGCCAGAATACAAGATTATTCGTAAGTTTGCGGCTACTGTCCTGTATCTCGATAGCCTCGATCGTACGCTCCAAGATCGCGCCTGAGCCGATACTCTCTTCCGTCCATTCCCCTGCTCGAAGCAATCCGAGTGCATGATCGCGCAGACGCGGCTTATAACCTTCCCAGACCGCAACAAGCCCTTCGTCAAACCCCTTGAATGGATGACCGGACTTTGTCGTAACGAGTCGCTGGAAACGTGCGAACGCTTCGCTGAAGGCAGACGGGTCAATGTCAGCGGTCATAGTCGGCCGAGGAGCGTTTCCTGAACCGGCATACCAATCAAGAAACCTGTCCAAAGCGCCGGGGCTATCGACTTCGACACGCAGCGTGGAGGGCGACCGAAGCCGTAGAAGCGGCCCGTTGATGTTGGAGTTTCCGTTTGAAAGATTATCCATCAGGCGTACACCATCGAGCCTCGGTGGCGCCGGCGGCTCGAACCAAATACGTGTCTCGCTGGCCTCGCGATGAAGGGCCAGAACCTTCCCCGCTGGCGTCGAGAAGCCGATCACATAGTCGGTAGGCGGCTTAGCAGGCTCACCTAGCCGCGACCTAAGAGTTGTCTCAGCGTCTGTAATTGCGAGAGGCATTCACAATCTCCAGCTTGCGATACCAGGCCGCCATCTCCATCGGCCTTCCATCCCCTGAGGCCCAAGACCATCTCTCATTACCGAGCTAGCAAGAGCATTATTACTTTCGTTTGCTGGCTGAGAGTTTTGGCATAGCATCAATCACTACAATCTCAGACGCGCGTTCTCCGCGCTTAAGTCGCTCTTCTCTAATTTTTCTGATTTCATTGACCTTATTGCCTCCGTCTCCGTAGTCGATAACGACAAATACCGCGAAATCAGTTTGTGAAGCTGTTTTGTAAAATTCCAGCTGCTTTTCGTAACCGTGCACAACGGTGCCGCCAGATCGCTTCATCTCAACCAAGACGCGCGCCTGATAGCCGCTTGAAAACTTGAAGTCGATGGGACCGCCACCCATGTTTGCTTCAGGTGAGATGTCAACGTCGTTCGCTTTGCAAAAGCAATCTGCGATCGCGTAGTAGATGAGTTGAGAGGCCCTTTCTTTCTTTGGCTTCCCGTTCACCCACAATTCTTCCCAAAGATTACCAGCCTCAACGTGACGCTTAAACAGCTCAATGGTGTCATTGACCACACGCAATATCTCGTGTGCTCCAAGTTTGAGATTATAGGCCGCGGCCTGCTTAAGATCGGGAAGCCCGTTTGTGAGAATGTCTTTGAGCCGATAGTAGCCGAGCGCATCCAAGTTGGGGTCGTAGTTGCTTACGTTACCCTTTACGGCTGCTAAGAAAAAATCAAAGTCGGCTGCTGATCCCAACGCCGCGCTGCGGAGTGCAGCTTTCCGTTCTGCGACAGTTGGCGCCGCAATGCCTCCCAAGAGTCGGTTCACACGTTCTCGGATGCGCGTATTTTCCATCGCTGCCCGCTCTATGTCCGACCAGTCATTCGCAATTGGCAAATCGCGCACGATGTCAGTCGGCACGAGAACAATGGGCACCTCCTTCCCTTTGGCATTCACATATTTTGGTAAGTTGTGAGTTGGACAAATATCAAACGAGAAGAGCGGCACCCCATGTGCTTGACAAAAAGTCTCTGTGATCTCCGCCAAGTCATCCATGATCACTGTAGTTGTCATATCGCTGATCGTATCAGGGCCGACGTCCTCCTCGAAGAAGCCCATCATGGAAATCATTTCCGGGTCGCTTGCGCCTAGTGTGATCACTTCCTTGCTCGTTCGGAGGATCGCTTCGCGAATTAGTTCAGGCCTCGAATTTCCTGATCGGCCAGTTCCGCCATAGCCAAGTCCGTTCTCTGGCGGCTCACTCAAATCAAGCTGCCGTCGAGCACCTTTCCATGCTGCATCACCTTCAGCCTTGGAGATTGCAAGCATGCGGACCAATATCTCGAAGTGCTTCCGAAATCGCTCGACTGCGGTTTTTGCGATAGCTTGGTTCGCGGATTTCTCTAAGAGCACCGGATCGATGAACAACGGTACGTCAACATCCACGAATGGATCGATGAGCCCGGCCGCCGCCAACGCTTGTGACTGAACGTTGAAGTAGGCTGAAAAGAGAGTGGGATTATGCACGCGAGCCATAATGATCGAACTCTAGCTCGCGTTGTGATTGAGTCCTAACGATACTTAGCGCTGATCCGCTCGCGAATGCACGTGTGCGCCGCAACCTAAATCTAGGCGAGGCGGATAGATCGGGCTCAGGCTTAACCTATTGGTTTTGTTGGTACAGTTGGGTGGGCTCGAACCACCGACCTCCTGTTCCACAGACAGGCGCTCTAACCAACTGAGCTACAACTGCATCCTTGCGAGCCGCCCGGGGGCGCCTTGAACGGGCCGAGAACCAAGGGGGGCTGGACGGGGCGGAAACTAGGTGCAACGGGCGTTTTTGGCAAGGCCGCAAACGGACGAAAAACCGGGGTAAATCACCCTCAGCGCAATGAAATCGGGCTTGATGGCGACCGTAGCGAGGTTGCGCTCCCCTCGCCCGCGTGGTGGCGACACTCGCCGTGATGAGAGAGCCCTCTCCCGGCCTCTCCCGCAAGCGGGAGAGGTGAAGAAAAACCCGGGCGCTAGGCCCGGGTTTCTTAATTCAGACGACTCGGCCAGATCAGGCGGCAGGCGTGTAGAGCTTGGCGGCAGAGGCCTTGATCGGCTCGGCGGCGGCAGTGGCCGCGCGCTGGGTGATCTCGGCGAGCTCCCGGGCCTGGGCCTGGAAGGTCTCGAGCTGCGTCCTGGAATGGTTGGTCCACAGCGCGAACGCATCCTGCGGCGCCTTCACGCTGAACAGCTCCTGGGTGAAGTCGAGATGGGCCTTGGTGTTGGCCTTGGCGAACTCCATCAGCTTGGCGGTGTATTCGCTGACGCCCTTGTGGGCGGACGCGAACACAGCCTCGACCGTGCCGTTGTGGGTTTCGGCGGCGTCCTTGAACTTGGCGTAGCTCTCGCGGGCCTGCGACACGCCCTTTTCGGCGAACGCACGCATCTGCTCCGGCACCTCGAACGGAATGACGGAGGCGGAGAATGGATCAGTCGTACCTGTCATTGGGTATCCCTCACACTAAATGGAAAAACGGAGTGAGCCTTTTCGGCTGCGCCCGCCGGCCAATTGGGTGACGGAAGCGAAGACTGGAAACATAAAACGAATGATGGCTCGCCCAGCACGGCGACCATGCCTGCCTAAAATGTCAACATTGTGCAACGCAACGGGTTTTGGGGTGCATTGCGCAAATTTAATCGCGGCGAGGATGAGGTTCCCGGGCTGGGGAACCGGTGGTTGAGGTAATCGGGTGGCCTCTGAGCACCCGCCTTGTCCTGGAGACGACCGCTGCGCGGATTGGCTGGGCGGCATAGGTGCTGCCCGACGCGGGCATCTGAAGGATGGGGATGCGACCGGGCTACGGCTTGCGGGCCCCGCCACATTAAGGTTATCGCGGCTTTAGGCCTTGGCGCATAGGCTTGGGACGTGGACCTGCCCGCGGGTGCGGGCGATACTAACCCTTTCTTAAGGCTGTCATTCCCGGCAGCCTGATGCGCACAAGTGGGACGCGAAGCCGGTCGGATGACGAGTTCGGATTTCCAGTTGCGAGGCGTGGGCGATCCCCGGCTGGCCGTGCACGCGACCTCGCCGCTGCCCGTCTGGCTCTGGTCGATCGACGGCACGCGCGTGCTCTGGGCCAATCCGGTCGGCGCAAGGCTGTTTGGCGCGGCCAATGCCACGGCGCTGGCGGACAGGATTTTCGGGCCCACCGACAGCCACCGCCGCCAGATCATCCGGCTGGCCGGCCGGCTGCCTGCGAACGGCGCGATCCGGCTCGAACGGCTGCGCGGCTTCGGGGCGCGGCTCGGCACGCTGATGACCTGCGCCTGTGCCCGGCTCGACTTCGCCGACGGCGGCCAATTCTTCCAAGGATCTGCCGTGCTCGTCACCGCGATGGACCCGGGCTTGCGCACCATGCCGCTGGTCGAACGCCTGCTTCGTCTGGTCGACGGCGCCAAGACGCCGATGGCGGCGTTCGCGCCCGACGGCCTGTTCGTCGGCGCCAGCGAAACCGCCCGCACCCTGCTCGGCTTCCGCGATCTCACCGAGGGCGGACTCGAACAGGCGCGCAGCGATGCGCTTCGCCAGGGCCGCGCCGAGACGCCGATCGGCATCGGCCAGATGGTGCTGCAGCGGGTCGGCAGCGGCGCCGATGTCGGCCTGGTCGCGCTGATCGAGCCTGCCGCGCAGCAGGCGGCGGCTGTGGCTGATGAGGTTAAAGCCGAGGCCGCTGAAGAGGTCGCGCGCGAAGACATCGCTCAGCCTGAGGCTACGCCGGCCCCTGCTCCAGCCGCCGTGCCCGAGCATGCGCAAGCCGCGCCGTCGCACGAGGCGCCATCCGAGATCGCGCTGTTCGATGCCTTTGCCGAGCCGGTCGACGCGCCGGAAGCAACGATCGCGCACGAACCGCCCGCGCGCGAGCCGGCGACGGAGATCGTGACGATCCAGCAAGCCGTCGAGGAAGCGGCCGAAGCCGCGCCAGAAACTCCGGTTGAAAACTCGCCGGAAGCCATGGTGTCGCCGCAGGCCGCGCCGACCGTAACAGGCATGGTCGAGCCGCCGTCGGGCCACGAAGAGCCGCCCGCACCGCGTCAGCATCCGCTGCGCTTCCTCTGGAAGATGGATGCAGAGAGCCGCTTTGTGCTTCTCTCCGACGAATTCATCCACCTGATCGGTCCGCGCACGGCCGCCGGCTTCGGCCGCTCCTGGCGCGAGATCGCCGGCGCATTCGCGCTCGATCCTGAGGGACGCGTGGCGCAGGCGCTTGCGAGCAAGGACACCTGGGCCGGGATCACCGTGAACTGGCCAGCCGACGGCGGCGAGCATCTGCCGGTCGAGCTTGCCGGGCTTCCGGTTTATGACGGCGAGCGCAATTTCGCGGGCTTCAGGGGTTTTGGCGTCTGCCGCGATCTCGACGGCCTCAACCGGCTCGATGCGCTCAGGCGTTTCGAGCTGTTGGCCGAACCGGCGGCACCGCAAAGCCCGCCGGCCGATGTGGTCGAGCCGGAGCCCGAACCCGAGCCCCAGCCAGTGCTGGAGGCGCCGCCGCCTCCGTCGATCGAGCCGCCCGCACCTGAGCCTGAGCCTGAGCCCGCACCTGAGCCTGAAGCCGAACTGCCCGAACCCACAACCGACGCGAATTCACATCCAACCGATCCGGAAACCCCAGTGGAAACGCCTCCCAATGTCCTGCCGTTCCGCGCGCCCGGCGACACGCGATCGCCGACGCTGACGCCGGTCGAGAACAGCGCGTTCAACGAACTCGCCCGGCAATTGTCCGAGCGCCTCGAACGCGACAAGGAAACCATCGCGGCATCGTCCGAACCGCCGGATGCCGAGATCACGCCTGAGGCGCCGACGCCGGAGCCTGAGACGCCGCACACGCCGGCCGAATGGCTGAGCGAGCCCGCGCCGCCCGCGCATGGCCACAGCACGCGCGACCGCGCGCTGCTCGACCTGCTGCCGACGGGCATCCTGATCTACCGGCTCGACCGCCTGCTCTACGCCAATTCCGCGTTTCTCGCGCGCATGGGCTATGCCAGCCTGAGCGCGCTGGAGAACGCCGGCGGGCTGGATGCGCTCTATGTCGAGCCGGGCGTATCCGCGGCCAGCAGCACATCGCAAGCAGGCACGCCTGTCACGATCAGCGCGACGCTCGCCAATGGCGAAGCGCCGCTGCCGACCACCGAGGCGCATCTGCACGCGATCGACTGGGACGGCGAGAGCGCGCATGCGCTGATCTGCGCGCTGCCGCAAGCAGCACCCGTTGCGCCCCTCATCGGCGAGACCGTCGCCGCCGAGACCGTCGCCGCCGAGACCATTGTCCCCGAGACCTTCCCCACCGCGCCCGAGCCCGACGCCGGCGAGGCGGCCGCGGAAGATCTCGCTGCGATCCTCGACACCACGGCCGAGGGCATCGTCATGTTCGATGCCGAAGGCAACATCCACGCCTGCAACCGCAGCGCCGAGGCGCTGTTCGGCTATGACGGCGAGACGCTGATGCAGCAGAATCTGGTGACGCTGTTCGCGCCGGAGAGCCAGCATGTCGTCATCGACTATCTGGAAAACCTCAAGAGCCAAGACATCGCGAGCCTGCTCGACCACGGCCGCGAGGTGCTGGGACGCGAGAAGAAGGGCGGCGTCATTCCGCTCGCCATGATCATGGGCCGCACCAGGCCTGACGGCCCGAACTTCTTCGCCGTATTCCGCGACCTCTCGCACAGCAAGCAGGGCGAGAGCGAGCTGACGCAGGCGCGACGTCTGGTCGAAGGCACGGCGAACGCCAAGGCCGACATGCTGGCGCGGATCAGCCACGAGATCCGCACGCCGCTCAACGCCATCATCGGCTTCTCGGAGGTGATGATCTCGGAGCGCTTCGGCACGCTCGGCAACGAGCGCTACGGCGAGTACATGAAGGACATCCGCGCCTCCGGCGAGCGCGTCATCGCCATCATCGACGACCTGCTGGAGCTGTCGCGGATCGAGACCGGCAAGCTCGACCTCAACTTCGCCAACCTCAACCTCAACGATCTCGTCGAGGCCTGCGTGGTGGTGATGCAGCCGCAGGCCAATCGCGAGCGCATCATCATCCGCACCTCGCTCGGCCATGCGCTGCCGCAGGTGAGCGCGGATGCGCGCGCGATGCGGCAGATCACCATGAACCTGATCTCGAACTCGATCCGGCTCGCCAGCGCCGGCGGCCAGGTCATCGTCTCCACCGCGCTCACCGACCGCGGCGAGGTCGCACTTCGCATCCGCGACACCGGCCACGGCCTCAGCGAGCGCGAAGTCGCCGCCGCGATGGAGCCGTTCCGGACCCCGCCGCCCGGCGACGCCGAGGACAATTCGGCGCTGAGCCTGTCGCTGACCAAGGCCCTGGTCGAAGCCAACCGCGCCCGCTTCAACATCAAGAGCGCGGCGAACTCCGGCTCGCTGATCGAGGTGGTGTTCGCACCGGCGCTGGCGCAGGCGTAAGCGGCGAGCGCGATTTCCTGCCCGCGGTGCACGCCCGCGGCCGCGCTGCGGGCGGCCTCGTGCCGGGCGGCTTCGGCCGAGCCGCGCCCGACGAAGGGCGCCACCTCACTGCAACTTCTTCCCGAGCGGAACTGAAGCCCCTTGTTGCGGCTTGAAGCCGGGACCCAGCGTTTCTCCTGCTGATCAGTTCGACACTGCAGCTCCCGCACCCCAGTGATCTCAAATGGCCGAACGAGCGAAATCCGTGGCACCGAAGCAGCGTTCGCCCAAGCGGAGCGACGCCGTGCGGAGCGAAGGCGGCCCGAACACGACCGAGCGAAAGCCGCTGCCCACGGGCGCGGGCGCGCGCATGAACGCACGGGTCGTGCTTGCCCTCGCGCTCGTCGCACTGGCGTTGTGGACGGCGGCGGGATTTCTCCCCGCATTGATCTGGGCCGCGATTCTCGCAACCAGCCTGTGGCCGCTCTACACCAAGTTTGCGGCACGCGTGAGCTCCGGCCGGTCCAACCTGGCCCCGCTGGTCTTCACGCTCGTCGTCGCCCTCATCCTGTTTACGCCGATGTCGCTTGCCGTCTATCAGATCGCGCAACAAGGCGATCTGCTCGTGGGCTGGATGAAACAGGCCGGAGAGAGCGGGATCGAAGTGCCCGATTGGCTCGCCCGCCTTCCGATCGCCGCAGAGAGCATGGAGCAGTGGTGGCGCAGCAATCTTTCCGATCCCAAAGCCGCGACCGCATGGCTGAAAAGCGTCAATGCAGACAACGCATCGGAACTGTTTCGAACGTTCGGCGGACAGCTGCTTCACCGCATGTTTCTTCTGTTCTTCTCGCTGGTGGCCTTGTTCGTCCTGCTGCGCAACGGCCGGTCGATCTCGGGCCGCGTGCTGGAAACCTGCGATCGACTTTTCGGCGAGGCGGGAGAGGGTCTCGCCGAGCAAATGGTCGATGCGATCCGCGGCACGGTGAACGGCACGGTGCTGGTCGCCGCGGGCGAGGGATTATTGATCGGCGTGGCCTATTTCGTCGCGGGCGTGCCGCATGCCATCGTATTCACGATCTTGACCACGGCCTTCGCCATGCTTCCCTTCGGCGCCTGGCTGGCCTTCACCGCCGCGGCGCTGGTCCTGATCTCCGGCGGAGGCAGCGGCTTCGCAGCCGGGGGCGTCTTCTTCTGGGGCGCGATCGTCATGTTGGCCGGCGATCATTTCGTATGGCCGACCCTGGTCGGCGACTCGGCGCGGCTACCGTTTCTGTTCGCGTTCGTCGGGATCTTTGGAGGCCTGGCTGCCTTCGGCCTCCTGGGCTTGTTTTTAGGCCCGGTGATCATGTCAGCCTTGCTGGTGGTCTGGCGCGAATGGGTGTTCCGACCTGTCGCAACCGAGAAGAACGGCTGAGTTGCCGCGGGCGTATCCCCAAGCACGCCGGAAAGCAAAAGGCACGGCGTTTGCGGCGCCGTGCCCTTCGCATTCAATGAGGCGATCGCCTCAGCTGTAGATTTCGAACAGTCCCGCGCCGCCCTGGCCACCGCCGATGCACATCGTCACGACGCCCCACTTGGCCTTGCGGCGCTTGCCTTCCTGGAGGATGTGGCCGGTGAGGCGCGCGCCGGTCATGCCGAAGGGATGGCCGATCGCGATCGAGCCGCCGTTGACGTTGTACTTGGCGGGATCGATGCCGAGCTTGTCGCGCGAATAGAGGCACTGGCTGGCGAAGGCTTCGTTGAGCTCCCACAGATCGATGTCGTCGATCTTCAGGCCGTGACGCTTCAACAGCTTCGGCACGGCAAAGATCGGGCCGATGCCCATCTCGTCCGGCTCGCACCCCGCCGCCGCCCAGGCGACGAACCGGCCCATGGGATTGAGGCCGCGCTTCTCCGCGTCCTTGGCTTCCATCAGCACCACGGCCGCGGCACCGTCCGACAGCTGGCTGGCGTTGCCCGCCGTAACGAACTTGCCGGGACCCCTGACGGGCTCGAGCTTGGCGAGACCTTCCAGCGTGGTCTCGGGCCGGTTGCACTCGTCGCGGTCGACGACGTAGTCGACGATCGACTCGGCCTTGGTCGCCTTGTCGACCACTTTCATCTTGGTCTTCATCGGGACGATCTCGTCCTTGAACTTGCCCGCCTGCTGCGCGGCGGCCATGCGGCGCTGCGACTCCAGCGAATATTCGTCCTGATATTCACGGCTGAGATTGTAGCGCTCGGCGACGATATCGGCGGTGTCGATCATCGCCATGAAGATCGCCGGCGCCGTCTTGAGCAGCTCGGGATCGATCGATTCCTTCGGGGTGCCGCCGCCCGGCATCGAGATGCTCTCGACCCCGCCTGCGACGATGCAGTCGGACCCGTCCGAGCGGATCGAGTTGGCGGCCATCGCAATGGTCTGGAGACCGGACGAGCAGAACCGGTTCACCGAGACGCCCCCGGTCGATTTCGGCATTCCCGCCAGCAGCGCGGCCTGGCGGCCGATGTTCGGCGCGCCATGGGCGCAATTGCCGAGATAGCAATCCTCGACATAGTCCTTCTCGACGCCGGCGCGCTCGACCGCGTGCTTGATCGCGTGGGCCGCGAGCGACATCGGCGGCGTGATGTTGAACCCGCCGCGGCCGGATTTCGCGAGGCCCGTGCGTGCATAGGAAACGATGACGGCTTCACGCATTGTTTTCTCCCTTTTCGAACGATTTTGAACGGAGCGTCGGTCGACGTCTTCTCGGCGCCATTGGTACACAAAGTGCAGCGGTCGCGGGAGAAATAAAAACGCCGCCCTCGCGAGAGGGCGGCGTTGTTCCGCGGGTCGGAATATGTCGGCGTATCAGAACGTCAGCGCCTTGACCTGCTTGACCTGCGGCAGGGCCTGCACCTTGGCGAGCAGATCGGCCGGCACCGCGCCGTCGACCTCGATCAGCGCGATGGCATCGGAGCCCGGCGCGACGCGGCCGAGATGGAAGGTCGCGATGTTGATCTTGGCATCGCCGAGCAGGCTCGCGAACTTGCCGATGAAGCCCGGCTTGTCCTCGTTGGTCACGTAGATCATCGACTTGCCAAATTCAGCATCGACGCGGATGCCCTTGATGTCGACCAGGCGCGGCTTGCCGTCGGCATAGACCGTGCCCGAGACCGACCGCTCCTGCCGCTCGGTGGTGACGGTGACGGTGATCAGGCTTTCATAGTCGCTCTGGGCGGCGCGGACGATCTCGTCCACCACCATGCCGCGCTCCTTGGCGACGACGGGCGCGGAGACGACGTTGACCTCGCCCAGCATCGGCCGCAGCAGGCCGGACAGCACGGCGGAGGTGATCGCCTTGATCTTCATCTCGGCGACGTGTCCCTCATACGTGATCTCGACCTTGAGAATGCCGCTCTCGGTGAGCTGTCCCGCGAACGAGCCGAGCTTTTCGGCGAGCGCGATGAACGGCTTCAGCTTCGGCGCCTCTTCCGCCGTGATCGAGGGGAAGTTGACGGCATTCGAGATCGCGCCGGTGAGCAGGTAATCCGACATCTGCTCGGCGACCTGAAGCGCGACGTTCTCCTGCGCTTCCGTGGTGGACGCGCCGAGATGCGGCGTGCAGATCACGTTGGGATGGCCGAACAGCACGTTCGCGGTGGCGGGCTCCTCGACAAAGACGTCGAAGGCGGCGCCTGCGATGTGCTTGGAATTCAAGGCGTCGACCACGGCCTGCTCGTCGACGAGGCCGCCGCGGGCGCAGTTGATCAGGCGCACGCCCTTCTTCATCTTGGCGATCGCGGCTGCGTCGATGATGTTCTTGGTCTTCTCGGTGAGCGGCGTATGCAGCGTGATGAAGTCGGCGCGCTTGAGCAGGTCATCGAGCTCGACCTTCTCGACGCCGATGTCCCTGGCGCGCTCCGGCGACAGGAACGGATCGAACGCGATCACCTTCATGCGCAGGCCGAGCGCGCGGTCGGCGACGATGGAGCCGATGTTGCCGCAGCCGACGACGCCGAGCACCTTGCCGGTGATCTCGACGCCCATGAAGCGGTTCTTCTCCCACTTGCCGGCCTGGGTCGAAGCGTCCGCCTGCGGAATCTCGCGCGCCAGCGCCAGCATCAGGGTGATGGCGTGCTCGGCGGTCGTGATCGAATTGCCGAACGGCGTGTTCATCACGATGATGCCCTTGGCCGTGGCGGCGGGAATCTCGACGTTGTCGACGCCGATGCCGGCGCGGCCGATCACCTTGAGATTGGTCGCCTTCTCGAGGATCTTCGCGGTCGCCTTGGTCGCCGAGCGGATCGCGAGGCCGTCGTAATTGCCGATGATCTCGGCGAGCTTGTCCTTGTCCTTGCCGAGATTGGGCTGAAAGTCGACCTCGACGCCGCGGTCTTTGAAGATCTGCACGGCGGCCGGAGAGAGCGCGTCGGAAATGAGAACTTTGGGTTTGGTCATGGGAAAGATCCCTGATGGTCGATAAATCTGAGACCGTCGTCCGCAGGCTTGACCCGCGGATCCATTCTCTTCGATGGATGGCCGGGTCACGCCCGGCCATGACGAGATGAGATAACGCGACGAGCGAAGCCTGCTTACGCCGCCTTGACGAGCGTGGCCTTGGTCTCGGCGAAGGCCCAGTCGATCCACTGGGTCAGCAGCGCGACATCGCTGGCCTCGACGGTGGCGCCGCACCAGATGCGCAGGCCGGCGGGCGCATCGCGGTAGTAGGCGAAGTCGTAGCCCGCGCCCTCCTTCTCGACCAGCGCCACCAGCTTCTTGGAGAAGTCGGCCTGCGCGTCCTCGGAGAGCGAGGTGATCGCGGGATCGGTGAACTTCAGGCACACCGAAGTGTTGGAGCGGATCGCGGCGTCCTTGGCGAGGAAGTCGATCCAGGGCGTCTTCGCCTTCCAGTCGGCGAGCACCTTGGTGTTGGCGTCGGCGCGCGCGATCAGCGCCTTGAGGCCACCGATCGACTTGGCCCAGTTCAGCGCGTCGAGATAATCCTCGACGCAGAGCATCGACGGCGTGTTGATGGTCTCGCCGACGAAAATGCCTTCGTTGATCTTGCCGCCCTTGGTCATGCGGAAAATCTTCGGCAGCGGCCAGGCCGGCTTGTAGGTTTCGAGCCGCTCCACGGCGCGGGGCGACAGGATCAGCATGCCGTGCGCGGCTTCGCCGCCGAGCGCCTTCTGCCAGGAGAAGGTGACGACGTCGAGCTTGGCCCAGTCGAGCGGTTGCGCGAACGCGGCCGAGGTGGCGTCGCAGATGGTCAGGCCTTCGCGAGTGGTGCTGATCCAGTCGGCGTTAGGCACGCGCACGCCTGAGGTGGTGCCGTTCCAGGTGAAGACGACGTCGGACTTCGGATCGACCTTGGAGAGGTCGGGAATCTCACCGTAAGCCGCGTTGAGCTTGGTGACGTCCTTGAGCTTCAATTCCTTGACGATGTCGCTGACCCAGCCCTCGCCGAAGGATTCCCAGGCGAGCGTGGTGACGGGCCGCGCCCCCAGCATCGACCACAGCACCATCTCGACAGCGCCGGTATCGGAGGCCGGCACGATGCCGATGCGATAATCGGCGGGCACTTCGAGCACCTCGCGCGTCAAATCGATCGCGAGCTTGAGCTTGGTCTTGCCGACCTTCGCGCGATGCGAACGGCCGAGCGCCGCGTCCTTGAGATTTTGGGCATTCCATCCGGGGCGCTTGGCGCAGGGGCCGGAGGAAAAATGCGGCACGTTCGGCCGCGAAGCGGGCTTCGCTACAGTCATCGTCTACCCTTCCAGATAGTAAGCCTCCCGTTGGGGGGAGGTGTCCCGCCGCGGCAGATACGGGAATCGGGAAGACCAGTCAAGGAAGTTCCGGAGCCTCACGCGCGAGTGATGGCGCCTCCGGCGCGATTTTGGGGGATTCGACCACGGCCAGCGCGTTCAGCAAGTCCGTGGCATCGTTGATCAATTGCGCGGCGCGGCGGCGGCTGCCGACTTTCAAAATGCATTTGTCATTGGCCTGCACGACGTAGTCGTTGCCGACCTTGATCATCGAATAGCTTGTCATCGAAATCCCCGAACCGATCGAGCCCGGTTTCAGACGCTCGCGTAGCACCGTTCGTTCCTGGTTCCATGTGAACGTCGAACGGGTAGTTTATCAGCTCTTAACATGAACGTATGCGCGATCCGATTTCGCTGATCGCGCAAGGCTTATGGGGTGCTGCGTCAAAAGCGGACAGTCATGCCGACGTGACTCGCGGTGAACCCAAGCCGCTTGTAGAAGCGCTGCGCATCTGTTCGCGTCTGATGTGTGAGCAGTTCGACCAGATTGCAGCCGCGCGCTTTCGCTTCCGTCACCGCCCACTGCACCAATTGCTCGCCGATGCCGCGGCTGCGGCAATCGGAAGCAACGCGGACGTCTTCGAGCAGACCGCGCCGGCCGCCTTGCGAGCTGAGACCCGGCAGGATCGCGAGCTGCAGGCAGCCGACCACCCTGCCCTCGCTCTCCGCAACCACGAGCTGGATATTTTGATCGCGCTCGACCCGCGCGAATGCCTCGTAATAGGACGCAGGCAACGGGTCGTCTACGCGCTCGCGTGCGCGCCCGAGATGATCGTCGGCGAGCATCGCCACAATCGCAGCAACATCCTCGCGGCGCGCGGGACGAATGGAGACGGATTCGGCGTTCATGAAGTTACTCCTGCCTCAGCGCGCCTTAGCGCGCCTCGGGAAGCCCGAGAAAGGTGTCGGCTTCGGCGATCCAGCGGCGGACGGCGGCAAAGCGGCCGAGATCGAAGCCGCCTTCATGCGCAACGCGGGTATAGGCGAGCAGTGACACCTCGGCGAGCGAGACCGCATCGCCGGCGAGGAAACGGCTGCCGGCGAGATGCTGCTCCATCCGGTCGAGCGCCGCATAGCCGCGCTTGACCTTTTCAGGATCGAGCTCGGAGGCGTCCTTGCCGAGATAGACGAGCTGGAAGCGGCACACCGCGATGTAGGGCTCGTGGCTGTATTGTTCCCAGAACAGCCATTCGTCCATCTTGGCGGCGGTGAAGGCATCGCGCGGAATGAGCGCGCTGTCGCGCGCGAGATAGCGGATGATGGCATTGGATTGCGCCAGCGTGCGGCCGTCGTCGAAAGCGACGGTGGGCACCTGGCCGGCACCATTCATCTCGAGGAATTGCGCCGTGCGGCTTTCGCCCTTGCGAGTGTCGATCTCGATCCACTGGTAGGGCAGCGCGAGCTTGTCGCAGACCCACTTCACCTTCAGACAATTGCCGGAATTGGTATCGCCGTAGATCCGCATCGCTGCCCCCCGCGCATTCGGCGACAGAGCATCAGGACGGAGGCGGCCTGTCAATCGGCGCCGCGCAGGCGCGTCAGAACTTGTAGCCGAGACCGGCGCGAACGGTGTTGATGCTGGTGTCGACCGATGACGTGAAGCGAACGTATTCCCACTCCGCCCGCAGAAACAGGCCTGCACACAGCATCGCATCGACACCAATACCGGTGGAGTAGCCATAGATCAGGTGACTATAGAGACCATCTGTGGCGGACAGATTGACATTGATTGTTTGAAAGGGCGCCGACTGGTTGACCTGAGTCCCCGTGATCTCGGCAGTCTTGGTGATGTTGGCTTGCCCAAGTGCAATGCCTCCGAACAGATAAGGCAAGAAAGAGCCGACGGCGTAGCCGCCGCGAATGCGGAGCGTTCCCATATCTGAGATCGCTATCGAGCTCGTGCTTTTGTACGTGATGTCGTCCAGAAAACCCAGAGGATCGACAAAGGAGCGCCCCATGGTGCCGGTCGCCGAGCCGCCGAACTTGCCATGTATGTAATTGAGCTCGACGCCGAGCACGACATCGTCCCATTGCGCGTTGTAACCGGCGAAGGCGCCAAAGCCGTGACCATGTGATGAAACCTTGCCGCCGCCCACTGGCCAGCTCGATACCTGTCCGCCGGCTTCAATCGACGTATTGGCAAGCAAGGCAGCCGCAACAGTTCTGGTAGAACCGGTGAAATTCATATCGGATGTCCCGTAGCTTCCCTGGGCGCCGATATAGCTGCCCTGCCAGTTGACGTTGGACTTGCTCAAGCCGTCGGTGAAGCCACCGCGCAGGATGGGAAGATCGGAGAGATCGGCCGCATGCGCCGCAGAGACCGTCCCCAACATCGCCGCCGCCAACAAAAGCCTACGCATCGAACGCTCCATCGAACTCGAACTTTCAGCCGTGATCATGGCTCGTTAACCTTAACCAATGGTTGCGTCGCAGCCTTTCGTCGCCGTTCGCCATGAAAAATACGCAAAGCGAAACGGCGCGGGATGATCCCGCGCCGTTAAGAAGTCCTAACCGATGAGGCTGTCGATCAGCCCTTGGTGACGAGCGGCGGCATGTAGGCCGGCGGGCTGTTGAGATCCCAGCGCACGCCGAGCTTGACGTCGTGCGAGGTGAGCTCCTTGATCTTGATCGTTGACGGACCCGAGGCGCTGTTGTCGAACAAGCGATAGTTGCCGGGCGCCGCGTCGCCGAGGTTCATGTAGCTGTAGGCCAGTTCGACGGTGAACCCGGGATTGACCTTGTAGGCGAGACCGGCGTGGGCGGCCCAGGCGAGGTTCCACTTTCCGTTGTCGGCGAAGTAAGCGACGCTGTTGTTGAGCCCCGGGCTGTACGACACGCCGTCGTCGCGGAAGCCGCTGATCTTATTGTAGGAGCCGCCGACACCGGCGCCGATGAACGGGGTGATGCACCACCAGGTGCCGAGATCGACATAGGCATTCGCCATGACGACCCACTCGGATTTGCTGCCGCTGTAATTGTTGACGCCGACGAAGCCGGGTCCAATGACGTTGTCGCTGCCGTGCAGATTGGCCCTGCCCCGGTACTGGCCGATCACGTCGCCACGGAACCAGTTGTTGAAGCGGTAGCCGACGCCGAGATCGAACAGCGTCGCCGAGTCGAAGCCGAGTCCCTCCGTCGTCTTCGTAAACCCAGGCGCTACGGCGCCCTCGATGCTCTTGGCGCGCTGGTTGGTCATGCCGACGTCGCCGCGCAGATACCAGCCGCCGAAGTCGGCGGGCGGTGCCGGGGGCGCGTACATCGGAGGGGGCGCCGCGATCGGCATGTCGGCGGCGAACGCCATCGAGGAGATCAGGGTTGCCGCACCCGCGGCAAGGAGAGACTTAACGCTACGCATTGGCTTCGTCCTTTTGGCCGGTGAGGCAATACGGCGCCTCACGTTCTGGAAACTCACGGCCCGGACGATGCCAGCAAATGTTTAAGCGCCACTTAACCCTAATTTTTAAGGTTGATTTTTTCTAACCGCTCACGCGCATGCGGGGCGAGCGTTGCAAAGATGCAGCGCAAATGCGACGCCGTCGCCGCATGTCCTAACGATGTATGAAGCCGCGCTGCAGCAAGACAGGATATGTTAACGCGCATGCCGCGGTAGCTTGGGCAGGAACACCGCAAGCAGGCCGATCGCCGGCAGATAGGCGCAGACCTGGTAGACGAACGCGATCGAGGTGTGGTCGGCGAGCTTGCCGAGCACGGCGGCGCCCAAGCCGCCGATGCCGAACGCGACACCGAAGAACACGCCGGAGATCATGCCGAAGCGATGCGGGACCAACTCCTGCGCGAACACGATGATCGACGACGTCGTTGAGGAGATGATCAGGCCGATGATCACGGACAGCACCGCGCTCGCATAGAGCCCCGCATAGGGCAGCGCCAGCGTGAACGGCAGCGCCCCCAGGATCGAGATCCAGATCACGATCTTGCGGCCGAAGCGATCGCCCAGGGGACCACCGAGAAAAGCCCCGACCGCATTCGCCGCGAGGAAAATGAAGAGATACATCTGCGCGGCTTGCGTCGACACGCCGAACCGGTCGATCAGATAGAAGATGTAGTAGCTCGACAGGCTCGAGACGTAGAGCTGTTTCGAGAACAGCAGCGCGACCAGCACGAGGAGCGCAACGACGACGCGACGCGAGCTCGGCGCGTCGGGATGGGCTTGAGCCACGGCGGTCTTCTTCGCCTTGATCTGCGGTTCGTACCAGCGGCCGATGCGCCAGAGGATGAGGATCGCGAGGAAGGCGATCGAGGAGAACCAGGCGATGCTGCCCTGCCCGAACGGCACGACGATGAGCGCGGCCAGCACCGGTCCCATCGAGGTGCCAAAACTGCCGCCGAGCTGGAATACCGATTGCGCAAAACCGTAGCGGCCGCCGGAGGCCAGCCGCGCGATGCGCGCCGACTCCGGATGAAACACCGCCGAGCCGAGACCGACCAGCGCGGCGGCGACGAGGATGACGAGATATTGGTGGGCGGCACTGAGCAGCAACAGACCGAAGAAGGTCGAGGCCATGCCGATCGACAGCGAATAAGGCTGCGCCTTCTTGTCGGTGTAGTGGCCGACCACGGGCTGGAGCAGCGAGGCCGTGAACTGGAAGGCCAGCGTGATCATGCCGATCTGCGCGAAGTCGAGCGCGTAGGTGTCCTTCAGGATCGGATACACCGAGGCGATCAGCGACTGCATGGTGTCGTTGAGGAAGTGCGAGAAGCTGATGCCGGCCAGCACGACATAGGCCGGCCCTGCGGCCTTGGCTGCTTGTGCCACGTCGCTGACGATGACGGGTTCGGTCAGCGCTTCCTCTGAGACGACGACAGGCTTGTTCACTGGAGCATCCCGGCGGGCGCGGCAGATTGCCGCGACAAGCTCATTACGATGCAGGGAGTGGTGGAACCACCGCCAATCGCAAATGGCTGCGATGCATCTCTTACCTCTCCGCGAGTCCGGAATCGTAGGGTGGGCAAAGGCGCACTTGCGCCGTGCCCACCATCGACCGACAGCGCACAGAAGCGGTGGGCACGCTTCGCTTTGCCCACCCTACGATACTGTGGTCGAGGAAGAGCTTACGCCGCGGCCTGCCCGAGCGCCGAGACGATGGTATCGACGACGTCCTCGACCAGGATGCGATCCTCGCCCTCGCCCATGACGCGGATCACCGGCTCGGTGCCGGAGGAGCGGATCAGCAGGCGGCCGTGGCCGTTGAGCCGCTGCTCGCCATCGGAGATCGCCGATTTGACATCGGAATTGTCGAGCGGCTTGCCGCCCTTGTGACGAACGTTCTTCAGGATCTGCGGCAGCGGATCGAAGCGGTGGCAAACTTCCGACACCGGGCGACGCAGCTTCTGCACCACGGCAAGCACCTGCAATGCGGCAACGAAGCCGTCGCCGGTGGTGGCGTAGTCGGACAGGATGATGTGGCCGGACTGCTCGCCACCGAGATTGTAGCCGCCGTTCAGCATCTGCTCGAGCACGTAGCGATCGCCGACCGGCGTGCGCACGAGATCAAGGCCCTGCGCATTGAGGAAGCGCTCGAGCCCGAGGTTCGACATTACGGTGGCGACGATGCCCGATCGCGACAGCCGGCCGTCTTCCTTCCAGCTCTGCGCGATCACCGCGAGCAGCTGGTCGCCGTCGACGATGTGACCGCGCTCGTCGACCAGGATGACGCGATCGGCGTCACCGTCGAGCGCGATGCCGATGTCGGCGCGCATCTCGCGGACCTTCTTCGACAGCGCTTCCGGCGAGGTGGAGCCGCATTCCTTGTTGATGTTGAAGCCGTCGGGCTCGACCCCGATCGGAATCACGTCGGCGCCCAGCTCCCACAGCGCTTCCGGCACCACCTTGTAGGCGGCGCCATTGGCGCAATCGACCACGACGCGCAAGCCGTCGAGCGACAGATCGCGCGGCAGCGTGCGCTTGGCGAATTCGATGTAGCGGTCATGCACGCCGTCGATGCGGCGGGCGCGGCCGAGACTGGCGCTCTGGGCGAGACGCTTGTCGATGGGCTCGTCGAGCAGCTGCTCGATCTGCTTCTCGACGTCGTCGGAGAGCTTGAAGCCCTGCGGGCCGAACAGCTTGATGCCGTTGTCCTCGAACAGATTGTGCGAGGCGGAGATCATCACGCCGAGATCGGCGCGCATCGACTTGGTCAGCATCGCGACCGCCGGCGTCGGCATCGGGCCGACCAGCAGCACGTCCATGCCGACCGAGGTGAAGCCCGCCACCATGGCGTATTCGATCATGTAGCCGGACAGGCGGGTATCCTTGCCGATCACGACCCTATGGCGGTGGTCACCGCGCTGAAACGCCAGGCCTGCGGCCTGGCCGACCTTGAGCGCGAGCTCCGGCGTGATCAGTCCGTTGGCGCGGCCCCGGATCCCGTCCGTCCCGAAATATTTGCGGCTCATATCGTCCCCCACGCGACAACCAAGGATCCCCAATACAACCTGCGGGTGCCCTGGCGGGACCCGCATCCCTGATTTGCTGAGGTCTTATAAAGCCATCGCGGCTAACTTGGCTTCAAAAAATATGATAAATCATTACGGAACCGGGCAGGCCCCGATGCTGATAACGTCTTGTTAACATTATATTTCCAGCGAGGACGCCGGAACAGGGCGGAACTCGCGCCTAGTCCGAGCGCTTCACATGGCCGTCCCCGCGGCTCGGCGCCGGCTGGGTGACATTGACGGGATCGGAGCCCGGAAAGGTCTCTTCCAGACCTTCCTCCAGCGCTTCCTCGAGATCATGCTTCTCCTTGATCTCCTCCGGCGTCGGTCCGGTGTGCGGCCTGGTCATGGCGCCCTCCTCTCCACAAAGGATTTGCAAACGATTTGGCTGTGCATCCAACCATGCTAGATGACCCCTCGATCTTCCGATGCAAGACTCATCCGCTACTTCCGATGCAGACTCTTCCGATACAAGACGGGCCGGGGAAACGTTCATGAAGCACATCACCTGTATCGACGATCTTCGCACACTGCATCAGCGCCGCGTGCCGAAGGCGTTCTTCGATTATTGCGACCGCGGCTCCTACGCCGAGGAAACGCTGCGCGCCAACCGCGATGACATGCAGGCGATCAAGTTCCGCCAGCGTATCCTGGTCGACGTCTCCAAGCGCGACACCGCCACCACGATCCTCGGCGAGCCCTCGACCATGCCGCTGATGCTCGCGCCGGTGGGCCTGCTCGGCATGCAGCATGGCGACGGCGAGATCCATGCCTGCCGCGCCGCGCAAGCCGCCGGTATCCCGTTCACGCAGTCGACGATGTCGATCTGCTCGATCGAGGACATCGCGGCCAGTGTCGAGAAGCCGTTCTGGTTCCAGCTCTACGTGATGAAGGACCGCGGCTTCATCAAGGAATTGATCCAGCGCGCGATCGCGGCGAAATGCTCCGCGCTGGTGCTGACCGTCGATCTCCAGGTGATCGGCCAGCGCCACCAGGACATCAAGAACGGCATGACGGTCCCGCCGGAATGGTCGCTCTCGAAGCTATTGGATTTCGCCAGCAAGCCCGCCTGGGTCTCCGGCGTGCTGCAAGGCAAGCGCCGCACCTTCGGTAACATCGCCGGCCATGTGAAGAACACCGGGGACCTCAATCGCCTCGCGGAGTGGACGGCGTCGCAATTCGATACGTCCCTGAACTGGAAGGACGTCGAGTGGGTCCGCAGCATCTGGCCGGGCAAGCTGATCATCAAGGGCATTCTGGACGTCGAGGACGCCGAGGAGGCCGCCAAGACCGGCGCGCAGGCGCTCGTCGTATCGAACCATGGCGGCCGTCAGCTCGACGGCGCGCCGTCATCGATCGAGGTGCTGCCCGAGATCGCCGAGGCGGTCGGTGACAGGATGGAGATCATGTTCGACGGCGGCATCCGCTCCGGCCAGGACGTGATGCGCGCGCTCGCGCTCGGCGCAAAGTCCTGCATGATCGGCCGCGCCTACGCCTATGGCCTGGGCGCCGGCGGCCAGGCCGGCGTCGCCAAGGCGATCGACATCATCCAGAAGGAGCTGCTCACCACCATGGGCCTGTGCGGCGTCAACAGGATTGACGAAATCGACGAGCATATCATCGCGATGTGAACCGCAGCGGTGTGGCAAAAAGCAACCGCTTCAAACTCAGCCGTCGTCCCGGCGAAGGCCGGGACCCATAGCCACAGCGAGTAGTTTGGCGAAGATTGGTAGTTATTCAACCTTCGCGCGGTACTGAGACCTGCGCCCAACGATAGATCACGCGGTATGGGTCCCGGCCTTCGCCGGGACGACACTGAAGATGTCGCCGCAGCAGCACCCTTACATCGGCGGCGTCACTCCGTCGCGGCCGACATTGACCCGGTTGGCTTCCAGCGAACCATCGTCCTTCTTCACCGCACCGAAAATGATCAGCTTGGCGCCGGGCTTGAGCTCGGATTTGTCGCTGGCCACGAAGGTGACGATCGGCGTGTCCGGGGGCACCACGACTTTCTTCTCACCGTCCTTGTACTTGACCGTGATGTTCTGGCCGTCGGTGCCCTTCACCGTCTGCGCCACGGTGGCGTTGGTCATGGTCGAGTTGGCGCGCGCATCCCAGGGACGAAAACCTTCGGCCGCGCCGCGCTGGTTTTCAGGGAAGATGTGCACCGCGATCGCCTTCTGGGTGCCGTCGGGCTCCGGCAGGCCGGTGACGCCGATATAGGAGCCGTCCTTGATCTCCGACAACGACGTCTTCACCACCGCGAAGACCGCGACGTTGTCGGTCATGCGCACCTTCACGTCGCTGCCTTCGCGGGTCTTGATTCCGAGCGTGTTGCCGTCGACGCTCTCGATGGTGCCGCGGATGCGGACCGTCGGCGTCTGCTGCGCCAGGGCGGATGACGTGACGATGCAGGCGACGAATGCGGCCACGCCAACGCGTGATATCCAGCTTCTCTTCGACATGTTGTTATTCTCCATTTACATCGGCGGCGTCAGGCCGTCGCGGCCGACGCTGACGCGGTTGGTTTCGAACGAGCCGTCCGGCAGCTGCTTCATGAAGGCGATCACCTTGGCGCCGGCCTTCAGATCGGATTTGTCGCCCGGCACGAAGGTCACCACCGGCGTATTGTCGGCGACGAACACCTTCTTCTCGCCGTCCTTGTACTTGACCAGCAGCGTATGGCCGTCATTGCCGACCACGCTCTCCGACACGGTCGCATTGGTCATGCTGGAGTTGGGCTTGAGGTCATAGGGGCGCGAGCCCTCGCCGGTGCCGCGCATGCTCTCCGGAAACACGTGGACCTCGACCGCGTTCGCGCCGCCGTCCGGTCCCGGCACGGTGGTGGCGCCGACGAAGGAGCCGGGCTTGATGTCGGCAAGTGAAATCCTGGTAATGCCCGACACGTTCACGTCGGAGGCAATGTGCAGCTTGACGTCCTCGCCGCTGCGCGCCTTGACCTGCATCGTGTCACCATTGACGCTTTCGATCGTGCCGCGCACGCGCGTCGGCACCGGCGCCCTTTGCGCAAGTGCCGAAAGGGTCGAGACGGCCACCATCGCGACGGCGATGAGCGGACGTGTGAAAGTTGCACGGTGAACAGACATGATGGTCTCCGATTGCGCCCTATTGTCCCTACGGACATAGAACTCCGGAGGTTACGCGCTATTCTCTCAAGTCTTTGTGAGATCGGCCTCGACCAGCGCGCGCAGCTCGGCCGTGACCTGCGGCCGCTGGCCGAACCACAGCTCGAAGCCGCGGATCGCCTGATGCAGCAGCATGCCGAGCCCGTCGGCGGTTTTCAGCCCGCGCGCCTGTGCGGCCGCGAGCAGCGGCGTCACCAGCGGGACATAGACGAGATCGGCGACCACGGCGCCATCCGCCAGGCGCGCCACGTCAAGGTCGAGTGAAGGCTGGCCGTCCATGCCGAGCGAGGTCGTGTTCACGAGAAGGTTTGCACGCGGCAGAATGTCGTGGATGCTGTCCCACGCAACAGGATGCACGTTCGGCCCGAACTGCCTTGCAAGCATCTCGGCCCGGGCGATGGTGCGATTGGCGAGATGGACGCAGCTGATGCCGCGTTCGAGCAACCCGAACACGATGGCGCGCGAGGAGCCGCCGGCGCCCAGCACCAGCGCCTCTTCGGCTCCGTCCCAGCCGGGCGCGCTGGCATCGAGATTGCTGATAAAGCCCTCGACGTCGGTGTTGGTCGAGTGCAGCTCGCCGTCCGCAAACCACAGCGTGTTGGCCGCACCGACCGCCCGCGCGCGGGCATCGGGCGTCGAGAGCTCAAGCACGCCCTCCTTGTGCGGGATGGTGACATTGGCGCCGACGAAGCCGCGCAGCGACAGCCGCAGCACGAAGTCGCGCAGATTATCGGGTGGAACCGCCTCGATGACATAGCCGCCCTCGATATCGAGCGTGCGCAGCCAGTAACGATGGATCAGCGGCGAGCGCGAATGCGCGGCCGGCCATCCGATCAGACAGGCTGCGGGAGCCTTGGTCACGGTCGTCCTCCCCTGGGGTCGTTTCGGAGGCGATCCATTTCGCGTCCCGCAAGCCCTGTCAAGCGCGCGGGCCGTCTCGGGAGAGGCTCGACGTCAGGTCGTGCCCGCCTCACCGGCCGCGGGCTGCGCCGCGCCACCCTTGATGTCGGCGACCGCACGCGCGATGGTCTCGCGATAGCGGGCGCGTGGCGGCGTGACGCCATGGGTGAGCAGCGCGCGGCGCACCGCAGGCGACGCCCCCGTGATGAACAGCCGGATGCCTTGGCGGTGGGCCTTGGCGGCGACGCGGCCGAGCACGTTGGCCGCGGTCGAATCCAAAAACGGCACCGCGGCGAAATCGACCACGAATCCCTTGCGCTTGTCGGCGATGCCGTCGAGCACGCTGCCGATCGCCGAGGCCGCGCCGAAGAAGAACGCGCCGGTGATGCGATAGACCAGCACGTCGCGATCGACCGCGAGTGCGGGGTCGTAAGGCACGCGCTCGCCATTTTCGTCGTCGGGACGATCGGCGGCCACCATCGGCGAACGTTCCTCGATGCCCGTCATTTCCGCCATGCGATGGATGAACAGCACCGCGCCGAGCGCGAAGCCGACCAGAATCCCTTCGGTCAGATCGCGGAAGATGGTGAGCAGGAAGGTTGCGAGCAGCACCACGGCATCGCCCCATGACGAGCGCAGCAGCGTCGCGAATTCGTGCTTCTCCGCCATGGTCCAGGCCACCACGACGAGCACGGCGGCGAGCGCGGCCAGCGGGATGTAGCTCGCGAGCGGCGCTGCGATCAGCATGAACAGCAGCAGAAATACCGAATGCAGCATGCCCGCGAGCGGCCCCCGCGCGCCGGCGCGGATGTTGGTCGCGGTACGCGCGATCAGCCCCGTGACGCAGATGCCGCCGAACAGCGCCGCGCCGACATTGGCGGCGCCTTGCGCCACCAGCTCGCAATTGGAGCGGTGACGGCGACCGGTCATGCCGTCGGCCACCACCGCCGACAGCAGCGATTCGATGGCGGCGAGCAGCGCGAAGGAGATCGCATCCGGCAGCACGGCGGTCGCCTTCGCGAGCGAGAACGCAGGCAAGGCCGGCGAGGGCAGTTCGCGCGGAATGCCGCCGAAGCGCGAGCCGACGGTCTCGACCGGCAGCGACAGCACGGCACATGCGACCGCCGCGAGCACGACCGCGATCAGGATGCCCGGCCAGGACGGCAGCCAACGTCGCAGTCCGGCGATGATGGCAATGCTGACGATCGCGACCGCGACGGCCGACGGATTGACGGTGTGCAGGCCGCCGGCAAGCGCGACCAGTTTCGGAACGAACTCGCTCGGCTCCTTCGCGAGGAGCGTGATCCCGCCGAGATCGCGCAGCTGGCTGGCGAAGATGATGACGGCGATGCCGGCGGTGAAGCCGACCGTCACCGGATACGGAATGAACTTGATATAGGTGCCGATCCGCAGGAAGCCCGCAGCGATCAGGAACAGGCCCGCCATCAGCGTGGCCAGGATCACGCCATCGACCCCGTGACGGTCGGCGGTCGCCGCAACCAGCACAATGAAGGCGCCGGCAGGACCGCCGATCTGGAACCGGCTGCCGCCGAGCAGTGAGGCAATGAAGCCGCCGACAACGGCGGTGTAGAGTCCGCGGTCCGGCGTCACACCCGAGGCGATCGCGATCGCCATCGACAGCGGCAGCGCGACGATCGCAACCGTGAGGCCCGCGAACACATCGGCGCGGAAATCCGACCAGCCGTAGCCCTCGCGCCATACGGTGACGAGCTTTGGCAAATAGAGTTCGGTGAAGGTCGGCCGACGAAGCTGGTGCAGCTTGCCTGCGTGTTCGCCTGTGATGCTCATTTCAGCAAAATGCTCCGCTGCCCACGACGCTCCGATGCATCGTGCGGCCGCGTATCGGGGCGCGACGGTGCGTTAGTTAAGACTGCTTCCGAGCATGATCATTTGCGGGATCACGCCCCCACCCGACGCGGCGGCCCCGGCTCCTTGAGCCGAACGCCACGTCCGCCGCCTTCGCTGCGCGCCTGTTCGCCGATCAGCTCGACGCCGGCCCGATCGAAGGCTTCGACCACCTTCATCAAGGTCTCGACCACGCCACGGACGTTGCCGGTGCTCGCCTCCATCCGCTGAATGGTCGGCAGCGATACGCCTGCAAGCTCCGCCAAGGCCCTCTGGTCAATGCCGAGCAGCGCGCGCGCTGCCCGCATCTGGAACGACGTGATCACCTTGGCCTCACGTATGAACGATTATAAGTGATGTCTGGAGCATGCACAATGATGTAAAATACATCAAATTGAGCCGAACGCAAGAGGGCCCTCGCCGCCACGTGCTCCGCGTCGCCCTCTCCCCGTACGAACGGTGAGAGGGCGAGAGCAGTACGTGCCTCACTGCGAGAGGCAGCTCACGCCGCGTGCTGATGCGCAGCGATGATCTGGTCGGCGGCGCGCCCCGTGACTTCGGCCATGTGGTCGAACTGGCGGGTGAAGCTGCCGGCGCCTGCCGTGGCCGAACGCAGCTCGACGATCAACTCGCCGATCTCGGCTTCCGGCATCATGGCGCGGACGCAGTCCCATCCGCTCCAGCCGTCGCGGGTGTCGAAGCCGAGGATCTGGCCGCGCCGCGCCGACAGGATCGCGTTGATCTTGGCGGTGGCGTCGGTCGGGCAGACGATCTCGACCACGTGGATCGGCTCCAGCAGCACCGACTGGCATTGCGGCAGGCCTTCGTTGAGCCCGACCCGTGCCGCCGTGCGAAAGGCGAGGTCGGAGGAATCGACGCTGTGATAGGAGCCGTCGGTCAGCGTCACCTGCAAATCGGTGACCGGGAAACCGAGCGGGCCACGCGCAAGCCCGTCGACGACGCCCTCTTCCACCGCGCCGATATAGTTGCGGGGCACCGCACCGCCGACCACCTTCTCGGCGAACCTGAAGCCCTCGCCGCGCGGCAGCGGCCTGATGTCGAGCACGACATCGCCGAACTGGCCATGCCCACCGGACTGTTTCTTGTGGCGGCCGCGCTGGACGATCGGCTTGCGGATGGTTTCCTGATAGCCGATCGCGGGTGGATGCGAGGCGACCTTGACGCCGAAACGGTCGCGTAGCCGCTCGCTCGCGACGCGCAGATGCATCTCGCCCTGCCCCCACAGCACGGTGTCGTGAGTCTGCGCGTTCATCACGAAGACGAGCGAGGGATCCTCCTCGTGCAGCCGCATCAGCGCCTGGCCGAGCTTGACGTCGTCCTTGCGGTCGGTGGCCGCAACCGAGATCGCGAGCACCGGCGGAGTGGGTTCGCTGGCGGCGAGCGCTGCCGGCTGGGTCTTGCCGTTCGAGACCGTGTCGCCGGTCTTGATCGGGTCGAGCTTGGCGAGCGCCACCGTGTCGCCGGCTTCCGCCGCGGCACGCTTGGTGTCGTAGGCTCCGGTGACGGCGAGGATGCCGGAGATGCGGCTGGCTCCGCCGGAGGAGGATTGCAGGGTGGCACCGTCGTCGAGGTGGCCGGCGAGCATCCGTGTCAGCGACAGCTTTCCGCCGTGCTGCGAGTGCAGCGTCTTGAAGACGAAGCCGAGGGCGTCCCTGGTCTCGGGAACGCCGAGTCGTTTTGCGGTCTCCGCGATACCTGGCGCCTCGTGGCGCAACGCTTTCATCAAGCGCAGCACGCCGTTTTCGCGGGCGGCGGCGCCGAGCAGCACGGGGCAGATCAGCCCGTCGCGCAGTTCGCGGGCGAGATCGTCGAACACGGCATCGCGCGGCGGCTGGATGTCCTCGAGCAGCTGCTCCATCAGCGCATCGTCGTGATCGGCGAGCTTCTCCAGCATCGAGAAGCGGGCCTCCTTCTCGCGATCGAGATCGCCGCCTTGAAGCGCGACCACTTCGGAGGCCTTGTGCTCGCGGTAAATGAACGCGCGCTCCAGCGCGAGATCGACGAAGCCCTCGATCAGCTCGTCCTTCCAGATCGGGATCTGGCGCAGCACAAGCGGCACGCGCGAGGCGGGCTGGAGCATCTCGAGCGTCTCGCGGATGCGCTTGTTGGCGCGGTCGATCTTGTTGAGGAACAGGAAACGCGGGATCTTCAGCTCCTCCAGCTCGCGCAGAATGATCTGAAGCTGCGGCAGCTTCTTCTCGTCGGCTTCGCAGACCACGATTGCGGCATCGACCGCGGGCAGCGCGGCGCGCATGTCGTGGGCAAATTCGACGGAACCGGGACAATCGAGGAAGGTGTAGCTGTCGCCCATGAAACTCGTGGTGACGGCAGTCAACCCGACGGTCATCTTGTGATGACGGGCCTCTGGCGTGGCGTCGCCGACGGAGGTTCCGGCATCGACGCTGCCGGCGCGAAAGATTGCGCCGGTTCGTGCCATGATCGCTTCGAGAAGTGTGGTTTTACCGCTTTGGAAAGGGCCCACCAGCGCGATGCACCGTGGACCTCGGGGACTTCTGACGTCTTGTCCCATTCGCCGCCTCCTTGGTGTGGAGCTCGGCCCATGATTGGGTCGGCAAACGCCGATGCTCTGCCCGTCCCCGAGATTTGGCAAGCATCAAACGTCGCTGCGGTGCGTCGTCGCGGGAATCGCGCCGGAGCGACGCGATACACACACGGGAGTTGTTAACGGCCCGGGCGGAGTTCCAGGCTCTCGAGGCCGGCGGCGACGTTGAGGCCGACCTGGCCCTGCACGCTGAGCGGCTGGAGCGCGATCGAATTGTTGGAGCCGCCGACCAGCACGTTGCCGCCGAGGCCGACACCGACCGAGGCGCTGCCCTGCGCACCGGCGTAGTTGCCGGCGAGGTCGCCCGGTCCGAGCCGGTTCACCGGCGCGAACACGCCCCACGCCAAAGCCGTCTCCTGGGTGATGCCGATATCCAGGCCGACCTTGCGGATGGTCGCGACGTAACGGTCGTCCGGCAAACCATCGACTCGCAGCACGCAGCCGAGATGGGTCACCGATCCCACGATGAAGCCCACGCTGGCGCCGCCGCGGCATTCGAGCACGCCCACCTGCACCATCCGCGATTGCGCGCTGGCGCCCGCAACGGAGGCAACGAGGCTCGCAGCGGCAAGCCCGGCGAGGAGGAGTGAACGGCGCATGAAAATCTCCGGCGATGAATGCGATGCGAGCATGGGGGCGCGGCACACGCCGCGCGATGGTCTATGCCACAACAGTTCCCGTGGCGCCAGATCGTGCAGACTTGAAAGAAAAAGGGCCCGCATTGCGCGGGCCCTTTGATGTTACTTCGTGTCTGCGAGTTCAGCGCAGATTGCCGCAGAAGCGCTGGATGCGCTTGCAGGCGTCTTCGAGGTCCGAGGTCTTGGTTGCGTAGGAGATGCGGAACGCGGGTCCAAGGCCGAAGGCCGAACCCTGCACCACGGCGACGCCTTCGGTCTCGAGCAGCTCGGTCACGAACGTCTCGTCATTGTCGATCACCTTGCCCGACGGCGCGGTCTTGCCGATGGTGCCGGCGCAGGACGGATAGACGTAGAAGGCACCCTCGGGACGCGGACACTCGATGCCCTTGGCCTGGTTGAGCATGGAGACGACGAGGTCGCGGCGCTCCTTGAAGACCTTGTTGTTGGCGGGGATGAAGTCCTGCGGACCGTTCAGCGCCTCAACCGCGGCCCATTGCGCAATCGACGACGGGTTCGAGGTCGACTGCGACTGGATCGTCGACATCGCCTTGATCAGCTGCGCCGGGCCGCCGGCATAGCCGATACGCCAGCCGGTCATGCAATAGGCCTTCGACACGCCGTTCACGGTGAGCGTGCGGTCGTAGAGTTTCGGCTCGACCTGCGCGACCGTGGTGAACTGGAAGTCGTCATAGACGAGATGCTCATACATGTCGTCGGTCATCACCCAGACGTGGGGATGCTTGACCAGCACGTCGGTGAGCGCCTTGAGCTCGGTCCTGGTGTAGGCAGCTCCCGTCGGATTCGACGGCGAGCACAGGATCACCCATTTGGTCTTCGGCGTGATCGCGCGCTCGAGCGCCTCGGCCTGGAGCTTGAAGCCGGTCGCGGCGGTGCAGACCACCGGCACCGGCTCGCCACCGGCCAGCGCCACCATCTCGGGATAGCTGACCCAGTACGGCGCGGGGATGATCACCTCGTCGCCCGGATTGATGGTTGCCATCAGCGCGTTGTAGAGCACCTGCTTGCCGCCGGTGCCGACGATGATCTGGTTCGCCTTGTAGACGACGTCGTTCTCGCGCTGAAACTTGGCGATGATGGCTTCCTTCAACTCGGGAATGCCGTCGACCGCGGTGTACTTGGTCTTGCCCGCTTCGATGGCGTGGATCGCGGCCAGCTTGATGTTGGCGGGCGTGTCGAAGTCGGGCTCGCCGGCACCTAAGCCGATGACGTTGCGGCCCGCCGCTTTCAGCGCACGTGCTTTATCCGTGACCGCGATGGTCGCGGACGGCTTCACACGGTCGAGCGCAGCGGCAAGGAAGGACATCGTCATCTCCTGACAAGCGTCGTGAACCCTTTGGCTTCACGACTCCGATTGTGGGAATGAGCCACCCTAAAACGAGTGCCGTTGCACCGCAAGAAACTTCGGTCCGATCCCGCAAAAGTTTACGTGTCTGGCGCGCATCAAGTCGTGATTTCCCGCAATTTTCCGCAACTTTGCCAGGCAAATCCCACATATCCGACAAGGCGTGTCCTCGGAGCAATTTTGGCGGGTTGATCGCCGCGAAATCCAGACCGTCGTCATGCCCGGGCTTGTCCCGCCTGCGCGGCCGAAGCCGCTTCGGCGCGGCGAAGGCCCGGGCATCCGTTCTTCTGCTGCGTAGCTCAGACGTGGATGGCCGGGTCAAGCCCGGCCACGACGAAACGCGAGCGCTTGCGCTACACCAATGCAGGCGCCTTGCATCCCGCGTGGTGACGCAAGCGTGAACTGAGTTGGATGGTCGCACGGAAATGATCTTCCGCCGCATTGCAATGCGGTAGGGTTTTCGAGTTTTTCTATTGGCCGGGTCTTGCGGCGGATTCGCATCGGCATCATTGTTTAGCCGCGTTGCGAGGCAACAAGCGCCGCGCCCTCCCGTCTTCCGGAATCTCCTCAGAATGTACAAGCTCTATTCGATGCAGCGCTCGGGCAACAGCTACAAGGTCCGCCTTGCGCTGGCGCTGCTGAACTTGCCTTACGAAGCGGTCGAGGTGGACATTCTGCGCGGCGAGAGCCGCACCCCGGATTTCCTGGCCAAGAACCCATCCGGTCAGGTGCCGCTGCTCGAGGTCGGCGACGATCGCTATCTCGCCGAGTCCAACGCCATTCTCTGGTACGTCGCCGTCGGCACGCCGCTCGCGCCGGAGAACCGCATCGATCGCGCCGACGCGCTGCAATGGATGTTCTTCGAGCAGCACGCGCTGGAGCCGAACATCGGCGCGGCCTATTTCTGGCTGTCGCTGGTAAGGGGCGGCCGCGACCTGCAGACTCATTCGCTGGAGGACTGGATGGAGCGCGGCTATGGCGCGCTCCAGGTAATGGAGAATCACCTCAAGACCAACGCCTATTTTGCGGCCCGGCAGCTCACGGTCGCCGACATCGCGCTGTACGGCTATACCCACCTCGCAGACCGCTGCGACTTCGACCTCTCGACCTTCCCGGCGATCCGGGACTGGCTGAAGCGCGTGGAAGCGGCGCCCGGCTTCGTCGCAATGGACTGGCGGCCGGCCGACATCGAGGATCCCGCCAGCATCGCCGCTGGCGCCTGAGGGATCGCGCTCTGGCGAATAGCGGGCATAAGGGTCACCATTGCCGCAATCTCGCCATTTTCCCTCGATTGGCCGCCGCAATATTGCCGATTGCAGCAGTGAAATTGTTCGATGTCGCGGGTGATTCGCTCGCGCGTTGAAGGATTTAGACCATGATTCGGGTGTCCGGCACGGCAGGCTTTCAGGGCCCACCCGCTACCGTTTCGTCTTCCCGGCTGACCAATGCGGTCGCGGCCTCGCTCGCCGTCGCCGCGCTCTCGCTGTGCCTGATCGTCACCCTGACGGTGCTGTCGACCAAGGCGACCATGGCGATGGGCCTGCCGGTCTGATTCCCGCTTCATCCTGGACCCGCCTTCAAGGCGCCGCGTGGCCCGCACCGACCGGCATCGCGACAGGATTTCGATGAAATCACCTGTGGTCATCGTTGCAATCACCCTGACCGCGGCCATCCTCGTCGCGGCATCGCTGTTGATCTTCGTCGGCACACGCAAGGGCCAAGGGACGTCGACGCTGAATGCGCCCGCGCTGCAACAACGTCTCAGGCACGCGCATTTGGTCTAAAATCATCCGAAAGCTTTGCGCGTGAGCCAAAGCGCACCTTAAGCACACCGCGCGAAACCGCATCGCAATGGCGCAATGTTCGGTCAGTGTTGCCGCCTTACCTCGTTCAGGAAGGAGCGAGACAGGCCCATGCGGTTGGGATGGCGTGCGATCTCCGGTCCGGCGCTGACGGCAGCGACTTTGCTGCCGGCGATGTTTTTCGATCGCTTCGTCCCCATTCCCTCGCCCGCGCCGCTGCTCGTCTGCATCGTGGCGCTCGCCGGCGCGCTCTCGGGTCCCGCTTCCGCCGTCGCCAGCGCAGCTATCGCCGTCATCGGCGCGGCACTGCTGCTCCTCAGCCAGCACGGCGTTTCAGGCCTGACCACGGCGGATATGATCCGGCTCGGCCTCCTGGCGGCGGCCGCCGCGGGCACCGCAGGCATCACCGGCCTGATGCGCCAGCGGCTGCTCGGCACGTTTGCCGCCGAGCGTCGGAGCCACGCCATCGCCGCGCGGCTGTCGGCCGCACTCGACCAGGTCGATATCGGCATCGTGCTGCTCGACGCCGAGACGCGCGCCGAATTCATCAACCGCGCGTTCCGCGACTATTTTGCGGTGCCGGACGACATCGCCGACGGCAAGCCGCCGTTCATCGCGCTGATGTATCACGGCCGCGACACCGGCGCGTTCGAATTGCCCCAGGACGAGCTCGGCACCTTCATCGCACAGCGCATGGAGATGGTGCGGATCGGCGATGCCACGCCGATCAACATCGCCTTGCGCAATGGCGAGGTGTTGCGCTTCGTCTGTGCCGCGCTGCCCGATGGCGGGCGCATGCTGAGCTACACGCCCGTGACCGACCTGGTGCGCCACACCGATGCACCGTCCCGCGCCGACTACTACCGCTCACTGCGCGATCCCGCAGGCCGCAAGCTGATCCGTTATCTGCGCGTCGCGGAGTGATGCGCGATTGATCGGCACGCCTCTCATCACGTATGAAGGACGCCTCATCGATCGCGGGAATTTCATATGTCGCTCACCATTCGCCCCGTCACCAGGCAGGACTACGATCAATGGCTGCCGCTGTGGGACGGCTACAACGCCTTCTACGGCCGCTCCGGCCCGACCGCGCTCTCGCCCGAAATCACGCGCGTGACGTGGCAGCGCTTTTTCGATGCCTATGAGCCGGTGCACGGATTGGTCGCCGAGAGCGACGGCCGCCTGCTCGGGATGACGAATTACCTGTTTCACCGCAGCACCACCGCGATCGAGCCGTCCTGCTATCTGCAGGACCTGTTCACGACCGAGGACGCACGCGGCAAAGGTGTCGGCTCGGCGCTGATCCACGGCGTCTACGAGCGCGCGAAGCTCGCAGGCTCCCCGCGCGTGTACTGGCAAACGCATGAGACCAACGTCACGGCGCAGGGTCTGTACGACAAGGTCGCCGAGCGTTCCGGGTTCATCGTCTATCGCAAGATATTCTGATCGTCGCGACGGGGCCTGTGGATAACTTTGCCTGTCACCCGCGCGTAACATAGCGGGACTAGGCTGCAGCTGCGTCTGATCAGCCCCCGTCACCGATCAAGCGCCCCAAAGCGGTCCCCGTCAGTCGCCGCGTCTGACAGGGGCCGCATTTTTTTGTCGGCAGTCGTTGTCCGCAGTTCCTTGTCAGCATGGCAGCAACGCGGCGCGCGGCTTGCTGCAGCGGCGCAGCGCAGTCACAATGCGCCCCTGCCTATCTCCGACAGGGATCTCCCATGGAAATTCGTAATCTCGGCGCCTCCGGCCTGCGCGTGTCTGCGGTCGGGCTCGGCTGCAACAATTTCGGCCAGCGCACGGATTTGGAGACCTCGCGCAAGGTGATCCATCGCGCGCTCGATCTCGGCATTACGCTGTTCGACACCGCCGACATCTATGCCGGCATGGGCGGTTCGGAAACGGTGCTCGGCACCGTGCTCGGCGACCGCCGCAAGGAGATCGTGCTCGCCACCAAATACTCAAAGCCGATGGCGACCGACGGAACCAAGCAGGGCGCTTCGCGCCGCTACATCATGAACGCAGTCGAGGCGAGCCTGACGCGGCTCAAGACCGACTATATCGATCTCTATCAGCAGCACGATTACGACCCGCTGACGCCGATGGAGGAGACGCTGCGCGCGCTCGACGATCTCATCCGTCAGGGCAAGGTGCGCTACATCGGCAATTCCAACTTTCCGGCCTGGCGCATGGCGGAAGCCGAATTCACCGCGCGCGCGATGAATGTCAGCCGCTTCGTGTCCTGCCAGGATGAATACAGCCTGCTGGTGCGCGACATCGAAAAGGACCTGCTGCCGGCCGCACAGGAGTACAAGCTCGGCCTCCTGCCGTTCTTCCCGCTTGCAAGTGGGCTCCTCACCGGCAAGTACCAGCGCGGCGCGGCGGCCCCGACCGATACGCGCTTCGGCAAGGTACCGGCGTTACGCGACCGCTACGTCACGCCGCGCAATGAGGACATCGTCGAGAAGCTCACGGCATTCGCGAAAGCGCGCGGCCACAGCATGCTCGAGCTCGCCTTCTCCTGGCTCGCCGCGCGCCCGCAAGTGTCGAGCGTGATTGCCGGCGCCACCCGCGTCGAGCAGGTCGAGGAGAACGTGAGGGCGATTGCGTGGAAGCTCGGTGCGGAGGAGATGGCGGAGATCGATAAGATCACGCTGGGCTGATCGTTGCGAAGTGGCGCGCTACTTGGCGCCATGTCCGACCGTCTGGATCACCTCGAAGCCCTCGAACTGGGGATGGCCGAGATAGGTCGGCTTGGTGTCGCCGGCCCGCGCATGCGCGGCACGAAAAGCATCCGATTTGGTCCAGGCTTCGAAAGCGGCATGGTTGGCCCAGATCGTGTGCGAGGCGTACAGCGTGTGGTCCTCGAGCTCGGGCCCACGCAGCAGATGAAATTCGACGAAACCCTGTACCTTGTCCAAATGGGTATCGCGCGAAAGCCAGACCTGCTCGAAGGCGGCCTCGGAGCCCTTGACGACGCGGAAGCGGTTCATGGCGATGTACATGGGGATGGTCTCCTGATGTTCGGCTAATCATGTCGTCATTCCGGGACGCGCCGCAAGGCGCGAGCCCGGAATCGCAGTCAGGTAACCAGCCCCTTCATCGGACGTGCGCTTGCGCTATCCGGAAACACCGTCTCGGCCAGCACGCGATCCGAGAGGCCGAACTGGCCCTGCAGCACGCCCTTGATCACGGAGCGCAGGTCTGTGGTGGGCTTGAGATCGCGGGCCTCGAAGAGGTTGGCGGGCTTGAGGCCGGGCCAGTCGGCAATGACGCGGCCGCCCTTCACCGCGCCGCCGGCGAGCAGCGCGATCGTTCCCGTGCCGTGATCGGTGCCATCGGTGCCGTTGATGCGCGCGGTGCGGCCGAATTCAGTGGCGACCACCACGGCGGTGTCGCGCCAGCGTTCCCCTAAGCCGGTTTCGAATTCGGCGAGCGCACCGTCGAGCCCGCCGAGCAGGAAGGCGAGGCGACCGACAGGGCCGCCTTCATTGGCGTGGGTGTCCCAGCCGTCGAAAGCGAGCGCTGCGATGCGCGGGCCGTCGTCGGACGCCATCAGTTTTGCGGCGCCGCGCGCGACTTGCCGCATCTGCGCGACCGCATTGCCGGGCTTCGGCTTCATGTCGTCGCCGCTTGCGGCCTTCTCCAGCGCAAGGCCCTGCGACAGCACGGCCGCCAGCGCGGGATCGCGATGACGGTAGAGCTCGACCAGGCGCATCGCGGTGTCGTCATCGGCTTGCGGCAGCGCCACCGGCGCCCAACCGACGGTCGGCGCATTGCCGCGCAGCACCAGCGGCGTGGTCGGGCCGACGGCAAGAGCACTCGACACCCGCTCGCCGCGCGGCAGCGCCTCCAGCGCGCGGTTGAGCCAGCCGGATTGCACGCGACCGGGACCGGCATAGCCGCTTTCGAGCACGTCCTGGCCATCGAAATGCGAGCGGTCGCGATAGGGCGTCGCCACCGCGTGGATCACCGCGGCGTGCCTATCGCGATACATGCGTGCGAACTCGGGCATCGCCGGATGCAGCGCAAAGAAAGTATCAAGCATGATCGCGGGATGGGCACCGTCCGCCGTCAGCGCGATCGCTCCGTGCAGGCCGGCATAATCGGGATCGCCGACCGGCGCGACGGTCGAAAGCCCGTCAAGCGCGCCGCGCAGGATCACCACGATCAGCCGGGGATCCCGGCCATCAGCCGCGCGGGCGAATTTCGGCAAATAAGCCCACGCCGCAAAAGAGGCACCGCCGAGCAGGAGGCCGCGGCGCGAGGTGAGGAGCCGGTTCTCGACGCAGTCGATCATCATCATCTCCTCTGCATTTCCGGCGACATCAACAGCAGCGCCAGCGCCTGCTGCCGCGACTCCGCCCGCTCGATGGTGCGGCGCGTTTCGATCGAGGCCGCATCTGCGGCCGCAAATTCCAACAAATCGAGCGGATCGATGTTGGGTCCAAGCCGCGCGCCCATTTGCGCGGCAATGTCGAGCCGGAGCTTGATGCCTTCGGGCGCCGCCCACGCGGCGCTGGTATCGGCGAAACCATTCGGTCCCGCCGGCGACCACAGCGGCTGGCCCAGCAGATTGAGGTTGTTGAGATAGGCGCCGGGATCCTCCGGCACGCGCGCGAGCAGCCGGCCGCTCGCGACCAGGAAATCATAGGGGCTCCGCATCTTCGTCAGCGGCGCCTTCCACGCCTCGTCGGAATCGACCAGTGCGGTTGCGAGCGCCTTGAGATCCCCGTCGGTCTTGATGAAGACATCGCGCAATCGCGCCACCAGCGCCGGCGGCGGATCGTCGGCGATGAAATGGCGAACGAATTTGGTGGCGATGAAGTTCGCGGTCGAGGAATGGCGTGCGATGTCCGCAAGCGCGGCTTCGCCCTGCGCAAGGCCGGTCGGCTCGTAGGTCCTGCCGAGCAGCATTTGCGGCCCGGGCTGGTGCGCGTTGACATTGAACACGAACGAGCCGGGCACCCCCAGCTGTCCCTGCCGGCCGGCAAAGGTCCAGCCGGTGATGATGCGCGCGAGCGAGGTGACGTCGTCCTGCGTGTAGCCGCCGCCGACACCGAGCGTATGCAGCTCCATGATCTCGCGCGCGAGATTTTCGTTGAGCCCGCGCTTGCGGTTCTGGCCCGCGCGCGAGTCCGGTCCGAGCGATTGCTGGTTGTCGAGGAAGAACAGCATCGCCGGATGCTGCTCCACCGCCTTCAGCATGTCGGCGAAACGCCCGAGCACATGCGGCCTGATCGCCTCGCGCTCGAACGCGCCGGCCCATATCCGTGCCAGCTCGCCCTTGCTGGCGGAGATGCAGAAATGGTTGGACCAGAACACGACCAGACGTTCGGTGAAGCCGCATTCGACCAGGGTCGCGCGCTGCAACCGCGCCAACGCCTCGGCGCGAAAGGTCTTCTGGATGACGTTGAGCGGCTGCGGGGCGGGTTTTGCGGCAGCCGGCGCGGCCGCGTTGGGCTGCATGCTGTCCGGCTTGGCCATATTGTCCGCCGGCTTGTTATCAATCGGCTTATTTTCAGTAGGCTTGGACTCAGCCATCTGGCCGGCGATTTCGGTTGCCACGGCGTTCAGCGAGAGATTGCGGCGCGGTCCGGGCTTCTGATCGACCGGCGCTTGCGACGGCGCCTCGGCCGGCGCGCCGGCTTTGGCGGCGGCCTCGCGCGCCTGCTTGACCTGATCCTGATAGGCGAACACGGCCTGCCCGAGCTGCGGCGTGGATTGCAAGCCCGGCGCCTCCAGCAGCACCGCGTTGGGGCGGGCGAGTTCCGCCTTCACAAAACCGCGAGGATCGGAGGCCGCGTTGATGAGATCGCCGGATGCACCACCACGGGCGCCGAAGCCGAAACGGTTGAGCGCGACGAGCGCGGCTTGCGAATCGCGGGCCATCGATGTGTCCTTCGCGCGTTGCCAACCGCTTTCCTGATACGTGCGCGAGGCCTAATATACCGCAGCGGGAGATGAACCCGGCATGAAAATGACAGCCCGGCTTTTGCGCAAATCATGACAAATCCGCAAGACATTCCAGTGCAGGAAGCGCGCCGCCTCGCCTGCTCCCGCTGCGGCACCGAGTTCGGCTGCGACCTCTCGGGCACCTGCTGGTGCGCGGAAGAAACGGCGCGGCTACCGATGCCGGTCAAGGGCGAGGATTGTTTGTGCCGGGCTTGCCTGCGCGAGGCGGCGGCGATGCATAGCCCGGATGGAGCGAAAGCGTAATCCGGGCTACGAAGCTTACACCGCGTGCCCCGGTGACTTCCGGGCCATGCCGTCGAACGCCTCCAGCAGCTTTTCGCGCCAGGCGTAGACCGGGTCGTCCGCCTCGAGCAGCTTGAACGGGCTCGTCACGCGCGCCCACTGAAAACCGCCGAACACGATGTAGTCGGCATAGTTCGGTGCGGCGCCGCCGATGAAGGGCTGTTTCTTGAGAGTCTGCCGCATCACCTCGAGCGATTTGCGGAAGGCGACCACGCCGGCATCGCGGCTGGCCATGATCTCTTCCAGCGTCTTGCCGCCGAAACGCGCCTCGCGCGACTGGCGGAAATAGGCGGCGTCCACCTCGTCCAGATTCTTCGGGATGTCGGCGATGATCAGCGGAAAGATGCCGCCGACGATGGCGATGTCGCCCCAGGCGTTGAGCATGCGCGCCATGGCGCGGCCACCCTCGCCGCCGAACAGCGACGGACGGTCCGGAAACTTGTCTTCGAGATAGGTCGCGATCGCCCAGGAATCGACCACCGGCTGGTCGTGATGCAGCAGCACCGGCACCGAGCCGTGCGGCGCAATCGCGCTTTTCTCGGTGAAGCGCCAGGGCAGCGTTTCCGCCGAAAGGCCCTTGTGTGCCAGCGCCATCCGCGTGCGCCAGCAGAACGGGCTGAACGGTCGCGAGGCGTCGGTGCCGACGAGTTCGTAAAGTTTGAGTGACATGGCTGGTCCCGTTGCTGCGGTTTGCGAACAGAGTAGCCGTCATAGCTACGAGCGCAAGAAAGCGGTCTTGCCGCCATGGCCTGGGTGTAACCAGTTACCTCGCCCGCGCCGGCGCCGAATCTGCTCGCGGCTTGTTGAGCTGGCACTGGATTGGACCTAAGCTCGGGCATTTCAAGCTTTGGGAGGCATTACATGACCACATCCATTCCACGGCGCGATTTCCTTCTCGGCTCGGCAGCGCTTGCCGGCGCCGCGGCCGCCAATGCCTTCACTTGTGTCGAGATCGCGAGCGCAGCGCCGATCACCGTCCCGACCGTCGACAAGCTTTCGATGCGCGTACTGGTGGATTCGAGCTTCGATCTGTTCTTCCGTCCCAAGCAAATCAACGGCGTCTCGATCACGCCGGCCGCGCGCGGCAGCGACTTCCGCAAATCGCTGCACAACGAATGGGGCCTGTCGCTCTGGTTGGAATCTGAAGGCGGCGGCAACCAGCGCACGCTGATGCTGGACTACGGATACACGCCCGAGGTGCTGCTCAATAACATGGCGTTGATCGGCGTCGATCCGGCCAAGCTCAACGCGCTGATCGTCAGCCACGGTCACTACGATCATTTCGGCGGTCTGAACGGCTTTCTCGATAAATTTCGCGACAAGCTGCCCGCCGACATCAAGCTCTATGCGGGCGGCGAGGATAATTTCTGCCATCGCGTCAATCCGACGCCGACGCAGGGGCAATTCGCCGATTTCGGCACCCTCGATCGCCGGTCGCTCGCGGCGCAGAAAGTGACGACCGTGCTATGCGAGACGCCAACAGTAGTCGCGGACCACGCTTTCACCACCGGCAAGATCACCCGCCGCAGCAGTGAACGCGTACTGCCAAACACCCTGGTCGAGTTTGGCATCAAGGATGGGCTGGGCTGCAACGTCGGGCATTACCTGCCGGCAGAGATGGAAGGCAAGATCGTGCCGGACGAGCACATCCACGAGCACGCCACCTGCTTCAATGTGCGGGATCTCGGTCTCGTCGTGATCTCGTCCTGCGGCCATGTCGGCATCGTTAACTCGGTGAAGCAGGCGCAGGAAGTGTCGGGCATCCAGAAAGTGCACGCCGTCGTCGGCGGGTTTCACCTCGGTCCCGCGCCCAAGGACTACCTCGCGCAGGTCGTGAGCGAGATCAAGGCGCTCAACCCTGACGTCGTAGTGCCCATGCATTGCAGCGGGCTCAACTTCGCACAGGAAGCCAATGCCCAGATGGAGGGCAAGGTGGTGGTGACGACGACAGGCAGCCGCCTCACCTTCGGGCTGTGATGCGACCTGCCGGCGCCTGGCTGTACGTGACGCTGGCGCTTGCCTGCGCGGGAGCGGCGCAGGCGCGCTCGGCCGCGGAGACCATGGACATCCTGATGTGGAATCGGGAGCCGGTCGGCGGCCCGTTCGAGCTGATCGACCAGACCGGCAAGCCGCGCAGCGACCGCGACTTCCGCGGACGACTGATGCTGGTCTATTTCGGCTTCACCTATTGCCCTGACGTCTGCCCTACCGACCTGATGGCGATCGGACAGGCGCTCGAGCAGCTCGGGCCGGACGCCGAAGCCGTCCAGCCGGTCTTCATCACCCTCGACCCCGAACGCGACACGGCTCAGCATCTTGCCGAATATGTGCCGCTATTCCATCCGCGGCTGCTCGGGCTGACGGGCAGCCTCGACGCGATCGGGGCAGCGGCAGAGGCCTACAAGGTCTATTTTGCCAAGATCCCGATCGGCAAGGACGCCGGCGACTACACAATCGACCACACTTCCTTCATCTACCTCATGGACGGCTACGGGAAATATCTCGGCTTCTTTCCGCCGGGCACCTCGGCCGAGCGTATGGTCGAGATCATCCGGCCACGCCTTGCGGCGCCTTCGCGGTAGCGCTCGGGTGAGAGCTAGCATGAAGCAACATGCTCACCGCCCGTTCGTGCGCAGCAGCTTCTCGCCGTCTTCCGTCACCGCGATGACCAGCCCCATTCCGGGGAGCGTCTCGCGCGCGACATAGCCGCGGTCGGCGGCGTCTTCCCAGATGGTGAGGCGCGGGCACGAGGTCTTCCAGGTCGCGATCACCTCGGCATAGGCGCGCGGCTCGCGCGCAACCCATTCGACGAAGTCCAGCACCAGCGGGTCGGCAGTCTCGCTCATTGCAAACCTCCCTTGTCGAAGGCCGCCAGCACGGGCGTGCGGACCAGCAGCCAGCTGCCATAGGCGACGTAGTAGCAGGCGATGGTGGTGATCAGCTTCATCGACCAGGCCACGAATTGCTGGTCGGTCATGGCTTCGAGGATGCGCCGCGCCAGCGTGGTGCCGAACATGGATGCTGCGATCGCGACGGCCGCGAGCACGGGATCGAGCGTCGCGGCCTGGTCGATCACGCCGCCGAAATAGATCAGCTTGGTGAAATGGCTGACGAGCTGGCACATCGCCTTGGTCGCCACCTTCTCGCGCCGGCCGAAATCGCCGCCGAGGAAGAAGGTGTCGAGCAGCGGTCCCGACACGCCGGTCATCAACATGAGGCCCATGCAGATCGTGCCGTAGACGGTGCCCTGCCAGAGACGGTCGGGATCCGGCTTGATGTTCGCGGGCAGCAGCCGCGCCATGAACGGGGTGATGCCGAGCAGCAGCAGCGCGACCGGCTTGTCGGGTACGTAGCGCGTGAGCGACCACGCCGCGAGCGCGACGGCCGCGCCGACCATGTAGTTTGCGACCGGCCGCCAGCGGATATGCGCGCGCCAGAGAAAGGCCCGCCAGCCGTTCGAGGCCATCTGCGTGATCGCATGCAACACCATCGCGGTCGGCAGCGGCATCAGGGCCAACAGCACGCCGATCAGGATCAGCCCGCCCGCCATCCCGAACAGCCCCGACAGGAACGCGGTGCCGACCATCAGCAATCCAAGGGCAGCGATCATGATGGGCGTCACGTAAAAATCTCCGGTTGGCCTTCTCCCCGCTTGCGGCGCGAGCGAAGAGAAACGTGCCCCGCTTGCGCCATCTACGCAAACTGAGTTATCTTGGCCTGGCATCAGCTTTCCTGAGGGTCGGTCATTTGCGACGCTTGCTGTTTCTCAACGGCATCAAGGCATTCGAAGCCGCGGCGCGGGCCGGCAGCTTTGCCGCGGCCGGCCTCGAGCTGAGCGTATCGGCAGCGGCGGTCAGCCGCATGGTGCACATCCTGGAAGAACGGCTCGGCGTCGCGCTGTTCGAGCGCAAGGCCAACAAGCTGCTTCTCACGCAGGCGGGCCGCGCCTATCAGAGCGGGCTGACCCCGATCTTCGATGCGCTCGCAAGCCTCACCGCCCAGGTGACGGCGCCTTCGAGCGTCCGCGTGCTCACCATCGGCATCGGCCACACCTTCGCGATGCGCTGGCTGATCCCGCGCCTGTCGGAGTTTCGCAACGAGGAGCCCGACATCGAGGTGCGCTTCACCACCGGCGGCGCGTCGGTGCCGTTCGGCGAAGACTGGAGCTGCGGCATCCAGCTCGGGACCGGCGACTGGCCCGGGCTGGTCGCCGAGCCGCTGTTCGCCGGCGACCTCACGCCGGTCTGCGTGCCTCGCCTGGCTTCCTCGCTGAAGCGCCCGGCCGATCTTAGGGGACCGAGCCTGATCCGCGTCGCGCATTCGCCCGAGGACTGGCCGATCTGGCTCAAGGCCGCGAACCTCGCGCGCATCAACGCGCGGGGGCCGGAGTTCCAGTTCTACGGCCAGGCGCTTCAGGCTGCCGCCGACGGGCTCGGCATCGCCATGGGCATCCGGCCCTATATCGACGACGATCTCGCCGCCGGCCGACTGGTCGCGCCATTCGACCTCTCCGTGCCCAAGGGCATGCGCTGGTACCTGCTCTATCGCAGCTTCCAGACCGAGCAGCGCGACTTTGCCGCGTTCCGCCGCTGGATCATGCGCGCGGCGTCGGAACCCGCCGCCCGTCCGGTCCGGCGGACCGGCCGCACCAGCGCGCGGAACTGACGCTGCAGCCGCCCTTTGGGCAAAAAAGCCCGCCCCTTGTGAACGGCTTCACATCCTGAAATCCGCAAATGTGGTCCCCTGACCCTCCAACAAGGCGCTCGAACAAAACATTTTGGGGACTGCAATGACGACCCTCTACGACGGCTTTGACATCGAATCCTTCGAAGCGGGCAAGGGGCTGTGGCACGCCCGGATCCGACGTGCCGATTTCAGCCCGGTTGCCATCGACGGCGTGCTGTTTCCGGCCATGGAAGTCGGCTTCGCCTGGCCCGATCCCGATGCCGCGATTGCCCATGCCAAGCATCACATCGATCGATTCCGCCGGCGGGCCGACGACAGCGACGACGAATAGGCGAGCGGGACTGCAAGCGAACCAAGGAACGGCGCAGGGTCAAAGGGGAAAACCGGTCATGTCAGTCATCGAATTCGAAGACACGCCGCGGCCGAGGATTTACACCCGCAATGTGCTGTCGAATTGCCCGGAATGCGACGGCGATCTCGCGGTGCTCCGCGTGATCGGCGGCCGTGCCGGGTGCGAGTATTGGGCCATGCGCTGCACCGATTGCGGCGGCATCCATCTCGACATCCTCGAGCCGCATCAGGCGGCCGGGGACGACGAGGGGCCGTCGCCGGCGGCCTGATCGCAAGATCCGACGATCCAATCCTGCTGCCAACCTGCTGTCAGCAGTCTGATCCGGGAGGGGCATTCGCTCTTTATTGCGAGGCGGACTCGCCCCATATTCGGAGCATGGCGAAGAAACCTGCATCCTCCGAAAAATCCGGCAAATCCCCCAAGACCAAGGCTCCGAACGCGAAGGCGCCAAACTCCAAGGCGTCACGCCCGGACGTGCAGCCGATCGGGCCGGCGCTGGCCGAGTTGCTCAATCCGGCGATCAATCGCGGCGACGCCGGGCTCGGATCGGGCACCGGCCTGCAGCCGCCCCCCGACAATTCGCGCGACCGCCGCTCCGGGGGTGAGGCCGCCGCGCATCGCGCGCGGGCCTCGACGCCGAAGGAGTTTCCGCAGGACAATACACCGCCGATGCCGCTGCGGCCCAATCCGCAGCCGCCCGGCGCCCGCAACGCGGGCTTCGACGAGGCACCGCAGGCCAATTACGGAACTGCGGCCACGATCCCGACACTCGATCCGGAACTGGCCCGTCAGCTCGGTCTTCCGACGGAAGAGGACGATGCCGAAGCCCTGGCGCGCCCGCCGCGCAGCAAGATGGAGGCGCTCGGCGTCAAGGCGACCGCCGACGCGCTGGAATCGCTGATCCGCGAGGGCCGACCGGAGTTCCGCAAGGACGACGGCTCCACCAGGGTGTGGACCCCGCATCGGCCGCCGCGTCCGGAAAAGTCCGAAGGCGGCGTGCGCTTCGAGATCAAGTCGCATTACGAGCCGCGCGGCGACCAGCCGACCGCGATCGCCGAGCTGGTCGAGGGCATCAATCGCAATGACCGCTCTCAGGTGCTGCTCGGCGTCACCGGCTCCGGCAAGACCTACACCATGGCCAAGGTGATCGAGGCCACGCAGCGGCCCGCCATCATCCTGGCGCCGAACAAGACGCTCGCCGCCCAGCTCTATGGCGAGTTCAAGAGCTTCTTCCCCGACAACGCGGTCGAGTATTTCGTCAGCTATTACGACTACTACCAGCCCGAAGCGTATGTCCCTCGCACCGACACCTACATAGAAAAGGACTCCTCGATCAACGAGCAGATCGACCGCATGCGCCACTCGGCGACGCGCGCGCTGCTCGAACGCGACGACGTCATCATCGTCGCCTCGGTGTCCTGCATCTACGGTATCGGCTCGGTCGAAACCTACACCGCGATGACCTTTGCCCTGAAGAAGGGCGAGCGCATCGACCAGCGCCAGCTCATCGCCGACCTCGTCGCGCTGCAATACAAGCGCACCCAGGCCGATTTTACCCGCGGCACATTTCGCGTGCGCGGCGATGTCATCGACATCTTTCCGGCGCACTATGAAGACCGCGCCTGGCGCGTGAACCTGTTCGGCGACACCGTCGAGACCATCGAGGAGTTCGACCCGCTCACCGGCCACAAGCAGGACGAGCTCGAATTCATCAAGATCTACGCCAACTCGCACTATGTGACGCCGCGCCCGACGCTGGTGCAGGCGATCAAGTCGATCAAATCCGAATTGAAGATGCGGCTGGACCAGCTCCACGACCAGGGCCGCCTGCTTGAGGCCCAGCGGCTGGAGCAGCGCACCACCTTCGACCTCGAGATGATGGAGGCGACAGGAAGCTGCGCCGGCATCGAGAACTATTCGCGCTATCTCACCGGGCGCCTGCCCGGCGAGCCGCCGCCGACGCTGTTCGAATACGTGCCCGACAACGCGCTGGTGTTCGCCGACGAGAGCCACGTCACCGTTCCCCAGATCGGCGGCATGTTCCGCGGCGACTTCCGCCGCAAGGCGACGCTCGCCGAATACGGCTTCCGGCTGCCCTCCTGCATGGACAACCGCCCGCTACGCTTCGAGGAATGGGACATGATGCGGCCGCAGACGGTCGCGGTCTCGGCCACGCCCAGCGCCTGGGAGATCAACGAGAGCGGCGGCGTGTTCGTCGAGCAGGTGATCCGCCCCACCGGCCTGATTGATCCCCCGGTCAACATCCGTCCGGCCCGCACCCAGGTCGACGATCTCGTCGGCGAGGTCCGCGCCACGGCCCAGGCCGGCTACCGCTCGCTGATCACGGTGCTGACCAAGCGCATGGCGGAGGACCTCACCGAATATCTGCACGAGCAGGGCATTCGCGTCCGCTACATGCACAGCGATATCGACACCATCGAGCGCATCGAGATCATACGCGATCTGCGCCTCGGCGCGTTCGATGCGCTGGTCGGCATCAATTTGCTGCGCGAAGGCCTCGACATTCCCGAATGCGCGCTGGTCGCGATCCTCGATGCCGACAAGGAAGGCTTCCTGCGCAGCGAGACCTCGCTGATCCAGACCATCGGCCGCGCCGCGCGCAACGTCGACGGCAAGGTGATCCTCTATGCCGACCAGATGACGGGATCGATGGAGCGCGCCATCGCCGAAACTGACCGGCGCCGCGAGAAGCAGGTCGAGTACAACACGGCGCATGGCATCACGCCGGAGAGCATCAAGAAGTCGATCGGCGACATCATGAACAGCGTCTACGAGCGCGATCATGTGCTGGTCGAGATCGGCGGCCACGACATGACCGACGACGTCATCTCGATCGGCCACAATTTCGAAGCCGTGCTGGGCGATCTCGAAACAAGAATGCGCGAGGCCGCCGCCGATTTGAACTTCGAGGAAGCCGCGCGGCTGCGCGACGAGGTCAAGCGCCTGCGCGCCACCGAGCTCGCGGTGGTCGACGACCCCACCGTCAAGCAACGCACCGTGCAGGGCAAGGCGGGCGCCTATGCGGGAGCGAAGAAATACGGCGACGCCGCCAATTTGCCGGTCAGCGCGATGAAGAAAAAGACCGTGAGCTCCGCGCTGAAGGCGAGCGGCGGCGGCAGCGGCTCGAAGGTGCACAAGCCGCATCTCGACGAGATGCACGGCCCGGAATCCCTGCCCTATCGCGCCGACCGCGCGCTGCCTTCAAAACCGTTCGGCGGCGAAAGCCGCATCATCCAGCCGACGGACTCAAGGCAGTCCGGCCCGGAGTTCGGGCCATCGCCGCGGTCGAGCGGAGGGGCGCCGGGGCATAGAGGTGGGTGGAAGAAGAGGTAGGGGGCGCAGAGCGCCGGCGCCGCCGATGGTTGTTCATGGCGGCGAGAATGATGAGAACGCGAGCTCACCCCACGCTTGCCGCCAGCAGCGACAACAGCAGCACTGAGGCCACCAATTGCATCGACGTCGCGGGCTTGGCGCGCCAGCGGGCGATCTTGTCGGAGAAGGACAGGCTGGCGTCGAAGAACAGCGGTTCGTAGGCGTTCTTTGCAAATCCCGGGAATGTCGATCCTGCCCAGATGGAGAGGAAGCTGTAGAAGGTCGTCGCCATGGTGATGGTGAGCATGGGATTGCCGCCATGATGGTTGCCCAGGAGCTTCACCATCAGGGACGCCGCGGCAAAGATTGGAAATCCCTGCAGGATCGCGGTGAGCGCAAAGCCTTCGAGCCAGTTGAGCGGGCCCGATTTCGACGCGGTAATGAAGGGCATGATGCGATCACCCCACGCTCGCCGTCACCACGGCCATCACGGACAGCAGCAGCACGATGGTCATGAGCTGCAACGAGGCGACCGGTTGGGTTCGCCATGCCGTGATCTTGTCGGTGAGCGACAGATGGGCCTCGAAGAACTTTGGTTCGTAGACGGTCTTGAAGAAGGTCGGGAAGCTCGGCCCGAAGGTCACCGCAAGCAGCGCATGGGCGAGCGAAGCGATGGCGACGAAGATGGCGACGCCGGGATCGCCGACCAGGTCGTGATTGCCGACCAGCTTGAGCAGGAAGGCGGCGGCGGCGAAGGTCGGGAAGCTCTGCAGCGTCGCGGTCAGCGCGAGGCCTTCGAGCGCGTTATGCAGGCTGGACTTTCTGACTCTGGCGATGGCGGCCATGGCACGTCTCCCTGATGACATGCGGATGAATCTAGCCGCCATCAGGAGGGCCTGATGTGAGATGCGTCACGCCCATTTCCTCTGCGGGAACAAGGCGCGCGCCCCGAATGACCAGCGGTTACAGCTTGCCCTGCCCGTTCACCTGGCTCTGCTGTTGCTGCCGCCTCTCTTGCTCTTGCTGCTCCTTGGCATGGTGGCGGCCGTAGAGGCAGCCGGCGGCGGCGCCGAGGACGCCGTGATGGCCGGCATAGTGGCCGGCGACACCGCCGACGACGGCGCCCTTGATGCAGCCCTTGGCGTTGGCGGCGGAAGTCGCGCCACAGATGAGAAGTACGGCGGCGATGGCGGCGAGGGATTTCATGGATCGATGTCTCCGGATGCGGTGTTGCGACCTCAACGGGCACGGGCCCGTCCCGGTTCCGCGTTGGCTTCCTGCGTCCACGCCAGCCACGCGAATTCGTGCAGGCGCCCGGTCGCTCAATCCTTGATTGCAGTCATGAACCTGGCATTGCGCTTGCGCGTCATATGGTCTGCAATATCCCCTGTGGTTTTGCGGATTGCCGGTATCCGAGGCCGCGCGTTAGCTCGGCGCAAGCTCCACACGGCCAATGAGGACGGGCGGAATGACGGTCGAGAAGCTCAATCGCCAGCGCGTGCTGCATCTGCTCGACGCCATCTCGCACAGCGATCTCGAGGCCGCGCTGTCGTGCTGCACCGAAGACGCCGACTTCCTCACCCACGCGCCGATCGACGTGCTGCCGCACATGGGCCCCTGCCACGGCAAGAAGGAGCTCGGCGAATTCTGGCGCACCGTGCAGGAGCGATACGCCGAGATCCGCTACGAGGTGCCGCAGATCATCGCCGAGGGCGACGCGGTCGCGGCCTATCTGCGCGTGTTCTTCAGGAAGCGCAGCAACGACCGCATCATTCAGGTCGACATGGCCATATTCTACACTTTCCGCAACGGCCAGGTGGCGCAGATCCGCGAGATCATCGATTCCTACGACCTGGTGCAGCAGGTGCTGGAACGTGAGATCGGCCCGCTGATCGTGGGCGAGCGGGTGGACGGGGCTTAGCTCTCTCCAAACCGACCCGGACCGGGAAAATACGGGGTTCTATTGTAAATCTCACACGCCGCGATCAATTGTGCATTGCGAAAACGTGAATTGCGTTTTGGCCGAATTGGCGTATTTTGTTCGTATACAAATGAGTTGAGCGACCCCGCGGCACCTACCCTGTGCGCTTGGGGTTGTTTTTCGTTTTTTCGCAAGCCAGCTTCAGGACTGCCCAAAATGACAGAGCACAGCCTCTGGCGTTTCTCGCGCGCATTGCACCGCGCGATCAACGACCGGCATTTCGAGGACATCGAGGCCCTGATCGACGAGGACGTCGAGTGGGCGCTCTACGGCCCGATCGACATGTTTCCGTTCCTCGGCGCGCGCCAGGGCAAGGACGCCGTGCTCGACGTCATCCGCCAGTTCGCCGACAACTTCCAGGTCCGCCGCTTCGACCGCGAGAGCATCATGCTCGGCGTCGATTCCGCCGCCTCGATGCTGCGCTATTCGCTGACCGCGCTGGATTCCAGCAAGCCGATCAGCTTGCGGGTGGCGCAGTTCGCCCAGTTCAAGGCGGGCAAGCTCACCAGCATGCGTGTGCTGATCGACACGTTTGATCTGGTCGAGCAGGCACTCGGCCGCGCCATTCATCTGCCGAAGATGACCAGCGTCGGCTGAACGGAACACCAACGGGCCCCGCTGTTCGGGACCGATGGCTGATGCTCTCCGCGACGCGTCCTGGCCTCCAGCCCCGCCGGATGCAATCGTGGAGAAGCTCGCCATCGGGCGCGCGCCTTTCGCGCGGCCCGTTGGTTCGCGTTTGATGGAACCGCCACAATTTCGCAACGATGGTTCCGCATCCTCGGCGGGACTGGGCTGACGGGCAGGACGATGGAATTCGCGACAGGGTTTGGCTGGACCAGGCTGCCGATGCTGGCGGCCGCTTTGATCTTGGGCTCGGTGCTGACGGTGTCGGCGCAGATCATTCCGCCCTTCTCCCCCGGCCCCGCCGCAGTGCCCGACGACGAGGCCGAGACGGCGGAGGCCCCCGACGTCAACGACCCCGACGTGCTGAGCGGCATCGACGTCGACAAGCTCGACTGGGGCCAGCTCGCGATCGACGCCGGCACGCTCAACGACATCATGGCCGCCAAGAAGCGCGCCCAGGCCGCCGCCAAGGACGGGCTGAACTGGGCGACGAACGCCAACGCCAACGGCTCCTCGGCGGTGACTGTGAAGCAGTCGGTATCCTCATTCTGGGACGCCCGCATCGGCGCCGACATGACGGTGACGAGCGAGCCGCGGACGATGTCCGAGCTTTTGGCGCAGAAGGCCACCAATGGCGGCAGCGTGCCTCAGTCGTCCGGCAGCGCCTGGGCGGCCGCGACCGCGCCCGGCGCGGGCGCGATCTGGGACAAGACCGCCGTGGAGGCCCGCGTCGATCCCGGCGCCGAACAGAGCAAGCTCGGAGCGTCGCTGATCAAGTCGGTTCCGCTGTCGGGCGACACGTCGCTGACGCTCCAGAACGGCTACAGCGTCAACCAGCAGGGCACCACGGCACTCCCCGGCGTCGGCGGTCACATCACGCGCAATTACGAGACCGACCAGTCGGCCAAGGTCACCCTCACCGACACCGGCACCAGCATCACCGCAGGCCAGTCGCTGTCGACCACCGACGACAAATGGCTGCGCAAGGTCGGCGCCGAACAAAAGCTCTTCGACAACGTCACCGTCTCCGGCTCGGTCGGCGAAACCTCGCAAGGGGCGATCAACAAGAGCCTGACGGCGGGTTTCAAGAAGAGCTGGTAGGTCCACTCTCCCCCTCATCCTGAGGAGCGCTCCAACGGAGCGCGTCTCGAAGGATCGAGGCCCTACTGCGAGAGCCGGGCCTGCATGGTTCTCGCGGCGGTGCGCAGCGCCGTCCGCCGCGCGCTTCGCGCTCCTCACCATGAGGAACCAGAAAGTTCGGCGCGGCTGCGTTCAGACTCCCGTAACCATACGCCACGGCAAAGCCCACGAATGGACCGCCCTTGCCGCACCTCGGCCAAGTTGCGGCCAAAATCCGACGCCCTAGTCCCAGACTGACGTCGTCGTGCGGGGGACACTCGCGCTGCGCTCAACGCGAACAGGGGAACAACGATGAACGCCATGCGTCCGGAAAAGACCGAAGGCACCGAGACCGAGACCATCGACACCAACCTCGCCGCAGTGACGGAAGTCGAAGCCGGCATCCGTGACTTCGTCCGCAACGACATCGCCTATCTGCGCCGTCCGGCAGCGACCGCCACGGACGCGCCGCCGCTCGATCCGAGCGCGGAGGCCACCGTCACCAACGTCAACTCGCTGATCCAGCGCGTCGCCGGCACCTCTCTCGCCGAGATCGAGAATTTGATCTCCGAGCTCGAGAGCCTGCGCGACCTGCTCCACGCCGAAGGCCAGCGCGTCCAGCGCGAGATCTCCGGCTACGCCCAGCTCAGCCAGGCCGCGATGAAGTCGACCCGCATGATCGCCGACAACGTCTCGCAGTGGAAGCGCGCCGCCGACGGCCTGCGCAACAGCTGATCGCGGACATCACGCATCACCAGCCGCCGCGTTCCGAAAGGGCGCGGCGGTTTTGATTCGAGGGTGCCTTCTCAAGCGCAGCTGTCATCACCCGCCTTGTGCGCATTGCGCACTGGAGCGGGTGATCCAGTATTCCAGAGGCAGCGAGGCTAGAACCGAGAGCCCCCCGGCGTACTGGATGCCCCGCTTTCGCGGGGCACGACAGCGGAGGATTTTGAACTTCCCGCATCCACCCGGCGACTAACGCCAAGCGCTCTTGCCATCGCGGCCGGGCCTGGGGACATGTCATGGAAAGCATTCGGCCCGACACCACGGACCCGATACCGCTGCGGCCCGCGCCGAACCAGTTCGGCACGATCATGCTGCGTTTTGTCGGATTGCTGGCGGTTGCGATCGCGATCTTGGCGTTCGTCTATAGCCGCTGAAGGCGGAGGCCGCGTTGCGGCCCCGCGGAGTTAACGAAGTCTTACCGGGCGGCTTCCACGGTCGAAGCTTCCAGGGTGTAGGCACCGTCGGCATAGCCCTTCACTACCATGCCCGCGACCAGCATCACGGCCAGCGTCGCGGTAGCAAAGATGAATCCGACCAGCTTGAGTGCGCCGCGGTCTGCCATGGTCCTCGTCCCCTGTACTCTGCCCAGTTCGTTCAAATAGACAGCGACAGGTTCATAATTGGTTAGCAACTCGATGGTTCCGCGAACTGCTTCGCGGGAAAACCATGTTGCGCAGGCTTATGGCAGCCACCCGGAATCGCGTCCATAGCGCGGGGGCAACACTCGCGCGCCGTTTTTGCCGTTCATCCTGGAACGAATCTAACCGCCGTTCGCACGCATCGGCACGAAAGCACTGGCGGTGATGGCGTAGACGTCCTCGCCGCGCTGGTTGGTGCCGGTGGTGCGCGCGGTCAGGATGCCCCAGCCGGGTCGCGAGGCGGAGCTCCGCTTGTCGGTGACGACGTTGACGTAGGTGATGATGTCGCCGGCGAGCACCGGCCTGATCCAGCGCAGGTCGCGAAAGCCCGGCGACGGCCCCCATACCGCGACCTCCTCGCCGCGCGAGGCGGCTTCCCGCGCCAGACGCTGGCCGTCGGCGACAAGCAGGCTCATGCAGGCCGAGCCGACATGCCAACCCGAGGCCGCGAGCCCGCCAAACAGCGAGTTCTTGCCCTCCTCCTCGTCAAGGTGAAAACGCTGCGGATCGAACTTTGCGGCGAATGTCTTGATCGACTCGGCCGTGAACGTATAGGCGCCGATCTCGCGGCGATGCCCAATCTCGATCTCCTCGAAAAACGGCATCAGACCGCTCCCTCGCGCCGCTTGATCAGGATCGGCGACGTCATCTCGCACAGCGCCTCACCCTTGGCGTTACGCACGGTGCATTTGAACTTGACGATGCCGAGCTCCGGCCGGCTCTTCGAGGTGCGGGCCTCCACGACGTCGACGTCGAGCGTGAGGTCGTCGCCGGGTCTGAGCGGCGACAGCCAGCGCACCTCATCGACGCCGGGAGATCCCAGCGAAGCGGCGCGGGTAATGAAACCGTCGGCCATCATCCGCATCATCAGCGAACAGAGATGCCAGCCCGAGCCGGACAGGCCGCGCAGCATGCTTTTGCCGGCGGCCTCCTCGTCGAGGTGCATCGGCTGCGGATCGAACTCGGCGGCAAAGGCCACGATCTCGTCCCGCGTGACATGGCGCGGGCCGAATGTTCCGAACCGGCCGGGCGGGAAATCTTCGAAGGTCAGGGTCATCTTGGGAAAGGTTTGAGGGAATGACAGATTGTGGCCGCACTTTGCGGCAATCTCAACCCGCCGGCCCGCATGGCTCGTGCTACATTCGGCGCACGGCGTTGGTCTTGAGTCGGATCGAGCAGGGGCCACGATCCATTTGCAAGGCCCGACAACACCTGAATTGCCCTGGGGAGAGCAATGTTTTCATTCAGCGACCTGTTTCAATGGGACCGCTTCATCACGCCGACGATCATCAAGACCTTCTACTGGCTGGTGATCGCGCTGATCTGCCTGTTCGGCCTCTCCGGCATCTTCTCCGGCCTCGCGATGATGGCGATCAGCCCGTTCGGCGGCTTCCTGATGCTGCTGTCGTCGATCGCGAGCGTCGTCGTCGGGATCGTGTTCTCGCGCATCATCGCGGAGCTGATCCTGATCATCTTCCGCATCAACGAGCATCTCGGCGCGATCAGGGATCAGGGCGGCGGGGTACGGTGAGGCTTCCGTGTCCCGGACGGTGCGTCCGGGGCACGAACTCCGGAATCTTACGTGTTGAACCTGAAATGCATCACGTCGCCGTCGGCGACGACGTATTCCTTGCCTTCAAGGCGGAGCTTGCCGGCATCGCGGGCGCCGGCTTCGCCGCCGAGCGTGATGTAGTCCTCATACGCGATGGTCTCGGCGCGGATAAACCCCTTCTCGAAGTCGGTGTGGATCACACCGGCCGCGCCCGGCGCCTTGGTGCCGCGATAGATGGTCCAGGCACGTGCTTCCTTCGGGCCCACCGTGAAATAGGTGATGAGGTCGAGCAGCGTGTAGCCGGCGCGGATCAGGCGATCGAGGCCGGCCTCTTCGAGACCCAGCGTCTCCAGGAAGTCGGCGCGTTCGTCACGCGAGATGGTGGCGATCTCGGACTCGATTTTTGCCGAGATGACGACGGCAATGGCGCCTTCCTTGGCAGCCTGGTCCTGCACCGCCTTCGAGAACGAATTGCCTGATGCGGCCGAGCCTTCCTCGACGTTGCAGACGTAGAGCACGGGCTTGGACGACAGCAGGCCGAGCATCCCGAAGGCGCGCTCCTCCTCCGCCTTGCGCTCGACCAGGCGCGCGGGCTTGCCCTCGCGCAGCAGCACCAGGGTGCGATTGACGAGGTCGAGCTGCTCCTTGGCGTCCTTGTCGTTGCCCTTGGCCTTCTTGGACAGATTGTCGACGCGCTTCTCGAGGCTGTCGAGATCGGCGAGCATCAGCTCGGTCTCGATGGTCTCGATGTCGGCGAGCGGGGCGATCTTGCCCTCGACATGGGTGATGTCGGAATCCTCGAAGCAGCGCACGACATGCGCGATGGCGTCGACCTCGCGGATGTTGGCGAGGAACTGGTTGCCGAGGCCTTCACCCTTGGACGCGCCGCGCACGAGGCCGGCGATATCCACGAAGGTCAGCCGGGTCGGGATGATCTGGCCCGACTTGGCGATCGCTGCGAGCTTGTCGAGCCGCGGATCCGGCACCGCGACCTCGCCGACATTCGGCTCGATGGTGCAGAACGGATAGTTCGCCGCCTGCGCCGCGGCCGTCTCGGTCAGCGCGTTGAACAAGGTCGATTTGCCGACATTGGGCAATCCGACGATCCCGCATTTAAATCCCACGAGCGTTATTCCTTGCCGTTGTCGTCCTTGGTCAAAAATCCCTTCGCCTGCATGGCGAGGTGCACCCTGTTGGCGAAAGTCGCGTCGGTGCCTTTGGCAACCAGTGCCGCGTGCTCGGCCACCGCGTCGCAGAGCGTCGCCACCCAGTCGTTGTCGGCTTTAGCGAAGTCCGACAGCACGTGGCCGTGCACCAATTCCTTGACGCCGGGGTGACCGATGCCGAGCCGCACCCGGCGGTACTCGTTGCCGATATGGGCGGAGATCGAACGCAAGCCGTTGTGGCCGGCGATGCCGCCGCCGATCTTCACCCGCACCTTGCCCGGCGGCAGTTCGAGCTCGTCATGGAATACGGTGACGTCGCCCGGCGCGATCTTGAAGAAGCTTGCCGCTTCCTGAACGCTGCGGCCGGACTCATTCATGTAGGTCATCGGCTTGAGCAGGATCACGCGCTCGGTGCCGAGCGTGCCTTCCGAGGTCTCGCCCTGAAACCTGCGGCGCCAAGGCGCGAAACCATGACGCCGCGCGATCTCATCGACGGCCATGAAGCCGACATTGTGCCGGTTACGTGCGAATTTCGGGCCGGGATTGCCGAGCCCAACAAACAGTCGCATGACGCGGCGCGCCCCTCGCTCGGCGCGCGGTCAGGGACCGCGCGCCAGCTTTGAGAGATTACTTCTTCTTGTCGCCGCCGGCGGGAGCCTTGGCAGCCGGGGCCTTGGCAGCCGCTGCCGGAGCAGCAGCACCCGCAGCCGGAGCAGCACCAGCCGCCGGAGCAGCAGCACCCGCAGCCGGAGCAGCAGCCGCGGCCTTCTGCTCTTCGGCGTAGCCGGACGGCGGCACGATGGTGACGAGAGTCGCGTCCTCGGCGGTCAACGCCTTCACGCCGGCCGGCAGCTTGATGTCGGAGAGATGCAGCGAGTGGCCGATTTCGAGCGACCCGACGTCGGCCTCGATGAACTGCGGGATGTTCTCCACGCCGCACTCGAGTTCGATCGCGTGCGCAACGATGTTCACGGCGCCGCCGCGCTTCACGCCGGGCGAACCTTCAGCCTTCACCACGTGCAAGGGAACGCTGATGCGGATGGTGGCGCCTTCGCCGAGCCGCATGAAGTCGACGTGGATCGGGAAGTCCTTGACCGGATCGAGGTGGTAGTCGCGCGGAATCACGCGGTGCTTGTTGCCTTCGAGGTCGATGTCGACCAGCGTGGTCAGGAACCGGCCGGCGAGGATGCGCGAGCGCAGTTCGCGATCGTCAACCGAGATGGTCAGCGGGGGCTGGTTGTTGCCGTAGATCACTCCGGGCACTCTCCCGGCGCGACGCTCAGCCCGGGCGGCCCCCTTGCCGCTCTTCGGACGTGCGGTCGCCTTCAATTCCTTGACGGTCGCCATAACGTTAAGTCCTTGTTTTTGCAAAAGTTAATGGGCCGCAACGCGGCCCATGGCATACGCCGCAGCAAGCCTCCAGGGGTGCGGGGGCTGCGGACGTGGCGGGCTTTTACCCGGAAGACGCGGAAATGACAAGGAGAATGGGCTGCCGGAAGGTGTCGGTAGCCCGGACGGAGCGCAGCGTGATCCGGGACGTACGCCGCTGGAACACCCCGGATTGCGCGAAGCCTGTCATCGGGCGGCGCTTCGCGCCGACCCGTTGGCTCCGTCCGGGCTACGATTCCCTCCCTACCCGCCGAGCTTGGCCTCCAGCGCCGCGATGCGCGCCTTCAGAGCCTCGTTCTCCTCACGCGCCAGGCGCGCCATGTCCTTGACCGCCTCGAACTCCTCGCGCTTGACCAGGTCCATGTCGCGCAGGAATTTTTCGGCCTGGGTGCGCATCACCGTGTCGAACTCGCGCTTGACGCCCTGCGCGGCACCGGCGGCATCGTTCATCAGGCGGCCGATCTCGTCGAAAAACCGGTTGTTGGTCTGGGTCATGTCGGTCTCCTGGCGGCTTTCGATGAACTCTGCGCGAACGCGCGGGAAGACAATGGCAATCCGTTTGGGCCGGTTCAAGGGCCGATCGGCGGTATCCTTGTCATGCCCCGGTTTCCTTGCAATCGTATTCAACGTCCCTGCATAAGAAGAATCACAAAAGGCGCTCGAGATGATCGACCAGCAGATCGCGATCCCCACCAAGGACGGTCACACCGCAACCTTCATCAGCCATCCCGAACGCGGCGGGCCGTTTCCGGTCATCCTGTTCTACATGGACGCGCCGGCGATCCGCGAGGAGCTGCGCGACATGGCGCGCCGGCTCGCGACATCGGGCTATTACGTGATGCTGCCGAACCTCTATTACCGTTCCGGGGTGATGGAGCTCGGCGCGCTGCCGGCCGATCCGAACGCGCCGGAGCGGAAGCGCATGTTCGCGCTGATGGGATCGCTCACGATCCCCATGATCATGGACGACACGCGCGCGCTGCTGACCTATGCCGAGGGCCAGGCGGCCGCGAACACCAAACTGATCGGCACCGTCGGCTACTGCATGAGCGGCCGCTACGCCGTCAACGCCGCCACGCATTTCCCCGATCGCGTCAAGGCCGCCGCCTCAGTCTACGGCACGCAGCTCGCAACCGACCAGGACGACAGCCCGCATCTCGCGGCAGCCAAGACCAAGGCCGAGCTCTACTTCGCCTGCGCCGAGACCGACATATACGCGCCCGCCGAGATCATCGAGAAGGTGAAGCAGGGCATGAGCGGCGCCAAAGCCGAAGTCGAGATCTATCCCGGCACCCATCACGGCTTCGCCTTCCCCAAGCGTCCGGTCTATGACCGCGACGCCGCCGAGCGGCATTGGGAGCGTCTGCTGGCGCTCTATCGCCGCAATCTCGTCTAGACATAGAAGGCGCGATGCCCTTTCTGCTCATCGACTTTCCCGCCTTCAAGCCGATCGCGATCGAGATCGGCCCGTTCGCGATCCGCTGGTATGCGCTGGCCTATATCTGCGGCATCGTGTTCGGCTGGCTCTATGCGCGCTCGCTCCTGAAGAAGGAGCGGCTGTGGGGCGGCCCGGCGCCGATGTCGCTGGTGCAGATCGACGACTTCATCCTCTGGGTCACGCTCGGCATCATCCTCGGCGGCCGCACCGGCTATGTGCTGTTCTACAATCTGCCCTTCTTCATCGACCATCCCGCCGCGATCTTCAGGCTGTGGGAAGGCGGCATGTCCTTCCACGGCGGCTTCCTCGGCTGCGTCGTCGCGGTGATGTGGTTCGCTTATCGCAACCGCATTTCGATCCTGTCGCTCGGCGACATCACCACCGCCGTTGCTCCGGTCGGGTTGCTGCTCGGCCGCATCGCCAACTTCATCAATGGCGAATTATGGGGCCGCGCCGCCGACCCGGAGCTGCCCTGGGCGATGATCTTCCCCAACGATCCCAGCCAGCTGCCACGCCATCCGAGCCAGCTCTATGAGGCCGGCATGGAGGGCATTTTGCTGTTTGCAGCCCTCGCGATCATGATCCGCTTCGGTGCCCTGAAGCGGCCGGGCATGATCCTCGGCGCCTTCATCCTGATCTATGGTTTGAGCCGGATCGCCGGCGAACATTTCCGCGAACCGGACGTCCAGCTCGGCTTCCTCTGGGGCGGATTAACCATGGGCATGCTGTTGTCGATCCCGATGCTTATTGTCGGCCTCGTACTTATTGTATTGGCAGTGAGGCGCGGTGCGCACGAGCCCGCAGGGGCTATTCGTTAATTCCTTTTGAGAAGATAGGCCGTGACCGACCAGCCGTTACTCGACGAGATCAAGGCGCTGATCAAATCCTCAGGCCCCATGCCGGTCTGGCGGTACATGGAACTGTGCCTGATGCATCCGCGCTATGGCTATTACGTCTCGCGCGATCCGTTGGGACGAGAAGGCGACTTCACCACCGCGCCCGAGGTCAGCCAGATGTTCGGCGAGCTCTTGGGCCTGTGGACCGCCTCGGTGTGGAAGCAGATGGGGTCACCGCAAATCCTGCGGCTGATCGAGCTCGGCCCCGGCCGCGGCACCATGATGGCCGATGCGCTGCGTGCGCTCCGCGTGCTGCCGCCGCTCTATCAGGCACTCCACATCCACATGGTCGAGGTCAATCCGGTCCTGCGCGAGCGGCAGAGTGCGACGCTGTCGGGCGTGCGCAACATCGCCTGGCACGACAGCATCGACGACGTGCCGGACGGACCGAGCATCATCCTCGCCAACGAATATTTCGACGTGCTGCCGATCCACCAGATGGTCCGTCACGAGAACGGCTGGCACGAGCGCGAGATCGAGGTCGACGCCAACGGAAAACTTCAATTCGGCGCGGCGGCCGAGCCGACGCCGCGCTTCGAGGTGCTGCTGCCGCCTCTGGTACGCGCCGCGCCCGTCGGGGCCGTGTTCGAATGGCGGCCCGATGCGGAGATCATGAAGCTCGCCAGCCGCGTGCGCGACCAGGACGGCGCGGCGCTGATCATCGATTACGGTCATCTGCGCAGCGATGCCGGCGACACCTTCCAGGCGATCGCGCGCCACACCTTCACCGATCCCCTGAAGGCGCCGGGCCAAGCCGACGTCACAGCCCATGTCGACTTCCAGGCGCTCGCGCGCGGGGCGGAGGACGTGGGCGCCCGCGTGCACGGGCCGGTGACCCAGGGCGATTTCCTCAAACGCGTCGGCATCGAGACCCGTGCAGCCGCCTTGATGCAGAAGGCGGCGCCCGACGTTGCCACCGACATTTCGATCGCGCTCAAGCGCCTGACCGAAACCGGGCGCAGCGGCATGGGTTCGATGTTCAAAGTGCTCGGCATCTCCGAGCCGCGGTTGACGGGCCTTGCGGGACTCAGCGATCTCGAACGCGCCGGAGACGGTTCATGACGGTTGCCTCCTCGTTGCTGTCGGCGGTGCCGGGCCTGCGCCACGCCTTCTTCACCCGCGAGGGCGGCGTCTCGGGCGGCATCTATTCCGCGCTGAACGGCGGGCTCGGCTCCAACGACGATCAGGCCCTTGTCGCGGAGAACCGCCGTCGCATGGCCGAGCATGTCGGCGTCGCGCCGGAACGCTTTCTCAGCCTGCACCAGATCCATTCGCCCGACGTGCTCGTGGCCGACGCTCCGTGGCCGAGCGGGCCGCGGCCCAAGGGCGATGCGCTGGTGACGAAGGTGCCCGGCATTGCGCTCGGCGTCTCCACCGCCGATTGCGGGCCGGTGCTGTTCGTCGATCCCGAGGCGGGCGTGATCGGGGGCGCTCATGCCGGCTGGAAGGGCGCGCTCACCGGCGTACTGGAGCAGACCATTTCAGCGATGGAAAAACTCGGCGCCTCGCGCAGCGGCATCATCGCCGCGATCGGCCCGCTGATCCGCCAGGACAGTTATGAAGTCGGCAACGAGTTCGTGGCGCGCTTCATCGAGGCGGATGCGGACAACGCCATGTTCTTCATCCCGTCGGTGCGCGAAAGCCACGCGATGTTCGACCTCGCCGGCTTTATCCGCAGGCGTCTGGAAGCCGCGGGCATCCTGATGATCGACGATCTCGGTCTGGACACCTACGCCGACGAACGCTTCTTCAGCTACCGCCGCTCGGTGCATCGCAAGGAGCCGGATTACGGCCGCCACGTTCACGCGATCGCGCTCGAAGCGTGAACACAAGGGCAACCCCGTGTCATTCCGGGGCGATGCCTGCGCGCGATGACAGTGGCCTGTGGCGCCCCCGCCCTAGACGTTAATGCGTTTTAACGATATCGCTGCCTTCCATAATGAGGGACGCGTCATTCATCTTGCGCCGCGCGGGTTCGCGCGTGCTGGCGGTCATGCTGCTGACGGCTGCGGCCGCGCTTGGCGGCTGTGCCGGTGGCGGTGGTGCCGCGAACTCCTATGCGATGGCGCCGAGCGCCGGCTCGGGGGCCACAGTCGCGTTCGAATCGATCGACGGGCCGCCGCCGCAAGTGTTCGACCGCATGGTCGGCGTGCTCGACACCGAATCCAAGCTGCGCAGCCTGTCCGTGGTCTCCCGCGAGGGGACGGCCGCCTACCGCGTGCGCAGCTACCTCTCCGCCCAGATCGTGCGCGGCAAGACCGTGATCGCCTGGGTCTGGGACGTCTACGACGCCAACCAGCAGCGGGCGCTGCGGCTTTCCGGCGAGGAACCGACCGCGGCCAAGGGCAGCCGGGATCCCTGGAGCGCGGCCGACGACCTCGTGCTGCGGAAGATCGCCCAGGCCGGATTCAGCGGACTTTCCAACATGATCAACGGCACGCCGGATGCGCCGAACTCGGCTCCCGGCTTGCGCGGGCCGGCCGTGGCAAGCGTGATCCCGGAGGCTCCGGCGGCGGAGATGCCGGCCTCGGCGCTGGGCTATGCCGAGCGATAACCCCCGCGAAACCACGGCCCCAATTTCCGGCCAAACCGTTGGCCGGACTCGGGATTTCGCAGGGAAAACGTAGCGTCCCGGGTTGCCATTGCAGCCCCCGGCCTGATATTTCCTCGCCCGTCGTAACCGTGCTTCCAGTGGGTATTGTTTGATGTTGAACATCGTGTCCAGCAAAGCGCGGGAGGAAGCGTCCATGTCGGCCAAGAACGGCTCCATCAAGCTCGTCGCCGGCAACTCCAATCCGGCTCTCGCACAGGCCATCGCGCAGGGTCTCGACCTGCCGCTGACCAAGGCGGTGGTACGGCGCTTCGCCGACATGGAGATCTTCGTCGAGATCCAGGAGAACGTGCGCGGCTCGGATGCCTTCGTCATCCAGTCGACCTCGTTCCCGGCGAACGACCATTTGATGGAATTGCTGATCATCACCGACGCACTGCGCCGCTCCTCGGCGCGCCGCATCACCGCGGTGCTGCCCTATTTCGGCTACGCCCGGCAGGACCGCAAATCGGGCTCGCGCACGCCGATCTCGGCAAAACTCGTCGCCAATCTGATCACGCAGGCCGGCGTCGACCGCGTCATGACGCTCGACCTGCATGCCGGCCAGATCCAGGGCTTCTTCGACATCCCGACCGACAACCTCTACGCCGCGCCGCTGATGGTGCGCGACATCAAGGACAAGTTCGACCTCTCCAGGACGATGGTGATCTCACCCGACGTCGGCGGCGTGGCGCGCGCACGCGGCCTCGCCAAGCGCATCAACACCCCGCTCGCGATCGTCGACAAGCGCCGCGAGAGGGCGGGTGAATCCGAGGTCATGAACGTGATCGGTGACGTCGCCGGCTACACCTGCATCCTGATCGACGACATCGTGGACTCCGGCGGCACGCTGGTGAACGCCGCCGACGCGCTGATCGCCAAGGGCGCCAAGGACGTCTACGCCTACATCACCCACGGCGTGCTCTCCGGCGGCGCGGCCGCTCGGATCACAAACTCCAGGCTGAAGGAGCTGGTGATCACCGACTCGATCCTGCCGACCGAGGCGGTGAGCAAGGCGCCGAACATCCGCACGCTGCCGATCGCCAGCCTGATCTCCGACGCGATCGCGCGCACCGCGGCGGAGGAGTCGGTGTCGAGCCTGTTCGACTGAGGTTTCTTACCTCGCCCCGCTTGCAGGGACAGGGAGCGTCTACGTCCCTCACGAGGCAGCCCCCGGGTTGTTGCCAACGACCGCCCATGACATCATCCGAATCCCGAGTCATCTCTGCCCTCTGGATGCCCGATGCCACGCCGGAAATTTGCCTGGGAGAAGCTGTCGGATGACGAGTTGCTCAAGCAACGCCTCTCCAGCCTGAGGGTTACGGTCGAAGGCACCTGGCTCGAGGATTGCGTCAGCACGCTCTATGAGGAGCTGGAAGAACGGGATATCCGGCTGCGACCGCACACCTGGATGTCGAGCGAATGGTTCAGTCCGGGCGGCGTTCCCGGCATCGCCATTCCGTTCTATCTTGCTCATCCCCGCCTGATGAAGCTCGAGAAGAAGATGATGTTCGACGTCGAGGGCGGAACATGGCGCGAGTGCATGGCCATCCTCCGTCACGAAGCGGGCCACGCGATCCAACACGGCTACCAGCTGCAGCGCCGGCGGCGCTGGCAGCAGCTGTTCGGCCCGTCGTCGAAACACTACCCGCGCTACTACCGGCCCAATCCGGCGAGCAGGCGTTACGTCCAGCATCTGCGGCTGTGGTATGCGCAGAGCCATCCGGACGAGGATTTCGCCGAGACCTTTGCGGTGTGGCTGCGGCCCCGTTCGAACTGGCGGACGCGATATGCTGGTTGGCCGGCACTGAAGAAGCTCGAATATGTCGACGAGCTGATGGGCGAGATCGCGGGAAAGCGGCCGCCGATCGCGACGCGGGAGCGTGTCGATACGCTGGGTCGGCTCAGCCAGACGCTCGAAGAGCACTACAAGAAAAAGCAGGCGTTCTACGCCTTCACACCCCCCAAGACCTACGACCGCGATCTCTCCCGGCTGTTTTCAGCCGATCCACGGCATCACCGCTCAAAGCCGGCTTCAGCCTTGATCAGGCGCCACCGCTCCCAGATCAGGCAACTGGTCGCGCGATGGACCGGCGAGAATCAGCTTACGCTCGATGCCGTGCTTGACGAGATGATCTCCCGTTGTCGCGAGCTCGATCTGCGTGCCGTCGGCCCTGAACAGAAGCTCGTTCTCGACTTCATCGTCCTCGTGACCGCCAAGACGATGCACACGATGTTTGGCCCGTCTCGACGAAAATGGATCGCGCTATGAGACGTCTCCGTATTCTGGTCCTCATGCATCCGGACTTCCTGCCTCCGGACTCCTCCGACGGATACAGCCCGCAGGAGATCAATGCGTGGAAAACCGAGTACGACGTGGTGAGCACCTTGCGTGCAGCCGGCCACGAGGTTCGACCGCTCGGCGCGCAGGAGGAAATCAGGCCGGTGCGCGAGGCGATCGAGGAGTTCAAGCCGCACGTGGTTTTCACGTTGCTGGAGGAATTCCACAACAACGTCGCCTTCGACCAGCACATCGCGAGCTATCTCGAGCTGATGAAGGTCCCTTATACCGGGTGCAATCCGCGCGGCCTGACCCTGGCCCGCGGCAAGGATCTGTCCAAGACGCTGGTGCATCACCGCCGGATCGCCGCGCCGGCCTTCGCTGTCTTCCCGATGCGCCGCAAAGTGAAACGCCCGACGCGTCTTGCGCTGCCGCTGATCGTCAAGAGCCTGAACATGGATGGCTCGTTCGGCATCTCGCAAGCCTCGATCGTCGACACCGACGAAAAGCTGGCTGAGCGGGTTGCCTTCATCCACGAGCGGGTCGAATCCGCCGCCATCGCCGAGCAGTTCATCGAGGGGCGAGAGCTTTACGTCGGCGTGCTCGGCAACAACCGCTTACGTGTTCTGCCGATCTGGGAGTTGAAATTCGGCAGCATGGGCGGCCGCTCGTCACGGCATATCGCCACTGAGAAGGCCAAGCACGACACCGACTATCAGGAGAAGGTCGGCATCGTCGACGGGCCTGCGAAGGATCTGGCGCCGGAAGTGACCGCCAGGATCCAGCGAGCCGCGAAACGCATCTACCGGGCGCTTGGCCTCGACGGCTACGCGCGCATCGATTTTCGTCTCACCGCCGACGGCACGCCGTATTTCATCGAAGCCAATCCCAATCCCGAGATCGCCAAGAGCCAGGAGTTCGCGACGGCGGCTCTACATGACGGGCTCAAATATCCGGCTCTCCTGCAGCGCATCCTGGCCCTCGGGATCAGCCGCGCCAAAGCGGGGGTGTCATTGGGGTGATGACGGCGACGATCGCCCCTCATCCTTCGAGACGCGCTTCGCGCTCCTCGGGATGAGGGATGGTCGTTGCGCTGCGTTACACGATTCCCGCGGCGACCTGGCCGCGCAGGCGTTCGAGCCCGAGCAACGTCTCCGCGCAGGCGGCCGCCACCTCGACGCCCTTGATCGCAAAATGCCTGCGGAAGAAATCGTAGTGCACCTCGGTCTCGTGGAATTGCTGCGGCGTCAGCACCGCGGAGAACACGGGCACCTCCGTGCGCAGCTGCACGTCCATCAACGCCTTGATCACGGTGTCGGCCACGAACTCATGGCGGTAGATGCCGCCGTCGACGACGAGGCCGGCCGCGACGATCGCGGTGTAGCGCCGTGTCTTGGCGAGGATCTGCGCATGCAGCGGGATCTCGAACGAGCCCGGCACCTCGAACACGTCGACGTGATTGAGGTGGCGCGCTTCTGCCTCCTTCACGAAGGCGATACGGGCCTCCGCGACCACGTCGCGGTGCCAGCAGGCCTGCACGAAGGCCACCCGCTGCGGTTTCGCAAAGCGCGGATGGTCGGGCGCCGGATCTTGCGGAACCGGCGGTGGCGTTTGGGTTGGTTGGGACGTTTCGGCTTTGGAAGTTTGGACTTGGGTATCTTGCAACATCTGATTCATGGCTTTCCTCAGTTAAGGACCAGAATCAGGGCACACGGAACGACAAACAGCCGCATCCTGCGATGCGTCTGCCACCGACCGTTCTCTTTCATCCGGACTTTAACCGTCGGCTTCGGAGTTGCACCGAATCTGCTGACCCTTCCCGTCAGCAAGACTTTGAGGAAGGCGCTCGCGGGCTTAGGCCTTACGGCCCTTACCGCCGGTGGGGACTTTCACCCCGCCCTGAGAACATCGGCCGCCCGGAATGAACGGCCTGACCGAAATATGACGCCGGTTGGGGGCCGCGGCAAGCGGGTTCCGCATGGGAAAACCGCATGGTCCCATGCCGCTATAGTGGTCCAGTCCGTACGCGGCGGAATTAACGATTGGCGGGCCATCGGCGAATCCGATTCCGGTTTGTTCTTTTCCGTCCGGCTCGGCCTCCCCCGCGTTAATAATTGTGGCGGAGATGAGCTGTGGACGAACGAGTCCTGACTTGTGGACGGACTCGGCAGCCAGTTGCGCAGATTCCGCAAATCACATCAGTTGATCCGCGACAAGCCCGCGCTGATCCGAACGGATCGCCTTACCAATATTAAGGGAGCGCGCGCCGGACCAACCGCGTGCGTATCAAAGACAACAAAAAGGCAAGAGGTCGAGACGGCATGTCCCTGCTCGAAGGCACTATCGATTCCAAAAACCATCCGCTCGCGGTGGTCGAGGATATCGCTGCCAGCAACAACTGGCCGTTCGAACGCTCCGGCGAAGACGAACTCACGATTGTCTCCAAGGGACAATGGACCGACTACCAGATCTCCTTCACCTGGATGGGCGAGATCGAGGCGCTGCATCTGGCCTGCGCGTTCGACATGAAGATTCCGGTTGCGCGGCGACCGGAGGTGCAGCGGCTCGTCGCCGCCGTCAACGAGCAGTTGTGGGTCGGGCACTTCGACCTGTGGACGACCACCGGCATGATCATGCACCGGCAGGCCCTCGTGCTGCCGGGCGGGCTCACCGCCTCCACCGGGCAATGCGAAGCCATGCTCGCCGGCGCCATCCACGCCTGCGAGCGCTATTTCCCGGCGTTCCAGTTCGTGGTGTGGGCGGGCAAGTCCACGTCGGAAGCCATGGACGCGGCGATGTTCGACACGGTGGGCGAGGCGTAGTTTTCTTGTCGTCCCGGCCTAGTGCGCATTGCGCACTAGGCCGGGACGACACTGAGTTTGTGGTAACGGCTATGACGAGCAACGGCACTCTCGAAAACATCACCGGCACTATCCTGCTCGCCGGCGCCGGCAAGATGGGCGGCGCGATGCTGACCGGATGGCTTTCGGGCGGGCTCGATCCGCGCCGCGTCGCGGTGATTGATCCACACATCTCGGCCGAGATCACCGCACTTGCCGCCAAGGGGGTTGCGCTCAATCCTGATGTGACGACGGCAGGCCAGGTCGAGACGCTGATCGTCGCGGTGAAGCCGCAAATGTTCCGCGAGGCCGGCGCCAAGCTGAAGCCATTCGTCTCCGACAAGACCGCGGTGGTGTCGATCATGGCGGGAACCACGATCGCCCTGCTCGAGGAGGTCTGCGGCGGCGCGGTGGTGCGCGCGATGCCGAACACGCCGGCCGCGATCGGTCGCGGCATCACGGTGGCTGTCGCCGCGAACAACGTCAGCGCACAGCAACGCGCGGTGGCCGATGCGCTGCTGCGCGCCACCGGCTCGGTGGAATGGGTCGACGATGAGAGCCTGATGGACGCGGTGACCGCGGTCTCCGGCTCGGGCCCGGCCTATGTGTTCTTGCTGGCCGAAGAACTCGCGCGCGCCGGTGTCGAGGCGGGATTGCCCCAGGCGCTCGCGACAAAACTCGCGCGCGAAACCGTCGCCGGCTCGGGTGAACTTCTCCACCAGTCGGAGCTTGCCTCCGGCACGCTACGCCAGAACGTTACCTCGCCCGGCGGCACCACGGCCGCGGCACTCGGCGTGCTGATGGGCGAACCAGGCCTGCGCGATCTGATGATCCGCGCGATCGCGGCGGCGACGCAGCGGTCGAAGGAATTGGCGAAGTAAGGAAGCTATCCCCTCATGGTGAGGAGCGAAGGGCCGTCTCGAACCATGCAGGCCCGGCTCTCGCCTGTGGCGATCCTTCGAGACGACCGCTGCGCGGTCTCCTCAGGATGAGGGCAGAGCAAGCGGCTGCTACGTCGTCCCCAGCCGCTTGTTGAACATCGCTACATTGACGAGCCCGCGCGCGTGGCGGCCTTCGCCGAGTTTTCGCGTGCCCTCGAAGGCCTCGACCTCGAAGCGGATGACGCGGCGCTCGACCGCAATGACCTTCGCGGTAGTCCGCACCGTCGCGCCGACGAGGCTTGCAGCAAGATGACGGATATCGACCTCGGTGCCGACGGTGACCCAGCCGGGCTGAAGCGCCGCACGAATCGCATCGCCCGACGTCATCTCCATTTCCAGAATCATCATCGGCGTCGCATAGACCATCGGCATGCCGGGCACGAAATGCCCGACCGTGCGCTCCACCGGCACCACCAGCGTGCGCTCGGCGCTCATGCCGACCTTGATGAAGTCGCGTGCGTCCATGGGGCCTCCCCCGTCGTCCTGGACAAGCGCAGCGAAGCGAAGCGCCGATCCAGGACCCATTACCCCGACTGAACATTGTCATGAGCGGCCTAAACCACGACCCGCCGTGACAACTGCCGCTTGGGGTAATGGGTCCTGGCTTTCGCCAGGACGACAGTTGCGTTTGCAGCTAGAGCGCGGGCTACTTCTTCGCAGCCGCCGCGCGCTCCACGAACGTCTTGCCGCCCTTCATCTTGTGGCGGAGCGGGGCTTCATTGATCTGGATGACGACGGCGTCGGCATCGACGCCGAGATTCTTTACCAGCGCCTGGGTGATGTCGCGCATCATGCCGGCCTTCTGCTCGTCGGTGCGGCCTTCGGCCATGCTGACAGTGATCTCAGGCATTTTTCTCTCCCTTGGGCCGAACACCGGCCATTGACGGGCGCCATCAAACAGGAGGCGGATGCCCGGGACAAGCCCGGGCATGGCGGCGTCAGCGAATAGCTAGCCCCAGCTCACGTCATGGCGCGCTAGCACCTCGCGAACTTTGGCGACAAGATCGGCCTCGCTGCACGAGAACTGCGCCGGGCGGCTCTCACGCCATTCCTGGTTGGAAGCGATCGCGGCTGCCGCCTTCGCGCCCTCGATCAGATCCTTGATCTGCACCTCGCCACGCGCTTTTTCATCCGAGCCCTGGATGATGACGCAGGGCGCATTGCGGCGATCGGCATATTTGAGCTGGTTGCCCATGTTCTTGGGATTGCCGAGATAGAGCTCGGCGCGGATGCCGGCGGTTCGCAACGATGCGACCATCTTCTGATAGTCGGCGACGCGGTCGCGGTCGAACACGGTGACGACGACGGGGCCGAACCCGGGCTTCGTGTCGAGCTTGCCGAGCAGCGTCAGCGCGGCCTGAAGCCGCGACACGCCGATCGAGAAACCGGTCGCCGGCACGGGCTCGCCGCGGAAGCGCGAGACCAGGCCATCGTAGCGTCCGCCGCCGCCGACCGAGCCGAAGCGCACCGGTCGGCCCTTGTCGTCCCTGGTCTCGAGCAGCAGTTCGACCTCGTAGACGGGGCCGGTGTAATATTCGAGGCCGCGCACGACAGAGGGGTCGATCTTGATGCGATCCGCACCGTAACCCGACGCCGTCACTAGTTTCGCGATCTCTTCCAGCTCGCTCACGCCGGCCTGACCGACTTCGCTCTTGGTGAGATAGGTTTCCGCCGCGGCAATGGCCTCTTTCCAATCATCGCGCGGTTTGGTGATGGCGAGAACGACGTCAGCTTCCGACGCACTTAGATTGGCGCCCTTCGTGAAGTCGCCCTTGCCTTCTTCGCCTCCATCCCATCTGCCGGGACCGAGGAGCTTGCGAACTTCCTCGGCGGGAAACTTATCGAGCTTGTCGATTGCGCGCAGCACGGTGAGCCTGCGCGCTGCGTTCTCTTCGCCGCCGAGCCCGATGGCTTCCAGAACGCCGTCGAGCACCTTGCGGTTGTTCACCTTCACGACATACGAGCCGCGCGCAATGCCCAGCGCCTCCATCGTGTCGGCCGCCATCATGCAGATCTCGGCATCGGCCGCCGGCGTTGCCGAGCCCACCGTGTCCGCATCGAACTGCATGAACTGGCGGAAGCGACCGGGACCCGGCTTTTCATTGCGGAAGACGTAGCCGACCCGGTAGCTGCGGTAGGGCAACACGAGAGCGTCGGTGCCGTATCGCTCGCCGACGTAGCGGGCGAGCGGCGCGGTCAAATCGTAGCGCAGCGAGATCCACTGCTCGTCGTCGTCCTGGAACGAGAACACGCCCTCGTTCGGACGATCCTGGTCGGGCAGGAACTTGCCGAGCGCATCGGTGTATTCCATCGCCGGCGTTTCCACAGGCTCGAACCCGTAGAGCTCGTAGACGGTACGGATCTTTTCCACCATCTCGCGCGTCGCCCGGATCGCGGCGGGATTGCGATCCTCGAGCCCGCGCGGCAGGCGCGCCTTCAGTTTCTGGGGTTTTTTCGATTTTTCGGCCATGCGCGGCATTTACCAGCCGACGCGCGAAGCGGCAACTGCCGGGTAGGCCCTTACGGCTGCTCCATCCGTGCCCGCAGCGCATCGGCATCCGCTTTCGGGAGCGACTTCAGCGTTGGCTTGATGGTTTCGCCGCCGACGATCTTGCCGTTGCGCATGAACATCCAGTCCGAGATGTCGGCTTCAGTGAATTCGACCTTGTCGCCTGCCCGCTTGCCCGGCAGATCGCGTGGCTCGTTGGCGAAGAGGCCGGAATAGCCCCCATTGGGTAGCTTCTTCACCTCGGCCATCCAGATGTGCTCACCGCCTTTGCGGGTCGAAAAGTGCACCTTCAGGGCGTGCCCCGTTTCCGACGGTTTCGGCGCCTCGTAGGAGGCCCAGAAGGTCGGCAGCGCGCCGCGGGCGCGCGCGATCGCGGTGTTCATCTCCGGATCAGTGTTGCGCACATCGACAACGGGCGAACGGCCCTCAGCGGAGACGTCCGGCTTGGGGCCGATGGTCAGGATGCCAAAGACGGTGACGCCGGTGATTGCGGCGAGAACGACCCATTTCAGGGACTGGGGAAGAGTGGATGTCATGATCGCAATGTCCGGAAAACTCGATGTCCAGGTATTCGAGGTCTCGGACTTTGTCGCACGATCATCGTGTCGCGTTCATTGCGCCTCTCTCTCCCCGCGAGCGGAGAGAGAGAGGGCAAAAATCAAGACAGATTGCGGATCCAGTTATGCGGATCGTTGGTGCGGCCGTACTGGATGTCGACGAGCTGCTTGCGCAGGCCCATGGCGACGGGGCCGGCGGCGCCGCCGCTGATCTCGAAATCGCCGCTCACTGAGCGCACCGTGCCGATCGGCGAGATCACGGCGGCCGTGCCGCAGGCAAACGCCTCCTTCAGCTTGCCGCTTGCCGCATCCTTGCGCCACTGGTCGAGCGAATACGGCTCCTCGCGCACGGTTTTCCCGGCGTCCTTGGCCAGCGCAATGATGGAATCGCGGGTGATGCCGGGCAGGATCGTGCCGAGCGGCGGCGTCGAGAGCGAGCCGTCGTCGAACACGAAGAACACGTTCATGCCGCCGAGCTCTTCGATGTAGCGGCGCTCGATCGCATCGAGAAACACGACTTGGTCGCAGCCGTGCTGGATCGCTTCGGCCTGGGCGCGCAGGCTTGCGGCATAGTTGCCGCCGCATTTGACGGCGCCGGTGCCGCCGACGGCAGCGCGCGTGTAGTTCTCGGACACCCAGATCGAGACTGGCGCGGGGCCGCCCTTGAAGTAGGAGCCGACCGGCGAGGCGATCACCGCGAAGATGTATTCGGACGACGGCTTGACGCCGAGGAAGGTCTCGCTCGCGATCATGAACGGGCGCAGGTAAAGGCTGCCCTCGCCGCCCGGCATCCAGGCGCGGTCGATGCGCACGATTTGCTCGACGGCCTCGATGAAGACGTCTTCGGGGAGCTGCGCCATCGCCATGCGGTCCGCCGAGTCCTTGAAGCGCCGCGCATTGGCGTCGGGGCGGAACAGGTTCACGCCGCCGTCATCGCGCTTGTAGGCCTTGAGGCCTTCAAAAATTTCCTGGGCGTAGTGCAGGACGGCGCCGGCCGGATCGAGCTGGAAATTGGCGCGGGCCTCGACACGCGCCTCGTACCAGCCGCCCTTGGCCTGGTTGTAGCGGACCACCGCCATGTGATCGGTGAAGACCCGCCCGAAGCCGGGGTCCACCAGCTTGGCGACCCGATCCTTCTCGGGGGTCGGATTGGGTGCGGGCTGGATGTCGAATTTCATGCTCATGTCCTTGCCTCCCGCTGCCGGTAGCGGCGCCGTTGTGGCACCCACCTGCCCCGATTTGGGCCCGGCTGGCTCAATTGGTTTCTGGCCGGACCGCCGCCAGCCTTGTTACGGCCGGTTTCCGTGGCCAGCATGTCACCGAGGACATGCTTTTGCGGAAGACGGAAGTCCAGTATGTTTTGCCGAAATGCCGTTCGACAATCGCACGGTTGATCTGCTCCGGCCGTCGCCGCCTGTCTGGCCCACTGGGGCCGCCTTGCTTCGATGCCCACCCGACGCGAAACGATCTAAAATTTCGTACGGGCCGATCGTTTTGTAACATTGAAACCAAGATACGTCAATATGCCTGACATAACTTTCGCGACTCCTTCTCAAGACGCTGCCGGGCCGCGGCCGGCCGCAGACGACGGAGGCAATTTGCGCTGGGATATCATCGAACTGCTGTTCTTCGCCTATCGCGATTTCGTCGGCGATCCCGACCAGGAGCTGGAGGCGTTCGGCTTCGGCCGGGCCCATCACCGCGTCATGCACTTTGTTTATCGTTATCCCGGCCTCAAGGTCGCCGACCTCCTCGACGTCCTGCGCATCACCAAGCAATCGCTCGGCCGGGTGCTCAAGCAGCTCCTGGACGAGGGCTATATCGTCCAGAAGACCGGCGACAATGATCGCCGCCAACGCCTGCTGTTTGCGACACCGAAGGGCGAGGCGCTGGTGCAGAAGCTCGCCGGTCTCCAGACCACGCGCATCACCAAGGCGCTCGCCGAGATGGCGCCGCAGGATGCCGAAACCGTCAAGCGCTTCCTGCGCGCGATGATCGACCGCGACGATCCCGACAAGGTGCTCGAAACGATCTTCGCCACCGTCAATCAGGACAAGGAGTGACCGTGCCGCTCGCTGCCACGCTCGCACGCCCGCCGGCACGCCCCGCCGACGATGCTCCGCATCTCCTGCTGGTTGACGACGACCGCCGCATCCGCGACCTGCTCTCGCGCTTCCTTGCTGGCGAAGGCTATCGGGTCTCGACCGCAGCCAGCGCCAGCGACGCCCGTTCCAAGCTTTTGGGCCTGCACTTCGACCTCTTGATCCTGGATGTCATGATGCCCGGCGAGACCGGCTTCGATCTCGCCCGTTTCATCCGGACTTCGTCCTCGGTACCGATCGTGATGCTGACGGCGCGGCATGAAGCCGAAGCGCGCATTGAGGGCCTGCAGATCGGCGCCGACGATTACGTCGCAAAGCCGTTCGAGCCGCGCGAGCTTGCGCTACGCATCAACAACATCCTCAAGCGCGCTGCGCCGCCGCCGCAGGCCGCTGCAGTGGAGAAGATCGCGTTTGGCCCGTACATCTATCACCTCGACCGCGGCGAACTGCGCCAAGGCGAAGACGTCATTCACCTGACCGACCGCGAGCGCGAGATGCTGCGGATCCTGTCGGAGACACCGGGCGAGACCGTGCCGCGCAGCGCGCTGACCGGCAATGGCAGCGTGAACGAGCGCGCCGTCGACGTGCAGATCAACCGCCTGCGGCGCAAGATCGAGACCGATCCCGCCAATCCGCTGTTCCTCCAGGCCGTGCGCGGCATCGGCTACCGGCTGGTAGCCTCGCCATAAAGAGTGAAGCGCCACCGATGAGCACGATCGATAGCGGCCTGACGCTTTTGAAGAGCGCCGCCGGCCGCGTCTCCGCCGCCAATGGCTGGATGGGCAATGCGTTCAAGGGCTGGATGCCGACCGGCCTCTACGCGCGTGCGCTGCTGATCATGATCGTGCCGATGGTGATCCTGCAATCGGTCGTCGCCTTCGTGTTCATGGAGCGGCACTGGAACACGGTGACACGGCGGCTGTCGGCCGCGGTGGTGCAGGACATCGCCGCGCTGATCGACGTCTACAAGGGCTATCCGCAAGACAGGGATCGCGACCAGATCCGCCGCATCGCGCAGCAACGCCTGGGCCTCGTCGTCGATTTCCTCCCGGCCGGCGACATGCCGCCGCCGGGACCCAAGCCGTTCTTCTCGCTGCTCGACCAGACGCTGTCGGTGCAGCTCGGCCGCCAGATCGGGCGCTCCTTCTGGATCGACACGGTCGGCCGCTCCAATCTGGTCGAGATCCGGATCCAGCTCGACGACGCCGTGATGCGCGTGTTCGCGCAGCGCAGCGCCGCCTATGCCTCGAACTCGGAGATCTTCCTGTTCTGGATGGTCGGAACGTCCTCGATCCTGCTGATCGTCGCGGTGCTATTCCTGCGCAACCAGATCAAGCCGATCCTGCGACTTGCCGACGCCGCCGAGAGTTTTGGCAAGGGCCGCGAGGCGCCGAATTTCCGCCCGCGCGGCGCGCGCGAGGTGCGGCGCGCGTCGGTCGCCTTCCTCGAAATGAAGTCGCGCATCGAGCGGACGATGGAGCAGCGCACCGCGATGCTCGCCGGCGTCAGCCACGATCTGCGCACGATCCTGACGCGGTTCAAGCTCGAGCTGGCGCTGATCGGCGACAGCCCCGAAATGGAGGGCATGCGCAAGGACGTCGACGAGATGTCGATGATGCTCGAGGACTACCTCGCGTTTGCTCGCGGCGATTCCGGCGAGCAGTCGCAGCCGACCGACATGGCCCAGGCGCTCGAGGAGCTGCGCAGCGACGCCGAACGCCACGGCCACACGGCGACAGTCGCATTCAACGGGCTGCCCGTGGTCACGGTGAAGCCGGCCTCGTTCAAGCGCTGCCTTGCCAACCTCGTCACCAACGCCGCCCGCTACGGCAAGAGCATCGCCATCACCGGCCAGCGCGATCACCGTTATTTGACCGTGACGGTCGACGACGACGGGCCGGGCATTCCCACCCATTTGCGCGAAGAGGTGTTCAAGCCGTTCCTGCGGCTGGACAACGCCCGCAACCAGGATGAAGGCGGCACGGGCCTCGGCCTCGCGATCGCCCGCGACATCGCCCGTTCGCATGGCGGCGACATCACCCTTGGCGACAGCCCGATGGGCGGATTAAGAGCGAGCGTGCGGATACCGGTGTAGGCGCGGGACTTCACTCCCCCGTAAGAACGGGGCGAGGGAGCGCACGTGGTTGCGCGGCGATCTCACCTACTTCGGCAACAGCGCTTTCAGCTTGTCCATGTCACGCACGTTCATCTTGAAGCCGCCGGGCATCACGATGTCGCCGGGCTTCTGGTCCGGCTTGCAGGCACCCAGCCATTTCGCTTCGAGCTGCATGGTCGTGTCGCGGCCTGCCGCGCCGGCGGCGCCGCCTTGCGCGTGCGACGACGTCTTCACCGTATAGGCCGAATTGAAATCGCCGGTGATCTCAGCATGCGAGGTCGTGCTGATGCCAGCGACATTGCATTCGGAATCGCTGACATAGCCGGTTGCGGTCTTCTTGATGTCCTGCTTAGCGCAGATCTGCTTGGCCATCGGGGAGATGTTGTTGTTCATCTCCTTGTCGACGGTCTCGTCGGTGCAGTGCTGCATGGTCATCTCGGGCACCGGCGTGCCGGTCCTGACCATCTTCAATTCCCACAGGCCCGCCTTGCGCACCGGCAGGTCGTCAGCGCGGGCGCTGGCTGCCGAGAAGACGAGGCAAAGGGCGGAGCCGAGCAAAGCGAGTTTGCGCGTCATGTCGGAAGCTCCCGGCTGCGATGGCGGCGTTGCGAAAGCGCCTCAGTAGAGCGTGCGGATCGGCTGGTCGGCCGCGCCATAGGGCACCCAGCGGCAGGAGAACGAGATGTAGCCGCCCTCATAGGCCTGCATCGCCAGGAATTTGGCGACCTTGCCATAGCGCGCGCAGTGATCGACCGCGACCTGCCGCGCATCGACCTGGGTTGCCATCGAATAGGCGATGATGCCGCCAGTGTCGTTGCCCTTGAACGGGGGCACCGGAAGCAGATCGGCGCGCGCCGACTGGCTCGCCATCATACCCAAGGCAAGTAGGCCCGCGGCCGCAATGATTCGCATTCCCGTCACTCCGATTGGTTGGCGGCAGTTTACGGTGTCGGCGCGGCGGTGGAAAGAACGGATGGTCGGTCCAACGCAGCATTGCGGTCAACTCGTCGGCAAGTGTTGCCGCGCTGCACTTGACCTCCCCCGGCCTTCGCGGCACCGTCCGACCCTTGCAGATCATGCTGTCTGGATCATCCATGCGCGCCTCGACCTTCCTGAAATCGCTCCGCTTTGCCGCCGTGCTCGGCCTCCTGTTCGGGGCGCTGTCGCTCGGTGAGGCCAGGGCCGCCAATCCGCTGGAGCTGAATTTCTGGCTGAGCGGGCCGCGTTATGACGGCAACGTCTCCGAATGCGACCGGGCGCTGCCGACGATCGCCAGCCAGTTCTGGGAGAAAGAAAGCTCGTTCTGGAATTCCTCGTTGAAGATCACCGGCTTCGCCGCGGTTCACGAGACCGCGTTCCGGCCCTGGGCATCGGATAACATCCCCCGCCGCTATTGCACCGGCGAGGCCATGCTCACGGACGGCAAGATGCGCAAGGTGCACTTCTCCATCGTCGAGGATGGCGGCTTCGCCGGCTACGGCCAGGGCGTCGAATGGTGCGTGGTCGGGCTCGACCGCAACTGGGCCTACAACCCGGCCTGCCGCGCCGCCAAGCAATAATTGCTCTGATCCGGACCCATCAGGCGGCCCAACGATGGTCGCCCGAAATTTGTTCTTGAAATGTTCCTATCGCCTGCTAGGCTCGTCTGCACAGTCTAGTTGAGGGGCGTCGCCATGTTTCATTCCAGATTGCATTCGTTCTCCCGCCTGATGATCTCGCTGACGCTTGCGGCCGGGCTGGCTGCACTGGCCGGCGGCGCAAAGGCCCAGGACAAGCGGCAGAACACGCCCGGCGAATTCGATTTTTATGTGCTGTCGCTGTCGTGGTCGCCCTCCTTCTGCGAAGAGGCAGCGGAGCGCGGCGGCCGCTCGCAGACCCAGTGCAGCGGACGGCCCTATGCTTTCGTGGTGCATGGTCTGTGGCCGCAATATGAGAACGGTTTTCCGGAATATTGCCAGCGGCCTTCGCCGCGGCTGAACCGCAGCATCGTCTCCTCCATGCTCGATCTGATGCCGGCGCCGGGGCTGATCTTCAACGAATGGGACAAGCACGGCACCTGCTCGGGGCTCGCCGACCGCAGCTATTTCGAGACGATCCGGAAGGCGCGCGCCGCAATCAAGATTCCGGCCGAATATCTCGATTTGTCGCAGGCCAAGACGGTGGCGCCGGCAGAGGTGGAGGAAGCCTTCATCAAGGCCAATCCGGGCCTCAGCAATGCCGCCGTCTCGATCACCTGCAACCGGACGCGGCTATCGGAAGTCCGCATCTGCCTCAGCAAGGACCTGCAATTCCGCGCCTGCGAGGAGATCGACCGCCGCGCCTGCCGTCGCGACCAGTTGGCGATGCCGCCGATCCGGGGTGGCTAGCCCAGGCATCGTGCCTCTTTGCTCAAGCCGTCACGTGGCGTAGTGCTCTTGCATGAATTACCGCCACGCCTTTCACGCCGGAAGCTTCGCCGATGTCATCAAGCACATCGTGCTGGCGCGCATCATCACCTATCTCCAGGATAAGCCGGGCGCGTTCCGTGTCATCGACACCCATGCCGGCGCTGGCCTCTACGATCTCGAAAGCGAGGAGGCGCGTCGCGGCGGCGAGTGGCTGACGGGCATTGCGCGGCTGATGCAGGCGCGGCTGTCGAACGACGCCATGGCGCTGACCAAGCCCTATCTGGACATCGTCCGCGCCTTCAATCCGAAGGGCGAGCTCAAGGCTTACCCGGGCTCGCCGCTGATCGCACGCGGCCTGCTGAGGCCGCAGGACCGCCTCTTGCTCTGCGAGCTCGAGCCGAAGGCGCGCAAGGCGCTGATCGGCGTGCTGCGCCACGACGAACAGGCCCGCGTGGTCGACCTCGACGGCTGGATGGCGCTGCCGGCTTTCGTGCCGCCGAAGGAACGGCGTGGGCTCGTGCTGATCGATCCCCCGTTCGAGGCGAAGGACGAGTTCGAAAAGCTCGAAGAGGCCTTCTCGACGGCTTTCGCGAAATGGCCGACCGGTATCTATGTAATCTGGTATCCCGCCAAGAGCCGGCGCGCCACCGACGCGCTGGTGCAATCAGTGGCGCGGCTCGCAGCCGCAGCAAAACCGCCGGGAAAATGCCTGCGCCTCGAATTCAGCGTGGCGCCACAAGCCGACGGCGCAGCCCTCACCTCCAGCGGGCTCTTGATCGTCAATCCCCCTTACACACTGCACGGCGAGCTCAAGACGATCCTGCCCGAGTTGGAAATGCCGCTCGGCCAGGGGGGCGCTGCCAGATTCCGATTAGAGGTGCCAAGGCCGTAACACTCCGGCATCTTGGGAAAAATATGCAGGAGCGGTGGTCAATCTGCAGAGAACCGTATTATGCTGTTGCGGTGACTGGCTTTACGTTCCGCTTCCGCGAATGGTTGCGGCGGAGTGAAGGCCTAAGAAAGATCCAGTCGGACCGAATGGTCTGCCCAAGGATGGCCAGCTCCCGGGCTTCGTAAGGCCCGGTCATGTCGTGACGTGCGTCTGCGTCACGACGGAGGAGCAATGAGGGGGAGTTTCCCGATGGCCATGACGGGAACGGTCAAGTTTTTCAACGGTGAGCGCGGCTACGGATTCATCAAACCGGACGACGGGGGCCGCGACGTCTTCGTGCATATTACTGCTGTGGAGCGGGCCGGACTGAAGGACCTTGCCGAAGGACAGCGTATTACTTTCGAAGTCGAACCGGACAAGAAGGGCAAGGGGCCGAAGGCGGTCGATTTGGTCATCCTTCCCTAGCGAGTCCGACGCGAAACACCGGCGCAAAAAAAATCCCGGCCGCGAGCGGCCGGGAGGCTGTAGTCCGGTATTTTCTTCTTTGGGTATCAGAAGTGATAGTTCACGCCTGCGCGCACAACGCTGGCGCTATAGCCGTTTGACACGCCTGTAATCGCGAACTGACTCGTCGACAGATCGATGTAGAGATATTCGAGCTTGGCGCTCCAGTTCGGCGCGAAACCAACTTCCGCGCCGGCACCGATGGTCCAGCCGGCGCTGGTATGCGACTCCGTCCAGCCGAACGTCTGCGCGCGCAGCTCGCCGAAGGCGAGGCCCGCCGTGCCGTAGAACAGCACGTTGCTGAGGGCATAGCCCGCGCGGCCGCGCAGGGTGCCGAACCACGGATTGGAGAACTTCCACGGCGCGAAGGTATCGTCGGCACCGGCGGCCTGGATGTCACCTTCGACACCGAACACCCACGGGCCGGTCTGGAAATTGTAACCGGCCTGAACGCCGCCGACGAAGCCCGACGGTTTTGCGGGATTGTTGTTCACCGAGCCCCATTCGTAGCCGAGATTGGCACCGAGATACGGACCGGCCCAGCTATAGGCGTTGAGCGGCTGATTGACCGTGTAGGGCGCACGTTGCCCGTAATTGAGATCGGCGGCCCCTGCCGAAGCCGTCCAGCCGACTGCAGCCAACGCGGCTGCGCCCACAACGAGCCTCTTCATCACATACTCCAACGCAACTGCCGTCACCGGCGCGATGCCTGCGCCGCCGCGCGAGGCAAAACCGCATGGTTACGGAACCACCACTATTTCGCGTAACATTTATCGAGAGTTTTAAGTTAAAGGCCTGTTAAGCCGGGTTACCGCGCTGTTAACAGGCTTAAGCAAGCGTTACCGGGAACTGCGCCGCCATCCTGTGCGTGCCGCACGGCCGGAACTTCAAATCGGCAGCCGCAACGCCTAAATTCGCACCATGGTTCACGATTCCACCGACAATCCGGACGACGCACGTGCGCGCAAACCCGTGCGCGGCAACGCGCCCGACGTCCCGCCCCAGGAGACGGAAGCGGCGCCGCCCGACCTCGATCCCGCCACAGCAAACGGGGACGACGAGGACGACGCACGGCTGCCGGACATCCTGGAAGAGAGCGGCACGGTCGGCGAAGAGCCGCTGGCGACCGGCCACGAGGCGATCGAACGCGCGGTCCGCCTCGCCCCCACCTCGCCCGGCGTCTACCGCATGCTCAATGGGAATGCCGACGTGCTCTATGTCGGCAAGGCTAAGAACGTCAAAAAGCGCCTGTCGAACTATGCGCGCCAGAGTGCGCCGCAGCCGGCGCGCATCCTGCGCATGATCGCCGCCACCGTGACCGTGGAAATCATCTCGACCCACACCGAGACCGAAGCGCTGCTGCTGGAGGCCAACCTCATCAAGCAGCTTCGGCCGCGCTTCAACGTGCAGCTGCGCGATGACAAGTCGTTTCCCTATATCCTGATCACGGGCGACCATTGGGCGCCGCAGATCCTGAAGCATCGCGGCGCGCAGACGCGGCCCGGTCGCTATTTCGGCCCGTTCGCCTCGGCTGGCGCCGTCAACCGCACCATCACCGCGTTGCAGCGCGCGTTCCTGATCCGCTCCTGCACGGATTCCTTCTTCGAGAGCCGCTCGCGGCCCTGCCTGCTCTACCAGATCCGCCGTTGCGCCGGCCCCTGCACCCGCGAGATCGACTTCCCCGGCTACACGACCCTGGTGCGCGAGGCGAGCGACTTCCTGTCCGGCAGGAGCCATGCGGTGAAACAGGAGCTTGCCGCCGAGATGGAGAAGGCCTCCGGTGAGCTCGAATTCGAGAGCGCCGCGCTCTACCGCGACCGCCTCGCTGCGTTGTCCGCGATCCAGTCGCAGCAGGGCATCAATCCGCGCACGGTGGAAGAAGCCGACGTGTTCGCCATCCACCAGGAGGGCGGCTTCTCATGTGTCGAGGTGTTCTTCTTCCGCACCGGGCAGAACTGGGGCAACCGCGCCTATTTCCCGCGCGCGGAAAAGACGTATACGCCGGAAGAGGTGCTCGGCTCCTTCCTCGCCCAGTTCTATGACGACAAGCCGCCGCCGAGGAACATCCTGCTCTCGCACGAGATCGAGGAGAGCGAGCTGCTCGCCAACGCGCTGTCGATCAAGGCCGGCCGCAAGGTCGAGGTGTCCACGCCGAAGCGCGGCGAGAAGAAGGAGCTCGTCACCCACGCGCTCACCAACGCGCGCGAGGCCCTGGGCCGCAAGCTCGCGGACACCGCGACGCAGAGCCGCCTGCTGGACGCCATGGCCACGACCCTGAGCCTGCCGCATGCGCCGAAGCGGATCGAGGTCTACGACAACAGCCACATCCAGGGCACCAACGCGGTCGGCGCCATGATCGTCGCCGGCCCCGATGGCTTCGTCAAAAACCAGTACCGCAAGTTCAACATCAAGTCGGAAGGGATCACGCCGGGCGACGACTTCGCCATGATGCGCGAAGTGCTGGAGCGCCGCTTCAAGCGCCTGATCAATCCGCCCGAAGAGGGCGCAGCCAAAACCAAGGACGACGACTTCCCGCAATGGCCCGATCTCGTGATCATCGACGGCGGCCGCGGCCAGCTCAACGCGGTCCGGGAGATATTTGCAAATCTCGGCCTGATCCAGGTGGCGCTGATGTCCGTGGCCAAGGGGCCGGACCGGGATGCCGGCCGCGAGACCCTGTTCATGCCGGAGCGCGAGGCGATCAAGCTGGAGCCGCGCGACCCCGTGCTCTATTTCATCCAGCGCCTGCGGGACGAGGCGCACCGCTTCGTCATCGGCTCGCACCGCAAGCTGCGCAAGAAGGACATCCGCGAGGCCGGCTTGCAGGAGATTCCGGGCATCGGCCCGTCACGCAAACGTGCCTTGCTGCATCATTTCGGAACCCTGAAGGAGATCGAACGGGCCTCGATCACCGATCTCGGCAAGGTTCCGGGGGTGAGCGCCGAGAGCGCCCGCAGGATTTTCGAATATTTCCACCCTCAGCCGGGATGAAATAAAAGGGGGCCGCGGTCATATGGTCGTCGCATCCCGCACCCCATTTGGGAGCGGAACGGTTGACCTTCAGGCTGCAGCGGTATTGGTAGGACGGATGAACATCGCCACGACACGAGGGACCACCAGCCGCGCGATGTCCCTCCCGAACATCCTGACCTACGGCCGGATCGCAGCGATCCCGGTCGTGGTCGGGTGCATCTACGCACAGTCGATCATGGACGGTCCGCTGTGGCTGCGCTGGGTTGCGGTCGCCATCTTTATCGCGGCTGCGGTCACTGATTACCTCGACGGCTATTACGCGCGGATATGGAATCAGCAATCGGCGTTCGGCCGCATGCTCGATCCGATCGCCGACAAGCTTCTGGTCGCCTCGTGCCTGCTGATGCTGGCCGCCGACGGCATCATTCACGGCTGGTCGCTGTGGGCCGCCATCGTGATCCTGTGCCGCGAGATCCTGGTCTCGGGCCTGCGCGAATATCTTGCCGCGCTGCGCGTCAGCGTGCCCGTGACCAAGCTTGCGAAGTGGAAGACGACGGTTCAGCTCATCGCCATCGGCTTCCTGCTGGCCGGTCCCGCCGGCGATGAGGTGGTGCCCATGGTCTCCATGACCGGGCTGGCGCTGCTCTGGGCCTCGGCGATCCTCACCATGTACACCGGCTACGACTATTTCGGCGCCGGCATCCATCACCTCATCAAGGAGGATGAGGGATGAAAGTGAAGTACTTCGCCTGGGTGCGCGAGCGCGTCGGCAAGGCCGAGGAGACCATCGAGCCGCCCGCGACCGTGCGCACGGTGGAAGAGCTGATCGCCTGGCTGTCCGGCCAAGGCGAAGCCTACGCCTACGCGTTCGAGAAGCCGAAGGTGATCCGCACCGCGATCGACCATGCCCACGTCAAGTCGGACGCCGCGATCGCGGGCGCTCGCGAGATCGCGTTCTTCCCGCCGATGACCGGCGGCTAGACCATGCCGGTCACCACCTGTCCCGTCACCATTCGTATCCAGCAAGACGATTTCGACATCGCGCGCGAGATCGCGGTGCTGACCGGGAACCGCACCGACATCGGTGCAGTCGTGAGCTTTTCCGGCATCTGCCGCGGTGACGAGGACAGCGCCAAGATCGCCGCGCTCTCGCTCGAGCATTATCCGGGTATGGCCGAGGAAGAGATCAGGCGCCATGCCGACGAGGCCACCTCGCGCTGGCCGCTCAACGGCGTCACGGTGATCCATCGCGTCGGCCGTTTCATGCCCGGCCAGAACATCGTGCTGGTGCTGACCGCCTCGCAGCACCGCCAGGCAGCGTTCCAGGCAGCCGAGTTCCTGATGGATTATCTGAAGACCAACGCGCCGTTCTGGAAGAAGGAAGAGAGCGCCACCGGCACCGGCTGGGTCGAGGCCCAGGCCCGCGACGATGAAGCCGCCGCACGCTGGACCCGATCCTGATGGCAACGACATCCAAAAAGACCGTGCGCGGCCGCGCCGCGCCAAAGCTCGCGAAAGTGGGGCGCGGCGAGCTTCTCACGCTGATCGATTTCGTCCGCTATGCGGTGAGCCGCTTCAATGAGGCCAAGCTCGCCTTTGCCCATGGCACACCCGATCCGGTCGCGGAAGCGGCCTTCCTGGTCTGTGAAGCCCTGCATCTGCATCCCGAGCAGTTCGAGATTTTTGCCAACGCGCGAGTCACGGACGCCGAGGGCAGGACCATCATCGATCTCATCCATCAGCGCGTCACCACCCGCAAACCGGCCGCCTATCTCGTCAACAAGATCTACATGCGCGGCCTGCCGTTCTATGTCGACGAGCGCGTCATCGTTCCCCGCTCCTTTATCGGCGAGCTCTTGGAATCGCATTTCGGCGGCGACGGCGAAGCCGGCTCGCTGATCGACGACCCCAGCGCGGTCGAACGCGTGCTCGATCTCTGCACTGGGTCGGGATGCCTCGCGATCCTCGCGGCGCATCATTTTCCGAATGCCACGATCGACGCCGTCGATATCTCCAAGGGCGCGATCGACGTCGCCAGACGAAATGTCGGCGAATACGGGCTCGATGACCGGATCAGCCTGCATCGCGGCGACCTGTTCGCCCCGCTCGGTGACGCCAAATACGACCTGATCATCACCAACCCGCCTTATGTCGATGCCGAAGGCATGGCGGCGCTGCCGCCGGAGTGCCGGGCCGAGCCGAAGCTCGCCTTTGACGGCGGCGCCGACGGTCTCGACGTGGTGCGCCGGATCCTGCGCGACGCGCCCGGCCATTTGACGCCGGATGGCGGGCTGATCTGCGAGATCGGCCGCGGCCGCGAACTCGTCGACGAGGCCTTTCCTGAACTACCGCTGCTCTGGCTCGACACCGAGGACTCCGAGGGCGAAGTGTTCTGGATCGCGGCAGCCGCTCTCGGCTGATCGACCACGACGGGCAGACCTCGTCGGAACAAGTCAAATACCGCCACGTTCATCCCCCGACGAATTTTCTCGCACTCGGAGGATCACCGCATGCTTGCGCCATCAGGCGAATTGCTGCGCGCCGGCGTCGCGCTCAAGCTCAACCATCTCAAGCGCGCCGCCCAGTCCTATGCCCGTGACCGGAGCAATCAAGCCACGGGGCGCATGACGTCTTACGCGACTGCGGCCGGACTGCTCGCCGTTGCGGGCTTGTTCGTCATCGCAGCCTTCTTTGTCGGCCTGATCGCCCTGTACCGCTGGGTTGCGATCCATTACGGGCAATTCTGGGGATTCGGCGCCGCCGGCGGTGTCCTCCTGGTCCTCGCCGCCGCCTGCGCCGGCGTCGCCATGGCTCAGATGAAGCGCAAGACCAAGCCGATCTTGCCGCTCGCCAGCCGCCTACGGGTGGCGATCGCCACCCCGCGCATCCCGCGCGGAACGGTGAAGCAGGCCGTGAAAGAGGTCGCGACGACAATTCCCCTGGCGCCGCTCGCGGCGGGCGAACGAGGACATGACCGGGGACATGGCGGCAGCACGTGGCCGGCTCGGTCCAACCGGCCCGTGCAACTCGGGCTGATGCTCGCGGCCGTTGGGCTGGTCGGGCTGACGGCAGCTCGCCGGCGGCGTCACGGCCACGGAGCGGATACCTGAAAATGCCTCTGCGGCGCGCCGAGCAATTCGACAGCTGGCTGTTAGTGGCAGCCACGACCGTGTTCGTGCTCACCGCGGAACGGTATTTCCAGGATTCTGGCCTGATCCGGCCGGGACCTCCGCAAGACCACCGCAACGGCGAGGCGAATTCGCCGGAAACGAGCCCGACGGGCGCAGCCTCGCAGCCCGGCCGCGGCCGCCGTGCGAAAAGCCCGTTCGCGATCCCGTGGGCGGGCTGGAAGGACATCCTCTGGCGCACCTATCAGCGCATCGACGAGGATCGCCTGCTCGCGACCGCCGGCGGCGTCGTCTTTTTCGGGCTGCTCGCGATCTTTCCCGCCATCACAGCTCTGGTTTCGTTCTATGGCCTGTTCGCCGATCCCTCGACGATCAGTTCCAACCTGCATTCGCTCGCGATGATGCTGCCCGAGGGCGCGTTCCAGATCGTCGAGGACCAGGTGGCGCGCGTCGTGTCGAACGGCGGCGCCACCCTTGGTGTCACTTTCCTGTTTGGACTCGTGCTCGCGATCTGGAGCGCCAATGCCGGCGTCAAAGCCATCTTCGACGCCCTCAACGTCGCCTATGAGGAGCGTGAAAAGCGCAGCTTCATCCGGCTGAACACGGTTTCGCTGGCCTTCACGGTCGGTGGCATCGTTGCCCTGCTGCTGATGGTGGGCACCGTCGTCGCCTTCCCGCTTGCGCTCAACCACCTCGGCATGGCGCCCGAGAGCAAGCTGATCGTGGCGCTGGCGCGATGGCCGGTACTGTTCGTCATTCTCCTTGCGGCGCTAGCCGTTCTCTACCGCTTCGCGCCCAGCCGCGATGCGCCGCGCTGGCAATGGCTGAGCCCTGGCGCGGTAACGGCCGCGATCCTCTGGATCGCAGGCTCGGCGCTGCTGTCCTGGTATCTCTCGGAATTCGCCAACTACAATGCGACCTACGGCTCGCTCGGCGCTGCGATCGGCTTGATGATGTGGATGTGGATGTCAGCCATCGTCATCATGTTCGGGGCCGAACTGAATTCGGAGATCGAACGGCAGACCCTGCGCGACACGACCGCCGGGGCGCCCAAGCCGCTTGGCACCCGCGAGGCGGTCTCAGCCGACACGGTCGGCGCTGCGGCGCCATCCTGACTCCGAGATCGGGCCGCTATCCCCTCGAATCAACAATGATGTTAAGCTCATGCCGCTTGGGGGAGCATGCGGCGTGACGGGATCGAGACGCCACCCGTGTTTTCCCGGTCAGGCAGTCAGCTCTTGAGGCGTAACGCGCGGCATGATTCGTATTTCGACGATCTTCATCGCCATCTGCATGGTTCTGGTCGCCGCCTCGCTTGGGCTCGTGCTCTATGCGGTCGCCGGCATCAGCGGAACCGAATCCGCGATCGTGGCGCTGACGGCGCTGACCTTCCTGATCCTCTACAATGCAGTGTCGATGCGACTGCGCGACCGCAGCGACGTCGGCGGCCAGATCGCCGATCTTTCGCGCGGCACCGCCGATCTCGCCCGTCAGGTCGCCGAGTTCGGCCGCCGGCTCGCCACGATCGAAGCACGCATCGCCTCTTCCAATTCGGCCAACTCCGACCGCATCCAGTCGGTGGTCGGCGAGATCAACGAGCTCGGCGGACTGGTCAGGCAACTCGCCACCACCGTGTCGGCCCACGAGGATCTGATGGCCGGCAACGCGCCGGTGCCGGCCCCCACGCCGGTCGCAAGGCAGGAGCCGGAGGCGCCGCTCGACCTGATGGCCACCCTTGAGGAGGAGCGGCCGGCTGCTCCTCCCCCGGTTCCCGCGCCGCCGCCGTTGCGGCCGGCAGCACCGGCGATCCAGACCCAGACCGCCAATCCGGTTCAGACCTCCAACGGCCGCAACCAGACCCAATTGCTGGCGACGCTCCGCAACGCGATCGACGAGAACCGCATCGACATCTTTCTCCAGCCGATGGTGTCGCTACCGCAGCGCAAGGTCCGCTTCTACGAGGCGGTGACGCGCCTGCGCGACGAGCGTGACCAGCTGGTCGCGGCGGAGGAGTTCATCAGCATCGCGGAGGCCTCCGGCCTGATCGGGCGCATCGACAACATGGTGATGCTGCGCTGCGTCCAGGTGCTGCGGCGCCTGATGGTACGCAACAAGGAGGTCGGCGTGTTCTGCAACGTCGCGGCTTCCACGCTCGGCAATTCCACGACCTTCGCGCAATACCTCGATTTCCTCGAAGCCAACCGGGCGCTGGCGCCGTCGCTGGTGCTGGAATTCAAGCAATCGACCTTCCGCAATCTCGGTCCGGCCGAGACCGAAAATCTCGCCGCGCTTGCCCAGCGCGGCTTCCGTTTCTCGATCGACCATGTCACCGATTTGCGCATCGAACCGCGCGAGCTCGCCGATCGCGGCGTGCGCTTCATCAAGGTGCCGGCTTCGCTGCTGCTCGACCCCAGGCAGGCTTCGGCCTCGGACATCCACCCTTCCGACCTTTCCGACCTGCTCGGCCGCTTCGGCATTGACCTGATCGCCGAGCGGATCGAGGGCGAGCGCGCCGTGATCGACCTGCTCGATTATGACGTGCGGTTCGGCCAGGGGTTCCTGTTCGCGCCGCCCCGGCCATTGCGGCCGGAGGGGCCATCTGCTACCGCCGCGCCGAACCAGGCACAGGACACTCAGGGATCCAATGGCTCCGGCACACCCAGCTCAAGCGCAACGTCGGCTGCGTCTGCGCCACAGCGCGTCACCGGCAACGCCGCGCTCGCGCGCCGCATCTGATCGGCCGCACGTATCATGACCACGCTGCATTTCGCTGGAAGCCTGCGTGAACTCGTGGCGGGCGTGGATGTCGTGCTCAGCGATATCTGGGGCGTAGTCCATAACGGCCTCGAATCCTTCCCCGAAGCCTGCGAGGCGCTGCATACCTATCGCAGCCGCGGCGGTACGGTCATCCTGATCACCAACGCGCCGCGCCCGGCCGACTCCGTGCAGCGGCAATTGCGCAAGCTTGGCGTGGCCGACGAGACCTATGATGCGATCGTGTCTTCAGGCGACCTGACGCGGCTCTATGTCGCCGACCATCCCGGCCGCAAGATGTTCTGGCTCGGCCCGGAGCGCGACAACTCGATCTACCGCGGCCTCGATGCGGTGATCGCGCCGCTGGAGGAGGCGGATTACATCGTCTGCACCGGTCTCTACGACGACGAGACCGAGACGGCAGAAGACTATCGCGGCATGATGCTCAAGGCGCGCGAGCGCAAGCTGACGCTGGTCTGCGCCAACCCCGACATCGTGGTGGAAAAGGGCGACCGCCTGATCTATTGCGCCGGTGCGATCGCGGAGCTCTATCGCGAGCTCGGCGGCGAGGTGATCTTCTACGGCAAGCCGCACCGGCCGATTTACGAGCGCGCGATGGCGCTCGCCGGTGAACGCCAGGGCCACCAGATCGACCGCAAAAAGGTGCTCGCGATCGGCGATTCCGTCCGGACCGACCTCACCGGCGCGCGCGAGTTCGGCATCGATTGCCTGTTCGTGACCCGCGGCATCCATGCCGAGGAGTTCGAGGGTCTCGACCAACTCGACCCGGCTTCGGTGCTGGAATTGTTCGGCCATCCGCCGAAGGCGCTGATGCGCGAACTGAAGTGGTAGCGAGTTGATCGTCATTCCCGCTTGATATGGGGCATCGATTCCGGAACGACGAACCCGACGCAGAAAGCCCGGGACAATCGCCCGGGCCTTCCGAATTCAACCGATGGCTTCGATCGCGCCTTACGCGCTTGCCATGTCCGGGAAGACCGCCTCGATCTTGGTCTTCAGCGTCGCCGCGTTGAACGGCTTGACGATGTAGTTGTTCACGCCGGCCTTCTTGGCCGCGATCACGTTCTCGGTCTTTGATTCAGCCGTGATCATGATGAAGGGCGTGGTGGCGAGGTTCGGATCTGCGCGCACTTCGCGCAGCAGGTCGTAACCCGTCATCGGCTCCATGTTCCAGTCGGAAATCACGAGCCCGTACTTCTTGCCGCGCATCTTGTTCAGCGCTGCCGAACCGTCGCTTGCATCATCGATATTCTCGAAGCCAAGCTGCTTCAGGAGGTTCCTGATGATACGGATCATGGTGCTGTAGTCGTCAACCACCAGAACCGACATCGACAAATCAACCGCCATCTCGACTCCCCCAACGCAAACCCAGGAAATATTTACGATCGGACCTGCCGGGCCGGAGCCCCGCGGTTCCACGCCCAAGGACTAGCACCAAGGCGTTAAACAGCGCGTTAACTGGGAACGCCCCCGGTGGACTGAAATCGCTTTCGATGCGGCTGCCCCTCCCGCTTGACTTCATCCGGCCCGTCGCGCCACGGTCCCGGCCGGTCCCGCCGGCTTGAGAATTCCCCTGATGGCTCCGCATTTTACCGTTATCCGCGACACCACGCCGGACTCTGCCATTGCAAGGGGTGCCGTGGTCGCGATGGGCAATTTCGACGGCGTTCATCTCGGCCATCGCGCCGTGATCGCCGCAGCCATGGAAATGGGCAGGATCCATGGCCGCCCGGCGCTGGCATTGACCTTCGAGCCGCATCCGCGCCGGTTTTTCAGCCCCAACACCCCGCAATTCCGCCTGACCGACGAGCGGGCCAAGCTGCGGCTTCTGGCCGGCACCGGACTTGACGGCGCCGTGGTCATGACCTTCGACAAGTCCCGCGCCGGGACCAGCGCGCAAGACTTCATTCACCATGACCTGATCGGGCGCCTGGGCATCGGCGGGATCGCAGTCGGCTACGACTTCCACTTCGGCAAGGGTCGGGTCGGCTCGCCGAGCCTCCTCGTCAACGAGGCGCCCCGGCTCGGCATCGAGGTCGACGTGCAGCCGCATGTCGATATCGACGAGCGGCCGGTCTCGTCCAGCGCGATCCGGATCGCGCTCGCCGAAGGCCAACTCGACGAGGCCACGGCCATGCTCGGCGCGCCCTGGTTCATCACCGGCGAGGTCATCCACGGCGAGAAGCGCGGCCGCGACCTCGGTTATCCCACCGCGAACATCCGTCTCGATGCCAATTGCGGCCTCAAGCACGGCATCTATGCGGTGCGGGTCGGCCGCGGCGCGGAGCGGCTGGACGGGGTGGCAAGCTTCGGTCGCCGCCCGACGTTTGATAATGGCGCGCCGCTGCTGGAAATCTTCCTGTTCGACTTCAAGGGCGATCTTTACGGACAGACGCTCGACTGCGCCTTTATCCGCTTCATCCGCGATGAGCTGAAATTCGACAGCCTGGAGGCCCTGATCCGCCAGATGGACGACGATTCCGCCTGCGCCCGCGCCATGCTCGCCGCCGCCCCGGACGCGTTTCCGAGGCTTGGCGTCATCGATTGAGGTCGGAAACCGGCCCGCCGAACCTTTTGCGCTTCCCCCGCCCCCCTGCTATGGAGAGCCCATGTTTGCGCGGCGCATCATAGGGATTAGCGGCCCGGCTTCCGCCTGAGCTTTCGGCTCGGCGCAAGACCGGGATGTTGTCGTTTCACCCGCGATTCCGCATCGCCATCCGTTCCCGCGCCCTTCCGAGCCAGTCAGCCTCATGTCCGACAAGCCACAAAAGTCCCAAAAATCCGAAGCCAAAGACTATTCGAAAACCCTGTTCCTGCCGCAGACCGAATTCCCGATGCGCGCCGGCCTGCCGCAGCGCGAGCCGGAGCTGCTGAAATACTGGAACGACATCGGCCTTTACGACAGACTGCGCCAGGAAGCCCAGGGCCGCGCCAAATTCGTGCTGCATGACGGCCCGCCCTACGCCAATGGCAACATCCATATCGGGCACGCGCTGAACAAGATCCTCAAGGACGTCGTGACCAAGAGCCAGCAGATGCTCGGCTTCGACTCCAACTATGTGCCCGGCTGGGACTGCCACGGCCTGCCGATCGAATGGAAGATCGAGGAAGAGAACTACCGCTCCAAGGGCAAGCAGAAGCCCGACTTCCGCGACTCCGCCGCGATGGTGGCGTTCCGCAAGGAATGTCGCGCCTATGCGACACACTGGATCAACGTGCAGCGCGAGGAATTCAAGCGCCTCGGCATCATCGGCGACTGGGATCATCCTTATCAGACGATGAGCTATCCCGCGGAGGCGCAGATCGCCCGCGAGCTGATGAAGTTCGCCGCCAACGGCACGCTGTATCGCGGCTCCAAGCCGGTGATGTGGAGCGTGGTCGAGAAGACCGCGCTCGCCGAGGCCGAGGTCGAGTACGAGGACTACACCTCCGACATGGTGTGGGTGAAGTTTCCCGTCACGTCCCCGGCACATGGTGCGCTCGCCAATGCTTCGGTCGTGATCTGGACGACCACGCCCTGGACACTGCCCGGCAACCGCGCGATCTCGTTCTCGCCGAAGATCGCCTACGGCCTCTACAAGGTCACGGATGCGGCCGCGGACAATTGGGCGAAGACCGGCGATCTCCTGATCCTGGCTGATGCGCTTGCCGCAGAGGTGTTCAAGCAGGCGCGCGTCACGGCCTATGAGAAGGTGCGCGACATTCCCGGCGACACGCTGGACGCCGTGGAGTGTGCCCATCCCTTGCGCGGCCTCGATGACGGTTACGAGTTTATCGTGCCGCTGCTCGCCGGCGAGCATGTCACCGACGATACAGGCACTGGTTTCGTGCACACCGCGCCGAGCCACGGCCGCGAGGATTTCGACGTCTGGATGGCCAACACCCGCGAGCTCGATGAGCGCGGTATCTCGACCGCGATCCCCTACACTGTCGACGAGAACGGCGCCTATACCGCGCAGGCCCCCGGCTTCACCGGCAAGCGCGTGCTCAACGACAAGGGCGAGAAGGGCGATGCCAACGAGGCCGTGATCAAGGCGTTGATCGAGGCCGGCAAGCTGCTCGCGCGCGGCCGCCTCAAGCACCAATATCCGCATTCATGGCGCTCGAAGAAGCCGGTGATCTTCCGCAATACGCCACAATGGTTCATCGCGATGGACAAGGATGTCAGCGAGAATGGCCACGCCAGGAAGGGCGATACGCTGCGGGCCCGGGCACTGCAGGCGATCTCGGTCACGCAATGGGTGCCGCCGTCGGGCGAGAACCGCATCAACGGCATGATCGCCAATCGTCCGGACTGGGTGATCTCGCGCCAGCGCGCCTGGGGCGTTCCGATCGCCGTGTTCGTGCGCGAGAAGAGCGACGGCTCGGCCGAGATCCTCCAGGACGAGATCGTCAATCAGCGCATCGCCGAGGCCTTCATGGAGGAAGGCGCTGACGCCTGGTACATGGAAGGGGCCCGCGAGCGCTTCCTTGGATCGCGCGCGAAGGAAGACTGGAAGAAGATCGACGACATCTGCGACGTCTGGTTCGATTCCGGCTCCACACATGCTTTCGTGCTCGAGGATCGCCAGAACTTCCCGCAGCTCGGCAACATCGTCCGCAAGGTCGATGGCGGCGACGACACCGTGATGTACCTGGAAGGCAGCGACCAGCATCGCGGCTGGTTTCATTCCTCGCTGCTGGAAAGCGCCGGCACGCGCGGCCGCGCGCCATATGACATCGTGCTCACCCACGGCTTCACGCTCGACGAGAACGGCCGCAAGATGTCGAAGTCGATCGGCAACACCGTTGAGCCTCAGAAGGTGATCAAGGATTCGGGCGCGGATATCCTGCGCCTGTGGGTCTGCGCCACCGACTATGCCGACGACCAACGCATCGGCCCGGAGATCCTGAAGAACACCATCGAGACCTATCGCAAACTGCGCAACACTGTGCGCTGGATGCTGGGAACGCTGGATCACTACAAGCCGGCCGACGCAGTCGCGCCCGCCGACATGCCTGAGCTCGAACGGCTGATGCTGCACGAGCTCGCGGTCCGTGCTGCCGTCGTCCGCAAGGCCTATCAGGAGTTCGACTACAAGACCGTGGTCGCGACCTTGTCCGCCTTCCTGAACAGTGAGCTCTCCGCGTTCTATTTCGACATCCGCAAGGACACGCTGTATTGCGATCCGCCTTCCTCGCCGACGCGCAAGGCGGCGCTGACCACGATCGACCTGTTGTGCAGCTCGATCCTGAAATGGCTGGCGCCGATCCTCAGCTTCACCGCGGAGGAGGCCTGGCGCATGTACAGGCCTGACGCCGAGCCCTCGGTGCACCTGACGCAGTTTCCCGACGACCTCGAAAGCCTGCGCGACGACAAGCTCGCCGCGAAGTGGGAAGCGATCCGCAACGTCCGCCGCGTCGTCACCGGTGCGCTGGAGCTCGAACGCGCCGCCAAGAACATCGGCTCGTCGCTGGAGGCCTCGCCGGTGATCTATGTCGCCGACCGCGACATGCTGGCGACGCTCTTCGACACCGACCTCGCCGAGATCTGCATCACCTCGAACTACGAGGTGCGCGAGGGCGAGGCGCCAGCGTCTGCGTTCCGACTCGATACCGTGCCCGGCGTCGCCGTCGTGGTGGAGAAGGCTGTCGGCACCAAATGCGCCCGTTCCTGGAAGATTTCGCCGACGGTGGGTGAAGACCCCGAATACCCCGACGTCACCCCGCGAGATGCCCAGGCGCTACGCGAATGGAAGGCGCTGGGGGTCAGCATCTAGGTCTCACCGTCGTCCTGGCGAAAGCCAGGACCCATTATCACCGCCGCCAATTGCGACGAAGGCTGATGACCACAAGTCTTTCAAACAACGACCGCCTCGGCGTATGGGTCCTGGCTTTCGCCAGGACGACGACGGAGCGTGTTGTGGCCGACTGCCCATGACCCCGCTCCGCGCGGGCATCCTCGCGGCCCTGGTCACGCTCGTGGCCGACCAGGCCTCAAAGCTCTGGCTGCTGAACGTGTTCGACCTTGCCCGTCGCGGCGCGGTGAGCGTGACGCCGTTCTTCGACCTGGTACTGGCCTGGAACATCGGGATCAGCTTCGGCTGGCTCCAGAACGACGGTCAGGCTGCGCAAATGGCGCTGATGGCCGTGAAGGTCCTCGCGGTGGTTGCGCTGGCGATCTGGATGGCCCGCTCCCACACCCTGCTGGCAACCATCGCGCTCGGCCTGATCATTGGCGGCGCCATCGGCAATGGGATCGATCGCCTCGCCTATGGCGCGGTGGTCGATTTCGCGCTGTTTCACATCAATATCGGCGGAAATACCTATAATTGGTACGTGTTCAACCTCGCGGACGTGGCCATCGTTGCTGGCGTGGCGGCGCTATTGTATGATTCCTTCCTGGGGGTACCCGCCGCAAAAGCGCCCTGATCCCGGCCGATACGGACCGGCAGGCGGAACCTTGCTGTTGCGAGGGATTATGCCGCGCGAGAGCGGCAAACTGCCACATTTTGGAACAGGTACAGTGATGCGCAGCTCGAAGACCAGCGGTTCGATGGTTGAAGACCCCCGGCAGGGGTTCTGGCGGGCGTTGAAATTGTCCGCTGTCGCGCTCGGCATCGGTCTCGTCATGTCGGCTGGCGCCGCCCGCGCCGGTGACGACGGCGAGGACGACGACGACATGACCTTCGAAGAGAAGCTCATCGACAATCTGATGTCGGGCATCGGCGCCAAGAGCATGGAGAAGAAGGGTATCGAATACCGCGAGCGGTCGCCGCTGGTGGTGCCGCCCAAGCTCGACCTGCCGCCACCCGCCGGCGTTGAAGCCAAGAACGCACCGAACTGGCCGAAGGACCCTGACGAGAGACGCCGCAAGGAGGCCATCGCGCAGCGGAAGAAGGCCGTCAAGGCCACCGAGAGCTGGCAGGCAGGCCGGGCGTTGTCGCCCGCCGAGATGGAGGTCGGCAGGACAGCCGCACCCGAGCGCACCAGCAATGATCCTATTCAGCCGGGCACCAACGGCAATCCGTCGCTCAGCCCCGCCCAGCTCGGTTTCACCGGCGGTCTGTGGGGCATGATGTCGAACAACAAAGGCGAGGCCAAGCAATTCACGACCGAGCCGCCGCGCCAGTCGCTGGTCGAGCCGCCGCCGGGCTACCAGACGCCGTCGCCGAGCTACGCCTATGGCGCCGGAGAGGACAAGACACGGCGGACCTATTTCGACATCATGTCCGGCAAGGACAAGGAACAATAGCCTCCTGTCCCTTTGCGACATCCCGACAGACGCGGTCCCGCACCGGCGGCTCGTGCGCGCCGGACGCGGTCTTTGATTGCTTATCAGTAACTTGCGCCCGAGTTGAGTTCTCTGCTTCGTGACGCGAAGCGTTTGCCGCACGGTGTACCATGCCGTGCCTCCGAGCCGGACATCCGGGCTCGGCCTTTCATAAGGATCATGATGTCCTCTTACCGATCGGCTGCCCGCCTCCTTGCCGCGCTGCTTTCGACGTGTGTCCTCACGGCCGGCGCATCGCTTGCGCAGACCACGGTGACATCGGCTCCACCCGCCAGCTTCACGCTCGGAAACGGAATGCAGGTCGTGGTGATTCCGGACCACCGCACGCCCGTCGTCACGGAAATGATCTGGTACAAGGTCGGCTCGGCAGATGAGACGCCGGGCAAGTCCGGGCTCGCGCACTTCCTCGAGCACCTGATGTTCAAGGGTACATCGAAGCATCCGGTCGGCGAATTCTCCCAGACCGTGCTCCGCGTCGGCGGCAACGAGAACGCCTCGACCTCGGTCGACTACACCAACTACTACCAGCGCGTGCCGCGCGAGCAGTTGCCGACCATGATGGAGTTCGAGGCCGACCGCATGACCGGCCTGATCCTCAAGGACGAGAACGTGTTGCCCGAGCGCGACGTCGTGCTCGAAGAATACAACATGCGCGTCGCCAACAATCCGGACGCACGGCTGAACGAGCAGATCATGGCCGCGCTCTATCTCAACCATCCCTATGGCCGGCCGGTGATCGGCTGGCACCAGGAGATCGAGAAGCTCGATCGCGAGGATGCGCTCGCCTTCTACCGCCGCTTCTACGCGCCGAACAACGCGATCCTGGTGATCGCCGGCGACGTCGAGCCCGCCGACATCCGCCCGCTGGTCGAGCGTAATTTCGGCTCCATCCCGGCTCAACCCGCGATCCCGGCACGCCGCGTCCGCCCGCAGGAGCCGGAGCCCGCGGCGCCGCGCACCGTGACCCTGGCCGATCCGCGCGTCGAGCAACCCGGCCTGCGACGCTATTACCTGGTGCCCTCGGCGACCACGGCCGCGGCCGGCGAAAGCGCGGCCCTCGACGTGCTGGCGCAACTGATGGGCAGCGGCAGCAATTCCTATCTCTACCGCGCGCTCGTGGTCGACAAGCCGCTCGCGGTCTCCGCCAGTGCCAGCTATTCGAGCATCTCGCTCGACCCGACCCAGTTCGCGATCTCGGCTTCGCCCAAATCCGGCGTCAGCTTCGCCGAGGTCGAGCAGGTGGTCGACGGCGTCATCGCCGACATCGCGCAGAACCCGATCCGCGCCGAGGATCTCGAGCGGGTCAAGACCCAGCTCATCGCCGAGGCGATCTACGCCCAGGACAACCAGGCGGTGCTGGCGCGCTGGTATGGCGGCGCATTGACCACGGGCCTGTCGATCGAGGACATCCGGAGCTGGCCAGATCGCATCCGCGCCGTTACCGCCGAGCAGGTCCGCACCGTCGCGCAGAAATGGCTCGAGAAGAAGCGCTCGGTGACGGGCTATCTGATCAAGGACACCGGCGCCGCCAAGCGCGAGGAGAAGCGTTCGTGACCTATCCCTTCCTTCGACGTGTCTCATTCTCCCTCGTCACCGGCGCGGCACTCGCGCTTGCTACCGTCTCGCCGTCGCAGGCGGCAGCAAAGATCCAGCATCTGACCTCGCCGGGCGGCATCGAGGCCTGGTTCGTGCAGGATGCGACTGTGCCGCTGATCGCCATGGAATATTCCTTTGCCGGCGGCTCGGCCCAGGATCCCAAGGACAAGTCGGGCGTCGCCAATCTGGTCGGCGATCTCCTCGACGAAGGCTCCGGCGACCTCGACTCCAAGACTTTCCATGAGCGGCTCGACCGCCGCGCCATCGAGCTCTCCTTCAGCGCCACCCGCGACACCTTCCGCGGCAGCCTGCGCATGCTGCGCGACAACAAGGACGAAGCCTTCGACCTGCTACGGAGCGCGCTGACCTCGCCGCATTTCGAAACCGCCGATGTCGAGCGCATCCGTTCGCAGGTGATCTCGGGCCTGCGCCGCGAGACCACCAACCCGACCTCGCTGGCGAGCCGCAAATTCCTGGAGGTCGCCTTCGGCGATCATCCCTACGGTAGGCAGTCCAACGGCAACCTCGACAGCGTTCCGGCCATCACGGTCGCCGACATGAAGGATTATGTCGGCCGCGTGCTCGCCAAGGACACGCTGAAGATTGCAGTGGTTGGCGACGTGGATGCCGATACGCTCGGCAAGCTGCTCGACCACACGTTTGGCAGCCTGCCCGCCAAGGCCAATCTCGTGCCGGTCCCCGACGTCGAGGCCGCCAAGCCGCCGCAACGCGCTTTCGTGACGATCGACGTGCCCCAGACCGTGATCACCTTCGGCGGCCCCGGAGTGAAGCGCAGCGATCCGAACTTCATGGCGGCCTATGTTGTCAACCACATCCTCGGCGGCGGCGGGTTGTCCTCGCGGCTCTATCGCGAGGTGCGCGAGAAGCGCGGACTGGCCTATTCGGTGTTCGAATCGCTGCTCTGGATGGAGCATTCGGCGGTCTTCATCGGCAACACCGGCACCCGCGCGGACCGCGCCGGCGACACTAACGACGCCATCGACACGGAAGTGCGCCGGATCGCCGAGGAAGGCCCGACGCAGAAGGAGCTCGACGAGGCCAAGTCCTACCTCAAGGGCTCGCAGATGCTGGCGCTCGACACCTCCTCGAAGCTCGCGCAGGCGCTGCTGCAATATCAGCAGGACAAGCTGCCGATCGACTATATCGAGAAGCGCAACGCCGTCGTGGATGCGGTCACAATGGACGACGCCAAGGCGGCCGCAAAGCGCCTCTGGGGCCAGGGCCTCCTGACCGTCGTCGTCGGCCGCGCTCCGCAGGCCGCGGCGCAACCCGCAGCCGCACCGGCGACGAAGTCGAACTGACGTCTTCCATACGCTTCCTGAAATGGCCGGGCTCGCCCGGCCATTTGCATTTCGGGGCGCCATTGCCGAACTTGGGCGTCCGGGATATGTCCGGGCATCACGAATGGTGCCACCATGCTGCGGATATCCCGCGATCTCGTCATCGACGAGGACGACATCGAGATCGGCTTCGTCCGCGCCTCCGGCCCGGGCGGGCAGAACGTCAACAAGGTGGCGACCTCGGCGCAATTGCGCTTCGACACGCGGAAGCTGACGCTTCCGGAGGATGCCGCGCTGCGCCTCGCCCGGCTCGCAGGGCAGCGCATGACCAAGGACGGCGTCATCGTGATCCAGGCCCAACGCTTCCGCACCCAGGAGCGCAACCGCCAGGACGCCATCGACCGCCTTACGGAGATGCTCGGAGAAGCCATGATCCGGCCGAAGCCGCGGCGCGCGACAAAGCCGACCTTTGGCTCCAAGCAGCGCCGGCTCGAGGGCAAGAAACACCGCAGCGACATCAAGTCGAAGCGCGGGCGCGGTTTCGACGACTAGCAGAGACTGCAAAAGAACTCCGGCCGCAGGGCGACCGGAGTTCTGCCGTCTCACTCCATTGGCTAGTAGCGCTTGCCCGTGGCTGCACCGCCCGGCGCGGAATCGTCGGCGGTCCCTTTGTGTGCAGCACTGCCCGTGGTGCCAACCGTGCCCCTGGTGCCCTTCGTCGGCTTCATGCCCGTCGTCTCGCCCGCCGTGCCCGGCTGGGCGTTCATCTCCTCGTCGCCGCCGCCCATCGTGCTGCCTTGCATGGGTTTGCTTTGCACGGTGCCGCTAGGCTTGGCGCCAGACGACGTACCTTGCGCGAGAACAGGTGTCACAATGAGGGCCGAGACGGCGCATGCGATTGCGGAGGTCTTCACCAACTTCATCCATTTCTCCTGGATTTTCGCGATGATCGGTTCGGCGGCTTGATGCGCCGTCCGCCTGAGCCGAACCAATCCATCGCGTTACGAGCTCGAACGGCGCGACCGCAATGCAACCTGTCTCGTGTGGTGATCGTTTAGGGATTTGACGGCGGTTTCGCGGAATTGTCTTCCGCATATACGGCAGCGCGGAACAACGCACCCGCGTGCACCTCCGCACGCAGCGAAACAGCCCGCTACTACCACCGCATGTTTTGCCGCGCCTAGAGTTTGCGCACGCTGAATTGACGTGGACGGGCGGACTTTTGACGATGCGCGCGATCGTGCTGGGATTGTGCACCGCGATGGTGCTGGTGCGGGTGGCCGAGGCGCAGATGCCCTTGCCGGCTGCAAAGCCGCCGGATGGCGCAACACTGTTCAAGCAGCAATGCGCGGTGTGCCACACCACGAACCTGTCAGAACCGGTGCGGCAGGGTCCGCCGCTGGTCGGGATCGTCGGGCGGCCCGCCGGCAAGGTCGAAGGCTTTCACTATTCAGAGCCCCTCGCAAAAGCAGCCTTCGCCTGGGACGAGACGAAGCTCGACGCATGGCTGACCAATCCGCAAGCCGTGATTCCCGGCGTGGTCATGGTCTACCGGCAGGCGAAGCCGGAGACGCGCGCCGCCATCATCGCCTTTCTTAAGGAGCAGAACTGAATGGCAAAGCCGGCCCATTCCATGATCCGCGCACTCGACGAGGCGCGCTCACTCGACTTCTACAGACGGGCCTTTAGCCTGGAAGTCACCGAGCGTCTGAAGTTCGCAGACTTTGCCCTGATCTATCTGCGTCACCCCTCCTCACCCTTCGAGTTGGAGCTGACGGTCAATTTCGATCGCAAGGAGCCGTATGCGCTCGGCGACGGCTACGGACATCTCGCCGTGGTGGTCGAGGATCTCGATGCCGAACATGCCCGCTTCGAGCGCGAGAAGCTCGCACCGGGTCAGCTGCGCGACTTCAAGCACGACGGCAAAACGCTGGCGCGCTTCTTCTTCGTCAGCGATCCCGACGGCTACAAGATCGAGGTGATCCAGCGCGGCGGACGTTTCAACTGATCGAATCACAAGAATTCCAATCCCAAAAAATCGAAGGAGGAATGCCATGAGAGAAGTCGATCGTCGAAGCAAGCACAGCCGCCGCGTCTTTCTCAAGGGCGCCGCGACCGCCGTGCCGGTCGCGGCAGTCGCGACCAGCGTCGCCGTCAGCATCGAGGGCGCATGGGCTGACGAGACAAGCGCGCTTTCGCCCGCGACGATGAAGACGCTGCTGAAGGTCGCACGCGATATCTATCCGCACGACGTCCTCGGCGACAGCTATTACATCACCGCGATCAAGCCGTGGGACGGCAAGGCGGCGAAGGATCCCGCCGTCAAGTCGCTGATCAGCGACGGCATCACACGGCTCGATCAGAATGCGCGTGATCGCCACAAGGTGGCTTACGCTGAAGTGCCCTGGGAAGCCGATCGCGTGGTGCTGTTGAAGGAGATCGAGCAGAGCGACTTCTTCCAGAAGGTGCGCGGCGACCTCATCGTCTCTCTCTACAACCAGAAGGAGGTCTGGCCGCGGTTCGGCTACGAGGGCTCCTCCGCCGAGCACGGCGGCTACATCAACCGCGGCTTCGCAGACATCGACTGGCTGCCGAAGGCTTAAGGCCCACCCAACGGTTCAGGAGAACGCATATGGCAAAATTCGATCTGAACGACTCCGGCGTTGTGGTGATCGTCGGCTCCGGTGCCGGCGGCGGCACGCTGGGCAACGAGCTTGCGCAGAAGGGCGTCAAGGTGGTCATCCTCGAAGCTGGCCCCCGCATCGAAAATCAGGACTTCGTCAACGACGAGTGGGAGAGCTTCTCTCAGCTCGCCTGGACCGATGCGCGCACCACATCCGGAACATGGCGCGTCGCAAAAGACTTCTCGGGTCTTCCCGCCTGGATCGTCAAGGCGGTCGGCGGCTCGACCACACATTGGGCCGGCGCATCGCTGCGGTTCGACGAGCACGAGTTCAAGGTGAAGAGCACTTACGGCGGACTTCCCGGCGCCAACCTGCTGGACTGGCCGGTCACGCTTGCCGAGATGGAGCCGTGGTACGCCAAGGCCGAGAACAAGATGGGGGTGACCCGCACCAACGGCATTCCCGGGCTTCCCGGCAACAATAACTTCAAGGTGCTGGAGGCGGGCGCAAAGAAGCTCGGCTACAAGACTGTGCATACCGGCAACATGGCGATCAACAGCCAGCCACGCGACGGCCGCGGCGCCTGTCAGCAGATCGGCTTCTGCTTCCAGGGCTGCAAGTCCGGCGCGAAATGGTCGACGCTCTACACCGAGATCCCCAAGGGCGAGGCGACCGGCAATCTCGAGGTCCGTCCCGCGAGCATGGCGGTCAAGATCGAGCATGACGCAGGCGGCAAGGTCACCGGCGTGGTGTACGCCGACCAGACGGGCGCGATGCAGCGCCAGAAGGCCCGGATCGTTGCGGTGGCCGGCAATTCGATCGAAAGCCCGCGGCTGCTGTTGAACAGCGCATCCACGATGTTTCCCGACGGCCTCGGCAACTCATCGGGCCAGGTCGGCCGCAACTACATGCGCCACATGACCGGCAGCGTCTACGCCGTCTTCGAGAAATCGGTGCACATGTATCGCGGCACCACCATGGCCGGCATCATCCGCGACGAGGCCGCAAATAATCCGAAGCGCGGCTTCGTCGGCGGCTACGAGATGGAGACACTGTCGATCGGCCTGCCCTTCATGGCGGCGTTCCTCAACCCCGGCGCCTGGGGACGTCCGTTCACCGCAGCGCTCGACGGTTATCCCAGGATGGCCGGCATGTGGCTGGTCGGCGAGGACATGGCGCAGGAGACCAACCGCATCACGCTCGATCCGACCGTGAAGGACAAGTTCGGCCAGCCGGTCGCAAGCGTGCACTTCGACGATCATCCCAACGATCTCGCGATGCGCGCGCACGCGTACAAGCAGGGCGCTGCGGTCTACGATGCCGTCGGAGCCACCGTGAGTTATCCGACACCGCCCTATCCCAGCACGCACAATCTCGGTACCAACCGGATGAGCGAGAAGCCCAGAGATGGCGTGGTCAACAAGTTCGGGCAAAGCCACGACGTCAAGAACCTGTTCGTCTCCGACGGCAGCCAATTCACCAGCGGCGCAGCCTGCAATCCGACGCTGACCATCGTTTCGCTGGCGATCCGGCAGGCGGATTACATTGCCGGCGCGATGCAGAAGAAAGAGATCTGACGCCCGACGTCCATCGGCTCGGAATGGAGCACACCGTTCCCTCCCCGCCATTGCGAGCGACGCGAAGCAATCCAGAATCCCACCGCGGTGACGGTCTGGATTGCTTCGTCGCAAGAGCTCCTCGCAATGACGGAGGGGCTATTCAGCCGCATCAAGAATGGGTGCGACGGCGACCTTGAAATCCCGTACCGGCGCCAAGCCCCGGGAGCGATAGATCAGGCAGGAGCAGCGCAGCAACGAGGCAAAATTGTTGACCTCGCCGTGATGGTCGAGCACCTCGTTGTAGAGCGTCGTCAGGAATTTGCCGACGCTCATGTTCTCCTTGGCCGCGATCTCCTCCAGCGTGTCCCAGAACGCCATTTCCAGACGAATCGAGGTGCAATGTCCACCGATCCGTAAGGAGCGGGTTTGGGATTCATAGTCGCGTTGGGGCTGATGCGCGAAGAGATGGCACATGGCGTCCTCCCGTCCTGTTGCCGTTTTTTCGCGATGCTACACCGCAGCCCGGTACCCCACAATCGGGACGGCAGCCGGAGATCGATCCATCCCGGTTGCGCGATTTTCTCGAACGTCCAATCCCATCAATGCGATAGACAGCCCTTTTCCCCAGCCCGCCACGTTCCTGTTGCCCAACACATGCTTTTGACGCAACACGGCCTAGAATAGCGTTCTCCGCGAATCCAGATCGAAGCCCAAGATCGAAGCCGAAAAACGAGTTTCATGCCCGTCCGCCAATTGCCAGAACAGGTCGTCAACCGCATCGCCGCCGGCGAGGTGGTCGAACGTCCCGCTAGCGTGGTCAAGGAACTGGTCGAGAACGCCATCGATGCCGGTGCGAGCCGGATCGACGTCTTTACCGATGGCGGCGGGCGCCGGCGGATCGGCATCACCGACGACGGCGGCGGCATGACCGCCAAGGACCTGTCACTGGCGGTCGAGCGTCACGCCACCTCCAAGCTCGACGACGAGGACTTGCTGCAGATCCGCACGCTCGGATTCCGCGGCGAGGCGCTGCCCTCGATCGGCTCTGTGGCGCGGCTCGCCATCACCACGCGGCACGCCGGCGAGCCGCACGCCTGGGCGCTCAATGTCGAGGGCGGCGAGAAATCCGAGATCATGCCGGCCGCGCTCGCGCATGGCACGCGGGTCGAGGTCAACGACCTCTTCTACGCGACGCCGGCGCGGCTGAAGTTCTTGAAGACCGACCGGACCGAGGCGGAAGCGATCCGTGAGGTGGTGCGGCGCTTGGCGATGGCGCGCCCCGAAATCGCCTTCACGCTCGCGGGCGAAGAGCGCGCGCCGGTGACCTGGGCTGCGGCGCTGCCCGGCGTCGCCGGTCGCCTGACCCGTCTCGGCGACATTCTGGGGGCAGAGTTCCGCAGCCATGCCATCGAGGTCCATGCCGAGCGCGAGGGCGTGGTGGTCGCCGGCTATGCCGCAGCGCCGGCGCTGACCAAAGCCAACGCGCTCGGGCAATATCTCTTCGTCAACGGCCGCCCGGTGCGCGACAAGCTGATCCTAGGGGCAGTGCGCGGGGCCTATGCCGACTATCTGCCGCGCGACCGCCATCCGGTGCTGGCGCTGTTCGTCACGCTCGATCCGCGCGAGGTCGACGCCAACGTGCATCCGGCCAAGACCGAGGTGCGGTTTCGCAACGCCGGCCTCGTCCGCGCGCTGATCGTGCACGGATTGAAGGAAGGGCTTGCACGGGAGGGCCGGCGTACGGCGGCCAATAGCGGCGAAAGTGCGCTGTCGTCGTTCCGCCCCGCATTCACGCCGCGCCCGGCAAGCTGGGACTGGCGGGCGTCGCCATCCGCCCCGGTCGCGCCGATGCCGTCATTCGACGGCTCCGCCGTGCCGGCATTTACCGAACGCGCCCAAGCGGCGTTCGACGTCGGCGCACCCAGCGCGGACGTGCGGATCGAATCCCAGCCGGTCAGTGACCTGGTCGACCGCCCGCTCGGCGCTGCGCGCACCCAGATCCACGAGACCTATATCGTCTCGCAGACCCGCGATGGCTTGATCATCGTCGACCAGCACGCCGCGCATGAACGCATCGTCTACGAGCGGCTGAAAGCCTCGCTGGCGGAGAACGGCGTGCAGCGGCAGATCCTGCTGATCCCCGAGATCGTCGAGATGGACGAGGCCACGGTGGAGCGCCTGCTCGAGCGCAGCGAGGAGCTGGCGTCATTTGGCCTCGCGGTCGAATCCTTCGGCCCCGGCGCAGTCGCGGTGCGCGAGACGCCGTCCCTGCTCGGCAAGACCAACGCGGGCGGGCTCTTGCGCGATCTTTCCGAGCATATGGCCGAGTGGGACGAGGCGCTGCCTCTGGAGCGCCGCCTGATGCACGTCGCCGCCACCATGGCCTGCCACGGCTCGGTGCGCGCCGGCCGAAGGCTGCGGCCGGAGGAGATGAACGCCCTGCTCCGCGAGATGGAGGACACCCCGAACTCCGGCCAGTGCAATCACGGCCGCCCGACCTATGTCGAGCTGAAGCTGTCGGATGTCGAGAAGCTGTTCGGGCGAAGGTAATATTCGAAGTTACGGCCGCTTCAAAAACACGAACTCCGTGTCGTCATAAGCGCGCCGCTCCAATTCCTCGAAGCCCTCCGGCGTGACGAACTGCGCAACCTTTGCCTCTTCCACGACGAGCAGCGCGCCCGGCGTCAGCCAGCCGCCGTCGCGCAAGCTCGCAAGCGCCTTCTCCGCAAACCCTTTGCCATAGGGCGGATCGAGAAACACCAGCGAGAACGGCTCGACCGGATGCGCAGGACCAAGATCGGTCGCATCGCGGCGATAGACTTTTGTCACGCCACCCAAGCCCAGCGTCTCGACATTATTCCGCAGCAGGGCGCGCGCTTCCGCGCCGTTGTCGACGAACAGCACGAATTTCGCGCCGCGTGACGACGCTTCGATGCCGAGCGCGCCGGTGCCGGCGAAGAGATCGAGCACGCGCGCATCCGCAATCGGATCGTCATAGGCGTGCACGAGGATGTTGAACACGGACTCGCGCAGGCGGTCCGCCGTGGGGCGGATGTCGCGCGAGGACGGTGAGGCCAGATTGCGCCCCTTCAAGCGACCGCCGACGACGCGCAACCTCAGTCCTCCTTCGGCGCCAGATCGCGCTTGCCGTGGTAGCCGCGCTTGGGACGGCGCGGCGGGCCGTAGCCGCTCGCCTCAGCCTCGTTACGCTCGCGCGCTTCCTCGCTGCCGGTGCGTTGCACCAGCACGCGGCGGCCCTTGCGGTCGTTGATCACGCCGCGCTTGGTCGCCGGCTTCTTCTCGCGCGGCGCGTCGTCTCCCTCATGCGAGGCAGATTTCTGCGGCACGTCGAACTGCGCGCCCGATTTCTCGATGATCTTTTCGCCGAGCTGGTCGCGCAGGACGCGGGACTTGATCTCTTCGACCTGGCCCTCGGGAACCTCGCCGAGCTGGAACGGGCCGTAGGAGACCCGGATCAGCCGGTTCACCTCGAGTCCGAGATGAGCGCAGACGTTGCGCACTTCGCGGTTCTTGCCCTCGCGGATCGCGAAAACCAGCCAGACATTGGCGCCCTGGTCACGCTCCAGCGTGGCGTCGATCGGACCGTATTTGATGCCCTCGATCTCGATGCCGTTCTTGAGCTCGTCGAGCTGCGCCTGCGTGACATCGCCATGGGCGCGGACACGGTAGCGGCGCAGCCAGCCGGTGTCCGGCAGCTCGAGCGTGCGCGCGAGCCCGCCATCATTGGTGAGCAGCAGCAGGCCCTCGGTGTTGAAGTCGAGCCGGCCGATCGAGATCAACCGCGGCAGGCCTTCGGGCAAATTGTCGAACACGGTCGGACGCCCCTCGGGATCGTCATGGGTCGTCATCAGGCCGCGCGGCTTGTGATAGAGGAACAGCCGCGTGCGCTCGCGCTCCGGCAACGGCTTGCCGTCGATGGTGACGACATCGTTCGAGGTGATGTCGAGCGCAGGCGAATTGATCACCCGGCCGTTGACGCTGACGCGGCCCTGCGTGACCATCTCCTCGGCGTCGCGGCGCGAGGCAAGGCCAGCGCGCGACAGCACCTTGGCGATACGCTCGCCGGCCTTCTTCGGCTTGACCTCTTCCTCGCGGCGCGGCCGCCGCTCGGAATCACGATCGCGCTCGCGATAGGCGCCGCGACCACCGAAGGCCGGACGCTTCTCGAAGATCCTGCTCTCGTCTTCGTTTTCGCGGCGTGGACGATCGCCGGAACGCTCTTCGCTGCGGGGATGCTCATGCCAGTCGGAGCGGCCCTCGGAACGCTCGCGCGGACGATCGAATTTCGGGCGATCACCGCCGCGATCGAACCTCGGACGATCATCGCGCGGACGATCGAACTTGGGACGATCGAATTTGGGGCGCTCGCGGAACGGACGGTCACCCGATGTGCGATCGTCGCGCGAACGCGAAAAGCGCGGACGGTCGTCGCCGCCGCCTTGCCGATCATCGCGCTTCTGCCAGGGCTTGTCCTGACCGCGGTCGCTGCCGCCGAAATCCTTGCGCGGACCCTTGCTGAAGTCCTTGCGCGGCGGCCGGTCGCCGCGCGGGGCCGCATCGCGCTTCTGCCAAGGTTTCGAATCGCTGCGCTCGCTGCGATTGCGGTCCGGTGCGCCGCGCGAAAACTTCCGCTCGCCGTCGAACTTGCGTTCCGGACGGTCGCCACGCGGCGCGTAAGGTCGTTTGTCGCCAAACTTCGCGTCACCGGTTCGGCCGGCCGGACGGGAATCGTCGCGATCCCTGCGCGGCGGACGGTCGTCACGCCCATAGGACGGGCGATCACCGCGCGGCTTGAACGGCCGCTTGTCGCCATCGCGCGAGGGGCGATCAGAAAATGGGCGGTCGCCACGGGGCTTGAACGGGCGCTTCTCGCCGTCGCGCGACGGACGATCGGAAAACGGACGGTCTTCACGCGGCTTGAAGGGACGATCGCCACGCGGCTTGAAGCTGCGCTCGCCACGATCCTCGCCGCGCGGCCGGTCTTCACGCGGCCGGTCTTGGCGCGGCCGGTCTTCGCGATTGAACTTCGGGCGGTCGCTGAAGTCGCGGCGCGGGGCATCGCCCTCCTCGCGGCGGCGGAAGGGACGGCTGTCGCGGTCGCCGCGGGGCGGGCGGGCGTCGCCTTTGTCCCCGGGAGGGCCGCGCTTGGCGAACTTCTTGTCGGGTCCGCGTGGCTTGCCGGAGCGGCCCTTGGCGGGGCCTCCCTTGGCCGGGCCGCGATCACGCCGGCCGCGGGAATCGTTGTCTTTGTCGCTGTCGCGAGGCATGAATAATCTCACTCAGGGGGTGGCCAGAAAGCATTGTGCGCGCTCGTCTCGAGCCGCATGCTCAGGCAAATTCGGTAAGCACTTCTGCTGAAGGCGCAGCTACTAGCAGGTTTCTCGCGATGATACGAGGCTTGAAAGCCCCCTCTTTCATGGATTTGGCGCTCAAAACCGCCGAAAACGCCGGAAAGGCGGGCGAAGTTCCGATCGGATGCGTCGTGGTCCGCAATTACGAGGTCATCGCCACCGCGGCGAACCGGACGCTGACGGACTACGACCCCACGGCTCATGCCGAGATTGTTGCGCTGCGCGAGGCGGCCAAAAAGATCGGCAGCGAGCGCCTGGTCGACTGCGACCTCTACGTGACGCTGGAGCCGTGCACCATGTGTGCGGGCGCGATCTCGTTTGCAAGGGTGAGGCGGCTCTATTACGGCGCCGCCGACCCCAAGGGCGGCGCGGTTGAATCAGGCGTGCGGTTCTTCACCTCGCCGACCTGCCATCACGTCCCGGATGTCTATTCCGGGGTCGGCGAAAGCGAGGCGGCGCGGATGCTCAAGGACTTCTTTCGCGAGCGGCGCTAGGTCGCCGCGCACCGCTGTCATGCCCCGCGAAGGCGGGGCATCCAGTACGCCGCAGCTTATCGATTCAACAAGCACCGTCTCGGAATACTGGATCGCCCGGTCAAGCCGGGCGATGACAGTTGGGCCTAAGCCGAGAAGAACTCGCGCAACGCCTTGGCGGTGACATCGGGGTTCTCCTCGGTGAGGAAGTGCCCGGAATCCACGGGCTGGCCTTCAACGTTGGTCGCCCATTGCTTCCAGATGTCGAGCGGGGTGGCGGCGGCTTGCGCCACGCCTGCACTGCCCCACAGCGCCAGCATGGGAATGGTGATCTTCTTGCCGGCCTCGAAATCGGCCTTGTCGAGATCGTAGTCGAAATAGGCGCCGGCGCGATAATCCTCGCACATCGCATGGACGCGGGCGGGATCGCGGAACGGGGCGATGTAGTGGTCGAGCGCGCGCTCGTCGATGGCCTCCAGCGTCTTCGATTTGGTCTGGCTCGCCATCTTGAAGCGCAGGAAGAACTCGCCATTGCTCGAGATCAGTGTTTCCGGCAACGGGGCCGGCTGCGCCAGAAAAGTCCAGTGATAGATCTTCAGCGCGTAGGCGCGGTTCATTCGCTCCCAGTAATTATAGGTCGGCAGGATATCGAGCACGGCAAGCTTCGACAGCCGGCCGGGATGATCGAGCGCCAGCCGGTACGAGACGCGGCCGCCGCGATCGTGGCCGGCGAGCGCGAAGTGCACGTGGCCGAGTTGCTCCATCGCCTCGACCATGGCCTTCGCCATCGCCCGCTTGCTGTAGGGGATGTGCAGCGCGTCGCTCTCGGGCATGTCGGACCAGCCATAGCCGGGCAGATCGGCGATGATCAGCGTGAACCGGTCGGCCAGTTGCGGCGCGACGCGGTGCCACATCACGTTGGTCTCGGAGAAGCCGTGCAGCAGCAACAGCGGCGGTCCCTTGCCGCCGACGCGGGCGAAGATGCGGCCGAAGGAGGTGTTGATCCATTCGGAGGCGAAGCCGGGATAGAGGTCGGCAAGATCGGACATCTTCTGCATCCTTATCTGTCAGCGCGGGATCCGCTCGGTCTTGAGAATGCCCCAAAACAAAAAGTCGAAAAACAACCCCATGCACAGTAGCTAAGTTCAACAGCCGCCTACACAATTTCGGAGTGCCGTCGGGCGGGGCCGCTCATTGCGCGCGCGTGCGAAAAAAGCCTGTCAGCGCTCGCTCAGCTCTTGGCCTTCTCGGCGTCCACCGCCTGCCAGCCGATGTCGCGGCGGCAAAAACCTTCCGGCCAGTTGATGCGGTCGACGGCCTGATAGGCGCGCACCTGCGCCTCCGTCACGGTCTTGCCGAGCGCGCAGACATTGAGCACGCGGCCGCCATTGGCGAGGATCGCGCCGTCCTTCTCGACCGTGCCGGCGTGGAAGATCTCGGCGGTCTCGACCTCTGAGGCGTCATCGAGCCCCTCGATCCGCGTGCCTTTCTGGTAGTCGCCGGGATATCCCTTCGCCGCCATCACCACCGTGAGCGCGGAGTCCGGGTGCCAGCGGAGGTCAAAGTTCTTCAGCTGCCCGTCGCAGGCGGCGAGGAAGGCCGGCACGATGTCCGACATCATCCTGAGCATCAGCACCTGGCACTCGGGATCGCCGAAACGCACGTTGAACTCGAACAGTTTTGGCCCTTGCGTCGTCAGCATGATCCCGGCGTAGAGGATGCCGCGAAACGGCGTGCCGCGCTGCTTCATGCCGGATACCGTCGGCAGGATGATCTTGGCCATGATCGCGTCGTGGATCGCCGGCGTCACCAGCGGCGTCGGCGAATAGGCGCCCATGCCGCCGGTGTTCGGACCGACGTCGTGGTCGAACACGCGCTTGTGGTCCTGCGCGGACGCCAGCGGAATCGCGGTCTCGCCGTCGCACAGCGCGAAGAAGCTGATCTCGCGGCCCGGCAGAAACTCCTCAATCACGACCTCGGCGCCGGCGTCGCCAAAGGCACCCTCGAACATCATGGCGATGGCGTCCTCGGCCTCGCGCACGGTCTTGGCGACGACGACGCCCTTGCCGGCGGCGAGACCGTCGGCCTTGACCACGATCGGCGCGCCCTGGCTCTGGACGTAGGCACGCGCATCGGCGGCGTCGGTGAATCGCTCATAGGCGCCGGTCGGAATGCCGAATTCGGTGCAGAGCGCCTTGGTAAAGCCCTTGGAGCTTTCGAGCTGGGCGGGGATCCTGTTCGGCCCGAACGCCTTGATGCCGGCCGCGGTGAGGTCATCGACGATCCCGGCGGCCAGCGGCGTCTCCGGGCCGACCACCACGAGCTCGACCGCATTCTTTTTGCAGAAGTCGATCACGGCGGCATGGTCGGCGACATCGAGCGCCACGCATTCCGCCTCGCGCGCGATCCCGGCATTGCCCGGCGCGCACCAGAATTTGGTCACCAGGGGAGAGGCTGCGATCTTCCACGCCAGGGCATGTTCGCGGCCGCCGGAACCGAGCAGGAGAATGTGCATCGAAGGCTCAGAAATGAGGGGCTTGCTGGGGGCGGAGGTCGCATGAATCGGGGTGGGGCTCAAGGGGAAATCAAATTACACCAGCAGTTGAAAGCCCTCACTTCGCGTGATTGTTCAGCCTCGGAGATCGCGCGCTTCCTGCAAACCGTTCTTTCAACTCAGGATAGAAGGCTATACGCTTCGCCCATGAGGAGAGGCAATATCGCATGAGAGTCCATTTTGAACGAGCTCTATCGAATATCATAAAACATGGCGACACAGACATCTTTCCGTACCCCATCGAGAATCTTCTGTTTTTCGATAAGAAAGCCGACACACTCAATCTGCTCTTAGAAATCGACAAGGACTTTGAGGAGAACCTAGCAAGATTTCCGCCCGCCAATCACAACGCCCTAGCCCCGATCAGCTATACTGGGTTTCGTTGGGCATCTCAGATTGATCCATTATGGAATGCCTATTTCCTTGGACTGGTTATTTCGATCTCCGAGGAAATCGAAAGAGCGCGCATCCCCAAGGCCGATAAGTCAGTCTTTTCATATCGAATCGATTGGGAAGAAAGCAACGCCACCCTTTTCGACAGGGACTACAATTGGCGCTCATTCATGGAGCATTCGATCGATCTCGCTAGAGACAGCAAGTTTGTGGTGGTGTGCGACATTTCAGAGTTCTACCCCCGCCTCAATCATCATCGACTTGAGAACGCTCTGAAGCAACTTGCCGTAAGAGGAAACCAACCATCCAAGATTATGCGCTTCCTTTCAAATTTCTCCCACACCTACTCTTTCGGCATTCCTGTTGGCGGCCCTGCATCCAGGATACTCTCGGAGCTGCTCCTGAACCAAATAGACCGCTTGCTAAGAGCCGAAGGAATCCGCTTCTGCCGATTTGCCGACGATTATCATCTGTTTGCCGAAAACTATGAGGGCGCTTTCAAAAATTTTCTCTTCTTATCCGAAAAGCTACTCAACAACCAGGGATTACAGCTTCAAAAGGCTAAGACCCGAATCATGTCCGGCCACGAATTTGTATCGACTAGCCCCTTGTCTAGGGAACCAACACCGATACACGTCGACAGCCAACCACCCTCCTTACCGCCGCCAGACGGCATACCGGCGGGGTCGGAGCGACCTCCCCAAAGCCTCTTGAGTTTTTCGATACGCTTCGATCCGTATTCTCCGACAGCCCTCCAAGACTACGAAGAGCTCAAAACAGAGATTCGAAAGTACGACATCATCTCACTGCTTAAGGCAGAGCTCACGAAGAGCAGAATTCACATCAGCCTCTCAAGAAAAATTATAGCAGCAATTCGCTTTATCGATGAGGAGCAGCGCGACGATGCCGTCATATCTCTGATATCCAATGCGAACCTATTGTATCCCATCTACTCGAATGCATTGATGGTGGCGAAAGCGCTCTACACAGAATTAAGACATGAAACGCGAGAGATAATCGTCGGAAAGGTCGCTCAACTGATCACGGAGAAATCCCATGTTGTTCAGGGCGAATTAAATCTCGCCTACGCCATTCGCCTGCTCGCCGAATCGCGCGGACCGGAGCTCGAGGAACTTCTGAATAAGATCTATACTGAGACTAGAAGCTCGATTCTGCGACGCGACATCATCTTAGTTATGGCCAAATGGCGAGCTTGGTATTGGCTATCCAACTTGAGAACAGAATTTCGAACGTTAGGGGCAGCAGAAAGAAGAGCCTTCATCATCGCATCTTACGTACTCACCGACGAAGGCAAACATTGGCGAGACCACATCGAAAAAGAACTCTCGCCGTTTGAATTACTCCTGAAGAATTGGGCCTCTGAGAGGGCTCGAACACCGACATGGAGTGTACCAATTTGACGTCGGAAACTAGTTTCAGCAGGCTGAATTCCTCCACATGGGCATCTCTGACGCCGATGATGGAGCTCTACATTCGCCGAATTAACTTGGAGCTCATGGACCGAACGTTTGTCCCAATGGCGCACAACACTTCGCCTTCTCGCAGATCCTTCATCAACGAAATTGCTTTTCAAATGTTCTGTCGTTCGCTCCCCGGGCAGCAACTCGAACAGGTCGAGGCGCACTCGATTGCAGACGCGCGGCGACTAATTTTAGGACTAGAGAATGCGGACGTCGTTATTGATCCGAAAGAAGACGAAATGGACGATGCGAGGGAGCAAGCGCGCAGACTAGACTTTTACTTTCTTCAAATTGTCGCACCGGGCAGAAAATTGGAAGTGAAGCCAAGATTCGCTGGGTGCGGAATTATCGATTCTTGCGAAGGCGACGTTTATTGCGATGGGCAATTGTTTGAGATCAAGGCCGGGGACAGAAACGTTAGATCAATCGATTTGCGCCAGCTACTAGTTTATGCCGCATTGAATTATTCTGAAGGGGGACGATCTATCGACTCTATAGGCCTCTTCAACCCAAGGATAGGCACTCATTTTTCATCTAAACTGGATGAAGTGTGCGCCGAAATTTCGGGACACCCAGCGGCCGAACTTTTAGCAGAGATTGTTCAAGTCGTTTCTAGCGGAGATATTTCGCGATAGCCGATGGGACTTTGTTTTGTCGCTCAAGACGATCCCAGCGATGTCCCATCAACCCTGCTTCCCCGCAATAATCTCCTGCAACGTCGCCACATGCCGCGCGAACGCGCCCCGGCCCGCCGCCGTGGCGGTCACCGTCGTCTGCGGCTTCTTCCCCACGAACGCCTTCTCCACCGAAACGTAGCCCGCCTTGGCCAGCGTCTCGATATGAGCGCCGAGATTGCCGTCGGTGGCACCGGTGAGCTTTTTCAGCCGCGCGAATTCCAGGCCCGCCGTCGCCGGCAGCGCGTTCAGCGCGGCCATGATCTTCAGCCGCAACGGCTGGTGAATGATGTCGTCGAGCTCGGCCATCAGATCCGCCGCATCCAAAGGCCACCGAGGATCAGGCCTCCGCCATTGACGAAGGCCATCCAGAGCGGAAAGGCCTCGCCGATGTAGAAATAACCGATCAGCGTCAGCGCTGAGATGCCAACACCGATCGCCATGAAGGCATAGCCGAACCAGAGACCCGCCAGCGTATAGAACAGCATGAAGTAGAGTGGCCAGAACGTGCCCAGCTGGCGCGGGCCGAAATGGCCGATCACGCTGGTGCAGAGATAGCCGAAGGCGAAGAACAGCAGGAACAGCAGAAGCAGTCTGATGTCGAAGCCGCGACCATGGGAGTGGCGCGGCGGATTGACCAGGCGGAGCACAACCATGCCGACAACGCCGACAACATCCACGGCAACCCAGGCGTAGACGGCATAGACCGGCCAGAGCCAGGTCGCGAGATTGCCCGCGAACACCAGGACGCCCCACCAGACGGCAGCATGGCTCGCCAGCTCGTAGAGCTGCGATTGCTTCACGCGCTGGACGATGTCGTCGATATCGGCCAGCGCTGCGGACGCCTCCTTGCTGTCGATCATGACTGCCCCGCCCCGCGCGTTGCCACATCGTCGGCGACGATCGAGATCGCCTTCGGGTTGGTGACGATGCCCATGTGGTTGATGCCGTCGATGATCCTGACGTCGACCGACTGTTTGATGGCCTGCACGGTCTCCGCGTATTTATCCGAGATCATCATCTCGTCGTCGGCGCCGCCGAAGATCGTAATCGGATGCGTTACCGCCGGAAGATCGACGCGATAGCCGCGCGTCGCGAAATTGCGCGTCAGGCGGTCGGAATAGGTGGAGACGAGATACTTTGCCGAACTCGCCGGCACGGCGAGAGCGAGCACCGGAAGCTGCGCGCAGCAGTCGATGCCGAGCTTGCGCAGGGTGGCGAGCCCGAGAAAGCGGGGCAGGTCGAAATTGGCCCAGCCGCCGGCACGCGGCTTGTTGGTCGGCGCGTCATAGCCGAGGTAGGGCGCGAGCAGCACCGTGCGCACGAACATGTCCTGCATGATCGGTGTCGCGGCGACGCGCAGCGAGAAGCCGGCGCCGGCGGAATGGCCGATCAAGGTGAGCGGCAGATCCGGCGCGCTCTTGCGCAGCTCGGCGACGAAATCGACGAGGTCGTCCTCGAGCTGGCCGACATAACCGATGTCGCCGCGCGTGCCGGAGCCGCCATGGCCGCGGATGTCGAGGGCCCAGGTCTCCACCCCGCGCGAGGCGATCGCATGGGTCAGGGCATGATTGACGGTGCCGCTGGAGCCGGAGGAGCCGTGGATGAAGATCGCGCCACGGCCCGTCGCGGCTCCAATGGGGGCGTAGTGGCGGAAACCGATCCAGGTGCCGTCGCGGGCCTGAAAGCGTTCCAGGGCCGGCAGCGTGGTCCAGTCGATGCCCTTGGCGGAGTCGGAGACCGATCGCATCTCCGGCGGACGCTCCAGCGGCGTTGCAATCATCGCGGCCAGGATCAGCGCGACACCGCCGACCGCACACAAGGCCCATTTCAGTCCGCTCAAAACGCCGCGCAGCAGTCGGATTGCCATGATCCACTCCCCTCAAACTGATCAACTATAGAGAACTCTATATAACAGAGTACTCTTTTGGTCAATCCCCGGATTGGCGCGGCGCGGCGAAAATCCTTAACGTCGGGTCTGACCCCAAAATGCCGAATCGTTTGCCGATGCCGACTGCAGAGCCTCTGCTCAACACCCCCGAATTCACCGTTTCCGAGCTCTCGCAGTCCCTGAAACGGACGGTCGAGGACACCTATGGCCATGTCCGGGTCCGCGGCGAGATCTCCGGCTTCCGCGGGGCGCATTCCTCCGGCCATTGCTATTTCGCGCTCAAGGACGAGAGCGCCAAGATCGAGGCGGTGATCTGGAAGGGCGTGCACGGGCGCATGCGCTTCAAGCCCCAGGAGGGGCTCGAGGTCATCGCCACCGGCAAGCTCACGACCTATCCGGGCTCCTCGAAATACCAGATCGTGATCGAGGCGCTGGAGCCGGCCGGCATCGGCGCCCTGATGGCGCTGATGGAGGAGCGCAAGAGGAAGCTCGCCGCCGAAGGCCTGTTCGACGAAGCGCGAAAACAGCTGCTGCCGTGGCTGCCGGAGGTGATCGGCGTCGTGACCTCGCCGACCGGCGCCGTCATCCGCGACATCCTGCATCGGCTGGAGGACCGCTTTCCCCGCCATGTGCTGGTGTGGCCGGTCAAGGTTCAGGGCGAAGGCTCGGCCGAGCAGGTCGCGGCCGCGATCCGCGGCTTCAATGCGCTGCCGGAGGGCGGCAAGATTCCGCGCCCCGACGTGCTGATCGTCGCGCGCGGCGGCGGCTCGCTGGAGGATCTCTGGTCGTTCAACGAGGAGATCGTGGTGCGGGCAGCCGCCGAGAGCATGATCCCGCTGATCTCGGCGGTGGGGCATGAGACCGACATCACGCTGATCGATTTCGTCGCCGACAAGCGCGCGCCGACGCCGACGGCGGCGGCCGAGATGGCCGTGCCGGTGCGCAGCGATCTCTTCGTCGAGGTCGGCGATCTCGGGCGACGCACCCGGTCCTGCTGGCAACGCGGCCAGGAGAGCCGCCGCAGCGAGCTGCGTGCCGCCGCGCGCGCGCTGCCGGCCGCCGGCGACCTGCTGGCGATCCCGCGGCAGCGGCTGGATTCGGCGGGCGCGTCCCTGCCCCGCTGCCTCAAGGCCAACACGCATGCGCATTTCCGCAGGTTCACCGCGGCCGGCGCCAAGCTGACGCTGCGGGTGCTGCACGGCCAGATCGCGCAGGCCGATCATCGCCTCACGGTGTGCGGCGAGCGGCTCGGGCTGTCCGCGCGCTCGCTGTTGCGGCGGCGGCGCGACCGCTTTGCCGGACTTGAAGTGCGCCTGCGCGCCTCAAAGCTCTCCAATGCGCAGGCGCAGCGCAACGCGATTCACCGCCAGCGCGAGCGCACGCATCGCCTTGCCGAGCGCGCGGGTCGCGCGCTGGTGACGCTGTTGCAGCGGCTCGATGCCCGCGTCGAGAACAGCGGCAAGCTGCTCTCCGCCTTGTCCTATCGCGGCGTGCTCGCGCGCGGCTTTGCGCTGGTGCGCGACGAGGCCGGCCATCCCCTGCATTCAGCGGACGCGATCGGTCCCGGCGCAAGGGTCGAGATCGAGTTTGCGGATGGCCGTGTGGGTGCGACCGCGGATGCGGATCGGCCGGCGGCTGCAGCGAAGCGCGCGCCATCGCAAGCCAGGGCGGCGACGCAGGATTCCAAGCCCGCGCCGAAGCGCGTGGGCAAGCCGGTGGATCAGGGGAATTTGTTCTGAGGCGGAGGGCGTCGCGCCACCCTCGCCGTCATTCCCCGCCTTGTGCGCAATTGCGCACTGGAGCGGGGAATCCAGTACGCCGCGGCTTCTCCATGAATCACAGCCACCTCGGAATACTGGATCGCCCGGTCAAGCCGGGCGATGGTGAGTGTGTGGCGCGCGCATGCAGCGCCAACCTCGTCATTGCGAGCGCAGCGAAGCAATCCAGAATCTTTCCGCGGTGGGACTCTGGATTGCTTCGCTGCGCTCGCAATGACGGTGTGGCAGCAGTCCGCCTACCGGCAGGACAAGCCCGCGTCGATCGTGGTCCAGAAGCCGCAATGTTCCGGCGCACGCATTGGCGCGCCGGCATGGGCTTCGAACAGATGGGCTTCGAACAGGAAGACCGCGACGGTGAAGACGATCAGGGCGGAGGAGAACAGGACGAAGCGGTTGCGCATGGGATTGCGTTTAATCGACATCGTGGTCGAATGATGGCGTCGTTACGGGCTGAAACCGCATTGAAGCGCGATCCGTAGAGTCACGGTCGGCCATTTTCCGTGCAGGGCGGTGGTCGATGCGGGGCTGTCCGCTGTTGTTCCCAAGGGGCGGCCCCGCCTTCGCTTCTCACGAGCTACGGCGCGGCGAGCCCTCATCCCGAGCCTACCGCGCCAGCCACTCCGCGACGTCCTTCTGCGACTCCGCGCGCGCGGCCGCATCGGTGCCGAGATGGCCGTGCTCGGGTGCGGCGGCATCAAGGCTGCCGGCGAGCGCATGCAGCGGCGTGTTGGCGCGGTCGAAATCGTGATAGGCGCCGGGATAGACCACGATGCGCGCGAGCGCGCTGCGGCCATGCGCACCCTCGACCATCTGGCGACAGGACGGCGGCGACGAGACGTCGTCATTGGCGCCGATCAGCACCAGCGTCGGCACCCGCGTGCTCCAGCCAAGGCCTGCGGAAATCCTGCAGTCCGGATAGAACGCGATCGCGGCGCGGAAATCCGGGCCCGCCTCGCGCGCAAGGTTTTGCGGACGCACGGCCCAGAGCAGCGCGCTGGCGCCATTCGCCCATCCCATCAGGCTGACGCGGTCGCGCGCAACCCAACTCTGCCGCATCAACCAGGCGCGCGACGCCGCGATGTCGGTGACGCGTTCGCGCCGCGCCTTGACGTGGATCTCCTTGACGCGGCATTGCGGCCCGAGCTCGCGCGAGCCGTAGCTGTCAGGAAGCAGGACGGCGTTGCCGGACTTGAGCAGCCGCTCGGCCCATTCGCGATAACGCGGCAGCACGGAATCGGGATGGCCACCGAGACCGCCGCAGCCGTGCAGCGCGATCACGGTCGGAAACGGCCCCGCGCCCTCGGGCTTGTAGAGCTGCGCATGCAGCACGCCGGACGCCAGCGGAATCTCGACCGGCTGCGGCGCCGGCGACGCTTGCGCGGCCGAGATCAGGAACGTCAGGAACAGGGCGGTGAACGGAAGGCGCATCGAACTTTGCCGTTGGATCCTTCGCTCAAGCACTATCACGCGGAAACGGCGCCAAAACATCACAAACCGGTGGGTTTACCGGGCGGACAAGCCACCCTATCTATGCTACATCCCGTCCAACACATCGTGCCCTCCCATGTGATCCCGGAGCGGCCTTCCACGGAGACTTTCGACCGTGCTGAACAAGTTCGGCCCCTCGGGCCATGGCGAAGCGCAGGTGCAGTATCTCGACGGCGATTTCCGCGTGATCTCGCCGGGGACCTTCGTGCGCTGCGCGATCACCGATACGCGCATCCCGCTCGACGAGTTGAAATACTGGAGCGTGGACCTGCAGGAAGCCTACGCCACGCCCGCCGCCGTGCTCGAGCGGCATTACCCGGGCGCGCCCAAGCCGCAAGCCTGAGGCGGCGGACGCGCGTCTATTGCTGCTCCGCGCCATGCGTGCCCACGCAGGTTTTGATGAAACTCTTCCTGGTCTCGCCGAGGATCTTCTGATCGATCGCCTGCTTCAGACAATCCAGCCGCGCCTGCGCCATGCAGAGCTGCATCTGGTCGCGCTTGTCCTGTCCCTTCAGATTTTGCGTTGAGCTGAGGCAGGTGACGCGCTTGGTCGCCGGGACCGGCACTGTGGCGCTCGGAGCAGCGGGCGACGTCGTCTGTGCAAGCACGGGCGCAGCGATCAGACACGCAACGCTGGCGACAACAATCGCGGACGGCAGTTTCATCGAATTCTCCCGATCGGTTCGAAACCGATAGGAGCTTTGCGATGAATGTCGCGTGAATGGCGGCTGCCGTCGGCTAGCAAAGCGCAGCTTCCCTGCCCACGTAGCACGACAGGTGCAGCTTATCGCGAGGTATGGGAATGGTCCGCCGCGGCGTCGCGACGATGTTCGCGCGCGCATGAAGTGCGCGTCTCACAGCAAATATCTCCGTCATGCCGATCCACGTTGCATCGAAGAGTGCTTGCACTCCGTGGTTAGTCATTTCGCGTTGTGGTTGGATTCTTTGTTGCGATTGGCGCTCTTAGGTTGTTTGACGAAGTCTTGGTGAAACAAAGCGCCGCTATGCTTCATCTTAGGTAATTGGCCCTGCTCTTTTTATCGCACAGACAATCAAGTCGGCCAAACGGCCACTGAGCTCTGAATTGGCGCAGTCTGTGAACGGGCTCATATCGAAGAGCCATCTGTCGGGCTACGATCACCTCGAAAATTCGCGGTGGAATATCTGTAAATCGAAAATCAACGATGGGGGTGATCATGCCCACCATATTAGACCTGCTCTATCGTGAATATTGCCGCGCCCGCCTCGCTGAAATGCGGAAACAGCTTCTGATCGCAGCTGAACGCTTTGAAGCTCTCGACGCGCATCATCATCCGGATCAGGGTGACGATGAGAGGACGGACGCACAACGCAAGACCGGTCGCCGCGCGCCGAATTGAAGCGGCCCGAGACCGGCGATCTCTCCCGCGCAGCAGTGACCAAGCAGTTGGCAACAGTTTGGGAGGCAGCAATGAATACACCCGAGTACTATACCGCCATGGTAGCCTGCGTCTCGTGCCTGACCATTATCGGATTGATGGCCGTTGGGGCGTGGTGAGCATGATTGACTGCTGAACCGCAATCGCAGGCGTTCGGAGGTCGCTGGCAACGGAGGCTGGAAGGCCTTCGCCTTGCCTCGGCTTGCAAACATTATTCTTGCTGTGAGGTGAAGCGTTGCCGCCGCTTCGGTTCGACTGCGGCGGCTTCGCTTCAGATCCGGATGTCAGCTTCCGGGTGGGGTATACGAAGAACGCAGCTTCGCCGCGTTCTGGCGGACCTGCTTGATCTCGTCCTGCGTGAACAGCCGCGTCAGTTTCACGTTCTGCAGGGTGCCCGCCGTGACGGTCAGGCCGGAAATGGCCGGAGCCGCACCCGGATCAGGCACATCGAAGATCACCAAAACGCCAGGGCCGTCGGCCGCAACGCTGAACATCGAAATCAGCTTTCCGCCGGCCGCTTCGATGAGTTTTCTTGCGGCCTCCTGACGATCGGTCTTGGGGTTCTCCAAAATGGCATTGAGAGCGCGTGGTGTGTATTGTCCGGTGAGGCAAAAATGCATGGCATGTTCTCCTCTGGGTTTTTGGCAATGACTTTCCCTGCCGTTCCGAACTCGTCGTTACGGCCGCTGCATCTGAAATGATGAAGGTACTGCCCGCCGTGGGCATAAACGCCGCCGATGATTTCCGGGAGTTCGGCACGTCCCGGTGACGGCTCTCATGAAAGGTTACATCAACTCTCGAACGTGCGGAAGGAAATTCATCGGCCGCGACATGTCGTCCCGATCAGATGTCGCCCACCTTACGAGATCATCGCCTGGAAAACCGCCGCTCGCGCGCTTTGTAGAGATGATCGCTGATCAACTGCCTGAGCGCAGCCGGGTCGTCGAACTCGAGCTGGACGGCGAAAGCCTCGATGCCATCGGGCACGCCTTCGCGGCCGTGCAGACGCGCGAGATCCTTTTCCGTCGTCACCAGTGTTTGCTGCTCGCGCCGCGCTTCTGCGGCGAGGGCTGCGATCTCGTCGTTTGAAAACATGTGATGATCGGCGAAGGCGCGCGTGCGCGCGACCTCGATACCGCCCGCACGCAAGCTGCGGAAGAACCGTTCGGGATCGCCGATGCCGGCGAACGCGAACACCGGCTTGCCCAGCAGTCTTGCGATCGACCCGGCGTCCGGTTTCAGCCGCGCGCGCAGCTCCGGCTTGTTGCGCCTGGCAAGCTCGGCGGCGGCATCGTCGGCGGCGCGGCCGACGCCGATCACGACCAGCGCATCGGTGCGCGCGAGCTGCGCCTTCAGCGGCGCTCGCAGGGGACCGGCCGGAAACACCTTGCCGTTGCCGAGGCCGCGTTCGCTGTCGATCACGATCAGCGAGGTGTCCTTGAGAAGACGCGGATTCTGGAAGCCGTCGTCCATCAGGATCACGGTGGCGCCTTGCGACTTCGCCAGCGCGATGCCGTCGAGGCGGTCGCGCGCGACCGTGACAGGGACGTCGCGCGCCATCATCAGCGGCTCGTCGCCGACGTCGGACGCGGTGTGACGCATCCGGTCGACCATCACCGGACCCTTGAGGCTGCCGCCATAGCCGCGGCTGAGCACCACCGGCGTCTCGCCGAGCTCGCGCAAGAGCTTCGTCAGCGCCAGCACGGTCGGCGTCTTGCCGGCTCCGCCGACATGGTAGTTGCCGACGCAGATCACGGGGATGCCGGCGTCGACGCCCTCGCGCAGCATCCGCCGTTCCGTGATCGCGCCGTAGAGCGCACCCAGCGGCCCCAATGCGTACGATTCGAGCGAACGTGGCCGGTACCAGAAGGCCGGCTCACGCATTGGCGGCTCCCATCTCGATCCGCAACTGCAGAAGATAAGGCTCGAGCGCGGTCATGGTGCGGTTGAGCGCGCCGCCGAGATCCTCGACCACGCCGGCGCCCGACTGCTGGATCTTCCGGCGCAGGGCAGGATCGGCGAGCAGCTGGCCGAGCTGCTTGATCAGCAGCTCCTGCGTGTCGGCCCGGCGCGCGCCGCCGCTGTGATCGAGCGCCTCGTAGACGTCGGCGAAATTGAAGACGTGCGGACCATGGACGATGGCCGCGCCGAGCTTGATCGCCTCGATCGGATTCTGGCCGCCATGGTGGATCAGTGATCCGCCCATGAACACGATGTCGGAGAGGCGATAGAACAGGCCGAGCTCGCCCATGGTGTCGGCGACATAAACGTCGGTGGCCGCCGTCGGCAGCTCGTCGCGCGAGCGCAGGGCCGGCTTCAGGCCGGACGCCGTGATCAGGCCCGTGATCGAGGAGCCGCGATCCGGATGGCGCGGCACGATCACGGTCAGGAGCTGCGGGAAGAAACCGGCGAGGCTGCGATGCGCCGCCACCAGCATCTCCTCCTCGCCCGGATGGGTCGAGGCCGCGACGATGATCGGACGCCCGCGCGTCATCGCCAGCAGCCGTTCGAGCTTGGCGAGATCGGCCGGCGGAGCCGGCACGTCGAGCTTGAGATTGCCGGTGGTGACGACGTCGCGGCCGCCGAGCGCCGAGAAGCGCTCGGCATCGGTCTTCGACTGCGCCAGACAAATGTCGAACCGCGACAGCAGCGCCGAGATGGTGCCCTGCATGCGGCGCCAGCGCGGGAACGAGCGCGGCGACATCCGCCCGTTGATCAGCACCATCGGCACGCGGCGCGCGGCGCCGGCCAGGATCAGGTTCGGCCAGAGATCGGATTCGATGAACAGCGCCAGCGACGGCTTCCAATGGTCGAGGAAGCGCGCGACATAACGCGGGGAATCATACGGCACGTATTGATGGATGACGTCGGGCGGAAAGCGCTTTGCCACAATGGCAGCCGACGTGACGGTGCCCGAGGTGAGCAGAATGCGCAGGTTCAGATCGCGCAAGCGCTCGATCAGGGCCGCCGCGGCGAGGACCTCGCCGACGCTGGCGCCGTGAATCCAGACCAGCGGACCGTGCGGCCGCACGTCCCGGGACAGGCCCCGCCGTTCGCCGACGCGCGCGGGATCTTCCTTGCCCTGCTTCAGGCGCCGCTTGATCAGCACAGGCGCGAGCGGCACCAGGCCGCGCGCCAGGCGCCGGTACATCCGCAGCGTCAACGGCAGCGAGCCGGGCAGCGATTTAGGCATCTGCAGGTCCCGGCCGGCCGAGTTGCGCATAGGCGCGGCGGGTCGCCTCGTTCAAGGTCTCCTCCAACTCGAGCCGCAGCGCTTCCATGGTGGCGGCGTTCGCATCCGGCGGAACGTGGATTTCCTTGATGCCGACCAACGCGCCCCGCCCGAACGGCAGGTTGATGGTGGTGCGGTCCCAGTTCTGGAGCCGGACGAAGCGGCTGGTCGCCATCGCAAAAGGCATGATCGGCCGCCCCGATTCCCGTGCCAGCATGATGATGCCGAGCCCGGCCACGCGCGAGCGCTTGGGGACGTCGGCGGTCAGCGCGACATTACAACCGTCCTGGAGCGTCCGCACCATTTCCTTGAAGGCACCGACCCCGCCCTTGCGGTGAAACGCGCCGCCATGGTCGCCGGACCCGCGAATGGTGCCGATGCCGAGCCGCTCGGCGGCAATCGCGTTGAACTCGCCGTCGCGGTGACGGGAGATCAGGACCCTGGCCTTGTACCAGTCCTTGTTCTTGATGAAGGGGGTGAGGAAATGCTGGCCGTGCCAGAACGCGAAGATCGCCGGGATCTGCGGCTCGACGCGGTCATACACGTCGGGCGGATCGAACGTGAATGTGTTCGTCCGCCAGACCAGACGCAGATATTCGGCCGCCAGGATTCCGACGGCACGCTGGACGAAGCTGCTCCTCAGCGTATTGCGAAGCAGCTTTTTCAACGCGCCGGTTCTTGATTCGGGTCGAGCAGCCGGTGGAGATGGACGATGAAATAGCGCATCTGCGCGTTGTCGACCGTGCTCTGCGCCTTGGCGCGCCAGGCGGCGTGCGCGGTCGCATAGTTCGGATAGAGGCCGACGATCTCGACGTCGTCGAGGTTCTTGAAGGTGTTGTGCTCGAGATCGACGAGCTCGCCGCCGACGACGAGGTGGAGCAGTTGTTGCGGGGCACTATCTGGCATCGGTTCTGTTCCTAACGGGCTGCCCGGCAAAGCAGTGTTCGACAAGCACGAGAAAGCGCTTCACGGCAAGGGGCGGTTTCGAAAATGCGAGACAATGTTCGCATGACGATCGCGACCCGCTGCCACCAGCACCCCATGCGTGACTTGCCGGCGGTTATAGAGGATGGGATCTCCGGAGAGATCGCTCATCCTACCATCGGCTTCCTGCACGATCAAATCCGCCGCCGCAAGGTCCCAATCATGACTGTTGCCGCCCGCAAAAGCCGCATCCAGCGCGCCATGGGAGACCCGGCACAGACGCAGCGCGAGCGAACCGATTCGCGGATGCAGCTTGATCTCGCCCAGTGACGGCTTCAGGCGCTCAACAAGGGGCTTCGGACCCGCGACCCGCGAGAAGTCGAGCTCGGATCCCGCCGTCGCCCGCACCGGCACGTCGTTGAGGGTCGTGCCCTGGCCGCGGACGGCGAAGAAGAACTCACCGCTCGTCGGCGCGAACACGGCGGCGAGGACGGGGGCGGCATCCTCCACCAGCGCGACGCTGACGCACCATTCGTCATGGCCATTGAGGTAGTTGCGGGTGCCGTCGATGGGATCGACGATCCAGGTCAGCCGCCGCGACAGCCGCACCTCGTCGTCGGCGCTCTCCTCCGACAGCCAGCCATAGTCGGGCGTCGCCGCGCGCAGGCGTGCTTCCAGGAGATCGTTGACGGCAATGTCGGCTTCCGAGACCGGCGAGGACGCGCCCTTGGTCCACTTCTTCAGCTCGGTGCGGAACATCGACTGCGCGAGTGCGCCCGCCTCCCGCACCGTGTCTTGCAGCAGCGCCGCGTCGCGCGTCAGGATGGCTTCGCCTGTTGCGTTCGCGTCAACGTCCGCCAAGCGTCAAACCCTCGATGCGCACCGTCGGCGCATTGACGCCGTAGCGGAACTCGAGATTGTTCGCCGGCTGCATCGACTTGAAGATCTCGAACAGATGGCCGGCGATCGTCACCTCGCTCACGGGATAAGTGAGTTCGCCGTTCTCGATCCAGAAGCCGGAGGCGCCGCGACTGTAATCGCCGGTGACGCCGTTGACGCCCGAGCCGATCAAATCGGTGACGTAGAAACCCTGCTTGATGTCGGAGATCAGCTCGGCCGGCGTCGGCGTGCCGGGTTCAAGGTGCAGATTATACGGCCCCGGCGACGGCGAGGAGGAGACGCCGCGATGGGCGTGGCCGGTGGTGGTGAGACCGAGCTCACGCGCGGTGGCGCAATCGAGCAGCCACGTCGTCAACACGCCTTCGTCGATCAGCGCGATCTTCTTCACGGCAACGCCTTCGGCGTCGAACGTCTGCGAGCGCAGGCCGCGTTTGCGCAGGGGATCGTCGATGATGCGGATGTTCTTGGCGAACAGCTGCTGGCCGAGCTTGTCCTTCAGGAAGCTGGTCTTGCGCGCGATCGAAGCACCATTGATGGCGCCGACGACATGACCGACCAGCGAGCCCGCGACGCGCGGATCGAACACCACGGGCACCTTGCAGGTCTCGACCTTGCGCGGATTGAAGCGCGCCACGGTACGCTCGCCCGCGGAACGGCCGACGATCTCCGGCGACAAGAGGTCGGCACCATGCGGCGCCGAGGTGAAATCGTAGTCGCGCTCCATGCCGGTGCCGTCGCCGACAATGGCGGTGGCGGAGATGCCCTGGCTGGACCGCAGATAAGAGCCGTGGAAGCCGGTGCTGGTGACGAGCACCATGCCGCCCATGCCGGCGGAGGCCGAGGCGCCGCCGGATTTGGTCACGCCCTTCACTCCGAGCGCCGCAGCCTCGGCTTCGAGCGCGCGGCGCTCGAGTTCCGAGGTCGCGGGCACGTCGGGGTCGAGCAGATCGAGATCGGGGAAGTCGCGCGCGAGCAGTGCGGGATCGGCAAGGCCGACATATTTGTCGTCGGGTGCGACACGCGCCATCGCAACCGCTCGCTCGGCAAGCTTGGTCACGGCATCGCCGCTGGCGTCGTTGGTCGAGACCACCGCCTGGCGCCGGCCGACCAGCACGCGCAAGCCGACATCGTCACCCTCGGAACGTTCGGATTCCTCGACCCGGCCGTCGCGGACCTCGACGCCTTGCGAGACGCCGCGCACGGCGACCGCATCGGCCGCATCCGCGCCGGCGCGCCTGGCAGCCTCCACCAGCCGCTGCGCGAGATCGGAGAGCGCAGACTGGTCGAACAGGTCGCGACCGGCTGTGGACGAATCCTTGGGCGAAAGCGTCGAGCTTGGTGAAGGGTTCACAAACGAAATCCTGTTGGGGCGGGCTGCGGGACCGGAACCCACAGATGTGCCCTGATCGCGCGGACTTCAAGCATTTTCAGCCCACCAAAAGCTCAGATTCGCAGCTTGCGCGCAACGTCTCGTCAATCATGCGTGCCAAGGTCTTGTCAATCATGAGCGGCGGTGAGGTTGGATTAACCAGCCTTTTTAAGCGGTTTCGGAAAGGCTCGCGCTAAGGTCCTCGCATCGACCGGGAACATAATCCCGGCGGGGAGAACTAAAGCCGTGAGGCGTCAAACAGCAACAAGCGGGATCGCTCCCGCCGGGTCGAGCCGCTCCCTGCGGCTCGACCCCCTTTCCCTTCCGGTCCGCTTCGATGCGCATGATCCGCGCGCCGACGGTTATGTCCGGCAGATCGAGCTTCATCGCGAACGTGTCGTGCTGCGCCGTGCCGTCCGCGGCATGCAGATGGCGATCAACGTCCGCGTCAGCGACTTCATCGGCGTCGCGCTGCGCGGTAACGACGAGGCCCAGACCCTCGTCCTGGTGCATCGCGATCCCTCGCTCTCCATTCCGCTGCTGGTCAGCGCCGATGGCGACGAACTCGTTGAGGCCTGGGCGATCTGGAGCGAGCTGTTCGCGCTTCCGCAGCTGGACGAAGGCGCACGCAGGCCCGCGCCGCGCCGCCGCCGCGCCAACGCGATCCGCGACCGCCGTCCGAAATTTCTGATGCGCCGCCGCACCGGTGTCGCACGCGAGTTGTCGGTGCATCGCGATGAGCGCGAGATCATCGCGCGGAGTTAAGCCGCCCGCATCACCGCGTCGGCCAATAAGCCCGCAAACAACAACAGCCCCGCGTCGCGGTTCGAATAGAACAGGCGCTTGCAGAGTTCGCCGTCGCTGATATTCAGCCGCGCGATCTGCGAGGCCAGATGCACGGCGAAGGCTCCAAGACCGAGCCAAGCCGGCCAGCGCGCATCGCCCGACGCCAGCGCCACGCCGATCAGCAGCACCGCGAGGCCGTAGAACAGGATCAGCGCCTGGTGCGTATGCGCACCGAACAGGCGCGCGGTGGACTTGATGCCGATCAGCGCATCGTCCTCGGCGTCCTGATGCGCGTAGATCGTGTCATAGCCGATCACCCAGGAAATCGCGCCGGCATAGAGCACGAGCGCGGTGACGTCGATGCGCCCGAAGGTGACGGCAAATCCCATCAGGGCGCCCCAGGAGAACGCGAGCCCGAGCACGATCTGCGGCCACCAGGTGATGCGCTTCATGAACGGGTAGATCGCGACGATCAGCAATGAGGCGATGCCGGTCAGGATCGCGAAGCGGTTGAACTGCAGCAACACCACGAGCCCGATCAGCGCCTGCGCGACCATGAACGCCAGCGCCTGCTTCGCGCTCACCTGGCCCGACGGCAGCGGCCGCGAGCGGGTGCGCTCGACCTTGTCGTCGAGGTCACGGTCGGTGATGTCGTTCCAGGTACAGCCTGCCCCCCGCATCACGAAGGCGCCGATGAAGAACAGGACGATGGTGAGCGGCAGGCCGCGGACGTCATGCGCCATGCCGGCGGCGAGCGCCGCCGACCACCAGCACGGCATCAAGAGGAGCCAGGAGCCGATCGGACGATCGAAGCGGGACAAGCGCAGATAAGGCCGCGCCCATTGCGGTGCGCGCGTATCGACCCAGTTGCCGGTGGAATCGGCAACGCGGGCGGATGTGTCGCTCATCGGGTCAGGACGTTGCCGTTGAGTGTGTCGAAGGTGCTGCCGCCCTTCTTGCCCGCATTGGCCTCGGGCGCCGAGGCCGAACCCAGCACTTCGCTCAGCGACGGACCGGCCGGACCGCGCGGCTGGTTCTGCATCTGCTGCGCAACATTGCAGACCTTCGCCGCCATGGCCTCGGTGTTCTTGTGGCCGTCCTTCATCTGCGCGCCGACCTGCGCCGGAATCCCGCACTTCGAGGCGTTGGCCTCGATGTACTTGATCATCTTGGTCTCGGCCTGGCTGAAGTTGCGGATCAGCTTGCAGGCCTCGTCAGGCGGGGCGTGACGGTCGCTCGCGGCCTTGATCAGCTTGCCGCGCTTTTCGGCATCCTCGCGCAGAGGCATGAAGGCCTTCATGCAGTCCTCGCCGGGACCGGCTTGCGTCGGCGGGGCCGCGCTGAAGGCGCCGGCGCCACCGACGGGCGCGGCGCCGTTGACGGGGAAGGACGATTGCGGCGCGCCGCCGACGGAGGCGACGGGCGCCGACCCGTTCACGGGCGGAAACGCGGAACTGGTTGGGGCCTGGCCCGGCAGCGGCGCGGGGAAACCCTGCGCATAGGCACAAACGGCGCCCATCGTGACCATGGCGGCAGTGATCGGAACCATCAAATGACGGATCATCAAGGCAGTCTCTCCGGCAGGAGCTTGCGGGGTTCGGCGTCTTCCCAATTGAAGCGCAACCAGCGTGCTCGCGATTTTACGATTCCCGCCGGCCCTTAACAACCCGTTGAATAGGGCAGGAGCGCGGCGCGCCGACACACCATTTTGGCAAAATTTACCCCGAAAGTACTGCTTTCGGCTAAGAACGGCGCCAAATCGGACCTTTGAACCATGCCCTCCCACGATTTCCGCGGCCCTCGCCTGTTCGTCGATGCCCCCCTCGCCCAGGACGGCAGGATCGAGCTCGACCGCGACCAGAGCAATTATCTCGGCAATGTGCTGCGGCTTGCCGCCGGGGCCGAGGTCTTGGCGTTCAACGGCCGCGACGGCGAGTGGCAGGCCGCCATCGAAGGCCGCAAGCGGCCGGATGGCCTCGTCATCCTCCAGCAGACCCGGCCGCAGGACCGGCTGCCCGACCTCGCCTACGTCTTCGCCCCGCTCAAGCATGCCCGGCTCGACTACATGGTGCAGAAGGCCATCGAGATGGGGGCGGCCTCGCTTCGGCCGGTGCTGACCCGGTTCACCCAGGCTTCCCGCGTCAATACCGAGCGGATGCGCGCCAATGTCGTCGAGGCGGCCGAGCAATGCGGCATTCTCAGCATCGCCACCGTTGGCGAGCCGATGCCGCTGGAGCGCTTCCTCAGCCAGCGCGCCGCGGGCCGCCTGCTGATCTTCTGCGACGAGGCGGCGGAGCTCGAAAACCCCATTCAGAGCCTGCAAGGCGCAGACGCGGCGGCAGGCGTCGACGTGCTGATCGGCCCCGAAGGCGGCTTTGCCGATGAAGAGCGGGCGCTGCTGCTGCGGCAGCCGAAAATCCTGCGGCTGGCGCTGGGACCCCGGATCATGCGGGCCGACACGGCCGCAGTGGCCGCGCTGGCGCTGGTGCAGGCGGTGCTGGGCGACTGGGCTGGCGAACGCGGCTAAGGCACGTTGCTATTCGCCTCGTAGCGATCGGTTTAGGGTCTCCGAAGGCAACTCTCCGAAAGCCTCTCTGTAGCTCGCTGCGAACTCGCTGAGATGCCAGAAACCATGCGCAAGCGCACAGGACTTCACACTCCGGCCCGCTCGACCGGTGCGCAGTTGCTTGCGCACCGACCAGAGGCGTAAGACCCGGCTATAGCGATGTGGGCTCATGCCGCAGATGGCCCGTGTCGCACTCTGGAGAGTCCGGACCGACACGCCCGCCTGCTCCGCCAGTTCGGTCGTCTTGTGCCAGATCATCAGATCGCGCCGAATCAGTTTCTCCATATCAGCTACGATCCGGCGATAATGCTCGGCGGTGGATGAGACAGGTCCGCTTGCGACGCTGGACCAGATCGCCGCGTCCATCGTGCTGAGCAGTGACTGTTCGACAAATTTTTGCGAAGCTGGCTCGTTCAAGAAGTCTGGGTCATTTGCTGCGGTTTCAAGCGAGATCGAGATCAGACGGCGCAGCGAGGCAAGCACGTCCGGCGCCGGATTCAGCAAATGGCATCCATCGCCCAATTCAGGCAATGGCTCCCGCCCGGATGGACTGAAGTAGACCACTGCCAGCAGACGCCCCTCCGGCTCATGCACCAGGCAATCTGAATCACCTTTCAATACGAGGACAGAACCGCCCATCGATTGCCCGTTGATGCGGGCAGAGGTCACGTGATCCATCGGTACCGCCACTGCGGCAGCATTGGTGAACTGATAGCCTCGAATGATCCGGGGGAAGGTTTTCAACAGCGACAGGGTCAGGGTCGGCAAGGTGAGCCGGGCACGCATGATCGCTGTCACCCCGGCCGACAACGGCATGCTCGATGCGCCGGCGTATTTCTCGGTCTCGCCGAAATGATCGATGTCATACGAATTGAGCTCGAGCGCCGAGGACGGCTTGAGATCCTGGAACGACATCAAGCGATCCGCCGCTCTCTTTTGCATTCCCTCGCGAGCAGGGACTAGACGGCTTTGATCCATGTTCTGCTGCTTACTTGGCCTTCTTGGAAACGGCGATTTAGCGCCACGCAAATCATCCGGCCCGTTGACGCCGGCGCGCCGCAGTCGCGGAGCATTGAGATGGCATGAACGATCAGAAGGTCGAGTGGATCGAATTCGTCTTAGTGCCGGAACATGTCTCAGATCGAAAACAGCATATAGGCCAGCGTGTGTCGCGCGACCGGATACCATCGGTTGCGTTGCACATGAATCGGAAACCAACTCGCATTGTAAACGAAGGCTCTGCGAACGGATCGTCCCCCTACCCAAATTGAGTATGCTACCGGTGGAGCATTCTCAAACGGGCCGAGCAGCTCGCGGATGGGGGTGAGTCCGAAGGCGGCCGGAGCTTTCCGCCCCAGGCGACCCATTCCTCGTGGAGGCGCCCGGAGACGTCCTGGCCCGAAATGAATGAGGGTGAGGCCTCCCTACCTGTCCCGGTCGGGCGCAGCCTTCGGTATTATAATACCCCGAATCGATCCGAGACCTGATTTGGGCTTCGCCTCCTGTGATGACCGCGCCTCGCTCCGACGCTGTTAAGCGATTGATCCTTTGGAGGTCGAAACCGCTTTCGGGCCATGCTAAGGCCTGCGGCAATTCGCTCCCCTTGCTTGCCCTGCCCGGTTCCACCGGGACGATGGACCCCTGAGATGACCGCGACCGCCACCTCACATGCTGCCGGCTCCGCCGCCTGGGCGGATACGCTGCTGCTGTCGTTCGCGCAGGCCGGCTATGTCAGGGCCGAGCCCGCGATCCTGCAGCCGGCCGAACCGTTCCTGGATCTCTCCGGCGAGGACATCCGCAAGAGCCTGTACCTGACCACCGACCTCTCCGGCGAGGAGCTCTGCCTGCGTCCGGATCTGACCATTCCGGTGGCCCGCGATTACCTCAGCTCTGGCCGTGCCGGCCAGCCGGCCGGGTTCAGCTATCTCGGTTCGGTGTTCCGCTACCGCAATGGCCAGAGCAGCGAATTCCTGCAGGCCGGCATCGAATCGTTCGGCCGTCAGGACCGCGCCGCAGCCGACGCCGAGATGCTGGCGCTGGCGCTGGAGGCGACCGCCGCGTTCGGCGTCCGCGACGTCGAGATTCGCACCGGCGACGTGGCGCTGTTCAACGCGCTGCTCGACGCGCTCGACCTCTATCCGGTCTGGCGCCGCCGCCTGGTCAAGGATTTCAACCGCAAGATCAGCCTGGAGCAGGATCTGGAGCGGCTGGCGGCCGCGACCACCGCGACCCGCAGCGAATATGAGGGCGTGCTCGCGGCGCTCGCCGGCTCCGACCGCAAGGCGGCACTCGCTTTCGTCACCGATCTGATGTCGATCGCCGGCACCACCAATGTCGGCGGCCGCACCACCGCCGAGATTGCCGACCGCTTCCTCGAGCAGTCGACGCTGAAGGGCGGCGCGCTGCCGCGCGAGGCCATCGCCGTGCTCAAGCGTTTCCTGTCGATATCGGGTAACCCCGACGACGCCGTCGCCGAGCTGCGCGCGCTCACCAATGATGCAAAGCTCGACCTCAGTGCTGCGATCGACCAGTTCGAAAGCCGGGTCGGCTTCATGGCCGCGCGCGGCATCGATGTGAAGGGGACGCGGTTTTCGACCGCGTTCGGGCGCGGGCTCGACTACTACACCGGCTTCGAATTCGAGCTGCATCACCGCGGCAACGGCGCCGAGCCGCTGGTTGCCGGCGGCCGCTATGACGGGCTGATGACCCAGCTTGGATCGGCCGAGCCGATCCCGGCGGTCGGTTTCTCGGTCTGGGTGGATGCGCTGACCCGGATCGGCCGCAAGGTGGGAGCTTAAGTCATGAGCGCGCCATTCGTTCTGGCCGTTCCCTCCAAGGGCCGCCTGCAGGAAAACACCGAGGCCTTCTTCGCCCGCGCCGGGCTGAAGCTGTCGAAGGCGGGCGGCGCCCGCGACTATCGCGGCACGCTCGCGGGCCTCGACAATGTCGAGGTCGCCTATCTCTCGGCGAGCGAAATCGCCTCGCAACTGTCCCGCGGCTCGGCGCATCTCGGCGTCACCGGCGAGGATCTGGTGCGCGAGACCATCGCGGACGCCGACAAGCGCGTCTCCCTGATCGAAGGCCTCGGCTTCGGCTATGCCGACGTCGTCGTCGCGGTGCCGCAGGCGTGGATCGACGTCCGCACCATGGCCGACCTCGACGACGTCACCACCGGCTTCCGCGAGCAGCATCACATGCGCATGCGGGTCGCGACCAAGTTCATCAACCTCGCCCGCGCCTTCTTCCAGAGCCAGGGCATCACCGATTACCGCATCGTCGAAAGCACGGGCGCGACCGAAGGCGCGCCGGCCGCCGGCAGCGCCGAGTTGATCGTCGACATCACCACGACCGGCGCGACCCTCGCCGCCAACGGATTGCGGGTGCTCGACGACGGCGTGATCCTGCGCAGCCAGGCCAATCTGGTCGCCTCAAGAGACGCCGATTGGTCGCCGAAGGCGCGGGAGACCGCGCGAATCATCCTCGATCACATCGCGGCGCGGGCGCGGGCCAACAAATACCGCGAAGTCCGCACCCGCTTCCGCCAGTGCGACGCGGCCATGCTCACAGAGGCCCACGAGCGCTTCGGCGTCGAAGCCGCGTTCGGCGGGCCGACCTCGTCGGGCATGCTCACACTGCACTGCCCGCCGGGCCAGCTCTATGCACTCGCGAGCTTCCTGCGCACCCATGGCGCCGAGACCGTCTCGGTGGTTTCGCTGGATTATGTTTTCGACCGGGACAACCCGCTGTTCGCCAGGCTCGAGGCGTTCCTGCGGCAGTGAGCCCAAAGTTTGTTGAGCAATTCCGTTCAGCGTAGCGACAGCAAACGGCAGCTACCATATGCTGTTGAGATGACCTTGAACGCCTCTGGAACCTTGATCGATGACGCTGGGCTCTGACGTTTCCGGCATGACGACCATCGCGGCAAGCACCGCCGCGAAGGGACTGTCGATTGTCGTCCCGCTCTACAACGAAGCGGCGGGCCTCGCCGCCCTGCACCAGCGCATCTGCGATCTCGCAAAGACCTTGCGTCAGCGCTATCGCTTGGCTTGCGAGGTCGTCTATGTCGACGACGGCAGCGCGGACGCGACGCTGTCGATCGCCCGCTCGCTGCCGGCCGACGCGGTCGACGTCCAGGTGGTGTCGCTGTCGCGCAATTTCGGCAAGGAGGCCGCGCTGATGGCCGGCCTCGACCATGCCCGGCTCGGCGCGGTGCTGTTCATGGACGGCGACGGCCAGCATCCGCCGTCGCTGGTCGAGCGACTGGTGCGGCATTGGATCGAGGACGGCTACGACGTCGTCTATACCGCCAAGGCGCATCGCGACAACGAACCGTTCCTGCGGCGGCTCGCCGGGCGCGGCTTCTATGCGCTGATCAATTGGGGCGCGCGCCAGAAGATTCCCGAAGACGCCGGCGACTTCCGCCTGCTGTCGCCGCGCGCGGTCGCAGCACTGAGGCAATTGCCGGAGCGCAACCGCTTCTTCAAGGGCCTTGCGAGCTGGATCGGCTTCCGCCAGATCCGCGTCGATTACGAGCCCGCGCCGCGCACCCATGGCGTGACAACCTTCAGCGCCGCGCGTCTGCTTGGTCTTTCGATCGAAGGCGTCACCTCGTTCTCGGTGGCGCCGTTGCGCTTCGCCAGCCTGCTCGGCGTGATCCTCGCCGGCGGAGCGTTCCTGTTCGGTCTGTCGATCCTGTGGGAGGTCTTGACCACCGGCAAGCAGGTGCCCGGCTATCCCTCACTCGTGATCGGCCTGATGACGATCGGCGGCGTGCAGCTCATCATGATCGGCATCGTCGGCGAATATATCGGCAAGATCCTCTCCGAGCTGAAGGCGCGCCCGATCTACTTCGTCGCCGAGCACAGTGAAAAGCATTTCGAGACCGACAAGGCTGACGACGCCTCGAAGAGGACGGCGGCCGAATGAACGCGGCCGCGCCGCCGCGGCGGATCTGGCTCTGCGCCGACGATTACGGCATCAGCCCGGGTGTCAATCGCGCCATCCGCGACCTGATCGAACGCGGCCGTCTCAACGCCACCTCGGTTATGATGGTGGGACCTGCGGTCGAGCGCAGCGAGATCGAAGCCCTCCAGACGGCAGCGCAAGCGAGCCCGCGCTGCGCGATCGGATTGCACGTGACATTGTCGGCACCGTTCCGGCCGCTCACCATGCATTTCCGCCCACTCGACGGCGACATGTTTCTCCCGTTTCCGAAGCTGCTGCGCGCGGGTCTTGCGCGAAGGCTCGACCGCGAATTCTTTCGCAACGAAGTGAAGGCGCAGCTGGCAGCCTTCGCGGAAGGGTTCGGGCGCGCGCCTGACTTCGTCGACGGCCATCAGCATGTGCAGCTCTACCCGCAGGTGCGCGACGGCTTTATCGACGCAGTCGCCGAAGTCGCGCCAAAAGCCTGGGTGCGCCAAGGCGGCCGCGACCTGCCGCTGATGCAGCGGCTGGCTTCACCGAAAGCCATGGTGCTCGATATCCTCAGCGCGCAATTCCGCCGCCGTGCCGGCAGCGCGGGCCTGAGCTTCAATCCCGGCTTCGCCGGCGCCTATGATTTCACGCAGGCGGCCGATTTCGGCGAGCTGATGCGGCAATTTCTCGAAGGCCTGCCGGATGGCGGCCTCATCATGTGTCATCCCGGCTTCGTCGACGACATCCTCACTGGGCTCGACCCGATGACGGATGTCCGCGAACGCGAGCACGCCTATCTCGCCGGCGATGCCTTCGCGCGCCTGCTGACGGACAGCGGCGTCACGCTGGGGTGAAACCGACAGTTTGCGAGAAAGCCGCCCTCCGGGCAGCTTGTCGCATACCGAAATTTAATCCAGCCGGCACTGTTGGGGCCACAATGGAACCCTACATCTTCCTCGCGCTTGTTTTGCGCGAGGGAGACTGACCATGACGCCGCAGGAACGCCAGCTCGTCGACGAGCTTTTCGACCGGCTTTCGAAACTGGAAAATGCACCGCGCGATCCCGACGCGATCGCTGCGATCTCCGACGGCCTGCGCAAGGCGCCTGGCGCGATCTATGCGCTGGTGCAGACCGTGCTGTTGCAGGACGAAGCGCTGAAGCGCGCCCATGCCCGTATCCAGGAGCTGGAGGCGGCGCAGGCGCCCGAACAGGCGCAGTCCGGCGGTTTCCTGGACACCATGCGCGACACGCTGTTCGGCGGGGGTCCGTCGCGCGGCTCGGTTCCGAACGTGCCGCCGCGTGACTCGCGGCCGGTGTGGAACAGCGGCCAGGCGATGCAGCAAAGCCAGCCCGGTTATGGCCAGCCGCCCTACGGGCAGGCTTACGGTCAAGGTCCAGGTCAGGGCCCCGGTCAGGGCTATGGCGCGCCGCCGGTCGGCGGTGGCGGCGGTTCGTTCCTCGGAACGGCGGCGGCAGCCGCGGCCGGCGTCGTTGGCGGCTCGCTGCTGCTCTCCAGCATCCGCGGCATGATGGGCGGATCGCATCAGCAGGCCTTCGGCGACACCAATGCCCTGGGCGACCGCAGCGCTGGTGGAAGTCCCTGGAGCGGCAGCGATCAGTCCGGCGGCTCGCTCGCGCGTGATGCCGGCCTCGACGACATCGGCGCGAACCGCGGTGATGCGTCCCGGCAGGGCTTCGCCGACCACGCTTCGAACGACGACCAGAACTACAACGATCAGAACGACAATGACGGCGGCAATGTCGACCTCGCCGACGACAGCGATTTCGGCGGCGGAGATGATGGCGGCAGCGATTACGCCTGACGCTTTTTATCCTTGCTCCAAACCAGAACGGCCGCCGATGAGGCGGCCGTTTTGGTTCCGAGCGCTATGCGCCTACATCACGATGACCTTGGTGCCGACATTGACGCGGCCGTAGAGATCGATGACGTCCTCGTTGCGCATGCGGATGCAGCCCGAGGAGACGTTGGTGCCGATGGTCCAGGGCTCGTTGGAGCCGTGGATACGGTAAAGCGTCGAGCCGAGATACATCGCGCGCGCGCCGAGCGGATTTTCCGGGCCGCCTTCCATGTGCCTGGGCAGATCGGGGCGGCGCGCGATCATTTCCGCCGGCGGCGTCCAGGCCGGCCATTCGCGCTTGGCCGTGATCGACTTCACGCCGGACCAGGTGAAGCCGGGACGGCCGACGCCGATGCCGTAGCGCATCGCCCGGCCGTTGCCCTCGACAAGATAGAGGAATTTGTTCGGCGTATCGACCACAATCGTGCCGGCGCCTTCATTGCCGCTATAGTCAACGAGTTGTTTCTCGAATCTCGGGTCGAACTGACGCTGCCGCGGATCGACCGCCTCCTGCTGAAGACCTGCGCCCTGCGTCTGCGGCTCGCCCATCGGCGGCAGGCGGCGCTGGTCATAATAACCAGGCTGCTGCTGATACATCGGCTGCTGCGGAGCGTAGGCCGGACCGCGACCGGGCCCGTCACCGAACATGAACTCGATGAAGCCGCCGCCCATGTTCGCATTGGAGGCGACACGCACCGGCGCAGGCGGCACTTGCGGCTGATAGAGCACCGCGGGCGGATCGTTCGGCACGCTATTGTCGAAGGCGCTGGCGCTGTTGGCGCCGGCAATGAAGGTGCAAGCGCTGCCAAGCAGCGCGACAGACATTTTCTTGAACATCGACGTACTCTGTACTGTTTCGTCTAGATCACATGCGTCGTGGCGAGCTGACCGCTGATCCGCATCCGCGACGTGGTCAATAAAGAGCAAAAGCCGTTTTGTTTGGTAAACGGAAACGCCATTTCGATTCACCACGTCGTCGGCAGCGGTGCAATTTGGCGATCAGCGTTTATTTTCGATGAACGCCTTGCACGCATGGTTAATCGCCCGTTTGCAAGCCGTCGCACACAACCGAGACGACAGTTCCGGCTGTGAACTTCGTGTTAAATCGCTTCTGCCTACAAAGACGCGTGAGTGAGGTGGGGGGAGTTCTTGATGGCTATTCACCGCAAACGTTTTCGTGTCGAGGAGGCTATTGTCGGCGAGATGCCCAGCCCCGAAATGATTGAGGAGGCTGCGCCGATGCATAGCGAGATCATGGCCGAGTTGCGTGCGATCCGTGCACAGATGGCGAAGGGCACCGCGCCCTTGTCCGGCAGCGCCGCCATGGCGGCGATCGACGCCTCCACTGCCCACGAGCTCTCCGAAGCCCGTACCATGCTCGATACTTACCGGGCGCAGATCGAGCAGTGCGAGAAGCTGAAGGTCGAGCTCGACCTCATCCACGACGCCATCGACCGCACCAAGCGCGAGATCGCGACACTGCACGGCAAGAGCTTCGACGGCGGCGAAATGGCCAAGGTCAATGGCGAGCTCGGCGCGGTCGTCGGCGGCACCGAACAGGCGACCCAGCAGATCCTCGAAGCCGCCGAGTCGATCGACCAGGCGGCCAGCGCGATGGCCAAGGTGCAATCGGCCGATCAGCAGAAGCGGCTGGCCGACGATATCCAGGAACGCGTCATCTCGATTTTCGAAGCCTGCAACTTCCAGGACCTGACCGGCCAGCGCATCAGCAAGGTCATGAGCACGATGAAGTTCATCGAGCAGCACATCAATTCCATGATGGAGATCTGGGGCGGCGTCGACGCGATCAAGTCCCACGTCGTGCCGCAGGTCGACACCCGCAGCGATGACGACAAGCTTCTCAACGGCCCGAAGCTCGCCGGCGACGTCGGCCACGCCTCGCAGGACGACATCGACGCGCTGTTCGACTGAGCGGACGCGACACTACGGAAAAACAAAACGCCGGCGCAAGCCGGCGTTTTTTGTTTTGGACGTCATTGCGAGCGAAGCGAAGCAATCCAGACTGTGTCCGCGGAGGCAGCCTGGTTGCTTCGTCGCTTCGCTCCTCGCAATGACGAGTGGCTAGGCCGGCGCCGCGACTACGCCCTCGGCGCGCAGCGGACGTAGACCATGTTGCCGTAGCGGGTGGCGGCGTCCTTGTCGATGAAGCGGGTGATGAGGACGCGGCCGTCGAAGGAGACGATCTCGCGGTCCTGCTCGCCGGGCGTCGGACCCGCCGGCCCGATATAGTTCTTGCCGCTGGGCGAACCCTTCAGCCGCAGCTCCTGCGGTGTTGCCTGGTCCGCCAGATGCATGATCACGCCGCCGGAGGAGCCGGCGGTGATCACATAAGGATTTTTGCATTGAGCCCGGGCGGCAGCCTCGGTGCGGGCGCGGTCGGCCGGGTTCTGGAACGAGGCGAGGCCCCAGCGCCCGACGATCTCGTCGGCGCGGATCGAGGCGGGCATTTCCGGACCGGTGCCGGGCTCGGCCTCGGGGGGCGGTGAGGAGGAAGAAAAGGACGGCAGGCTCATGCCGCCGCCGCAGGCGCCAAGCAGCAGCGCCAGGCAAGAAGCCGCCGCCAGATTGGCGACCGTGCGCGCGTGAGCTGAACTGATCATGGCATTCCCCCGGACAAAACCATGGCCGCACCCCTTCCGCAGCCAAGCGCAAAACCGCTGCCGGAGCAATGACGTCCTTTAATACGCCGGCGCCCCGAACAAGTTTCCAATGTCACCATCCTATATCCGTCTCACCAATCGCTTAACCACCTTTGCTTGACAGGATCGCGGCCAAGCCATATTCCCGGGCGGACCATTAGCACTCTGAAAGATGGATTGCTAACGCGCGCCGATCGATCCTCAAGAAGGGTGGACGGCAGCGCCGCCCGCCCACTTTCACTCCTTCCGAAGCGAGCCTCCAAAGGGAAACGTCATGACTAAATCCAAATTTCGTCCGCTGCATGACCGTGTCGTGGTCAAACGTATCGACGCCGAGTCAAAGACCAAGGGCGGCATCATCATTCCGGACACGGCCAAGGAAAAGCCGTCCCAGGGCGAAGTCGTCGCCGTCGGCCCCGGTGGCCGCGACGAGGCCGGCAAGCTGATCCCGATCGACCTCAAGGTCGGCGACCGTGTGCTGTTTGGCAAGTGGTCGGGCACCGAGGTCAAGATCGACAACGATGAGCTCCTGATCATGAAGGAGTCGGACATCATGGGTGTGATGGCCTAAGGCCAGACGCCTGAACGGCCGCTGAATGCATGCCCGGGTCACTCGATCCGGGCATGCATCATTCCGCCGGGTTCGATCGCGGACCCCGGGAATGAGGCGACCCAATAAGCAAGACACATCACGAAAAAAGAAGAGGAATTGCAGACCATGGCTGCCAAAGACGTCAAGTTTTCCGGAGACGCGCGCGATCGCATGCTGCGCGGCGTCGACATTCTCGCCAATGCCGTCAAGGTGACGCTCGGCCCGAAGGGCCGCAACGTGCTCATCGAGAAGTCGTTCGGCGCGCCCCGCATCACCAAGGACGGCGTCACCGTCGCCAAGGAGATCGAGCTCGAGGACAAGTTCGAGAACATGGGCGCCCAGATGGTGCGTGAGGTCGCCTCCAAGACCAACGACCTCGCCGGCGACGGCACCACCACCGCGACCGTGCTGGCCCAGTCCATCGTGCGCGAAGGCGCCAAGTCGGTTGCCGCCGGCATGAACCCGATGGACCTCAAGCGCGGCATCGACATCGCGGTCGCCGCCGTCGTCAAGGACATCGAGAAGCGCGCCAAGCCGGTCGCCGCCTCCTCCGAGGTCGCCCAGGTCGGCACCATCTCGGCCAACGGCGATGCCGCCATCGGCAAGATGATCGCGCAGGCGATGCAGAAGGTCGGCAACGAGGGCGTCATCACCGTCGAGGAGAACAAGTCGCTCGACACCGAGGTGGACATCGTCGAGGGCATGAAGTTCGACCGCGGCTATCTGTCACCCTACTTCGTCACCAACCCCGAGAAGATGACCGCCGAGCTCGAGGATGCCTACATCCTCCTGCACGAGAAGAAGCTGTCCGGCCTGCAGGCGATGCTGCCGGTGCTGGAAGCCGTGGTGCAGTCTGGCAAGCCGCTCGTCATCATCGCCGAGGACGTCGAGGGCGAGGCTCTGGCTACCCTGGTCGTCAACCGCCTCCGTGGCGGCCTGAAGGTCGCCGCCGTCAAGGCGCCGGGCTTCGGCGACCGCCGCAAGGCCATGCTCGAGGACCTCGCGATCCTCACCGGTGGCCAACTGATCTCCGAAGACCTCGGCATGAAGCTCGAAAACGTCACGGTGAAGATGCTTGGGCGCGCGGGCAAGGTGGTGATCGACAAGGAGAACACCACGATCGTCAAGGGCGCCGGCAAGAAGCCGGAGATCGAGGCCCGCGTCGGCCAGATCAAGGCCCAGATCGAGGAAACCACCTCGGATTACGACCGTGAGAAGCTCCAGGAGCGCCTCGCTAAGCTCGCAGGCGGCGTCGCGGTGATCCGCGTCGGCGGTGCCACCGAGATCGAGGTCAAGGAGAAGAAGGACCGCGTCGAGGACGCGCTCAACGCCACCCGCGCCGCGGTGCAGGAGGGCATCGTTCCCGGCGGCGGCGTCGCGCTGCTCCGCGCCAAGAAGGCGGTTGGCCGTCTCACCAACGCCAATGCCGACGTCCAGGCCGGCATCAACATCGTGCTGAAGGCGCTGGAAGCCCCGATCCGCCAGATCTCCGAGAACGCGGGCGTGGAAGGCTCGATCGTCGTCGGCAAGATCCTGGAGAACAAGTCCGAGACCTTCGGCTTCGACGCCCAGACCGAGGAGTATGTCGACATGGTCGAGAAGGGCATCATCGACCCCGCCAAGGTGGTGCGCACCGCGCTCCAGGACGCCGCCTCGATCGCCGGCCTGCTGGTGACCACCGAGGCCATGGTCGCCGAGTCGCCGAAGAAGGACGCCGCGCCCGGCATGCCGGCCGGTGGCGGCATGGGCGGCTTCTAAGACCGATCCTTAGCCCACAGTGTTGCGAAGGCCGCCTCCGGGCGGCCTTCTTTTTTGGCAATCATGGCCCGTGCTTTCCAATTCAACCGGCGGCCAAAACCCACTACGGTGACGCCCGATTCGAATTGTTTGGGCCTGATCTCAACGGAAAACCACTTCACACTTTCCGGATCATGCCCCATTGCCCCGGGGATTTCGTCGATGCGCGCGCTTGTGTTTTGCTCCACGGCCGTTCTGGCGGCTCTGCTTGCAGGTTCGCCTGAGGTCGCATCCGCCCAGATGAAGCTGGCGCCGAAGGCCACGGCGCCCGGCGGCGTCGAGACGCGCTATTTCACCTCGATCGACGGGCTGATGGATGGCAATGCCGACGTGATCCTGAAGGAGACACGCCAGGGCAAGACCGTCACCGCAGCCGTGCTCGACGTCTGCTATCCCGTCGCGAAGAATTCCGACCGCAAGGACCGCTTCGTCGTCAATCTCCAGGTCGCGGGCCAGAACCTGACGGGTACGACGCAGAGCCTCGGCGCGAAGGCGCCGGTCACCGTCAAGCTGCTGCGCAAACAGGCCGGAGACACGTTCGAATTCCGCGGCCAGATCAGCATTGGCCAGGCCGTGACCGAGGTCACCTCGCCCGACAATTCCGATCTCAGCGAGAAGGAATTCCTCGACAACCAGACCTCCGACGACGGTATCACGCCGCAGCCGAAGGATTTCACCGACGTCTCGCCGGAAGCGATCGCGGTCAAGGTCAAGCTGGATGCCGCGACCGAGTTCCTGAAGAGCCTGAAGGGCCAGGACGTCGAGGTGACGCTGGCGAGCCTCACCGTCGGCTGCGACGCGTTGCGCGCGGGCGAGCAGACCATCAACATGTCGGTCGATCCGGAGCGCGCCGGTGCGCTGCTGGCAAAATTCAAGGCGACGCCCGGCGTCACCGCCGCGGGCTGGACCGCGGGCATGACCGAGATGGACCGCACCATCCGCATTGCCGCCGCCGACTGGCGCGAGGGCGACAAGATCAACCGCGACAAGCTCGCGGCCGCGGTGGCTGGCGTGCTGAGCAGGACGCTCGCGGCAAAGCCGGTCTCGCAAAGCTTCAACCCGGCGACCGGCAAGCTCAAGCTGGTGTTCAAGCGGCCGAACCAGGACTTTCCCGCGCTCGAGCTCACCGACACGATCGAGGTTGCGGGTCTCGTCTCGCCCGACAAGCCGGGCACGACCGACAAGCTCATGCTCTGGGTCGGGAGTCCAGCGACCACGACCACCGACGAGAGCAGCGGCGCCAAGCTCAATCTCTCAGACGAAGCGACGGCCGACGAGGAAGGCGATCAGCCCGACGACAACGGTTCGGTCGAGGCGCTCGCCAAGGAGCTGAAGGGCCAGCGATGGGACGCCGACAAGTCGGTGTGGAAGTAGACGCAGACACCCCCTGTCAGTCATCGCCCGCGAAGGCGGGCGATCCAGTACTCCGAGACGGCCGTGGTTGAATCGATAGGCCGCGGCGTACTGGATTCCCCGCTTTCGCGGGGAATGACAGCGGTGGCTAATTTCCGTTGACCCGAAAGCGCAGCGGCTTGGGGCCGACGAGCGTCAGCACGTCGCCCTGGCGCTTCCAGGTCTCGACGCTGCCCAGCGCTGCAACGAGATCGTCGTCGGCCTGGGCCCTTGCGGGCGGGCAGGAGCGGTCCTGGATCTGGCCGGGGACGAAGATCACGGTGTTGCCGGCGACCGAGAACTGGCCCTTGCCGCCCTTGCACCAGAGCTCCAGCACGACCTCGCCATTGTCGCCGATCTCGATGTTCGGAATCCGCTTCGAGCCCGGCTGCGGCAGCGCCTCCAGCGTCATCTCGGTGCCGAACGGAAAACCGTCCTCCGCACGCGCGAGCGTGGACATCGCGAGCATTGCAACCGCCGCACACACCGTCTGCCTGAACGAAACCATGAAACCTCTCGACCGACCTGATTTGCGGCACCTTCTATAAGACGGCGGCGCCGTTGAGAAGGTTCGCGCATACGCGACGCAAAAATCCCCGCGGGGACGAATCCGCGGGGATTTGCTTCGAAGCGAATTGTGACCTGCTACTTCAGCACCATCGCCGTGAACGGCCAGACATAGGCCTGCAACGTCACGAACACGCCGACCAACGAGGCCAGCACGATCGAGTGCCAGAACACGAAGCGCAGGATCGTGCCTTCGTGCCCGTACCAATTCGTCGCAGTGGACGCGACCACGATCGACTGGGCGTCGATCATCTTGCCCATCACGCCGCCGGACGAGTTCGCCGCGGCCATCAGGATCGGCGACAGGCCAAGCTGCTCGGAGGTGATCTTCTGAAGATTTCCGAACAGCACGTTGGAGGCGGTATCCGATCCCGTCAGCGCCACGCCCAACCAGCCGAGCAGCGTGCCGAAGAAAGGATAGAGCACGCCGGTTGCAGCAAAGGCGAGGCCGAGCGTCGCGTCCACGCCGGAGAGCCGCGTCAGCGTGCCGATCGCGAGCATCGCCGAGATCGTGATCAGCGAGATCGCGCACAGCCGGATGGTGCGGCCGTACTGAATCACGAGCTTGCCGGGTCCGACGCCCATCAGGAAGCCGGAGATGATCGCGGCAATCAGCATGCCTGTGCCGGTGAACGAGAGATAGGTGAAGCCGAACACCGCACTCTCTTTCGTCGGCCCTGGTGCGACCGGCGGCATCTTGTTGATCATCTGATGCAGCTCGGGAACGGGGTAGTTCCAGGTGAAGATCGAGTTCGCCCAGGTCTTGAAGGCACCGTTGCCCCAGATCAGCATCACGATACAGACGATGATCCAAGGCAGCAGCGCGCTGAACATCTCGCTCTGCGTAAGCGGCGTCTTGTCGAGCGGTTTTGCGGCCGCCATGGTGGAGGTCGATTCATCACGGCTGCGCAGCGCCGGCGACAGCCAGAGCTGCCTGGGCTGCCACACCTTCAGGAACAGGATCAGCGCGCCCATCGAGATCAGCGACGCACCGATGTCGACGATCCAGGGGTTGACGAAGTTCGAGATCACGAATTGCGGGACTGCGAACGACACGCCGGTGACGAGAATCGCCGGCCAGACGTCCTTCATGCCCTTCCAGCCCGCGAACGCCCACACCACCCAGAACGGCACGATCAGCGAGAAGATCGGCAACTGCCGTCCGACCATCGCGCCGAGGATGTAGGGATCGAGCCCGGTGACCGAAGCGAGGCCCTGGATCGGCGTACCCAGCGCGCCAAAGGCGACCGGTGCTGTGTTGGCGATCAGCGACAGGCCGGAGGCCGCGAGCGGCGAGAAGCCGAGGCCGATCAGGACGGCACCGGTGATCGCGACCGGGGTGCCGAAGCCCGAAGCACCCTCGAAGAAGGCGCCGAACGAGAACGCGATCAGCAGCAATTGCAGCCGCCGGTCCTCGGTGACGCCGCCGACGGCGCGCTTGAGCAATTCGAAGCGTCCAGTGGTCACCGTCACCTGGTAAAGGAAGATGACGTTGAGAACGATCCAGCCGATCGGAAAGAAACCGGTGACGATGCCCAGCACCGAAGCGCGGATCGACATGTTGGCCGGCATGGTGAAGACGAAGATCGTGATCAAATTGGCCACGATCACGGCGATGACCGCCGCGATATGAGCCTGGACGCGGCCGCTCGCGATCAGGACCAGCAATGTGACGACAGGGACTGCCGCCGCGATCGTCGACAGCACAGGGCTGTGCAACGGGTCATAAACTTGATTCCACATGATCTTCCTCCCCCACGCATGTGTGCTGCAGGCGGCCCGCGTGGACAGCCGATCCTGCTTGACGCTGAAGCGATAACCCCCGAGCTGGACGCGAATTCCTCGCGAATGCAGCGGTTCCCGTCCGCTCACAAGCTCGCGAAATCCCGAAGGCCCCCACCCCGCGCCGATGCGCCCCATGCTAGGGTTGCAAGCTGCGACAAGCCAACGCAAATTGCAGGACTTGCGACTTTAGTCTAAGCGCGCCGATTTTCGCCGTCGTCCCAAGTCTTTGGCCCCGGGCAGTTGTGCACATCCCCTCAGGAGACAGAGCTCTGTGAAGAACATCAGCGCCACGCTCGCGATCGTCTGGCGAATCGCCGCCCCCTATTTCCGGTCGGAGGACAAATGGGCCGGCCGCGGCCTGCTCGCCGCTGTCATCGCGATGGAGCTGGCGCTGGTCGCGATCGACGTCCTGGTCAATCAATGGCAGAACCGGTTCTACAGCTCACTGCAGGCAAGTGACTGGGATAGTTTCGTCAGGGAGATCTGGATCTTCATCGGCCTCGCCTCCGCCTTCATCGCGCTGGCCGTCTACAAGCTGTATCTGAACCAGTGGCTTCAGATCCGCTGGCGGCAATGGCTGACCCGGCACTATCTGGGCGAATGGCTGCAAGGCGCCACCCACTACCGCATGCAGCTCAAGGGCGATGCGGCCGACAACCCGGACCAGCGCATCACCGAGGACGTCAAGAATTTCGTCGAGCAGACCCTGACCATCGGTCTCGGCCTGCTCTCGTCGATCGTGACGCTGTTCTCGTTCGTAATCATCCTCTGGGGGCTTTCCAACGCCGCGCCGTTGCACCTGTTCGGCGCCGATCTCATGATCCCCGGTTATCTGTGCTGGGGCGCGCTGGTCTACGCGATCTTCGGCACGGCGCTGACGCACTGGATCGGCGCCCCGCTGGTCAATCTCAATTTCGAGCAGCAGCGCTATGAAGCCGACTTCCGCTTCAATCTCGTCCGGGTCCGCGAAAATTCCGAGCAGATCGCGCTGCTCAAGGGCGAAGACGCCGAGCGCGGCCGGCTGCTGGAGCGCTTCGGTTTCGTGATCGGCAATTGGTACGCCATCATGAGCCGTACCAAGCGCCTCACCGCGTTCACCGCGAGCTATCAGCAGGCCGCCGTGATCTTTCCCTACGTGCTGGTGGCGCCGGCCTTCTTCGCCAAGAAGATCCAGCTTGGCGACATGATGCAAACCGCGTCCGCCTTCTCCAGCGTACAGGGCGCATTGTCGTTCTTCGTCACGGCGTACCGATCGCTGGCGGAATGGCGCTCGATCGTCGCCCGCCTCGACGGCTTCGAGATGTCGGTCGATGCGGCCGCGCACCTGCCGCCGCACGAGCCTGCGATTGCCCTCAAGGCCGCCGGCGGCAATCGCAATATCTCTCTCGAACAGCTCTGCGTGAACCTGCCGAGCGGCACGCCGCTGGTCGCCGCCGACGCGTTCTCCGTCCAGACGTCGGAGCGCGTGCTGGTGACCGGACCGTCGGGCTCCGGCAAGTCGACGCTGTTCCGGGCCATCGCCGGCATCTGGCCGTTCGGCACCGGCAGCATCTTCGTGCCGGAAAAGGCGAAGCTGATGATGCTGCCCCAGCGCCCCTATTTCCCGGTCGGCGTGCTGCGCGACGCGGTGGTCTACCCGGCCGCGCCGGGTGCGTTCGAAACCTCACGCGTCAGGGACGCGCTGATCGCGGTCGGGCTGCCCGACCTCGCCGAGCGGCTTGAGGAGGACGGTCATTGGAACCGGATGCTGTCGCTGGGCGAGCAGCAGCGTCTCGGGCTCGCCCGCGCGCTGCTGCATGCGCCGGACTATCTGTTCCTGGACGAGGCCACGGCCTCGCTGGACGAGCCATCCGAGGCCCGCCTGTATCGGTTGCTGGCGGAGAAGCTACCACAGGCCACCCTCGTCTCGATCGGCCACCGCTCGACGCTGGAAGCCTTCCATACCCGCAAGGTGACGATGGTGAAGCACGGCGCGATCCACGTCCTCGGTGACGGTGCCGTGTCGGTCGAGAAGGAGCCGAGCGCGGCACGCTGAGACGGTCCGACCAACCCTGAGGCTATGGCCCTTCGTTGCGGCCATTCTTCGACACGCCCGCCTTTGGCGGGCCCTCAGGATGAGGTCTGTCCTCGCGGTGAAATCCGTGCCCCCTCATGGTGAGGAGCCCGCCGGAGGCGGGCGTCTCGAACCATGCAGGTGCCCCGGCCTGCGCCCAAAAGCAAAAGGGCGGCAGGTTTGCCCTGCCGCCCTCATCAAGTCGCTTCGGGAAGAAGCTTACTTCAGGTTGCTCATCGCCGTCAGGTCGAACGACAGCTTGGCAATGCCGGCCGCGCCGCACCAGTTGGAGCCAGCGCCGCCCGGATTGATCGCGGTGACGTTGGTGGTGCCGGTGGCGTTGAAGGCGCTGGTGAAGGCGTTGCAATCACCCTTGTTCAGGTCGGTGTCGGAGTAACGCAGGTCCAGCGTGAACACCTTGTAGGTGAAGCCGATGCCGATGTTCCAGGTGTTGTAGTCCTTGTAGGGGATGCCGTTGGCGAAAACGGTGCCGACGCCGGTGCCGTAGAAGGCGTCCGAAGTACCGAACCACTGCCGGCCGAACTCACCCGACACATACATGCCCATGCCGGAGGGACCGAAGGCCGTGCTGGGCGCCGTGTATTTGGCGGTCAACGAAGCGTAGTTGCCCCAGGCACCCGAGTTCAGGAAGTTCGGCGAGTAGTACTCGGTCGCGCCGACCGTGAAGCTGTCGTTGATGGTGTAGTTCACCTTGCCGTAGACTTCGACGAAGCTGACGTCCTTCTTCATGACGTTGCCGTCGGCGAGGAAGATCGTGGTCGTGCTGACGCCGCAGACGTTGCCGCCAGGAATGCCACCGGTGAGCACGTTGTCGGCGCAGCTGCCGCCCGGATACAGGTAGCCCCAGACGCCGATGTCGAACGCGAAGGCGCCGAAGGTCGGGCGGATACCGCCGTAGATGTCGACTTCAGCAGCGGCACGATTGGCGAAGGAGATGCTCTCGGCGGACACGCCGACGTAGAGCTGGAGGTCCTTGTTGATGTTGTAGCGCGGCTCGAAATAGGCCGCGACCGACGGCTTGTGGTTCGACTGCGTGACGCCGCGGAAGATGTAGTCGCTCATGATGGCGCCGCCGAAGGCGATATCCCAGGGGTCAAACGCGACCACCGGCGGGGCCTTCAGTGCCTTCACTCGCATGTCTGCCGCGAAAGCCGAGCCCGTCACCATTGCCAGCGCCGTTGCCAACAAAGCCACTTTTTTCATTTCGATCCCCATCACCAGTTCTAAGACCCCAGCCGGATCCCGGAAGCCCCCGGAACGCACGACCTGATTGCAAATTTCGTAACTGCGGCAATCTGGATGGAGTGGCGTAAACCGAGAAGCAAAAAACGCGGGCATCTGCCGACTTTTTGGGCGTTCTGACGATTCCACGAAAGGTTGTCAGCCTGTGTGTCTTCTCGACCACATTATTTGCATTGCAAAGTGCACTGGCAGGCCCGGGTTAGTACGGGCCCGGCGGTACCGTGCTGGCCGCGCCACGAATCAGGCTGCTCCAGGACAAACACGCCGTCACGCCGATGCAAAAAGGCCGCAGCATCACCGCTGCGGCCTTCCTGTCGTCGATCATGGTCGTCGGATTGGATCCAGCCCTTGGCCTAATCTTGGGCCTAACCTTGGGCCTAACCTTGGGCCTAACCTTGGGCCTAACCTTGTCCTTCGGCCGGCGTCGTTTCCGCAGAAGACGAAGGCATCGCCCAGCTTGTCTCGGCGGCGGGCTCGGGAGCCGGAGCTGCCGGCGTTGACGGCTTCGGCGCGGGAGCTGCCTTCGCCTTCTTCGGCGCCGCTTTTTTCGCAGCCTTCTTGGCGGCCTTCTTAGGGGCAGCCTTCTTAGGGGCAGCCTTCTTAGCGGCTTTCTTGGCAGCCTTCTTCGGCGCGGCCTTCTTGGCAGATTTCTTTGTGGCTTTCTTGGCAGACTTCTTCGCGGACTTCTTGGCTGCCTTCTTTGAGGTCTTCTTCGCCGCTACCGCCTTCTTGGCCTTCTTGGCCTTCTTGCTTTTTTTCTTCTTCGCTTTCGCCATCGTGGTCCTCCTGTTGCCGCGGAACAATGGTCGATCCGGGCGTCTTCAGCCGTCACCTCCGGACGAAAGCTCAGCCCTCGAAAGCTCAGTCTTCGAAAGCTCAGTCTTGCGCGTTCAATGCCGGCCGCGACCCGCCCGTAGCCCAATCGAGAAGCTCAATCGTGTGTACGACCGGAACTGACGTGCCACTGGCAATCTGCACCATGCAGCCGATATTGCCTGCGGCAATCATGTCCGGCTTGACGCTCGCGATGTTGGCGACCTTGCGATCACGCAACCGGCCCGCAAGCTCGGGCTGGAGAATGTTGTAGGTCCCCGCCGAACCGCAACACAAATGGCTCTCCGGCACATCTTTCACCACGAATCCATTATTGGAAAGCAATTCTTTCGGAAGGCCCGTGATTTTCTGTCCGTGCTGCAACGAACACGCAGAGTGATAGGCGACGACGATGTTGTCCTGTCGCGCGGTGGCCACGAGTCCAAGGCCGGCGACGTATTCAGTGATGTCCTTGGCGAGCGCGGAGACCTTCGCCGCATCGGCGGCAAACGCAGCGTCCTCGCGCAGAAGATAGCCGTAGTCCTTGATCACGGTGCCGCAGCCTGACGCCGTCACCAGGATGGCGTCGAGCCCCTCGCCGGCCGCTTCCGCGCGCCACGCCGCGACATTGGCGCGAGCCCGCCCCAATGCGTCCTGGTCGTTGCCGAGGTGATGGGTCAGCGCGCCGCAGCACTGCTCGTCCCTGACGAGGACGACCTCGATGCCGTGGCGCGTGAGGAGACTGATGGCGGCCTGGTTGATGCGCGGGGCCAGCACCTGCTGGGCGCAGCCCTGGAGTAGCGCGACCCGGCCGCGCTTCTTGCCGAGTGCCGCGAACACACTGCCGGCGGCGGGCCCCGGTGGCGGCAGCCGGTCGGGCGCCAGCGCCAGCATCGCCTTGAGGCGCAGGATCAGGCCGGGTGTCGCCGACGGCCGGGGCGTCGGCAGGAACGCGGCCAGCGGGCGGGCCAGCCGCGCCAGCCACATGCTGGCGCGGAAACGCTGCGGGTCCGGCAGGACGAAGGCCAGCACCCGGCGCAGCAGCCGCTCGGCCAGCGGCCGCTCGTAACGCTGCTCGATCCTGACCCGGGCCTGATCGACCAGATGCATATAATTCACCCCCGAGGGGCAGGTCGTCATGCAGGCCAGGCACGACAAGCAGCGGTCGACATGTTTGACCACTTCGGCCGTCGGCGTCTGGTCCTTCTCCAGCATCTCCTTGATCAGATAGATGCGGCCGCGCGGGCTATCGAGCTCGTCGCCAAGCAGCACATAGGTCGGACAGGTTGCGGTGCAGAAGCCGCAATGGACGCAGGCGCGCAGGATCTTGTCGGCTTCCGCGATGTCGGGATCGGCGAGCTGCTCGAGTGAGAATTCGGTCTTCATTCAGCAAGCGCCCCGCGTCAGCCGGCCCCGGTTGAGGATGGTCTTCGGATCGAAACTGGCGCGGACCCGCTCGCTCAACGCGGCAAGGCCAGGAGCTTGCGGGTGGAATACATCGATCGTGCGCCTGATGTCCTCGGCCGCCCGGATCAGCGTGGCGTGCCCGCCGGCCGCATTCGCACGTTCGCGCACGGCCGTGGCATGCGCGTCCGGCTTCGGTGGCAACGCCGCCCAGATCAGTCCACCACCCCAATCGTAGATCACGTCGCCGCCGGTCTCGCGCGCCAGCAGCGTCCCGAGCGCCGCGCCCGACGCCGGCGGACAGACGATCCGCCAAACCGGCCAAGCCCCCAACGCGCCGCCGGCCGCGAACGGCAGGACGTCGCGGATCGTGGTCCACAGCGCCGCTGACATCGTGTCCTCGACGAGCGTTGCGGTTCCGAACGGCGCCAGCAATTCGCGCAGCGAGCCGGCACGGTGGGCGGCCGAGGCGGTAATGCCCTCGAGCCGCAGCACTGTCAGCGCCTCGCTTTGGCCTGCGATATCGCCGAGCCCTTCGATCTTGGTCCGGAACGCCGATGTCGGCAGATGCGCGGCCCCCGAGACATCGAAGGGCGAGCCGAGCGCCGCCGTCATCGCCTTGTTGGCCGCGGCATCGTCGAGGCCGCGCAGCAACAGCGTCCGCTCGGCCTCCGGCTTCGGCATCACCTTCAGCGTGACCTCGGTCATGACCGACAGCGTGCCCCAGGAACCGGCGAGAAGCTTGCAGAGGTCGTAGCCGGTGACGTTCTTCACCACCTTGCCGCCGGTCTTGAAGCTATCGCCGAAACCGGAGACGGCATGCGCCCCGAGCAGATGGTCGCGCGCCCCGCCCGCCTTGATCCGGCGCGGACCGGCCAGGCCAGACGCAATCATGCCGCCGATGGTGCCGAGCGCGGGCGTGCCGAGCAGCGGCGCGGTGTTCATCGGCTCGAAGGCGAATTGCTGGTTCTTGGCATCGATCAGCGACAGCACGTCGGCCAGCGGCGCCCCGGCCTGGAGCGTGACAATGAGTTCGTTGGGCTCGTAGGCGGTGATGGCATTCAGCGCGGAGACGTCCAGCACGGCGTTGGTCGCCATCGCATGGCCGATGCCGCGCTTGGAGCCATGGCCGATGATCTCGAGCGGCTGCTCATTGGCAATCGCCGCGCGCACCACCTCTTCGACGTCTTTGGCGTCTCTGACCTTGAGCGTATCCACGCCTGTAGCGGGTAACGAAGTTTGCAGCGAAAATCAAATTTGGCGCGTTGCAGCGAGGCGACTCTAGAACCGCGGAATGTCCGGGAATGCCAGCTTCCCGGCGTGGACATGCATGCGGCCGAGCTCGGCGCAGCGGTGCAGGGTCGGAAACACCTTTCCGGGATTGAGCAGGCCTTGTGCATCGAAGGCGCATTTCAGGCGCTGCTGCTGGTTGAGGTCGATCTCACTGAACATCTCAGGCATCAGATCGCGCTTCTCGATACCGACGCCGTGCTCGCCGGTGAGCACGCCGCCGAACTCGACGCAGGCGCGCAGGATGTCGGCGCCGAAGGCTTCGGCGCGCTCGATCTCGCCGGGCTTGTTGGCGTCATAGAGGATCAGCGGATGCAGGTTGCCGTCGCCGGCATGGAACACGTTGGCGCAACCGAGCTGGTATTTTTCCGATAGCTCGCGGATGCGCGCCAGCGCTTTCGGCAGCGCACCGCGTGGGATGGTGCCGTCCATGCAGAGATAGTCCGGCGAGATGCGGCCGACGGCGGGGAACGCGGCTTTCCGGCCGGCCCAGAACAGATTGCGCTCGGCCTCGGAGGTCGAGATCTGGCAGGTGGTCGAGCCGCAAGCGTTCGCAATCGTCTCGACCCGCGTGATCAGCTCGTCGACCTCGATCTTGGGACCGTCGAGCTCGATGATGAGGAGGGCCTCGACATCGAGCGGATAGCCGGCGTGGACGAAGGCTTCCGCGGCGTGGATCGCGGGCTTGTCCATCATCTCCATGCCGCCGGGAATGATGCCGGCGCCGATGATGCGCGCCACGCATTCGCCGGCCGCCTCGACTTGCGCGAATCCGACCATCAGCGCGCGCGCCGTCTCCGGCTTTTGCAGGATGCGCACCGTGATCTCGGTGATGACGCCGAGCAGGCCTTCCGAGCCGGTGATGACGCCCATCAGGTCGTAGCCTGTGTTCTCCGCCGATTTGCCGCCGATGCGCAGGATCTCGCCGCTCATCAGCACGATCTCGCAACCGAGCACGTTGTTGGTGGTCATGCCGTATTTCAGGCAGTGCACGCCGCCGGAATTCTCCGCGACATTGCCGCCGATCGAGCAGGCGATCTGCGAGGACGGATCCGGCGCGTAGTAGAACCCGGCATGAGCGACGGCCTGGCTGATCGCGAGGTTGGTGACGCCGGGCTCGGTGACGACGGCGCGGTTGTCGAAATCGATCTCGCGGATGCGCTTGAACTTGCCGAGGCCCAGGAGCACGCCGTCTTCCAGTGGCAGCGCGCCGCCGGACAGCGAGGTGCCGGAGCCACGCGGGACCACCTTGATGCCCTGCCCTGCACAATATTTCAGGACCAGCGAAACCTGCTCGGTCGTGTCGGGCAGCACCACGACCATCGGCGGCTGCCGATAGGCCGTTAATCCGTCGGATTCATAGGCTCGCATCTCGGCGGCGCTATCGATCACGCCTTCGCCCGGTACGATTGCGCGCAATGCAGCCACGATTTCGGCGCGGCGCGCGAGCACGGCCTGGTCACTCGCGGGCATCATGATGGCCATAGCATTTCCTTCATGGCATATCGTTCCGGCCGAGGCCGCACGATCGATTTGTCGCGGTAAATCAACCACGTCCGCGGTGGTTTGGGTAGGCCATCCGAAAGTCAGATCGACGATCTTGCGCGAGTTCGCTCTGGGACAAGTAGGAAATCGTGAAACCTGCCATGGTTTGGCGGCTTGTCCAATCCGAGCAGGCCTGCCAAAACCGGCAGGTCCGACCATTGCCGATCAGGCATGCAACTGACCAGCCCCAGGGAAGAAACGAAGAGCACCCGATGACAAAACTGATTTTTGGCGCATTGACCATCCTCACCGCGATTGCCACCGCACCCAGCGCGATGGCGCAGGACGTCGCGGCCGGCAAATCTTCGTTCAACAAATGCCTGGCCTGTCACGCGATCGGCGAAGGCGCCAAGAACAAGGTCGGCCCCGAGCTCAACGGCCTCGACGGCCGCAAGTCCGGCACCGCGCCGGACTACAATTACTCCGACGCCAACAAGAATTCCGGCATCACCTGGAACGAGGCCGTGTTCAAGGAATACATCAAGGACCCCAAGGCCAAGATCCCCGGCACCAAGATGGCTTTCGCCGGCATCAAGAACGAAAACGAGATCAACAATCTCTGGGCCTATGTGTCGCAGTTCGACAAGGACGGGAAGATCAAGCAGTAAGCGCGCGACAGGCGGTCGCTGGAGCTTCGGTTCTGAACCGAAGCTCCAGCTTCTTGTTTTGACGCGTTTTCTTCACGCAAACCGGCATCCACTTCGCTCGAAAACGCTCTAATCGGCGGCCGCCTGCGCCGGGACGATTTTCCCGATCAGCGTCTCGATCTCGGTCTTCACGAGATCGGGCACCGCGTTCTGCACCATGTGGCCGAGATCGGGCAGCACGATCAGCTTGGCGTTCTGCACGGTGGCGGCGAACGGCCGCGCGTGAATGTCGGTCTTCACCGTCTTGTCGGGTTCGCCGGCGATGATCGTGACCGGCGCCGATATCTCGCCGTAGCGCGCGACCTGCGCGGCGACCGCTTCCTTCAGCGTCACCAGATCATAGGCATTGGCGATGAACTCGCGCGGGCGCAGCAGCAGCGGCGTCGCGGAGTCCTGCACGAAACCATCCGGCATCATTTGCGGCAGGAAGACATTGCGCGCGCCGGGCTCGCTCAGGAAATAGCCCAGCGGCAGGGTTATGGTGTAGGCGAGCAGCGGGCCGATCACGGGCGTTGCGATGATCTCGTTGTAGCGGCCGACGCCGCCGCGCCAGGGATGTGTGACGGGCGCGAGCATCACAAGGCCCGCGACGCGGCCGGGATGATCGAGCGCCAGCCGCGCGCCGAGCGCGCCGCTCCAGGAATGCACCACGAACACCGCGCGATCGATCCCGAGCTTGCCGAGCGCCTCATCGATCATCCGCGCCTGGACCTCCGGGGTCGAATCCTGCCGCCGCGCCCGCGTGCTCCAGCCGTGGCCGGGACGGTCGATCAGGATGACGCGATGGTTCCTGGCGAGGAGATCGCCGAGCGGCCGCCGCATCGCTTCGAGGTTGGAGCTCGCGCCGTGCAGCATCACGACCGGCAAGCCCGAATCGCGCGGTCCGAGATCGACGAGGTGAAGCACGGCCCCATCGACCTCGATCATCCGGCCTTGCGGTGGAAAGGCGCGTTGCACGGCGAGGACGCCGGCCTGCGTGACCAGCGCCAGCACAAGCAGCGCGGTCACGACTGACATCACGATCATGGATGGAATCCGGGCGATCCAGGGCACAGGGCAGTTACGTGGCTTGCGGGCGGCAGTTTCGCCCGGGGAGCCCCCGCGCTCCACTTGAAATGCCGGGGCTGTGGATATGTGCATAATTCAAGCGGGAAAAACGCAATCAAATCAATGCTGCTCCCCGGAGCACGCGGCTTCGAAAAGCTTCATGCCGTCGTCATCGCGGCTTCCTTATAATCGCCACGGTCGGTTCCGCCATTTAGGCGCGGGTGGGCGCCGATCGTGCTCGCAACCCTCGGGGATGCGGGAAAGACCGGCAGGATTTATCCTGATTTGAACCGGAGAATTTCGATGAGCCTGAGGTCCAAAGATACTGCGATCGACGAGATCGTGGCAAGCTGCCACGGCGACCTGCGCGGTGCCGTGCGCGCGCTGCTGCTGATCAACGAGCACCTCGAGACGGAGCTTGCAAAGGCTTACGCCGCAGCGGTCGATCGCGGCCTCGCCGAGCGCGAAGGCAGCGTTTTGCACTAGGTTGCTGTCGACCTAGTTCGTGCCGTCCTCGTCCTTTTCCTCGTCAGGCGTGGGTGCGGGACAGGCGCGGATGGTCGAACGGGCAAGCTTGGCGTCGGCCTTCGACTTGTAAGGACCGTCCCCGAACCAGACATCGCCGATGATCACGGGATTGCTGGTCACGATGTTGCATTTTCCGGTGGCGCGGTTGCCGACCACCCAGAACAGTCCGTCGGCGAGGCTCGCCGTGCCCGGCGCCAGCAGCAATATACCTGCAAAGATCAAACGCTTCATGGCTGTGCTCCCGCGATGAAGGTAGGCCTGCGGCGGGGCAACCCATATCCCTCGTAACGCGGCGCGTGTCATCGTGGTTAATCGGCTAGCGCCGCATTCGCTCGAGCAATGATCGACTTGTCCGCTAAATATCGCGGCCTTCGACCTTCTCGGTCAGCGCCTTGACCTGGTCGGGGATCTTCTCGAGGTGCGGATTGACGGCGAGCGCCTTGCGGTAGGCCTCGAGCGCGCGCTTTTCGTCGCCGACCTCCTGCATGATCATGCCGAGGCCTGCGAGCGCGCCGAAATGGCGGGGCTCGCGGATCAACACCTCGCGGATGTCGGCGAGCGAGCGGCCATAATCGTTCTGCATGTAGTAGAGCGTCGCGCGACGATTCCAGGCCTCGATGTAGTCGGGCCTGAGCTTGACGACCGAATCCAGCAGCTTGATCGCAACCTCGATCTTCTTTGCGTCGACCGCGGTCTTGGCCCGCGCCATCAGCAGCGCCGCGGTGTCGCTCGGGGTCTGGATCCAGATCGCCCAGATCCGCGCCTCGACGTGCTTGGCGCTGGCCTCGTCGGGCGCGGCTTTCAGCGCGCCGAACAGGAAATCGAGATTCTTGGTGCGATCGACCTTGGGCAGCTTGGCCGGCGCTTCCGGAAGTTTCTTCTGCTTGCCGGGCGGAGTCGGTGGATCAATCTGCTGTGCCAGCGCCGGAGCGAGTCCGGCGGCTCCCAGTACGAGAGCCAGACACAGGGTGCGCGCGATGAAGAATCTCACTGCCATGGTCGAAGTCTAAACGCGCAAAGCCGCCCTTGCAAAGCAGGGGCGGCGTCAAACTCGTGTGAGACCGTGGTCTTGCGGGGCGCGCGCGGGCGTCCGGCAGGGCGAAATCAGCCCTGGCGAGCCTTGAAGCGGCGCTGCACCTTGTTGATCACATAGACCCGGCCCTTGCGGCGGACCAGGCGGTTGGCGCGATGGCGACCGCGCAGCGATTTCAGCGAGTTACGGACCTTCATGGCAGAATCCTGAACGTTCGAAAGGCCGTGTTCGGCACTACCGTTTCGGCACGCGCGAATGAGGCAAAATGAGATTGTCCCGCTGGCGGACCGACCGCCCGGGACGGGGCGGTTCTTAAGGCATGGGAGGACCGGATGTCAATGTTAACTGCCCCGATCCCACCCACCAAATTCTGGAAAACAACCCCATGCAAAGTAGAAGCGGCCGGATCGGCCCAATCTGGCGCGGACGACGCCTGTCCTACAACGCCTTGTCCCACAATGCCTTGTCCCACAATGTCTTGCCAAGTTCGTTATATCATATAATCAATTCGGCAACCCGTCGGGAGGAAACCCATGCCGAAGCTGAAGCTGCCGAACATCGACGACGTCGTCGCCATCGACATTCACACCCACGCCGAAGAGCCCTGCGGCACCCATCCCGACGACGGCTATGACGATTTTCAGGCGCAGATGGCGGACTATTTCAAGTCGCCGCACAAGCATCCGCCGACCGTGCCGGAGACCGCCGCCTACTATCGATCCAAGAACATCGCCGCGGTGATCTTCCCGGTCGACGCCGAGCGCGAGACCGGCTTCCGCCGCTACAAGAATGAGGAGATGCTGGAGATCGCCTCCGACCATCTCGACGTTCTCATCCCCTTCGTCTCGATCGACCCGCACAAGGGCAAGCTCGGTGTGCGCGAGGCGCGCAAGCTGATCGAGGAATACGGGGTGCGCGGCTTCAAATTCCATCCGACCATGCAGGGCTTCTACGCCAACGACCGCATGGCCTATCCGCTCTATGAAGAGATCAACAATGGCGGCGCGATCGCGCTGTTCCACACCGGCCAGACCGGCGTCGGCTCGGGCATGCCCGGCGGCATGGGGATGCGGCTGAAATATTCCAACCCGATGTACATGGACGACGTCGCGGCCGATTTCCCCGACCTCAAGATCATCCTCGCGCATCCCTCCTTCCCCTGGCAGGAAGAAGCGCTGTCGGTCGCGACCCACAAGCCGAACGTCTACATCGACCTGTCCGGCTGGTCGCCGAAATATTTCCCGCCGATCCTGGTGCGCTACATCAACTCGATCCTGCAGGACAAGATGCTGTTCGGCTCGGACTGGCCGGTGATCACGCCGGACCGCTGGCTGTCGGATTTCGCCAAGATCGAGATCCGCGACGAGATCCGGCCGAAGGTGCTGAAGGCCAACGCAAGGAAGCTGCTGGGGATCTAGAAAGCGCGTCGAGGGCTTCGATCCGGTAACCGAAGCCCTCACGCTCAAGTCTCAGACCTGTGCCAGGCCTCCATCCACGAAAACCTCGCCGCCGGTCATGAAGCTGCTGTCTGAGGACGCCAGGAACGCCGCAACCGCCCCCGTCTCGCTCGGGTCGCCGACGCGTCCGATCGGCGTCATGCTTCCGAGCGCATCGAAGGCTTCCTCGCCGACGATCTCCAGCGCCAGCTCCGTCTTGGTCGGCCCCGGTGACAGCACATTGACGCGGATGCCGGTGCCGCGCAGGTCCAGCGCCCAGCTGCGCGCCAGATTCCGGATCGCAGCCTTGGTCGCGCTGTAGATGCTGAACTGCGGCGTCCCCATCACCCCCGTGCTCGATCCGGTCAGGATGATCGACGACCCCTTCGTCATCAGCGGCAGGGCTTTCTGCACCGTGAACACCAGCCCCTTCACATTGACGTCGAAGATCTGATCGTAATGCTCGGGCGTGATCTCGCCGAGCGGCGCAAACAATCCGGTCCCAGCATTGGCGAACAGGATGTCGAGCCCGCCGCGTTCGGCCTTCACCGCCGCGTATAACCTGTCGAGGTCGGACATATCAGTCACCGAGCCCCTGACGGCGCGCGCCGAGGAACCCAGCTGCGCCACGGCGGCGTCGAGCGGCTCCTGCCGCCGCCCGAAGAGATAGACGAACGCGCCTTCGTCGATGAACCGTTTGGCCGCTCCAAATCCGATGCCGGTTCCGCCGCCCGTAACCACCGCCGTCTTGCCTTGTAGTCTGCTCATGATGTGCTCCTTCACTAGGGTTGCACTGAGCTGGCGGCCTACCCACCTATCGACAAGTATGCACCTTTTGGTAAGTGCCCAAAAATGTCAGACACGATCTCTCCACCTGCGCAGGCTTCGCCACCTGTCCAAAGCTGCACCCCGACTTTGCCCGGCTTCACTTGCGGCCTCGACGCGACCCTGCGGGTCATCGCCGGCAAGTGGAAGCCGCTGATTCTGTACTTCCTCGCCCAGGGCGGGCCGACCCGCTACGGCGAGCTGCGGCGAGCCGTGCGCGACGTCAGCGACAAGGTGCTGATCCAGCAGCTCAAGGAGTTGGAGGCCGATGGTCTCGTGAAGCGGACCGACTACAAGGAGGTGCCGCCGCGGGTGGACTATAGCCTCACCCTTTTGGGTCACAGCCTCGCCCAAGCTCTCGTACCGCTCTGCGCGTGGGGCACCGAGCACATGGCGGAGGTCAGCCAGGTCTTCGCCGAGCGGGAGGCCTGGAATTCCAAGAGCCGGTGAATGTGATGGTCGAGATGCGTGCGATCAATTCACGCTTGCCAGATAGCCCGCCAAAATTGTCCGGCTTTGGCTGAGCGTCTCGATACGTTCGTCGATCAGGCCGACCTGCTGCTTGAGTATATTTCGCAGCTCGTTGCACGGCGTGAAAGCCGGATCGTTGTTCCGCACGCAGGGGAGCAACCGCTTGATGGTTTCGAGCGTCATCCCGGCGCCGCCGAGCATCTTGATGCGCCGCACCGTTTCCTCTTCGGCCTGGCCGTAATCGCGATAGCCGGAGTTCGTCCGCAGCGGCGCGAGCAGTCCTTCGCCTTCGTAGTAGCGCAGCATTCGGACGCTGACCCCCGTCCGCCGGGAGAGTTCGCCGATCTTCATCTGAAGCCTCTTGACCCTGACAGCACTGTCAGACCCTACAGACTTTGCTCGTCCAAGTGAATGCACTTGTGAAGGGAGCAACGATGAGAGCCTACCATTTGAATAGCCATGCTGCTGCTGGCCGCCTTGCGCGCGTCGAAATCAGCAAACCCGAACCCGCCAATGGCGAGGTCCGCATTCGGGTCGAAGCGGCAAGTCTGAATTACCGCGACCTCCTGATCCTCGACCGTGCAGGCCAAGGCGAGCTCAAGGGCCGCGTGCCACTCTCCGACGGTGCGGGTGTCGTTGACGCCATCGGCACCGACGTCGCGCAATGGCGACTCGGAGACCACGTCGCTGGGTCTTTCTTCCGCGATTGGATCTCGGGGCCGTTCAAGTCCAGCTATATTCCGTCATCCCTCGGTGGCAACACGATGGACGGAATGCTGGCTGAGTATGTCGTGCTGCCGGCGACCGCGCTGATCTCAGTGCCGGCGCATCTGTCCGCGGTGGAGGCAGCGACCCTGCCCTGTGCCGGCGTCACGGCTTTCCATGGCCTCATCGCACGCGGCGGGATGCGCAAAGGCGACACGCTGTTGGTCCAGGGAACAGGCGGCGTTGCGCTGTTCGGGCTTCAATTCGCGGTGGCGCTGGGGGCGCGTGCGATCGTGATATCCTCCTCGGATGAAAAACTCGCACGCGCCAAGGCGCTGGGCGGCTCGATCCTCATCAACTATCGCGAGACGCCTGACTGGGATGTCGCCCTGATGAAGGCGACGAATGGCGCCGGGGCCAGTCATATCCTCGAACTCGGCGGTCCCGGCACCTATGATCGATCGCTGCGATCGGTCGCTTCGGGTGGCAAGATCGTCCAGATCGGTGTCTTGACGGGGTTCGGTCCCAAGCCCGACCTCGCGCGTCTTCAGTGGGAGAATGCCGACATCATCGGTGTCACCGTCGGATCGGTCGAACACTTTGTCGCGATGAATCGCTTCCTGACCGAACACGCGATTCACCCGATCGTCGATCGGATCTATGGTTTCGATGAGGCACCCGAAGCGTATGCGCACCTGCGCACCGGCTCACATTTCGGCAAGGTCGTGATCAGGCTTTAGAAATCAGGGCCCAAGTCGCGATTCCGTCTTGGACCGATTTCGGGGCGCCTTGTATAGTCCGTGGACCGCAACGATCCCGGAGGACAGGTCAATTGAGCCTCAAAGCCGTTGTCTTCGATGCCTACGGAACGCTCTACGACATCCAGTCGGTCGCCGAGACCACCGAGGATGCGTTTCCGGGCTACGGTGAGATCATCACGCAGATCTGGCGGATCAAGCAGCTCGAATACACCTGGTTGCGCTCGCTGATGCGGCGCTACCAGGACTTCGCAGCCATCACGCGCGACTCGCTTGCCTATACGCTGCGCGTGCTCGGGCTCGCCTATGACAGCGAGGCGTTCGAGCGGGTAATCGAGAAATACCTGCATCTCGATCTCTATCCGGATGCGGCGACCACGCTCGCGGCGCTGAAGCCCCGCAAGCTTGCAATCCTCTCCAATGGCAGTCCGGACATGCTGGGTGCGCTCGTGCGCAATTCCGGCCTCGACGCCCTGCTTGATGCCACGATCAGCGTCGATGCGAGGAAGATCTTCAAGCCGAGCCCGGAAGCTTACATGCTGATCGGCGAAGTGCTCGGCACCGCGCCTGACGAGGTGCTGTTCGTCTCGTCCAATCCCTGGGACGTCGCGGGCGCAAAATCGTTCAGGCTGAACGTCGCCTGGATCGAACGGGTGACATCCGAGGCGATGGCGCTGGCTTGCGTCGAGAACGAACTCGTGGCACCGCTGACGATGTTCAAGGCGATCCGCACCCAGATGGACGAGCTCGACTTCGCGCCGGACCACCGTGTCCGTTCGCTCTCCGAGCTGCCCGGGATCATCTCTAGGGATGACCCGGGGATCGCCGCCCGCCCGTGAGACCTGAATGAGCCTTCAATCCGTTCGCGATTTCTTCGCTGAAAAAGCCCCCGACATATCAGTCATCGAATCCCCGATCAGCTCCGCGACCGTGACGCTGGCCGCCGAAGCCTACGGCGTCGAGCCCGGGATGATCGCCAAGACGCTCTCGCTACGCATCGGCGAGCGCGTGATCCTGATCGTCGCGGCGGGCACCTCGCGCATGGACAACAAGAAGGTGAAGGCGGCGTTCGGCGGCAAGCCGAAGATGCTGGGGCTGGAAGAGGTCGCCGAGATCACCGGCCACGAGGTCGGCGGCGTTTGTCCGTTCGGGCTGAAGTCGCCGCTGCCGATTTACTGCGATGTGTCGCTGAAGGCGTTCGACATGGTGGTGCCGGCCGCGGGCTCGACCCATAGCGCGGTGCGCATTGCGCCCGACCGGATGGCCGAGCTGACTGCGGCGGAATGGGTCGATGTCTGCGAAGTCAGGTCCGAAGCGCCCTAATCATCCTCGTCGTAAGGCCGGGGCTGGGTCGCCGGAGGCGGTGGCGCATTGTTATATCGTGGCGCCGGCGCGGCGCGATTGCTCGGAACCTGCTGCTGCGGCGGCATCTGGTTGTTGGACTGGAACACCGCGCGACAACCGCTGGAGAGCTGGGGCGTGTTCTGCCGCAAGCAGGCCGTAATGCGGCTCACATCAGGGATCTGGTCGCTGCACAGCCGCCACACATCCGGCGTGCAGGCCATCTGCTGCTCCATGGTTCCGCGATACTCTTCAGCGGATGCAGTGCCCTGCGCGACGATGCCGCCGATCGCAAGCGCCACACCCAGCGCAATCCGCTCTGTTCGCATGTCCGATTCCTTCGCGAGTCTCTCGAATTCTCTTCAATCAATGAGACGCGGAGAGGTTCTGGACTAACAAAAAATTGTGAAAACGGGCCAGGAACCTATTCTACCTTGCCGATCTTCTTCACTGCCGTAATCAGCCGCGCGCTGTCGACCGCCACGAACTCGGCAAACGCCGGCGCGTCCTGATAGGCAACGAGGCTGCCCGACGTTTCGAAGGCCTTGAGCACGTCCGGGCTCGTCATCACCTGCGCCATCGCCTCGCGCAGGCGGGTCGCGATCGGCGCCGGCAGCGCGCTCTGCGCAAACAGCCCGGCCCAGATGTACATCTCGACGTCCTTGTAGCCGAGCTCCTGGAAGGTCGGCACATCGGGGAAGCTTGCGATGCGCTTGGCGCCGCAATTGCCGAGCACGCGCAGCTTGCCATCCTCCACTTGCGGCTTCAGCGTCCCCGGTGCGGCAGCGATCGCCTGCACGGTGCCGCTGAGCAGCGCGGTAAGCGCCGGACCGGCGCCGCGAAACGGCACATGCAGCAGCTTGATGTCGGCGCTGCTTGCGAACATCTCCATCGCCACATGCAGCGTGCCGTAAGGCCCCGACGAGCCATAGGTGATCTGGCCGGGACGCTTCCTGGCATCCTCGACGAAATCCTGCGCCGTCTTCCACGGCGCCGAGGCCGGCACGGCGAGCAGCGTGGGATCGGCCAGCACCCGCGCGATCGGCATGAACTGCGAGAGCTCGTAGGCGACCGGACGGTCGAACAGCCGGTCGGCTTCGGGCAGCACCGCGAGCGAGGACAGCGTCATCAGCAGCGTGTAGCCGTCGGGCTCGGCGCGCGCCGCCGCGGCATTGCCGACGGATCCACCGCCACCGCCGGCGCGGTTGTCGACGATGACCGCCTTGCCCAGGATTCGCTCCAGCGCCTGTGCGACGGGGCGCGCCGCGAGATCCGCCTGGCCGCCGGCCGGAAACGGCACGATCATGGTGACGTTGCGCGCGGGATAGGCTTGCGCGAAAGCCACGCTCGACAACGAAGGCAACAACGGCAATGCGGCAGCGGCGCGCAGGACATCGCGTCGATCCATGGCAGATTTCCCCCTGTTTTCTTATTTCGGTGCCAGCCTAGCGTGACCGCCCGCAAGAACAAGCCGTGCGGCGGGATTAACGAAGCATTATCCATGTTCCGCCCGGTCAGGAACGCCCCCCGGACTCTACCGTTGCCTCGCAGGGAGTGGAGCGATGAATAGACTTCAGACCATTGACGTGGCGCTGGACGAGATGCTGGTGAATCTCGCCGCCATCGTCTTGCGGCTATCAAAACCCGACGTCACGCGGACGCCGGAAGCGCGACGCGCCTTGGCGCAATCCGTGCATCAATACGCAGTCTGCGCGAAGCGCTCGCGCGATCCGCGTGTCCATGATTTGAAGTCGCAGCTGGAAGAAACGTTGAAGCCGACCTTGCGCGTGGTCGCGCGTAATGATGCGACGGTGTCTTAGTCCAACTCCGTCATTGCGAGCGAAGCGAAGCAATCCAGAATGCCTCCGCGGAGACATTCTGGATTTGCTTCGTCGCTTCGCTCCTCGCAATGACGGAGGTCGCTGAAGGCACTCGCTCTACGATAACTTTGCTACGACGACTTTGCCTTTCCGCGCACCTGCCGCTTGCACGTACCCGGCAGCTTCGCTGCGAGAAAATCGCCGAGCGCCTCGACGCGTGCGGGGCGCGGGCCGCCAGGTGGCGTCACCAAATGCACGGAGCCTTCAACCTGCTTCCAGTCCTTCAGGACCACTTCGACCTCGCCAGAGGAAATGGCCTCGCCGACGATGAATTCCGGAAGGTCGGCGATGCCGAGGCCGGCGATCAGCGCCGGCATTACCGCTTCGCCGTTGTTGACGCGGAGCTGACCGCCCGGACGCACGCTGGCCTGCTCGCCGGCCGAATTGGTGTAGTGCCAGACGTTGGGCGTCGAGAGATAGGCGTAGCTGAAGCATTTGTGCTCGGCCAGATGCATCGGATGCGTCGGCCGTCCGTATTGCCTAAGATAGGACGGCGCGGCCACCGTAAAGCGCGGCATCGTGAAGAGCCGCCGCGCAATCAGCGAGGAATCCGGCAGCCGCGCGATCCGCACCGCCATGTCAAAGCCCTCGCCGATCAAATCGATGGTCGCATCGCTCAAGTGCAGATCGACCGAGACCTCCGGATAAGCCTCGAAGAACTCCGGCAGCAATGGCGCCACCGCCTTGATCCCGAATGTCATGGGGACGGCGAGCCGCACCAGGCCCCGCGGCGCGACCGACTGCGCCAGTGCTTCGTTCTCCGCCGCCTCGCCGTCGGACAGCAGGCGCGTCGCACGCTCGGCGAGCTTATGCCCGGCATCGGTCAGTGCGAGCCGGCGTGAGGTGCGGTTGAACAGCCGGGCGCCGAGCCGCTCTTCGAGGCGCGTGACCGCCTTGGACACCGTTGCCTTGGACATCGCGAGTTCGCCCGCGGCCCCCGCAAACGACCGTAATTCCACGACTTTTGCGAAAATCGCGAGTGCCTCGAAATCGGGGAGTTTGGCCATAGAAGGGGATCCAACCGGGCTGTTTAAGGAAACAATGCGTTTCAACAGTTTCTATTTCTATACCACAGGCGGAGGCTTATCCAAGGGTCATCAGAAATTCAGGAATGGAGAAGTCCAATGACCAAGAAGCTCTCAGGCAAGGTTGCCCTCGTCACCGGCGGCTCGCGCGGTATCGGCGCGGCCTCTGCCCGCGCACTCGCCGATCTAGGTGCGGACGTCGCCATCAGCTATGTCGCCTCGCCCGAAAAGGCGGAAGCGGTCGTCACCGAGTTGAAGGCCCGGGGCGTCAAGGCGCGCGCCTTCCGGGCGGACCAGGCCTCGGCCAAGGACGTGACGCAGCTCGTCAAAGACGTCGCGAAGGAGTTCGGCCATCTCGACATCCTCGTCAATAATGCGGGCGTCGCGAGCGGCGGCGCGATCGACGATGCCAATGCCGACACGGAAGCGCTCGCCCGCCAGGATGCCATCAACGTGCATGGCGTGATCGCGGCGATCCGCGCCGCTTCGCAATTGATGGGGGAAGGCGGCCGCATCGTCACCGTCGGCTCGATGCTTGCCGACCGCGCCTCGTTCCCGGGTCTTGCAGACTACGTCGCCACCAAGGCCGCCGTTGTCGGTTACACCAAGGGCGCAGCCCGCGACCTCGGCCCGCGCGGCATCACCGTGAACGTGGTGCAGCCCGGCTCGATCGACACCGACATGAATCCGAAGGACGGTGGTGAGTTCGCCGAGACCCAGCGCAAGCAGCACGCGCTGCAACGCTTCGGCCGCCCCGAGGAAGTCGCGGCCGGAATCGTCTTCCTCGCAAGTCCGGAAGCCTCCTTCGTCACCGGCACGGTGCTCAACGTCGACGGCGGTTTCGGCGCCTGATCAAGGCGCCGCCCGCTCAACAAGGAATTACGCAGATGATCGAACTCAGACCCTTCGCAAAGCTCGGCGGCGCCGATCACGGCTGGCTCAATGCCAAGCATCATTTCTCCTTCGCAAACCATTATGACCCCGACAACATGGGTCACGGCGCCCTGCGGGTGTGGAACGATGACGAGATCGCGCCCAACACCGGCTTTCCCGCCCATCCCCACGCCAACATGGAAATCATCACCTATGTGCGCGAGGGCGCGATCACTCATCAAGACAGCCTCGGCAACGAAGGCCGCACCGAAGCGGGCGACGTGCAGGTGATGAGCGCCGGCAGCGGCATCCGCCACTCCGAATACAATCTCGAGCCGACCAGGACACGCATCTTCCAGATCTGGATCGAGCCGACCGCGCGCGGTGGCCAGCCGACCTGGGGCTCGAAGCCGTTTCCGAAAGGAGACCGCTCGGGCAAGCTCGTCACCATCGCGAGCGGCTTCGAGAATGACACGGACGCTCTGCCGATCCGCGCCGATGCGCGGGTGCTCGCCACCACGCTGAAGGCGGGCGAGAGCGCGGAGTACGCGCCGGACAAGTCACGGCACCTTTATCTCGTGCCCGCGGCGGGGTCAGTCGAGATCAACGGCGTGCGCGTCAACGCCCGCGACGGTGCGGCGATCCGCGACGAGGACAGGCTGAAGATCACGGCACTGGAAGATTCCGAGATCGTGCTCGTCGACGCGGTTTAGCAACGCCTTCGTCATGCAGGCTTTGTCCCGGCATGACGCTCCCGACACCGACGCATCAAATCTGCATCCAACGGAGACCATCATGACCAAAGTTCTCGTCCTTTATTATTCCGCCTATGGCCACATCGAAGCGATGGCCAATGCCGTTGCGGAAGGCGCGCGCGAAGCCGGTGCCACCGTCGACATCAAGCGCGTGCCCGAGCTGGTGCCGGCCGAGGTCGCCAAGGCGTCCTATTACAAGCTCGACCAGACCGCCCCCGTCGCGACGATCGAGGACCTCGCAAACTACGACGCAATCATCGTCGGCACCGGCACCCGCTTCGGCCGCATGGCCTCGCAGATGGCGAACTTCCTCGACCAGGCCGGCGGTCTCTGGGCCAAGGGCGCGCTGCACGGCAAGGTCGGCGGCGCCTTCACGGCGACCGCGACCCAGCATGGCGGCCAGGAGACGACGCTGTTCTCGATCATCACCAACCTCTTGCATTTCGGCATGGTCGTGGTCGGCCTGAACTACGGCTTCGCCGGCCAGATGAAGCTCGACGAGGTCACCGGCGGCGCACCTTACGGCGCCACCACGATCACCGGCGGCGACGGCAGCCGCCAGCCCAGCGCCAACGAGCTCGGCGGTGCGCGCTATCAGGGCCGCCAGATCGCGGAGACAGCCAGGAAGCTGCACGGCTGAGCTACATGGCTAAGCTGCACGTCTGATGGAGGGAGCGCCCGTCAGCGCGTCCCCTTGCCAATCGCCTTCGCCGCAAGGGCAGCGAGCCTGGGATGACGGCGCAGGGCCTGGGCGGCGTGGTCACGCCACGCGAAGGGCACGCCGCGCCAGGAAAGCGCGGCGCTGACATCAGTCAGCGGCACCGGCTCGGCGCCGAAGCGGCGCTTGTAATCCTGGTTGCCGATGCTGAGGTCGAAACGCCGCACGCCATCTGCATGCAGCGCCGCCATGGTGCGCTCGGTCACGAGCAGCCCCGGCGAGCAGTTCGACCAGGAATCGCCGGCATGGCTGATGCGCAGCAGGAAATAGGCCGCACCGAACCTGACGCCGAACGTGGTGGCGACGACGGCCTCGTCGCAGACCAGGGCCGAGATGACGGCATAACCGTCCGCGACGCCCTGACGCGCGACCTCGCGATAGAACTGCGCATGGGTTTCGTCATTGAGGACGAAGCGCGATCCAAGCTTTCGCATGCGCGCCTGCTGCTGGGCATCCATCACGTCCAGCAGCTCGCGCGCACGCGCGACATCGGTAGCGATCTCGAATCGCGCGCCGGCGTGACGGTTGAAGACGCGCCAGCAGCGCGGCATCTGCATGCGCTTGATCGAGGCCTGGTAATCTTCATAGTCGTCGCCGGTCAGCACGACGTTGCCGTTGAGCGAGCAGGACCCGACCCGGCCGAGCGACACCAGCGGGTTCGGGTTGCCGCCGATCTGGGCCGGCATCTTCTTCAGGCGCAGCAAATCGAAGCGGTCCGGCAATGCGCGCAATGCGTCGATCAGCGCCTTGCCGATCACCTCCGTCGCCGCCGCGTCCAACGCGGCATCGAGCGCCAGGATTGGCGCGTTGTTGTCGGAGACGCCGAGATCGGCGAATTCGACGATGCGGATGCCGCGCCTGAGGTGGCTGATCATCGGCACCATTGCGATGTCCCTGCCGGTCGTGGCATCGGAGATCAATGCAATCAGCGGCGAGAGACCGTGGAACGCCTCGTACCAGGCGCCGAGCCAGTAGCCATGCTGGAATGCAGTGCGATGGCCTGCGTTCAGGCGCGATGCGGCCCGCGGCCAATCACGCACAAAATCGACCGCGATTCCCGACGTGCTGGACACAAGACCATCTGGTTGCTCGACGCTGAGGATCGTCATCCGCGGGACATGCGATTACTGGGTGTTTCCAGATAGATTATGTTTTGTCGCGGCCACAAGTGACCTCACGGCTTATCGTTAAGCCGATGCAACTGCGGCGGCACCGGCTGCGACAAGTCGTCCGGTTCCGTTTCCGCGACGCATTGGAACCTGGCCAGGAAGTGCAGGCCGGCCACGGCAACTGCGAACATGAACCAGATCGGATTCTGCCGTTCGAGCAGGAAGGTTTCGGTGGCCCCGTAGTACAGGCCGAACAGCCACACGGTCAGGAACAGCTTTGCCAACGCACCGCTGCGGTTGTGAGTTCGGGTCGTCTGGAAATTGCCTAGCGGCGCGAGCACGAAGACGAGGATCACCAGCAACAGCCCCGGCAAGCCGATGGTGACCGCGAGGTCGAGATAGCTGTTGTGGCTGTGCGCCGCGCTCGTCGCCCATTCGGCGCCCTGGGCGGTCTGCCGCGCGGTCACGTCGTCCCAGAACGCCGCGTAGCCGTGACCGATGATCGGCTTCTCGGCGACGGCTGCGAGCGCGAACTCCCAGATGGCGGAACGGCCGGTGAAGGTGGGATCGAGCGGAAGCAGCCGCGTCATCGCCCCGAGCGCCGGGCTCAGGACGCTGCCGACCGTCAACAGGTTCATCATGATCAGCGGCACGAAGCAAATGATCCGCTTCAGCCACAGGCTCGGTGTGACGCAGACCAGCGAGGCGAGCGCGTAGATCGCAAGACACAGCACCGACGACGTCTTGCCGCCGGTGAAGATCAGGAAGAGTCCGGCCAGCGCCGCGATGGCCGGCCCCATCACGAACGAACCAATGGCAGACAAGTAAATGCCGACATAGATCAGGATGGTCATCACGGGTGAAGCGATGTTCTTGTGGCCGAAGCTGCCGCGCCAGTCGCCGGCCAACTGCGGCTCGGTGACGTCCAGTGCGGTGTGCATCGAGTATTGCGGCGCGAGGAAGACGCCGAGATAGCAGAGCGTAAGCAGTGCGAGCGCGGCGCCGCCAAGACACAGATCGAAGCTACGCTGCGTCGGCGGCAACAGCGGCAACAACACCGCGAGCGACATCACGCTGGCCGCGAGCACGAAGCGCTGCATCGAGACTCCGCGATTCTCGGAGAAGACGATGTTGATCACCAGCCAGCCGACCAGGCAGAGATGCAGTGGCGTCACCAAGGTCTTCAGCGCGGGCGCATCCGTTGCGGCGACGAACAATACCGCGACCACGGCCAATAAACCCCAAGAGACATAGGTGAGCGCCATTCGCCCGCCGACCACGGTGGTGACATCCTCATTGCGCAGGTCAGGAAACGGATCGAGCGTCACCAGCACGAGGAGCAGGGCTGCGACTGCGACAAGGCAGCGCGCCGCCCGCGCGGCGTTGACCCCCGCAAGCCCAACGCGCAGGACGTCGCCGAACGATCGGGCCTCGACGTCGGTCATGTCAGTGGCGCTGCGATCCATGGCTCGAGGTTGGTGGTGAAGCCGGGGGAAGCTCGAAGTCCTAGCCGATCCCTGTTAAGCATCCGTCAACCAGTCCGCCGGAGCTCTGCGGCGCCTGCTGCCGCACGATGCTCCGCGCGATCTCGTAATATTGCAGGGCACGCTGTTCCAGCGTGAGGTTGTCGAGCACGAAGCCGCGCGGATCGAACGTATCGGCGGCGCACCCGGCCCAGAAATCATCCCAGCCCGCCTCAAACCCGGCGATGTCGACGAACTTGGCGCCGCAACGATCGTCCCAGTACGGCACCGACGACACCGGCGCGAACTGAACGCGATGCGGATAATAATCGGGGTCCCGCCAGGGGCCGCCGGGATCCCAGGCCAGCACCGGCACGCCGCAAGACAATGCCTGCTGGTAGGCAATGCCCTGGCTCTCATTCTGGCAGAGGAAGATCATCGCACGCGATTGCGCGAGCGCGGCCCGATAGTCTTCTTCCTTGTAGCTGCCGTAACGCAGCTCGGTGAACGAGCGGCCTTCCCTCGTGAGCCGGGCGCGGACGGGTTCGATCAGCTCCGCCGCGTAGCGCTCGCGATCCCAATGCACCTTGTCGTAGATCAGGACATCGACGCTCTTTTGCGGCGTCGGCGACGGCGCCCAGAGATCCGTGTCGATGCCGATCGGCCAGGCCTCCGTGTCGGGCCAATGCGGTCGATACATGTCGGCGTACCACGGGCCGGGCACCACGACCTTCTTGACCGGCAGGCGCTTGAACAGGTCGGGATCGTCGAGTGGATGATTGTGGGCGGCGACGCCGAGCAGGATCGGATTTTTCCAGGCGAACTTGTCGAGCAGGAAGGTGCGGCCGATGATGCAGGCGAGTTCGCCCGGATGCCGCGCGATGTAGCCATAGTCGTTGACGCGATAGCGGATACCGAGCCGGTCGAGCCCCGCACAGAGATTGAGGAACACGCGGAGCTGCCCGCTCATGCGCGGCTCGCCGAGCAGCATGCGACGCGCCATGCGCCGCAAATGCCGATCGCCGGGAAACCAGCGATCGTCCTTGTCCTCGTAGAACAGGTTGAGGACCATGTCGTCGGGATCGTAGTCGAATGTCTTTGCGGGCACTGGGGTCCATCCGCGGCGGCCTGATGCGCATTCTCGCATGGGACCGGCTGCCGCACTCTTCCAAATTTGCCACAGGCTTAATGCCGGCGGCTTAACGCTAATTGACGAAACCAGCGCGGCGTTAGCCTTCACGGCGACGTTTTTTTCCCAATGCGAGTATCATTCGCGACGGCCAAGGTTGCGATCGATCGCATTGCCAACGCGCCAAAGCGCCCTGGTTAACAGACGGTTAAAGGCGAGTCGTATCTTGATCACCGCGGAAGAAATTCTCGAGTTGCCCGCCACATCGCGCGTCGTTCCGGCGGCGCGCCTCCCGCTGCAAGTCGGCTCAACCACATCGGTTTCCGTCGTCATTCCGGCCAAGAACGTTGCGGCCTATGTCGGCGAAACCCTCGCCAGCGCACTGGCTCAGGCTGAGGTCAGCGAAGTGATCGTCGTGGACGACGGCTCGACCGACGACACTACCGCCATCGTCCGCGCCATTCGTGACCCGCGACTGCGCCTGATCACCAACGGCGCCGCTGGCGTATCGGCAGCGCGCAATCTCGGCGCGCACCATGCGAGCAGCCAATGGCTGCTCTTCCTCGATGCCGACGATCGCCTGCGGCCCGGCGCCGTCGCGGCGTTGCTGGCGGCTGCGCGGGGTGCGCCACGAGCGGTTCTCGTCTACGGCGACTACAACACGATCGACAGCGAGGGACGGCAGATCGGCCGACGGGATCTGCTGAAAGGACGCCGCAAACCGTCCGGCGACGTGCTGGCGCGGCTCGCGGCCGGCAACTTCATCGTCAATGGCGGCATTGCGCTGGCACGTGCAGAGGCTTTCCGCGCCATCGGCGGCTTCGACGTCTCGCTCAGATATTGCGAGGACTGGCACTGCTGGTGCCGTCTTGCCGCGATCGGCGAATTCGAATTTGCGCCGAACCTGCTGCTCGACTACCGCCTGCACACGGCCAACACCATGAACGCGGCGGTGCGGACGCCACAGGATTTCTTTCCGGCGATCGCGCGGGTGTTCGACGACGGGCTGATCATGGCGCGATTGCCAGCGGGCATGGCAACCGGGCTGCGCCAGGCCGCCGAGGTTCATCTCGTCACGTATTCGGCGATGCAGGCGGTCCGCTTCGGCAGATATCGCCAGGCCTTCGCCTATCTCGGGATGGTCGGGCGCCGCTCGCTCAAGTCGCTGCCACGCTCCGCTGTCAGGGTCGCCCTCGCCTGCTTTGGTATTTAGCCCGCCGGCTCGGCGTCAGGACACGATCTTGGAGGCCTCGTAGGGCTTCGGCTCGATGCCGAACGCGGCGAGCAGCGAGCCGAGCGCGACCATCACGGGATGCATCGCGACGACGGCCTTCGACGATTTCAGCAAAGCGGCCGCGCGCACCAGCGACAGCGGCAACCTCCCGAGCATCTGCGCAAACACCCACACGTGCGCCGCCGCGCCCTGCGCGGCCTTGGCCTGCACGCGATAATTGATCGCGCCGATGCGCAGGCCTCGCTTCACGATCCAGCCGAAACTGGTGCGGCTTTGCGGCACCGTCTCGGTGATGACTGCCTCCGCCGTCCAGTGGAACGTCATGCCGGCATCGCGGCACCGCACGAAGAAATCGCAGTCACCGCCCCCGAGGAAGTTGAAGCGGGGGTCGAAGGCGGGACGGGCGAACCTCTCGAACGCCGCACGCGTGATCAGGCAATTGCCACAGCCGTAGATCAGGGGCACAGCGCCGCTGTAATCATAGGCGGGACAGAAAACGGGGTGGCGCGAAAGCCAGGGCATGCTGCGGTCCTCGAAGACCGGCAGCACCGGCCCGCCGACCACATCGGCGCCGGTCGCCTCCGCGGTGCGGACCATCAGCTCGAGCCAATCGGGCGAGGCGATCTCGTCGTCGTCGATCATCAGGAACCGGGTGGCGGCGGGAAACAGCGCCAGCGCCGTCTCGAACGCGGCATTGATCGCCTGGACGTTGCCTTGCCGTTTCTCGACCAGGCAGACACCCTGAAGCCTGCCATCGGCGAGATATTCCGCTGCCACCGGCGCGCTTTCGCGCCGGACCGCATCGTTCTCGACCATGACGACGGCGAAGGAGCGCGGGGTGCGCTGGCTCGCGAGCGAGTCCAGCGTCAACCGCAGATGCTGCGGGCGGCGGAAGCAGGGGATGCAGACGACGATACCAACCGACAGGTCGATAATCCGGGAGCTGGCCGCGATCTCCCGGTTGGGATCGCGCACGGCATCCGAGATACGCGTGGCGGACAGGTCTATCGGGATCAATGTCATGACGTTCTAGATGTCCGAGATAGATTGAAAAAGCCCTGCTTCGATCCCGGGGATCAGCGCCGTCCCACGACGGCACATCGCCGCGGGACAGGCACGTCCCGAAATGAACGGCCGGTTTGAGCCTCGCGACGGCGCCACGCCGCCGATTTTCCGCCATCCATGCACTTAACTGCTTCCGGGTGTTTCTGCTGCGAAATCTTGCGCGCGTAATACTGCAATTCGCGGTCCGCCGTGCCGATGGCGGCTGGCGCGGACGATACCGTAGTTAACGCACATGCTCATTAACCTGACCGTAAGCACTGCGACGGGTGAAGCGTCGCGGCATCGGATTTCCTCTACGGGTACACGAGATTTTTCCTGTAAATTTAAGTCGAACAAGCGCGGTCGGAAAAAAATGAACAAGCCAGCCACGATCGATTTCGCGACAGCCACGGCGGTCCAAATTCCCGCGGCCATTGCACACACTCAGGCGCTGCACGATCTCGTCCCCGGTGAAGCCCGCGATAGCCTGCTCGCCGTTCACGACGTGCTGCGCCGAGAACTGCCGCAGGGCCAGCTCGCGACCTACGAAGCCGGAGGCGGCTCGTGCAGCGTACTGCCACCGGAATTGCTGAGCCGCAGCAAGGTCACCGTCGTCGACATCGACGAGGACCAGGTTCGCAACAACAGCTACGCGGACGAAGCGATCCTCGGCGACGTCCAGACCTACCGCTTCGAGCGCGGGACCTTCGATCTGGTGATCTGCTATAACGTGATCGAACATCTTCCCAATGTCGACGCCGCACTCCTGAATTTCCGCGATGCGCTCAAGCGCGGCGGGATGATCCTGATCGGCGCGCCCAATCCGCGCTCGTTGTCCGGGGTCGTCACCAAATACTCGCCGCACTGGTTCCACGTCTGGTTCTACCGGCACATTCGCGGCATCAAGGATGCCGGCTTGCCGGGCGAGCCGCCGTTCCCGACCTTCTTCCATCCCCTGGTGTCGCTGCCGAGGCTCCAAGCGTTCGCCGCCGCCAATGGCCTCGAGATGATCTACCGCCGTGAGGTCGAGAGCCCGCGCTATCCCGAGATGCGCCGGCGCAAGCCGCTGTTCGCAGCCTTGGTCGACGCCGGTGCCGCCGTGCTCAACGCCGTGCTCCCGCGCGGGACCGACGTCCGCCGCGGCGATTATCACGTCATCCTGCGGAAAAGCTGACGGCCATGGCGCGGGCGCGGCCAGCGAAGCCTCGCGGCCACGCCGCACGCGGTAACGAACCGTTAATCTCTGACGGACCGCGCCATCGCACGCGTCACGACGACGCGTCGAAGAGTGGCATGCGCTTAAACGCTTTGTTTGCCATTTCGGTGAATAGTCCCTCAATGAGTATGGTTAATTTTCCCTGTTGCGTTGAGTGGGCACCTATATTTGCGGTGCGTGGCGTAGAGCGAAGAGTACCCCCTCAGCACGCGGCACTTGGAATGAAAGCTGGGGATCATGCTTGACTACAACCAGCCGATAGACCGGGCCAGACCGGAGGCTCCGCAGCAGCGGCCTCGGGCCGGCTTCAACGTGCTGGAGCTGGTCAATCTGCTCTGGCGGCGGAAGATCGCGATTGCCGTTGCCGCGCTGCTCGGTGCGACGCTTGCCGTCACCGTGGGCAAGAGCCTGGCGCCCCGCTACACCGCCACCGCCCAGCTCTATGTCGACCCGCGCGAGCTTCAGCTCGTCGATCGCGAGCTAACGCCTCGCGCGCAGGACGTCTCCGGCATGTCGATGGTGGTCGAGAGCCAGGCGCGCCTGATCACCTCCAACAGCGTGCTGCTCCAGGTGATCCAGCAGGCTGATCTGGACAAGGACCCCGAATTCGGCGGGGCCGATGGCAAAGGCGTGATGTCGTCGCTGCTCGGCCTGATCGGCCTTCAGCCCCACGCGCCCTCCGCCACGGAGAAAAAGGAAGTGCAGCTCGCCGCCCTCGAGGCGCTGAACCGGCACATCACGATCCGCAAGACCGAGAAGAGCTTCATCGTCGACATCGAGGTCTGGTCGACCGATCCGGCGAAAGCGGCGATGCTCGCCAACACGCTGACCAGCGCCTACCTCGCGGAATCCCGCAACTCGCAGGCGTCGGCCGCGCGGCGCGCCACCAACGATCTCTCCGGCCGCCTGAAGGAGCTGCGCGAGCGGCTGCGCAACGCCGAGACCGTGCTTGCGACCTACAAGGCCCAGAACAATTTCGTCGGCACCCAGGATGCGCTGATCAGCGACCAGCAGCTTTCCGCCAGCAACCAGCGGCTTTCCGCCGCCCGCGCCGCGACGATGGACGCGCAGGCGCGCCTCGACCAGATCGAGGCGAGCCGACGCACCACGGCAGATGCAGGCGCAAACTCCGAGGCGCTGCAATCGCCGACCATTGCGAACCTGCGCGCGCAGTATGCCGATGCGCGCAAGAAATATGCGGAGCAAGCCGGCGAGCTCGGCCCGCGTCATCCGGCGCTGCGCCAGACCGAGAAGCAGGTCGAAGATCTCAAGCGCACCATCAACGAAGAGATCGACCGCTTCGCCCAGTCCGCCAAGAACGATCTGACGCGCGCCCGCGACTTTGAAGCCTCGCTCAGTCGGGCGCTGGAGGCGCAGAAGCGGCAGAGCGTCCAGCTCAGCCAGGCCGCCGTGCGCCTGCGCGAGCTCGAGCGCGAGGCCGATGCAAGCCGTGACGTCTATCAATCCTTCCTCAAGCGCTCGCGCGAGACCGAGGAGCAGGAGACGCTGAACACCTCGGCGGCCCGGATCATCGGCGAAGCGACGGTGCCGCAACGGCGCTCGTTCCCGCCGGCGATGAGCCTGTTCGCCATGATCGGTTTCATCTTCGGCGCAATCGCTGCATCGAGCTGGTTCGTCGCGGCCGAACTGCTGTTCGCCGGTGCGTTCGTGCCGGCACCGGCGCCGGCCCGTCCCAATCGTACTCCGTTGCCGCGAGCTCCAGAGCCTTCGCGGGCGCCGGGGACTGCCCGGCCCCAGCCGGTCTCGCGAGCCCCGGAAGTCGCGGAGGCACTGCCGGAACTCGCCGCCCCGCCGCTGCAACCTTCGATGGTCGAGAAGCCCCTGATCGAAAAGCCGCTGATCGCGCGCCTGCAGGAGGCCGACGTCATCCACACGCTCGGTGCCATTCTCGCCACCGGCGGCGGCATCGACCTCACTCGGCTGGGCTGGCCGACGCTGCGCCCCGGCTTTCCACTGACGACGCTGCTCAACGCCTGGCGCGACATGCGCGCTACGGCGGCCCGGCGCGCCGGCGGAAAGACAATGCCGATCATCGCGCTCGTCGGTGCCAGCGAGACCACCGGGCGCAGCGTGACGGCGCTGAATTTCGCGCTCGCGGCCGCGCGCGACGGCGCCCGGGTGCTGATGATCGACGCCGACCATCAGGCGCACTCGCTCTCGAACAAGGTCAACCGTCCCCGCAAGAGCGAGCCGAGCAAGGTCGGATGGCTTTCGATCGGCAGCAAGGCCGCACGCGAGATCAAGACACTCAACGGCATCTCGGTATTGCCGGCCGTCGAAGGCGACGCTGGCAAGGCCACTGACGCCATCCGCAAGGCCATCGAGCAGGCGCGCTCCGCCGGCGGCTATGACCTCGTGATCCTCGACGGCCCCACGGCGCCACTCACGGCCGGCAGCCGTAAGCTGCTCGATGATGCCGACGCGCTGGTGGCGGTGTTGCCGACCAGCCTCGACATCAACGACGGCCTGGAAGAGATATTGAGCACGCTCGGCCGCGCCGAGCGCAAGCTCGTCGGCGTCGTGCTCGACGAACTCACCCCCATGGCCCAAGCTCGCCAACGAGGCAGACAATATGCTTGAGCGCCGCATCAATCTCGATGGCCGGGCCGCAACCGCTGACGTGCCGCGGATCACCATCGGCGGCCTTCGCATGGCCGCGCTCGACCTGGAAGCGACCGCAGATTTCATGATCGAGGCGACCGATCCGCGCCATCGCATCGGCCGTCCGCTGCACCTGACCTCGGCCAATGGCGAGGTGCTGGCGCGGTGCTCGACCGAACCGGAGACCGAGCGCCTGTTCCGCGGCGCCGACCTCATCAACGCCGATGGTCAGCCGCTGGTGGCGGCGTCCAGGCTGCAATCCTGGTTTCCGCTGCCCGAGCGCGTCGCCACGACGGATCTGTTTCACGTCGTCGCGCGCAAGGCCGAAGCGGTCGGCCGCACCTTTTACATGTTCGGCGCGAGCGAGGACGAGAACGCCGCGGCGGTCGAGAACGTCCGGAAGATGTATCCAAACCTCAAGATCGTCGGCCATAGCCACGGGTATCTCCGTGGCGATGCGCTGCGCGCGAAGGTCGACGAGATCAACGCGCTAGCGCCGGATTATCTCTGGGTTGCGCTGGGCGTGCCAAACGAGCAGGCCTTCGTCGAGGAATTCACGCCGCATCTCACCAATGTCGGCGTCATCAAGACATCCGGCGGCCTGTTCAACTTCTTGTCGGGAAGCCGCGCCCGCGCGCCGCGATGGATGCAGAAGATCGGCCTGGAATGGGCCTGGCGCACCTTGCTCGAGCCCCGCCGGCTGTTCTGGCGCTATCTGACCACCAACCCTCGCGCGATCTATCTGCTGTTCAGCCGCAACGGGCCCTTCAATCGCTGAGTTGACAACGACATGACCGCAGCCGGTTATCAGCCCCGCCTGCGCTATTTCAACGCCAGCGGCGCCGGTATTGCGCCTTGCGGGTCGGGCTCATAAGCGGCTAAAGAGACTGTCACAGTCGGCGTCGGCAACTTTCCCGGGCGCCGCATGTTTTTGTATGGCCGTCGACACAAGCGGCACAATCGGCTCAGCCAATAGTGCGAGCCAGCTTTTCAAAGCGAAGGCCACGATCGAGTCCGCGCATCGGCCTGCTTTCAGGCGCGACCCAAGGGAGCACGGAACGAATGCATCAGGCCGCAAGCCTGCAATTCGAGCGCATGATGGACGAATTCGTCCTCTGGCATGCCGTGCCGGAGGCCGAACGATCGCCGGCGCCGGCCTGGTGGTGGGGTCCGGCGATGGCGGTGCTCGATACGCACGAGCCGATGCGACAGGTGTGGTGTCGTGAGCTCGGCCTTGGCGACGGCTCGAGCGTTGCCGAAGGCGCGCATGTCCTTATCACGCTCTTCGCCGAACAAACCTCACTTCCGTGGCCGGATGATTTTCCACGCAAGGCGGAGATCAGGGACGAGGACGTCCGCGAGCTGCACCCACAGCCGTCAGACGACAGCGCTTTTCAACCGTAGCGCCGCGGCCGCGGTGGCGGCATGGTCCCGCTCCGGCTGGAGCGGCGGCGCGCCGGGCAGCTCCATCGGCCGCAGCAGCTCGGCCATCTGCCGCGCCGGAACGGGCTTGGAGATCAGGAAGCCCTGCATCTCGTCGCAGCCATGGGCGCGCAGGAACGCCTCCTGCTCGGCGTTCTCGACGCCTTCCGCCACCACGGTCATGCCGAGCGCCTTGCCCATGCTGATGATCGCCTGCGCGATCGCCTGATCCTCCGCATCCTGCGGCAAGTCGCGCACGAAGGAGCGGTCGATCTTGATGGTGTCGATCGGGAAATGCTTCATCAGCGACATCGACGAATAGCCGGTGCCGAAATCGTCGATCGCCAGGCGAATGCCGCGGCTCTGGATGGCGTCGAGCACCTTGAGCGCGCGCCCGACGTTGCGCATCATCATGCTCTCGGTGACTTCCAACTGGAGCAGCACGGGCGACATGCCGCTGGCGGCCAGCGCCTCGTCGACGTCCTGCAACAAATGCTCGTCGACAAACTGCCGCGGTGACAGGTTGACCGCCATCGACACCGGCAACAGGCCGAGGCGCTGCCAGGCCATGGCCTGCGCGCAGGCCTCCTTCACCACCCACCGGCCGATCGGCACGATCAGTCCGGTCTCTTCCGCAAGCGGAATGAACTGCGCCGGCGAGATGCTGCCGAGATCGGGGTGCGTCCAGCGCAGCAGGGCTTCCACGCCCGTGATCTGGCCGGTCTCCATGTCCACCTTGGGCTGGTAGTTCAAAGTGAACTGATTCCGCTCCAGCGCCCGGCGCAGCGCGCTCTCCAGCGACAGCCGCTCGATCGACTGCGTGTTCACTTCCTTGGAGAAGAAGCGATAGCCGTTCTTGCCGTCCTCCTTGGCGAGATACATCGCCATGTCGGCGTTCTTTGTCAGCGTCAGCGCGTCGGCACCGTTGGCCGGATACATCGCAATGCCGATGGAGGCGGTGGTGTGGCACTCGTGGCCGGCCAGCTCCATCGGCTTCGCGAGCACGCTGAGCAGTTCCGTCGCGATACGCTGGACGTCGTCGATCTCGCCGCACTGGTCCAGGATCACCACGAACTCGTCGCCTCCGAGGCGCGCCACCACGTCGCTCGCTCGCAGCGCGCTGCGCAATCGGTCGGCGACCTCGAGCAGGAGCAAATCGCCCGCCTCGTGGCCGAGCGAATCGTTGATGACCTTGAACCGGTCGAGATCGATGAACAGCACCGCGAAACGATGGTCATGGCGCTCCGCCGCATCGATTGCCGCGCGCAACATGGCGCTGAATGTCTCGCGGTTAGGCAAATTGGTCAGGCTGTCATAGGAGGCGAGATACTCGATCCGTTCGTCGGCCTTGTTCTTCTCGTCGGCGCGATCGAAATTCTCCATCGCGAAGGAGACGTTTTCGGCGAGACGCTGCAGCAGTTCGACGAACTCGTCGGTAAAGGCGGCAGGCTCCGTCGACATGTAGATCATGACGCCAACCGCCTGGTCGTGGGCGACCAGCGGGAATGCCGCGCCCGAGCGCGCGCCGTCGTCGCGGACGATGGCGTGGAAGGCGCGGACGCGATCGTCGTTGAGATAGTCGTTGCTGATGCATGGCTGGCGCGTGCGGAAAGCCGTGCCGCTCATCCCGCGGCCTTCCGGGCGATCGGGATCGATGGAGAGGCGGACGGTGCGGGTGGTGTCGGACGAAGGCCCGGCGCTGGCGACGATTTCCAGCTGGTCGCTGTCGGCGCTCGCGAGCGCGATGGTGGTCGAGGTGAATTTTGCGCCATTGGAGGCGGCAAGGCAGACGAGGTCGAACAGTTCGGCGCGCGACTTCGCTCGCATGATCGCCTCGTTGGTGGCGCTCAGCGCCGCAAACATGCGCGTCAGGCGTTCCTTCTGCGCCTCGGTGCGGGCCTTCTCCTCGGCACGATCGAAATTATCGAGGGCGAAAGAGACGTTTTCAGCCAGGTGACCAAGCAGCTCGACCAGATCGGGTGTAAACGTATTCTCTTCCGGTGCGAGGAAAAGCAGGATCCCAATCGGCTCCTGGCCGCCCCGCAGCAGTGGGAAGCTGGCAGCAGCCCGGGTTCCATCCTCGATCGCCTTGGTATGCCAGTGCACCGATCGCGGATCATTCAGATAATCGTTGATGACGCTGGCCCGGCGGGTCCGCAGCGACATCCCTATGATCCCTTGGCCCTCAGGATGGTCGGCTGAAACACAGCAGGTGCGTCCCACCATTCGTTCCTGAAGGCGTCCCTTGACGGCGACCACCCGGACAAGTTCACGTCTGTCGTCCATAATCCCGATTGTCGCGGAGGCGAACACCCCGCCCAGCACGGCGGCCTGGCACGCGACCTCGAACAGCTCCTCGCGCGTCTTGGCGCGCATGATGGCTTCGTTGGTCGCGCTCAGCGCCTCAAACATGCCACTCAGGCGATCACGCTGCTTGTCGGCCCGCGCTTTTTCGTCGGCCCGGTCGAAATTCTCGAGCGCGAAGGCGACGTTGGCCTGGAGCTTGCGCAGCAGCTCGACGAATTCGTCCGTGAAAGTGCCGCGCTCGCGCGAGTTGAACAGGAATACGCCTTCGACCCTATCGCCGTTGAACAGTGGCAGCGCGGTCGAAGACGCAATGCCGTTGTGACGCGCGCTGGTGTGCCAGGGCTCGAGGCGGGCGTCGGCCAGGATGTCGTTGCTGATGCAAGGCTGCCGCGTCCGGAACGCAGTGCCGGTCAGCCCACGTCCCTCCGGCACCTTGTCGCTGACCGGCAATCTGAAGGTTCGTACCTCAGCGGCGTTCGGTCCAAAGGATGCGACAACGCGAAGCAGTCCCGCGTCGGCGTCGAGCAACGCGATCGAGGTCGAGGCGAACTTCGCGCCCTGCACCGTGGCTTCGCAAACCAGATCAAACAGTTCGCTGCGGGACCTTGCCCGCAGAATGGCCTCGTTCGTCGCGCTTAGCGCCGCGTACATGCGCGCCAGCCGTTCCTCCTCCAGGGCGATCTGGGCCTTCTCCTTGTCGCGGTCAAAGTTCTCGAGCGCAAAGCATACGGTTTCGGTCATGCGCAGCAACAGTGCGACGATGCCTTCGTCTTTCGCCCAGGCTTTGCTCACGAAGAAAAACAGCACGCCGATGCTGGTGCCGCGCTTGATCAAGGGAGCAGCCACGCAGGCGACGGCGCCGGCATTGACGTTGGCCTGCTCCCAGGTCGTCCCCTTGGTACGATTGACGAGGTCCTCCTCGACGATCGCTTTCTGGGTCCGGAACACCTCACCGGAGATGCCCTTGCCGTAGGGACTCTCCGGATCAATCGAGTAGCGCGACTGTCTGATCAGATCCAGATTACGTCCGGTCGCTGCCACCGGCGTCAGCCATTCGGACTCCGGCTCGTGCAGCAGAACGAAAGTGCCAAGCGACTTGCCGCTATACACAGCGGCGTCGCAGACTCGCTGGTACAGATCCTGCTCGGTGCTGGCGTGAAGAATTGCTTCATTCGTCGCAGTGAGGGCGCCGAACATGCGGTTGAGCCGCCGCACTGCCCGCTCGCCATCCAGCCGCGCCGTCTCGCGCGCGAAATTCTCCAGCGCATGTGAGATATTGGTCGACATCCGCTCGAACAGCGAGACCATCGCCTCGTCGAGCGTACCTGCCCCCGAGCGCGTCACATACAACACCCCGATACTGCGACCGCCGCAGATCAGGGGAAGCGCCGCGGCTGCGCCGACACCCGCCCCGGCCGCGCCCTCGCGCCACGCGAGCGAGCGAGGATCGTTCAGGTAATCGTTGCTGATGCAGATCCCCTGGCTGCGAAAGGCTTCGCCGCCGACGCCCGATCCCTCCGGCGTACCGGCCTCCGTGGTGATCTCGATCGCACGCAGCCGCGCCACGTCATCGCCGCAGCCGGCCGCAAACCGCAGCCGCTGGCCATCCGGCTCCGCCAGGAAGACGGCGACGGCCATGAAGTCCCCACTCGAAAACCCGGCGTCGCAGACCTTCTGGTACAGCTCGTCCGGCGACTTCGCGTAAAGGATGGCTTCGTTGATGTCGCTCAACGCTGCGAGTGTGCGCGCGAGGGTCGTCTGCACGATCTCAACTCCCCGGCATTTCTGCCATTTTCTCCCGGGTAGCTTTATGAAGGCGATGGCCTAAGTGGGGGTTATTGGTTGCCGCAAACCGTCGATCAAAGTGAACGAGCTGCAAACAGCTGTCGCGAAACTGTCAAAAGTCGCTGTACTGGATGGCGGTTTCGGCCAAAGACGCGCTCCCTTTACGAATTTGCAGCCCTGTATTGGTTTACGGGAGATTGATATCGCATCTGTGCTTTGAGACGATGCCCTCAAGAACCAGAGCCCGCCAAGGGCGAGACCTGAGGAAACGCCATGCCGATCGTCCGGGCCGACCGCCTCACGCGCATCAGCGCCGCGCTGCTTCGTGCCGCCGGGGCTTCCGAGGAAGAGGCCGACGCGGTCGCAGGCGGCTGCGTCAACGCCAATCTCGCCGGCCACGATTCCCACGGCGTGATCGCCATTCCCACCTATGTCGACCGGATCAAGGCCGGCCACATCGTGCCCGGCGCCAAATGGACCATCGTGCAGGAATCGCCGACGACGACCGTAATCGACGGTCAGTGGGGGTTTGGCTTCCACGTCAACGCCAAGGCGATGGCGTTGACGATCGAGAAAGCGAAGACGGCGAATGTCGCCGCCTGCACCGTGTTCCGGCAAAGCCATGTCGGCCGCCTCGCCACCTATCCGCTGATGGCGATGCGCGAAGGGATGATCGGGATTGCAACGGCGGATTCCGGCCGTTCGCCGAAGCATGTGGCGCCGTTCGGCGGCAGGGAGGCACGGCTCGGCACCAATCCGATCTCGATCGCAGTGCCGTCCGATCTCGATGCGCCTTTCTACCTGGACATGGCGACCTCTGCGGTCGCGGCCGGCAAGATCCAGCTCGCGGTCGCCCGCGGCGAGGAGATTCCGCCGGGGTGGATCATCGATGCCGAAGGACGACACACCACCGATCCGACCCAATACCGCAAGGGCGGCGCGCTGCTGCCGCTCGGCGGCACCGAGGGCTACAAGGGCAGCGGCCTCGCCGCCATGGTCGAGGTCCTGTGCGGCCTGCTCACCGGCCTCGGTTTCGGCGTCGAGCCCACGGGCCGGCACAATGACGGCTGCTTCATGGCCGTGTTCAACGTCGCCGCGTTTCGCCCGCTGCACGACTTCAAGCGCGAGGTCGCCGAGTTCGCGCACTATCTCAAATCGACCCCGCCCTCCGAGGTCAGCAAGGGCGTGTTCTATCCCGGCGAGATCGAGGGCGTGCGCGAGCAGCAGCGCCTGCGCGACGGCATCGAGATCGAGGATGCCACCTGGGAAAAGCTGCGCGCGCTGGCGCGCGAGTACAGGCTCGATACGGTCCTCGACCTGGCCTGACGGATTTCGGCCTGACGCAATTCGGAGAACAGCGGCATGACGCGGCAGATGGTACTGGTCGGCTTCCTTCAGGCGCAGAACTGCACGAATTTGCCGAGCTCGTGGCGTCATCCGGACTCGCGCGACGATTCGATGTCGGCGGACTATTATCAGGAGATCGCTAAAATCCTCGAAGCCGGCAAGTTCCACATGGCCTTCTTCGACGACCGGCTGGCGATGCCGGACCGCTACGGCAACGATCACGCCCACACCGTCGAATACGGCATCCGCTGCGTGAAGATGGATCCCCTGATCGTGCTGACGACGATGGGCATGGTTACGGAGAAGCTCGGGTTGGGGGCGACCGGCTCGACAACTTATTTCGAGCCCTTCGACATCGCCCGCCGCTTCGCAACGCTCGACCTGATGTCGGGCGGACGGGCCGGGTGGAACGTCGTCACCTCGCTCAATGACGGCGAGGCACACAACATGGGGCGGGACTCTCATCCCGAACATGATTCCCGCTACGACCGCGCCGACGAATTCATGGAGATCGTGCTCGGCCACTGGGATACCTGGGAAGACGGCGCGCTCATCATGGACAAAAAGAGCGGCCGCTTCGCCGATCCAGCCAAGGTGAAGCGGCTCGATCACAAGGGCCCATTCTACAAGTCGCGCGGTCCCTTCACGGTGCCGCGCTCTGATCAGGGCCATCCCGTGATCATCCAGGCCGGCGCGTCCGGCCGCGGCCAGCGCTTTGCCGGACGGTGGGGCGAGGTGATCTTCACCGCTGCACGCAATCTCGCCGCCGCCAAGGAAGGCTATGCGTCGGTGCGTAACGAGGCCGCGAAAGCCGGCCGCGATCCGGAGGCGATGTTTCTCTGCAACCTGACGACACCGGTTTGCGCCGCGACCAAAGCCGAGGCCGAAGACAGGATGGCGCTGATCAACAAGCTGCCGCTGCAGATCGACGCGCTGTCGCTGCTGGCCGAAGCGCTCAACTACGATTTCGCCTCCAAGGATCTCGACGAGCCGCTGACGACGGAAGAATTGAAGAGCATGCAGGGCATTCTGGGCATCCGCGACGGCGTGCTCAAGAACTCCGGCAAGAGCAATCCGAGCGCGCGCGACTTCGTCACCTTCTCCGGCCGCGGTCAGGTCCAGGATGCGATGGTTGGCGGCCCCAGGGAGATCGCGGACAAGCTCGAAGAAATGTTCGTCGAACGCGGCTGCGACGGCTTTGTCATCGCCGCGACCTATGTGCCCGGCTCCTATGCCGATTTCGTGCAACATATCGTACCGGAATTGCAGCGGCGCGGATTGTTCCAGAAGGAATATCGCGGCAAGACGCTGCGGGAAAATCTCGGGCTCAAGCGGCCGGCTGCCGGCGACTGGAAAGTGCAGCCGCGCGATGCCGCGGAATAACAACGGAGACACGGCATGCGCTGGCTGACATTCACCGCCGCGGACAAAACGTCCTGGGGAATCGTCGAGGGTGACCAGGTGATCGCGATCGACGGCGATCCCTTCGGCGAATGGCAACGCACCTCGCGGACGCACCCGCTGTCGCAGGTTAAAATCGAGCTGCCGCTGATTCCGCGCACCTTCTACTGCGTCGGCTTGAACTATCTGAAGCATCTGAAAGAGGCCGCCGACAAGCGCGGCGAGGTGCCAGCGGTGCCGGACAGACCCGAGATCGGCTATCGCGCGCAAAACGCGCTGATTGCGCATGCCGAGGAGGTCATGATCCCGTCCTTCGCGACGGACAAGATCCACTACGAAGGCGAACTCGTCGTCGTCATCGGCAGAAAGGTCAAGCATCTCACCAATCAGAATGCCATGGATTGCGTGTTCGGCTACACCATCGGCAACGACGTCAGCGAGCGCAGCTGGCAGAAGGCCGACCGCAGCCTGTGGCGCTCGAAGAACGCCGACACGTTCAAACCGATGGGCCCGTGGATCGAGACCGAAGCCGACCTCGACAAGATGGAAACGATCGTCCGGGTCAACGGCAAGGAGACCAACCGCTTCCACACCAGCGACATGATCTTTGGCGTGGTGCCATTCCTGGTCGAGCTGTCCAAATACTTTACGTTATGGCCCGGCGACGTGATCTGGATGGGCACGGACGGAGCCTCGCCTGATATCAAGCACGGCGACGTCGTGGAGATCGACATCACCGGCATCGGCACGCTGCGGAACAGGTTTGTACGGGAGGAGCGGTAGCCCACGTTGCACCAACAGTGTCGTCCCGGCGAAGGCCGGGACCCATGCGCCGCAGCAGATGTTTTTGATTAGGACTCGTCGTTACGGCAAGGCAATTGGCATTCGTGGTTATGGGTCCCGGCCTTCGCCGGGACGACGAAGCGCTGCCCTCAAAACGGCAGGGCCACACCCGTCTTGATCTCTTTCAGCACCACGTTGCTTCTCACATAGCGAATGCCGGGAATGCGGAACATGAAGTCGTCGAGGAATCTGTTGTAGGCCGCCATGTCCTGCACGACGACGCGCAGATGATAATCGGCATCGCCCGTGGTCGCAAAGCACTCCAACACCTCACGCCGCGTGGTTACCCGCGCGACGAACTCGTCGACGAATTTTGCGTCGTGCCGTTCCAACGAGACGTGGAGGATCGCGGACATCGCAAAGCCGGCCTGCTCGCGCGCCACCAGCGCCGCATAGCCCTGGATGGCACCGCTCTCCTCCAACGCGCGCACCCGGCGCCAGCAGGCCGAGGTCGACATGCCGACCGCGTCGGCGAGTTGCTGGTTGGTCGCGCGGCCGTCCTTCTGGAGATAGGCGAGAATCTGCGCGTCTTGGTCTTCGATCATGGAAAGCACCAAAATGGATTAATCTACCGCTTTATAAACTATATCGGGTAATTCTACCACAATAGATGTTCTATTCGGGAAAATAGGTAGGACCTACCAGTCGCCCAGGCCTACCCTTCTCCCATGGCAAGGAGATGCCGCGGGAGGTCCGGATGGACGCCATTTCGTCACTCGACGCCTACGAGCTTTCCGACCGCTACGATCGCGAAGTGGGCCACGTCTTCCTCACAGGCACGCAGGCCATCGTCCGCATTGCGCTCGACCAGGTGCGGCGCGACCGTGCCGCGGGGCTGAACACGGCGGGCTTCATTTCGGGCTATCGCGGTTCGCCGCTCGGCGGCATCGACCTCGAACTGTGGCGCATCCAGGAACGACTGAAGCGGGACCACATCGAATTCCTCCCGGCAGTGAACGAAGACCTTGCCGCAACCGCCGTGCTCGGCTCGCAACAGGTCGAGACGCAAGCCGACCGCGAGGTCGATGGCGTGTTCGGACTCTGGTACGGCAAAGGCCCCGGCGTTGATCGCTCCGGCGATGCGCTGAAACACGGCAACGCCTACGGCTCCTCGCCGCATGGCGGCGTCCTGGTGGTCGCCGGCGACGACCATGGCTGCGTCTCGTCCTCGATGCCGCACCAGTCCGACGTGGCCTTCATGAGCTGGTTCATGCCGACGCTCCACCCCGCAAGCGTCAGCGAATATCTCGAATTCGGTGAATATGGCTACGCCCTGAGCCGCTTCACCGGCATGTGGGTCGGTTTCAAGGCGATCTCGGAGATCGTGGAATCCGGCGCTTCCGTCGCGCTGCGCCCGCCGCGCGCCTTCCACACGCCAGACTTCACGCCGCCGCCCGGCGGCTTGCACTATCGCTGGCCCGATCTACCCGGCCCACAGATCGAGGAGCGGCTGGAGGCGAAGAAGCATGCGGTCTACGCCTTCGCCAAGGCCAATCCGATCGATCGTCACATCTACGACATCCCGGGCGCCACCTACGGCATCGTCACCACGGGCAAGGCGCATCTCGATCTGATGGAAGCGCTGCGGCTGATGGGTCTCGACGAAGCAGCCTGCCGCAGCATCGGCATCGACATCTACAAGGTCGGAATGGTCTGGCCGCTGGCGCTGCATGACGCGATGGCGTTCGTAAAGGGCAAGCGCGAGATCCTCGTGGTCGAGGAGAAGCGCGGCATCATCGAAAGCCAGTTCAAGGAATATTTTTACGATTATCCGGGCGAAAAACCCGAGCGCATGGTCGGAAAGCACGACGAAACCGGCGCGCGGCTGATCTCCTGGATCGGCGAATTGTCGCCGCGAGCGCTCGCTGGGGTGCTCGCACGCCGGCTCGATCCGATGTTCCCGGGCCTCGATCTCGCCGCGCGTGCAGCCGGCTTGATGCCTGAGGCCGCGCGCACGATCACCGTTTCTGGTGCGACGCGCACGCCCTATTTCTGCTCGGGATGCCCGCACAATACATCGACAAAGGTGCCCGAGGGATCGAAGGCGCTAGCCGGCATCGGCTGCCATTTCATGGCGAGCTGGATGGACCGCGAGACATCGTCCCTGATCCAGATGGGCGGCGAAGGCGTGAACTGGGCCGCCTCGTCACGCTTCACCGGCAACAAGCACGTTTTCCAGAATCTCGGCGAAGGCACCTATTATCATTCGGGCTCGATGGCGATCCGGCAGGCGATCGCGGCCAAAGCCAACATCACCTACAAGATCCTGTTCAACGATGCCGTCGCGATGACCGGCGGCCAACCCGTCGACGGCCCGATCAGCGTCCACGCCATCGCGCTCAGCGTCCGCGCCGAGGGCGTTGCGCGCATCGCGCTGGTGTCGGACGATCCAGCGCAATTTTCGCCCGGCGACTTGCCGGTCGGCGTGTCCATCCATCCGCGCGAAGAGATGGACAGCGTGCAGCGCGAGCTGCGCGAAATCTCAGGCGTCTCGGTGCTGATCTATCAGCAGACCTGCGCGACGGAGAAACGGCGTCGCCGCAAGCGTGGCCAGATGGCCGATCCCAAACGCTTCGCCTATATCAACGATCTCGTCTGCGAGGGCTGCGGCGACTGCTCGGTCGAATCCAACTGCCTCAGCGTGGAGCCCAAGGAGACGCCGTTCGGCCGGAAGCGCCGGATCAACCTCTCATCCTGCAACAAGGACTTCTCCTGCCTCAACGGGTTCTGCCCGAGCTTCGTCACCGTCGAGGGCGCGACGCGCCGGAAGAAGGGCGCGAGCCGGATCAACCCGGTCGGCCACGCGGCCACGCTTCCGCTGCCCGCGCCCGCACCGCTCGACCGTCCCTATGATCTGCTCGTCACCGGCGTCGGTGGCACCGGCGTGATCACGGTCGGCGCGCTGATCGGCATGGCGGCGCATCTCGAACGAAACGGCGTTCGGTGCTGGATTTTACCGGCTTTGCGCAGAAATTCGGGCCGGTGCTGAGCTACATCCGATTGGCTGCATCCCCCGACGCGTTGCATCAGGTCCGCATCGACCAGGGCGCGGCCGATGCGCTGATCGGCTGCGACCTCGTCGTCAGCTCCTCGCCAAAGGCATCCGGCACCTATCGGAAAGGCACGCGCGCCGCGGTCAACACCGCGGAGATGCCGACCGGCGACGTCGTCCGCTTCCGCGACGCAGATCTCGCCTCACCTGCCCGCCTGCGCGCGATCGGCCAGGTGATCGGCGACGGCAATCTCGACACCATCAACGCCAACGCGCTGGCCGAGCGCCTGCTCGGCGATGCCGTCTATGCCAACATCGTCATGCTGGGCTTTGCCTGGCAGCACGGGCTGCTGCCGGTCTCGCTGTCGGCGCTGTTGCGCGCGATCGAGCTCAACGGCGTCGTGGTAGAACGCAACAAGCAGGCTTTCGCCTGGGGCCGGATTGCAGCGGCCGATCCCAACTTCTTGCCGAAGATGGACGACGCGCCCAAGGCAGAGACGCTCGACCAGCTGATCGACCGCCGCGCCGACTTCCTCACGGCCTATCAGAACGATGCGTATGCAACGCGCTATCGAGCACTCGTTGCAAACGTTCGCAAGGCCGAAGCCAAACTGAATAGCGGAGCATTGACCGAAGCGGTCGCGCGCGCGCTGTTCAAGCTCATGGCCTACAAGGACGAATACGAGGTGGCACGGCTGCACATGCAGAGCGGCTTCCTCGACGTGTTGAAAGGCGAATTCGAAGGCGAATTCAGCATCCAATATCACTTCGCCCCGCCGTTCCTGCCGTCGAAGCGCGACGCCCGCGGACGTCCGCGCAAGCGCGCCTTCGGGCAGTGGATCCAGATGCCGCTTGCCATGCTGGCGCGATTGAAAGGATTGCGCGGGACGCCGTTCGATCCGTTCGGCTACACGGCGGAACGGCGCGCGGAGCGGGAACTGATCACCTGGTACGACGGCGTCATCAGACGGCTGCTCGGCGGGCTCGACGCGGCGCATCTGCCAAGTCTGGTCGCCATTGCAAAAGCGCCGATGGATATCCGGGGCTACGGGCCGGTTAAGGACGCCGCGATCGAGAAGGTAAAGGCCGAGGTCGAGCGGCTGTTCGCCGAGCTCGACGCGCCATCACCTGCAAAGATGCGCGCCTACGGTTGACGGGGCGCCGACGAAGCTTCAGCCTCTGGAGCCGAGGCGCGCCCTGATGGCGCTCCTGCAACGGGGTGACGCCTCATGGATTTCGACCAGTTGACCCTGACCCAGGCTGTGGCCGACCTCCGCGCCGGAAAAATCACGAGCACCGCACTCACGACGGAAGCTCTCGCCCGTGCCACGGCCAATGCCGATCTGAATGCCTTCGTCACCCTGGACGAGGCCGGCGCCCTGAAAGCTGCGGCCGCATTCGACGCGAACGACAACAAGGACAAGCCGCTCGGCGGCGTTCCCATCGTGATCAAGGACAATATCGAGGTCGCGGGACTCCCCTGCAGCGCGGGAACGCCAGCGCTGAAAAATTACGTTCCGAGGGCCGACGCGCCGGTGGTCGCAAAGCTGCGCGCGGCGGGCGCGGTCATCATCGGCAAAACCAGCATGCACGAGCTCGCCTTCGGCATCTCCGGCTACAACACCGCATTCAAGACCGGCGCGGAGTTCGGCGTGCGCAACGCCTATGACCGCACCCTGATCGCCGGCGGCTCCTCCTCCGGAACGGGCGCCGCGATCGGCGCACGGATCGTCGCGGGCGGGCTCGGCACCGACACTGGCGGATCGGTCAGGGTTCCCGCCGCGCTGAATGGATGTGCCTCGCTCCGCCCGACGGTCGGACGCTATCCGCAGGCTGGCATCGCGCCAATCTCGCACACCCGCGACACCGCGGGTCCGATGGCAGCGACCGCGGCGGATGTCGCGCTGCTCGACCGCGTCATTGCAGGTGGCGATGCCGTTCAGGCGGCCGATCTGAGGCTGGTGCGGATCGGCATCGTAAAGACGATGCTGAGCAATCTCGACGCCGACACCGACGCCGCATTCCAGGCAGCCCTCACGAAAATGAAGACGCAGGGCATCACGATCGTTGAGATCGAGATGCCGCATCTGGCCGAACTCAACGTCCAGGTCGGCTTTCCCGTCGCGCTGTACGAGGCCTATGACGACATGGTGGCCTATCTGGCGCATAGCGGCACCGGCATCACCATTGACGCACTGGCGCGGGAGATCGCGAGCCCCGACGTCAAGGGCACCTATGACGGCCTCGTGATCCCGCGCAAGCTGCCAGGTCCAGACAATACGCTGGTCGATGCCGAGCCGATCTATGACGCGGCCATCAGGTCCGCGCGACCCGCCCTGCAGGCGCTCTACGGCAAGACCTTTGCGGACAACCGGCTCGATACCATCGCCTTCCCGACCACGCCGCGTATCGCCATTGCCTCCAATCCCGATTCCAGCAGCCTGGAGAATTTCGCCCTGTTCATCCAGAACACCGATCCCGGCAGCAATGCCGGCATTCCCGGCATCCAGATTCCGATCGCGCTCGGCGCCCGGAGCAAACTGCCGATCGGGCTTGAATTGGACGGCCCCGCGGGCAGCGATCGCGGCCTGCTTGCGATCGGCATGGCACTCGACGCCGTGTTCGAGCGATTGCCGCCGCCGCGCCAATCATGAATACGGATTGATCAGCTTCTGCTGCTCGGCGCTGTGATGCACGAGCATGTCGATGAAAGTCCTGACCTTCGCCGACAGATGATGCCGGTGCGGATAGACGGCGTTCATCGACATCTCGACCGGCCGGTACTCGGGCAGCAGGCGAACGAGCCGACCGGCTTCGAGATCGTCCCGAACGAGAAAACCCGCCATCAGGCAGACGGCACCGCCTTGCAGCGCCACCTTCCGCAAGGCCTCACCGCTGTTGGTGATGAAGCTGCCGGAAATCCGTACCGATGCCGGCGCGCCCTTGCGATCGAAAAAGCGCCAATCGTCGCCGAAGGGATAGTTCAAATGGCGCCCGCAATTGTGCGCCGTGAGCTCATCGAGCTTCTGCACGCGACCGTGCTTGTCGAGATAATCGTGCGAGCAGCACAGCACGTGACGCCAGGTGGCAAGGCTGCGGACGATCAGGCTCGAATCCGGCGGCGCGGTCATGCGCAGGGCAACGTCGTAGCCTTCTTCGATGAGATCGATGTCGGCTTCGCCCATGCGCAGATCGATCTTGAGCTCTGGATAGGCCGACAGCAGCTTCGCCACCACGGGCGCGACGAACGGCACCATGTGCGTGGCGACGTGGATCCGCAGCGTCCCGCGCGGTACCGACTGCAATTCGCTCGCGATATCGTCGGCCTGTTCGATATCGGCGAGGATCTGGATGCAGCGGTCGTAGTAGGCCTTGCCGATCTCGGTGAGATTGACCTTACGGGTGGTGCGCTGAAGCAGCCTCACCCCGAGCCGGTCTTCCAGCGCCTGAACGTGATTGCTCACCATGGTGGTCGACATGTTGAGCTTGCGGGCTGCTGCAGAGAAGCCGCCAGTCTCGACCACCCGGCTAAAGACTTCGAGGCTCGTCAATCGGTCCATGACGACTGATTATCCGCTCTTGGTCGATAATCGCAAGGAATTCTGTCCAATTATCCGTCAGATCAGCTCGCGCGGGATGGCGGAGGGGTTAGCCGCAATCCCGCGACAGAGGCGGCAATCGCTCTGGGGCAGTCGCACCTTCGGCTCGGTAAGACCGTACGCGAAGGCGGGATCCCGGACTATCCACTCTCAGCGGATAATCCTTCCGGTATTTCGCCGATTATCGGTGAAGCGAAGAAGACCGATAGTCTCAGCCACCCGACAGGAGACTGCCATGTCCGAGATGCCCCGCACCGAAAACTTCCAGCAAGCGACTGAGGTACTGCAAGCTTCACCGCCGGTGCCGGTGCGTGGTCCGACCCGGAATATGGTCCGGCGGGCGGCGTTGGCGCTCGCGTTCCTCGCGGGCACAGCAGCGATTGTCCATTACGGACACGACTACTGGGTCAACGGCCGTTATCTCGAGACAACCGACGACGCCTATGTGAAGGCCGACTCCACGATCGTCGCGCCAAAAGTCTCGGGCTACATCGCCAAGGTGCTGGTCAGCGACAACGAAAAGGTCAAAGCGGGCCAGCTGCTGGCGAAGATCGACGACCGTGACTTCAAGGCGGCGCTCGACCAGGCCCGCGCCGATGTCGCTGCGGCGGAAGCGTCGGTGCGCAACCTCGACGCCCAGCTCGAACTCCAGCAGCCGATCATCGAGCAGAGCACGGCCGATGTCGCTGCTGCGGATGCGAATCTGAAATTTGCGCAGGAGGAGCGCGCCCGCTACGACGATTTGATGAAGTCGGGCTCAGGCACGATTCAGCGCGCACAACAGACTGACGCCGCGTTGCGCGCCAGCAACGCGCAACTGCAACATGCCAGGTCGGGCCTCGTGGCCGCGCAACGCAAGATCGACGTGCTCACCACCCAGCGCGCGCAGGCGACAGCCCAGCTCGAGCACGCGCGCGCGGTCGCGGAGCAGGCGACCCTGAATCTCTCCTACACCGAGATTACCGCGCCGGTCGACGGCACGGTCGGCGCCCGCTCACTGCGCGTGGGACAGTTCGTGCAGGCCGGCACGCAATTGATGGCGGTGGTGCCGCTCGATTCAGTCTATGTCGTGGCGAATTTCAAGGAGACGCAGCTCACTCATGTCCGCGCCGGCCAACCGGTCGAGCTGCACGTCGACAGTTTTCGCAATCAGACCCTGCGCGGCCATGTCGACAGCCTTTCGCCGGCGAGCGGCCTTGAATTCGCACTGCTGCCGCCCGACAACGCCACCGGCAATTTCACCAAGATCGTGCAACGGGTGCCGGTAAAGATCGTGCTCGACGACCACAGCTTGACCGGGCAGCTGCGCCCCGGCATGTCCGCGGCGCCGACTATCGACACCAAACAGGCCGTCATGGCCGAGCGCGAGACGGCCAAGCGCCTCGCCGACAATGCGACGCGACCCAACGGAGGCTAAAGGCCGGCTCCGGCAGCAATATCAAGTCCTGCCGGATGATCCTTCCCACGCTTCCCGATGATCGAAGCCATCCGCCTGATGCATCCTGTCTCCGTACCCGAGACGAGCCTTTCATGAGCACGCTCCAACCCGCCCTGAACGCCGCTTCAGCCGCCAGCATTCCTGCTCCGGCCGCGGCCGCCACGCCGGTGGTTTCCACCAAGACCTGGATTGCCGTGATCGGCGCGACACTCGGCGCCTTCATGGCGGTGCTGAACATCCAGATCGTCAATGCCTCGCTCGCCGACATCCAGGGCGCGATCGGCGCCGGCATCGACGATGGCGGCTGGATCTCGACCTCTTATCTGATCGCGGAGATCGTGGTCATCCCGCTCTCGGGCTGGCTGGCGCAGGTGTTCTCGATCCGCATTTATCTGCTCACCAACGCGGTCCTGTTCCTGATCCTGTCGGCCGCCTGTGCGCTGGCGCAGGACCTGCCGCAGATGATCGTGCTGCGGGCAGTGCAAGGTTTTACCGGCGGCGTGCTGATTCCGATGGCGTTCACGCTCATCATCACATTGCTGCCGCGCGGAAAGCAGCCGGTCGGCCTTGCGCTGTTCGCGCTGTCGGCGACGTTCGCGCCCGCGATCGGCCCGACCATCGGCGGCTACCTCACCGAAAATTTTGGCTGGCAGTACATCTTCTACGTCAATGTCGTCCCGGGCGGGATCATGGTCGGCATGCTCTGGTACGCCCTCGATGCAAAGCCCATGAAGCTTGGGCTGCTGCGCGACGGAGACTGGGCCGGCATCATCGCCATGGCGATCGGACTGTCGGCGCTGCAGACCGTGCTTGAGGAAGGCAATAAGGACGACTGGTTCGGCTCGCCCTTCATCGTCAAGCTGTCCGTCATCGCGGCCGTGGCGCTGACCGCCTTCCTGATCATCGAGCTGACCGTGAAGAAGCCGCTCCTCAACCTGCGCCTGCTGGTCCGCCGCAATTTCGGCTTCGGCATGCTCGCGAATTTCCTGCTGGGAATCGCGCTCTACGGCTCGGTGTTCATCCTGCCGCAATATCTGGCCCGCATTCAAGGCTACAATGCCGAGCAGATCGGCATGGTGCTGGCATGGACGGGCCTGCCGCAGCTCCTGCTGATCCCGCTGGTGCCGCGGCTGATGCAGAAGCTCGATGCGCGGCTCATCATCGGCGTCGGCTTCGTCCTGTTCGCGGCTTCCAACTTCATGAACATCTACATGACCGGCAACTATGCCGCCGATCAATTGCTCTGGCCCAATGTGGTTCGTGCGATCGGCCAGGCGCTGGTGATGGCGCCACTGTCTGCGGTGGCGACCTCAGGCATCGAACCGGAGAACGCGGGCTCGGCCTCCGGCCTGTTCAACATGATGCGCAATCTCGGCGGCGCTGTCGGTATCGCGTTGTTGCAGACCCTGCTGACCAAGCGCGAGCAGTATCACTCCAACGTGCTGATGCAGTCGGTCTCGCTGTTCGAGCAGGCGACGCGGACACGGCTGGAACAGCTCACCCAATACTTCGTCAATCACGGCATTCTCGACCAGGCGGACGCGTTGCATCGCGCCTATGTTGCGATCGGCCATATCGTGCAGAAGCAGGCCTATATCCTCGCCTTCAGCGACACCTTCTATCTGCTCGGCGTGGCACTGATCGTCGCGCTGATCGCCACCCTTTTCCTGAAGAAGGCCGGCCCCGCCTCGGCCGGCGGCGTCCATTGACATCAATCCAGCGAGCAAGGAGAACGACCATGAAACCCCGCATGAATTTCTACCAGGCCGCACCCGACACGATGAAGGCGCTGGTGGCACTGGAAGAGCAGATCCAGTCGACGGGCCTCGAGAAATCGCTCATCGAGCTCGTCAAGATCCGCGCGTCGCAGATCAACGGCTGTGCCTTCTGCATCAACATGCATACCGAGGACGCCCGCAAGCGCGGCGAGACCGAGCAGCGCATCTATCTGCTCAATGCCTGGCGCGAATCCCCGCTCTACACCGACCGCGAGCGCGCCGCGCTGGCCTGGACCGAATCGGTGACGCTGATCTCCGAGACGCACGCGCCTGATGACGTCTACGAGCAGGTCCGCGCGCAATTCTCCGATGCGGAGACGGTGAACCTGACCATGCTGATCGGCGCCATCAATGCCTGGAACAGAATCGCGATCGCGTTCCGTGCGGTTCACCCGGTGAAGGTGAAGGCGTCGGTGGCGTGAGATGTTCTCAGCTGTCATGCCCCGCGCAGGCGGGCATCCAGTATTCCAGAGACAGCGAGATTAATCACCGCCCGCGCGGCGTACTGGATCGCCCGCCTTCGCGGGCGATGACACCGAGTGCGCCGCTTAAACCGCCGTCGCCTTGGCGAACTCCACGTAGATCTCGCGCAGCCGCGCGGCAAGCGGGCCGGGCTTGCCGTCGCCGACCTTCTTGCCGTCGATCGCAACCACCGGCTGGACGAACAGCGACGCCGAGGTGGCGAAGGCTTCCTTGGCGGCGAGCGCCTCGGCGACCGTGAAGGAACGCTCCTCGACGCGGAGCTGACGCTCTTCCGCCAGCGCCACCACCGCCTTGCGGGTGCAGCCCGGCAGGATCGCGTTGGAGTTCTTTCGGGTCACGATGACGTCGTCCTGGGTCAGGATGAACGCCGAGGACGAACCGCCTTCGGTGACGTAGCCGTCTTCCAGCATCCAGGCCTCGCCCGCACCGGCTTCGGCCGCGGCCTGCTTTGCCAACACTTGCGCGAGCAGTGCCACGCTCTTGATGTCGCGCCGCTCCCAGCGGATGTCGGGCACGGTGATCACGTTGATGCCGGTCTTGGCCGAGGCGGCGTTGATGATGTCCTTCTCCGACGTGAACATTACCAGGCTCGACTTGACGTCGCCCTTGGGGAAGGCGAAGTCGCGGCCCTTGTCCGCGCCGCGGGTGACCTGGAGATAGACGAGGCCGTTCTCGACCTTGTTGCGCGCGATCAGCTCCTTCTGGAGCTCGGTGATGCGCTCGACCGTCTCGGGCAGCTTCAGCTGGATCTCGCCGACCGAGCGCTCCAGCCGCGTCAGGTGCGAGGCATTGTCGATCAGCTTGCCGTCGAGCACGGCCGAGACCTCGTAGATGCCGTCGGCAAACAGGAAGCCGCGATCGAGCACCGAAATTTTGGCGTCCGAGAGCGGGACGAATGAGCCGTTGACATAGGCGATCGGATCCAAGGCAGGTCTCCTGGCGGGAAGAGAGATTTGGTGCGGTTATACGGGATTTGGCGACGCCCTGAAACCCGCCTTCGGCGCATCCCGGAATAACGCGAGAATTAATGCGACAGGATCTTCGACAAGAACTTCTGCGCGCGGTCGCTGCGGGGCTTGCCGAAGAAATCGTCCTTCGGGGCGTCCTCGACGATCTCGCCGCGGTCCATGAAGATCACGCGGTTGGCAACCTTGCGGGCAAAGCCCATCTCGTGGGTGACGACCATCATGGTCATGCCCTCATGGGCGAGGTCCACCATGACGTCGAGCACCTCGCTCACCATTTCGGGGTCGAGCGCCGAGGTCGGCTCGTCGAACAGCATGACAATGGGATCCATTGCGAGCGCGCGAGCGATCGCCACCCGCTGCTGCTGGCCACCGGACAGGTTCGCGGGATACTTTTGCGCCTGTTCCTTCAGGCCGACGCGCTCCAGCAGCTGCATGCCTTTTGCCATCGCCTTGTCGCGCGACCGGTCGAGCACCTTCTGCTGTGCGAGACAGAGATTGTCGATGATCTTCAGATGCGGAAACAGCTCGAAATGCTGAAACACCATGCCGACACGCGAGCGCAGCTTGGGCAGATTGGTCTTGGGATCGTTGACCTTGGTGCCATCGACGCTGATGTCGCCTTTCTGGAACGGCTCCAGCGCGTTGACGCATTTGATCAGCGTCGACTTGCCTGATCCCGACGGACCGCAGACCACGACCACCTCGCCCTTGGTGACGCTGGTGGTGCAGTCGGTCAGCACCTGGAAGCTCGGGCTGTACCATTTGTCGACGTGGCTGATCTCGATCATGACAAACTCTATCGAATGATGGCGATGCGCGCCTGCAGGCGGCGAACGCCGAAGGACGCAACACAGGAAATGGTGAAGTAGACGATCGCTGCGAACAGATACATTTCGACCAGACGGCCGTCGCGCTGCGCGACCTTGCTCGCGGCACCGAGGAAATCGGTGATCGACAGCACGTAAACCAGTGAGGTGTCCTGGAACAGCACGATGGTCTGCGTGATCAGCACCGGCAGCATGTTACGGAAGGCCTGCGGCAGCACGACGTAGCGCATGGTCTGGGCGTAGGTCAGGCCAAGCGCGTTGGCTGCGGCCGGCTGACCGCGCGAGATCGACTGGATGCCGGCACGCATGATCTCGGAGAAGTACGCGGCCTCGAACAAGATGAAGGTGATGAGCGAGGACGCGAACGCGCCGACACTGATCGGGCGCGACGCGCCGGTCACCCACTGCCCGATATAGGGCACCAGGAAGTAGAACCAGAAGATCACCAGCACCAGCGGCAGCGAGCGCATGAAGTCGACATAGACCCCGGCGATGCGGCCCAGGATCTTGAAGCCAGACAGCCGCATCAGCGCGATTGCCGTGCCGAAGATCAGGCCGCCGAGCGCCGCAAGTCCCGTGAGCATCAGCGTGAACGTCATACCCTCGTAGAACAGATAAGGCAGCGTGCGGCGGATGACGTCGAAATCGAAATTGCTGAACATGGTGCTATTTCCCCGTGATGTAGCCGGGGATCGCGACGTAGCGCTCGAGGAAGCGCATTGCGGTCACGACGACGGCGTTGACGAGGAGATAGAGAAGGGTCGCGGCGGTGAAGGCCTCGAACACCTGGAACGAGAATTCCTGCATCGAGCGCGCCTGTCCGGTCAACTCAAGCAAGCCGATGGTGATGGCCACAGCCGTGTTCTTGATGGTGTTGAGGAACTCGGACGTCAGCGGCGGCAGGATGATGCGAAACGCCATCGGCAGCAAGATGTAGCGATAAGCCTGCAAGGTCGTCAGGCCGAGCGCGGTCGCCGCCATCTTCTGGCCGCGTGGGAGCGATCCGATGCCGGCCTGCAACTGCACGGCGACGCGGGCCGACATGAAGAACCCGATGCCGATCGCCGCCGTCCAGAACGGCGCATTCGGCAGCTGCTTCAGCCAGAGGCCGGCAGATTTCGGCAGCAGTTCCGGCAGCACGAAGAACCACAGGAAGAGCTGCACCAACAGCGGCATGTTGCGGAAGAATTCGACATAGGCAAAGCCGAACCAATACGCTCCCTTCGACGGCAGCGTGCGCATCACGCCGACGATCGAGCCCATGATCAGCGCGATGATCCAAGCGAGCGCACCCGTCTTAAGGGTCAGCACCAGGCCCGACAACAGCATGTCGAGATAGGTGCCGGTCCCCATCGGGTTCGGCTCGAAGAAAATTCCCCAGTTCCAGTGGTAGTTCACGTGTCCCCCGCGCGAACGCGCCAGTCATGGATGTCCTGGCGCCTATGCAAATGTCCGGCCACCTTGGAGTCAAGATGGCCGGACACGATCCGGATCGAAAGATCGCGGTTATAGCTTACTTATAATCGTCCGGGTTCGGCGAGTCGGTCGGCTTGGCGAACTCGTTCTTCAGCTCGGCCGAGATCGGGGTGTTGAGGTTCAGACCCTTCGGCGGGATCTTCTGGGTGAACCACTTCTCGTAGATCTTCTGGCCTTCCCCGGAAGTATAGAGCGCTGCGGTCGCCGCATCGACCACCTTCTTGAACGCCGCGTCGTCCTTGCGCAGCATGATGCCGTAGGGCTCAGGCTTGGAGAACGCGTCCTTGGAGATGACGTAGTCGTCGGGCGACTTCGAGCCGGCAACGAGGCTCGCGAGCAGGATGTCGTCCATCACGAAGGCGACGGCGCGGTCGGTCTCGACCATCAGGAAGGATTCGGCGTGGTCCTTGGCCGGGATGATGTTAGCGCCGAGGCTTTTCGCAACATTGGCTTCGGTGAGCTGCTTGATGTTGGTGGTGCCGGCGGTCGAGACCACCGTCTTGCCCTTGAGATCGTCGATCGACTTCAGGCCGCTCGACTTCTTGAAGACGTAGCGGCTGGCGGTCAGGTAATGGGTGTTGGTGAAGGCAACCTGCTTCTGCCGCTCGGCATTGTTGGTGGTCGAGCCGCATTCGAGGTCGATGGTGCCGTTGGCCATCAGCGGAATACGCGTCGCCGAGGTCACGGGATTGAGCTTGACCTCGAGCTTGTCGAGCTTGAGCTCCTTCTTCACGGCGTCGACGATCTTGTAGCAGATGTCCATCGCGAAGCCGATGGGCTTCTGGTTGTCATCGAGAAAGGAGAACGGGATCGAGGAGTCGCGGAAGCCGAGCGTAATGGCGCCGGTGTCCTTGATGTTCTTCAGCGTGCCGGTCAGCTCCTCGGCCCCGGCCTGGCTGACAGCGAAGGTCGCGGCGAGCGCGAGGCCGATGCTACGAAAATGTTTCACTTTTGGGTCCCCTTTCAGGATGATGCCGGCGGGATGCAAGCACAGATCGGATTGGAATAGAATGTGACTTTTGGCTGGATCGCGGCTCCGGTTAACGGCTCAGGCCGGCGGGCGCGTTAGCGGGCTTGTTAGCGGGCTTGGCAATTCCCCGAGATCCCAGAACAGGCCGGCCATCACCGTCAAGGCCTCTTCGGTCAATGGCAGCAGGATGTGCTCATTGGGCGCATGCTGGGAGCAGCCGGGATAGGAGTGCGGCACCCAGATCGTCGGCAGGCGCAGGATCTCGGAGAACACGTCGTTGGGCAACGAGCCGCCGAAATTGGGCAGCACCGCCGGGACCTTGCCGGTGGTCTGACGGACCGAATCTGCCGCCCATGTGATCCAGGGGCTGTCGAAATCCGTGCGCGAGGCGGCAAAGCTCTGCGCCGCCCGCACCTCGACCATCGGAAAGCCCTTCTGCGCCAGATGCGCGCGGATCGCCTCGATCAGCCCATCGATCCTGGTGCCGACCACGAAACGCAGTTGCAGCACGGCATTGGCGTGGCCGGGAATGGCGTTGGCCGGCTTCTCGATATTGCCCGACGACATCGCCAGCACTTCGAGCGTGTTCCAGGCGTAGAGCCGCTCGGCCGCCGAAAGACCCTCCTCGCCCCAGCCCTCGGCCAACGCCGGCTCGTCCTCGGTCGGCACCACCTGCACGTCCGCAAGATAACTGCGGATCTGGTTGGTGAGGCGCGGCGGCTTCAGCGCATCCAGCTGAAGGCGGCCGTGGCCATCGACCAGCGTCGAGATCGCGTTGACCAGAATGGTCGCGGGGTTGGCGAGCACACCGCCCCAATTGCCGGAGTGATGGCCGCCGTCGCGAAGGGTCACATCGAGATGAATGCGGATGCCGCCGCGGCAGCCGAGGAACAGGGTGGGACGGTCGGCGGACAGGCGCGGCCCGTCGGAGGCCATGAACAGATCGGCCTTGAGCGCATCGCGATTGAGATCGCAGACCTTGCCGAGATCCGGCGAACCGATCTCCTCGCCCATCTCGACGATGAACTTGGCGTTGAAGCCGAGCTTGCCGCCGCGGGCCTCGCGCACCGCGCGGAGTGCGGCCATGTTGATGCTGTGCTGGCCCTTGTTGTCGGCCGTGCCGCGACCGTAAAGACGCGTGCCCGAAACCGTGGTGCGCCAGGGATCGCGGCCGTCGCGCCACTCGCCTTCCATGCCGTCGACGACGTCGCCATGGCCGTAGATCAGCACGGTTGGCGCCGTCTCGCTCTCGTGGTGTTCTGCGAACAGGAACGGCGCCTTGCCGCTGGGAGATTCGATCATCCGGCTTTGGAAATCGAGCGCGGCGAAAGCGGGCACCATCTCCTGTTCCAGATAGGCGCGCAGCTCGACGCTCCGGTTCGGATTCTGGCTCTCGGTCCGGTAGGCGACGCGACGGTCGAGTTCAGCGAGGAACGCGCCGGATTTGAAATCGTCACGGGCGCGGGCGATGGCATCGGCTCTGGTCATTATTTTCTTTTTTAGGTTGCGAGGCGAAGGAGCATACCCGATACGGGCAGGCCTCCGAAAGTGGCGGGGACTTCGATAGTCTTGGGATTTCGTTCTTGCTCTCTTGAGATTGGCTTGCCAAGCGCGGCAGCGCCGCTGATTTTGGCCTTGCCAACGTCGCGCTATATGCAAGAACTTCGCCAAGTTCGGGCGCAGCTCTATCATTCGAAGAGCGCCCGGTACAGGGCGCCGGGGGACCATCATGGCCAAGCAGATCAGGCTCAATGCATTTGCGATGAATTGCGTCGCGCACCAATCACCGGGCTTGTGGACCCATCCGCGTGACCGCACTGCCGAATATAACCGCCTGCCCTACTGGATCGATCTTGCCAAAACGCTGGAGCGCGGCCGTTTCGACGGGCTGTTCCTGGCCGACGTGCTCGGCGTCTATGACGTCTACGGCAACAGTCCTGACGCAGCCTTGCGCAATGCAGCCCAGTCGCCCTCGAACGATCCGCTGCTGCTGCTGTCGGCAATGGCGGCGGTCACGCAGAACCTCGGCTTCGGCGTCACCAGCAATCTCTCCTTCGAGCCGCCCTATCCGTTCGCGCGGCGGATGTCGACGCTCGATCATCTTACGGAGGGGCGTATCGGCTGGAATGTCGTCACCGGCTATCTCGACAGCGCCGCGCGCGGCGCCGGCAAGGACAAGCAGATCGGGCACGACGACCGCTACGAGATCGCCGACGAATATATGGAGGTCGTCTACAAGCTCTGGGAAGGAAGCTGGGAGGACGACGCCGTGCTGCGCGACCGTACGCGCGGCATCTTCACCGATCCCACAAAAGTTCATCGCGTCAACCACGAGGGCGCCAACTACCGCATCAACAACACGATCCATCTGAGCGAGCCGTCGCCGCAGCGGACGCCCGTGCTGTACCAGGCCGGCACCTCGCCGCGCGGACGGAGGTTCGCGGCACAGCACGCCGAATGCGTGTTCATGTCGGGACCGTCGGCCAAGGTGATCGCGCCGCGGGTGTCGGCGATCCGTCAGGAGGCCGCCGCGTTCGGGCGCAATCCGGCGGAAATCCTGATGTTCTCGATGATGACGATCATCCTCGGGCGGACGGAGGCCGAGGCGAACGAAAAATATGCCGACTATCGGCGCCACATCAGCCCCGAGGGCGCGCTCGCGCTGATGTCGGGATGGACCGGAATCGACTTCTCCGGCTACGAGCTCGATCAGCAGGTGCGCCATGTTCAGAACGATGCCGGCCGCAGCGCACTGGATAACGTCACCCGGGCCGATCCCGATCGCGTCTGGACCGTGCGCGACGTCATCGAGCATGTCGGCGTCGGCGGCGCCGGTCCCGTCGTGGTCGGCACGCCGGAGATGGTCGCGGACAAGATCGAGGCGTGGTTCGAGGCGACCGATGTCGACGGCCTCAACGTCGCCTTCGCGATCTCACCCGGCGATTTCGAGGACATCGCCGACATGCTGGTGCCGGAGCTGACGCGGCGTGGGCGGTACAAGGCCGAGTACGCGCGGGGCACGCTGCGGGAGAAGCTGTTCGGTGACGGGCGTGCAAGGCTGGGTGCGCCGCATCCGGCGGCGGGGTACCGGGTGGGGAGGAAGGGATAGAGCCACCGCTCTCCCCGTCATTGCGAGCGAAGCGAAGCAATCCAGAATTGCTCCACGGAGACAGTCTGGATTGCTTCGTCGCAAGTGCTCCTCGCAATGACGGTGGAGGCACCTGCCCTACACCTTCCCGTCCACCATCACCTCGATCAGCTTCGTGCCAGGCCGGCCGAACGCCGACACCAGCGTCGCCTTCAACTCTCGGGGGTCGCTGACCTTAATCGCCTCGCATCCCAACGCCTTCGCCACGCCGGCGAAATCCACCGGCGGATCGACAAAATCCATGCCGACGTAATTGTCGTCGCCATGGAAGGCGAGCAGACGCTGCTTGATGATGCGGTAGCCGCCATTGTTGGCAATGACCACATTGAGCGGCAGCTTGTGATGCGCCGCCGTCCACAGCGACTGGATCGAATACATCGCGCTGCCGTCGCCAGAGAAGCAGACGACGGGGCGATCGGGATTGGCGATGCTGGCGCCGACGGAGGCCGGCAGGCCCCAGCCGATGCCGCCGGAGGCAAGGCCGTGATAGCCGAAGCGGTCGCGGTGCGCACGCAGCGCCGTGATCTGGCGGCTCGAAGTGAGGCCTTCGTCAACGAGGATGGCATTGGCTGGCATGGCCTCGACCATCTGCAGCACCAGCCAGTCCGGATCGATGGGGCTGCGGTTCGCGGCCTTCCCGATCTGCTCGACCAGCGCGGTGCGCCTTGCGGTCCAGTTCTTCGGCGCGAGCTCGGCGAGACGTTGCCTCGCACGTTGCGCCAGGGCAGCGCCGCCCATCTCCTTCAACACCGGGATCAGCGCGCGCAGCGTTTCCTTCAAATCCGCCTTCAGCGCGATCTCGGCACCGTAGTTCTTGGCGATCTCCCAATCGCCGAGGCCGATCTGCACGATGCCAAGGCCCTCCGGCAGCGCATCGACCTCGCTGTAGACCGACATCCGCAGGGGATCGCCGCCGAGCGCGATCAAGAGGTCGTACGGCGCAAGCGTGTCGCGCGCGACTTTCTGGACACGTGCCAACGTGCCGACGAAGCTCGGGCTCTCCGAGAGGAAGTGCGAGCCGTAGGGCGTCGAGGATTGGTACGCAGCCGCGCCCAAAAGCTCGGCGAGTTCGGCGGCCTCCTTGAGCGCGTCGCTCTTCACCACCTCGTCCATGGTGACGATCACGGGACGCTCGGTCTTCAGCAGTCGCGCGGCGAACGCCTTCAGGGCGTCGTCGGACGGCCGTGTGCGGGCGTCGATGCGCGTGGAGCGGCCGAGATCGATCCCGGCCTCGCTGTTGAGGATGTCGCCGGGCAACGAAATAAACACCGGCCCGGTCGGCGGCGTGGTCGCGACTTTTGCGGCGCGGCGCACGATGCGCGGCAGATCCTCGAGCCGCGTCACCTCGACCGCCCATTTCACCAGCGGCTCCGCCATGCGCACCAGCGGGCCGTAGAGCACCGGCTCCATCAGGCCGTGGCCCTGCTCCTGCTGGCCCGCGGTCAGGATCATCGGCGTGCCCGTGAACTGGGCGTTGTAGAGCGAGCCCATCGCGTTGCCGAGGCCGGGCGCGACATGGACGTTGCAGGCGACGAGCTTTCCGGAGGCGCGGCTATAGCCATCCGCGATCGCCACCACCAGGCTCTCCTGCATCGCCATCACATAGGTGAGGTCGGGATGGTCCTTCAGCGCGTGCATGATCGGCAGTTCGGTCGTGCCGGGATTGCCGAACAGATGCGTGATGCCCTCGTCCTTGAGCAGCGCGAGAAAGGCGGAGCGGCCGGTGATCTTGTTCTTCATGTTTCCTCCAGAGGCGGACGTTGCCGCAAGGCAGGAAGCATGATGGCCGAAATCGCGGGAGGCGCGCAAGGAAGCGCAGTCATGGCTGCGTTGCGTGGGCGCAGCACGCTACATCTCCTCGCGCCCCAGCTCGAACGGATCCTCGCCGCCCGCCCGCTTCTTCTTTTTCGAGCGCTGCCAGACCACACCGGGAAAGCCCTTCAACGGTACCAGCGGCTCGCCGGTATAGGTCCATTCCTGCAGCTCCTCGATCGCAATGTGATACAGCGGCTGGCGGCCGGTGCGCTCTTTGAACAGCGCACGGGGGATGTTGACCATGTGCGGCCCGCGCGGGCGCTCATATGCGATCGGCGTGCCGCAATGCGCGCAGAAGCTGCGCGCGGTCTTCGTTGCCTTGTCCTCGTAGCGCGTTAGCGCCGTCTTGCCTGCGGTGATGCGAAACCGTTTCTTCCAGCTTCCGACATAGGTTGCATAGGCGGCGCCGTGGGCGCGACGGCTGGCGGCGGAGTGATCGTGCCAGGCCCAGCGTGCGGGAACGTCGATCTCGAAGGTGACCTTGCCGCAGAGGCATTGGCCGGTGGCAACTCCTGCGGCGGCTGCGGCTTTGGCCATGGGTGCTTCCCTCATCGCTCGCAATGACGGAATTCGTGGTGTCCGTCGGGGCAACACAATAACTCCGTAGCCCGGATGAGCGAAGCGACATCCGGGAAGACCAGAGCTTAGGTGAAGACCCCGGATATCGCTTCGCTCAACCGGGCTACAGCAGTGTCAGACCGGCGTCAGCTCGTCATACACCGGATAGTCGGTATAGCCCTTCTCCTCGCCGCCGTAGAACGTCGCACGGTTATACGGCGTGAGAGGGTAGTCGTGCTGCAGGCGGCGCGGCAGATCGGGGTTGGAGATGAAGATGCGGCCGAAGGCGATGAGGTCGGCGTGTCCCTCTGCGATCGCGGCGTTCGCCGTCTCGCCCGTAAACCCGCCTGCCGTCATCAGCACGCCGCTGTAGAGCGGGCGGAATAGCAGCATTGCCGACGGCACGTTCTGCCAGTTGACTTCGGCGCGCCCGGAGCCGCTGGAGCGCGGTTCGATGAAATGCAGATAGGCAAGACCGCGCTTGTCGAGCGCCTTGACCACGTGTGTGTAGAGCGGCATCGGATCGGGCTCGCCGGAATCGTTGGCGATACCGTGGGGCGACAGCCGCACGCCGACGCGGCCCGCGCCCCAGACGTCGATCGCGGCCTGGGTCACTTCGAGCAGAAGCCGCGCGCGGTTCTCGATCGAACCGCCATATTGATCGGTGCGCTGGTTGCTGCGTGATTGCAGGAATTGCTCGAGCAGATAGCCGTTCGCGCCGTGGATCTCGACGCCGTCGAAGCCTGCGGCCAGCGCGTTCTTCGCGCCCTGCCTGAAGGCCTCGACAATGCCTTTGACCTCGTCCGTCTCCAGCGCGCGCGGCGTTTCATAGTCGGAGATCTTGCCGTCGGCTGTCATTGCCTTCATGCCTTCGGCCCTGATCGGGATCGCCGAGGCCGAGACCGGCAGCTCCCCGCCGTGGAAGGAGGAATGCGAGACGCGGCCGACATGCCAGAGCTGGAGAAAGATGATGCCGCCCTTGGCGTGCACGGCGTCGACAACCTTGCGCCAGCCCGCGATCTGCGTCTCCGAATAGATGCCTGGCGTCGCCGGATTACCGCGGCCGTGCGAGAGCACAGGCGAGGCCTCGGCAATGAGCAGGCCGCCTTGGGTGGCGCGCTGACCGTAATATTCGGCATTGAGCGGCCGCGGCGAAAAGCTCTCGCGCTCGGCCCGCATGCGCGTCAACGGCGCCATCGCGACGCGGTGCGCGAGCTTGTACGGACCGACCTGCAACGGTTGAAACAATGCCTCGAATTTCATTCCGGCCCCAAAATGATTGATGAGAGGACGGGGATCATAAGAGAAAGGTCCGCAGCTCGGAAGCTGCGCGGGGGAATGGCTGGCCAGCCAAAAGAGGCGGCGAATAAAAGAAGCCCCGGGGCCAGGCCCGGGGCTTTCGTCTATTCAGATTGCAGGTCAGTATTTCGCAACGACCGCGCCTGGGCCGAATTTGTAGTTCAAGCCGACACGCGCGATATGGCCCGTGAAATTCGTGGTTGAGTCAAGGCCACGCGCCGGGCCGGGCGTGAACGGGAACAGCGGATTGAAGATGGTGTATTTCTCGCTGCCGAGATCGTAGTAGAGATATTCGAGCTTGACGCTCCAGTTCGACGCAAAGCGGTACTCGCCGCCGCCGCCGACCGTCCAGCCCACGCGCCAGCTTTCCACCGCGCCGGCGCTACAGATCACATTAAGGCAGGGCGTGCCACTCCCACCCGTGGGATCCACGATCGCCGTCGACGCCTTGACATGGCCATAGGCAAGACCGCCGGTCGCGTACAGCATCAAGTCGGGCACGACGGTGGCACCGATCCGGCCGCGCACGGTCCCCAGCCAGTCGACCTTCTGATCTTGCGTGGTCATGATCGTCGGGAAGACCGGCAAGGTTCGGGTCACCGTTGAGCTACCCTTGATGTCGGCCGCCGCGATATCGGCTTCGACGCCCCACACCAACGAGCCCGTCTGCACATTGTAGCCGGCCTGCAAGCCGCCCAGCACACCACGCGCGTTTGTTGCCAGCGAAGCCGGGACAAGGCCGCCCGCCAGTGCGACGTCGAGCACGCCCGCAGTGAAGACCGGATCATGGGGCGCGAGATTGTTCGCACCATCGCCCCACCCATACCCGGCATTCACGCCGGCGTAGAAGCCCGACCAGTTGTAGGCAACGGGCAGTGGCGACGCCTTGTACGCTGGCGCACGTGCGGTCATATCGGCCGCAAGAGCGGGCTGCGCCGAGGCGACGCCCAAAGCCACAAACACGATCGGAGCAAAGCGAAGCATTATCGATATTCCAATTCCGAAGATTGACGGTGACCAGAACTAACCGGCCGACATTCGAAATGGGATAGCAAGCCTTGCAAAATCGCGGACAACGCGAGCTTTCAAAATCGCATGTAGCGTCCGGGCAACAACCTTTGGTCGCCGCAAGCGGACAAGCGTCGCCGCAGGCAAGACCGATCGCTGAAGTCCGGATGCGATGGCGCGTCAGGCCGTCTTGATCCAGACGGCCTTCACGTTGAGATATTCCTCGACGTGCTGCTTGCCGGATTCGCGGCCGTAGCCGCTCATCTTGTAGCCGCCGAAGGGCACGGCCGGGTCCATCGCCTGGTAGCAGTTCACCCACACCGAACCGGCACGGAGCCTCTTCGCTACCGCATGCGCCTTGCTGACGTCCCGGGTCCACAGGCCCGAGCCGAGACCGAACGTGGTGGCGTTGGCGCGCTTGACCAGCTCGTCCATGTCCTTGAACGCGATCGCGGAGATGACGGGACCAAAGATCTCCTCTTGCGCGATGCGCATATTGTCCTGGACGCCAGCGAACACCGTCGGCGACACGAAGAAGCCTTTTGCAAGCGCGCCTTCGGTGACGCGGCCACCGCCGGCGAGCGCCTTGGCGCCTTCCTTCTGTCCGATGTCGAGATAGCTGGTGACGCGCTCGAGCTGCTGCTCGGACACCAGCGGTCCGATCTGGGTGTTGGGATCGAGGCCGTTGCCGACCTGCAGCTTCTTGCCGAACTCGGCTACACGTCCGACGAATTCCTCGTAGATCGACTGCTCGACGAACAGCCGGGTGCCGGCGCTGCAGATTTGCCCCGAATTGGCAAACACCGCCATCGCGGCGCCCGGCACGGCCGCATCGAGATCGGCGTCCGCGAACACGATGTCCGGCGACTTGCCGCCGAGCTCAAGCGAGACGCGCTTGAGGTTGCCGGCCGAGGCGCGAATGATCGACTGGCCCGTGACATGCGAGCCGGTGAAAGCAACCTTGTCGACGTCGTGGTGCGAGGCAAGCGCGGCGCCCGCGGTCTCGCCGTAGCCGGGCACGACGTTGATGACGCCGGGCGGCACGCCCGCTTCCATCGCGAGCTCGGCGATGCGCAGCGAGGTCAGCGGCGCCTCCTCGGCGGGCTTGAGCACGACGGTGCAGCCGGTCGCGATCGCCGGACCGATCTTCCAGATCGTCGCAGTCAGCGGACCATTCCAGGGAATGATGGCGCCGACGACGCCGATCGGCTCCTTCAGCGTGTAGGAAAAGATCTCGCCGGGCAGCGAGTTCTCGATGGTCTCGCCATGAATCGCGGTGGTCTGGCCGGCATAATAGCGCAGCATGCCGACGGCGCGCAGGCGATAGGCACGGGTACGGCTGAGCGGCGCGCCCATGTCGAGCGTGTCAAGCTGCGACAATTCGTCGAAATTCTTCTCGACGAGGTCGGCAAGCTTCAGGAGCAGGTTCTGCCGCTCGAACGGCTTGACCTTGCTCCAGGGACCTTCAAAGGCGCGGCGGGCGGCAGCAACCGCGCGATCGATATCTTCCTTGTCGCCCTCCGCCACTGTTGCAAGCAGTTCGCCGGTCGCGGGGTTGTGGGTCTCGAAGCGCTTGCCGGAGGCAGCATCGACCCACTTCCCGTCGATCAGCATCTGCTTGTAGGACCCGTTGGCGAACGGATGGCGCGTGATCGGAATAGCCTGCGACACAGCCATGGCTGAACTCCCTGTCAAATGGTTGATTGGTTCGATCTGGGCGGGATCGTTAAGTCGATAGAATACTGCGATGCCGGACAGGCGTAAAGGAGAGGCGTAAAGTCGGCGCGGAACGAAGACCTCCCATGCCGACTTGTGCAGGGTCGCGCGCGTGCCATGTTATGGCACGACCGAGCCCCTCCCCGGAGACCGATCCATGCCGCACCCCGCCATCGTCAAAGACAATGTTGCCGTGATCACCGGCGGTGCGTCCGGCATCGGATTCGCCGCCGCCGCAGCCTTCGCGCGCGACGGCATGAAGGTGTGTATCGCCGATGTGGATCAGGCGGGACTGGCGGATGCCGCGACAAGACTCTCATCCCTGACGTCCGCCACACACGTGATGACCTTCGCGATTGACGTCAGCAAGGCCGAGAGCGTGACGGAACTGGAGCGCGCCGTGCGCGAGCGCTTCGGCGGCACCGACATCCTCATGAACAACGCGGGCATCCAGCCCGGCAGCACGCTGTTCGGCGAACCCGACAACTGGCAGCGCATCATCGGCGTCAACATGTGGGGCATCATCAACGGCTCGCGCATCTTCGCGCCCAACATGGTCGCGCGCGGCAGGGCGGGGCTCATCATCAACACCGGCTCGAAGCAGGGCATCACCACCCCGCCCGGCGATCCCGCCTACAACGTCTCCAAGGCCGGCGTGAAAGCTTTTACGGAAGCGCTCCAACATGAGCTGCGCAACACTGCGGGTTGCCGCATCACCGCGCATCTGCTGATTCCCGGCTTCGTCTTTACGGGCCTTACCGCGAAGGGCCGGACGGAGAAGCCGGCCGGCGCATGGACGGCCGAGCAGACCGTGAATTTCATGCTGATGCGGCTGGAGGCCGGCGATTTCTACATCCTGTGCCCGGACAACGATGTCCCGCGCGCGCTCGACGAAAAGCGCATGCTGTGGGCCGCCGGCGATATCGTGGAGAATCGCCCGCCGCTGTCACGCTGGCATCCGGACCATGCGGATGCATTCGCGAAGTTCGTGAAGGGGGATTAGGCTGTTTGATCCTCATGGTGAGGAGCGCGGAATGCGCGCGTCTCGAACCATGCAGGCCCGGTTGGGCCTCGATCCTTCGAGACGCCCGCTTCCAGCGGGCTCCTCAGGATGAGGGTTTACACGGGGGACGCTCTACAGCGTCTCTTGCTGATGCCCGCAATTCTTGCAGGCGAACTTGATGCGGGTCTGGCCCTTTGGCGCCTGCACGCGGTTCGGGGCGCCGCATTTACCGCAGACGGCCTCGATGCGGGTATCGCCCTGCTTGACGACGACGGTTTTCTTTTCCATCGATTCGCGGATCAGGCGCTCGGCCTCCTCACGCAGGGATTGTTTGGACAAAGCTCGTCTCCGCCATAAATGCGGGCGAGGCTTATCCCACCTGCGGCGAAATCACAATCCGAAACGGCTGCTCAGACCTCGACAATCACGTAGCTGTCCTCGACATGCACCGGAAACGTCTCGGCGACATACGGACCTTTCTGGAGTTCCTCGCCCCGCTCCACCGCGACCGGATATGACCTAATCTTGACGCGCTTCGGGTCGAACCAGGATTGGCCGTTGCGCATGTCGAACTCCCAGCCATGCCAGGGACAGCGCAGCATCTCGCCGACGCGCGAGCGCTGATAGATGCCGGGCTCGGGCGAGGTCAGTCGCGCGACACAGGCCGCTTTCTCCAGCGGCGCGCCTTCGTGCGGACAGCGGTTCAGCAAAGCGAAGAACTCGCCATTGACGTGGAACACGACAATGTCGCGGCCGGCGACATCGACGACCTTGTTGCCACCGGGTGGGATCTCCGAGGTGGACGCGACGATGTGACGGGCCATACCGTGCAGACCTCCTCAGAACTTATAGACCGCGCGGGCATTGGTGCTAAAGATCTTCTTTCGCTCGGCTTCCGTCAGCGGCGTCTTGAAGGCGAAGCGCGGATCGTCGAAATCCCAGTGGGGATAGTCCGACGAGAACAGGAGACGATCGATGCCGACCCATTCGATCAGCGAGCGCAGGTGCCGGGCTTCGTCAGGTTCGTCGATCGGCTGCGTCGTGAACCAGAAATGCTCGCGGACATATTCTGACGGCTTGCGCTTTAGATGCGGCACCTCGCTGCGGAAGCGCTCGAAATGCTGGTCCATCCGCCACACCGCGGACGGGATCCAACCGAAGCCGCCCTCGATGAAGACGAACTTCAATTTTGGAAAGCGCTCCGGCACGCCCTCGATCACGAGGCTGGCAAGCTGCGCCGCAATCGTGTGCGCGTTGGACTGGTGCTCCTCGACATAATAGGACGGCCAGCCGCCACCGGTCGGCGCATGCCCGCCATAGCCGCCGACATGGATGCCGAGCGGCAAGCCCAGCGCCTGCGCACGTTCGTAGATGGGCCAATAGCGGCGGCGGCCGAGCGGCTCGTTGGCGCGCGGCGAGACGTTGATCTGGACGTACTCGCCGATTTTCGCGCAGCGTTCGATCTCGGCAATGGCGAGATCAACGCCGTCCTGGCCGACCAGGATCGAAGCTTTCAGACGCGGGTCGCGATGCGACCAGAACGCCAGTTGCCAGTCGTTGATGGCGCGCTGGATCGCGGCGCCGAATTCGAGGTTCTGCTGCGAGAAGATGAAGAGATCGAGCACCTGCAAAATCCCGAACTCGACGTCGAGCGGATCGAGATGCTGCTTCTGCATGAAGGCGAGATCCGAGCCGGGCGGTCCGCCGGTCGGCGGCCAGGCATCGCGGCGCGCGATCAGCGGCGAGGAGCGCGGATAGGGCGTGGTGAACAGATAGGGCGTGCGCAAATGGCTGCCATATTCCTTCAGATGCTGCTGCCAGCGTTTGGGCAAGAACTCGTTGAGGTCGTCGGGCGAATGCAGGCTCGGATGGACGTCGCAATCGACGATGCGCAGCCGCGAAGCGGCGGGCTTCTCGTCTTCCCGCAGCGGGCGGTCGATGACCTCATCCATGCGAACCTCCAAAGTCAGTTGGCGAGCGACAGCCGCGGAAACGTCTCCAGCGGGTTGTCGACGCACATCTTCGAGATAATGCTATTCGGCAGGTTCGGCGGGATCGGATCGTCGCCGTCGAACTGCCAGTGCGGATAGTCGGACGCGAACAGGAACATCTTTTCCGAGCCGATCTGGTCGATGATCTCCTCGACGCTTCTGGCGTCGCCCGGCGCATCAAACGGCTGCATGGTGACGCGGAAATTCTCGCGAATGATCTCAGCCGGCTCGCGCTCGACCCAGGGCACCTCGACGCGCACTCCGCGCCAGGTCTTGTTGGCGCGCCACATGAAGGCCGGCAGCCAGCTTACGCCGGATTCCATCAGCACGACCTTGAGGTTCGGAAACTTGCCGAACACGCCCTCATAGATCAGGCTCAAGATCTGCGCCTGAAACGCCTGCGCCTCGACGAAGTAATATTCGTAGCGGTGCGACGGCCATCCGGCCGAACTCGGCGCCTGCCGATATTGCGTGCCGGCGTGGATCGCGAGCGGCAGCTTGTACTTTTCCGCGAGCCGATAGACCGGCCAGAAATGCCGCCGTCCCAAGAGCGTCTCGCCCTGTGCCAGCACGAGGATCGAGACGAAGCGGTGATCGCCGGCGCGACGTTCGATCTCGTCGACCGCCAAATCCGGGTCCTGCATCGGCACCACGATCGAGGCACGCAAGCGCGGATCGCGCGACAGCCACTCAGTCGCGATCCAGTCGTTGATCGCCTTGCAGAAGTCGGCCGCCATGTAGGGATCGAACACGGCCTGAGCGCCGTAGAGCACGTTGAGAATCGCGTGGCTGGCACCCAACTGCTCGAATGCGCCCTTCTGTACCATCGCAAGATCGGAACCCGGCTTTGCGCCGTTCGCCGGACGCCAGTCGGTACGGCCCGCCAGCGGCATGCTCGGTGGATAGGAGGTGAGATCGAGTCCATCGATGGCGCGGCTCACCACCTGCTCTTTCCAGTGATCGCTGAGATAGGGCAGCAGCGTCGTGCGCGTGCCACCAACCGCCGGGTGGATGTCGCAGTCGATGCGCGTCGCTGCCATGAGGTTCCTCGCCGAGATCTTGTAAGCACATCTTATTGGCGGCGTTCTTGTGCGCCGCCTGTGAAGACTGCCCCTGCCCGTGCGGTTGCGCAAGAGCGCACGCCCGCGCGATCGTCATGGCTATGTTGCATTTCGCGGGCGCGATATGAGGTGTGGCGAAATGCGTTCCGACGCCGAAGCCGCGGAGCGCATTGCTCCGCTGCTTCCTTGCGGATTGTCTATGCCAGTCAAGCAGCCTTGGAGACTTCCATCAGCAGACGTTCCGCCTTGGCATCCTCGATGCGGTTCACCATCCGGCTACTTTCATGGTTGTCGCGGACCGTCTTGGTCAGGGTGATGCAAGTCTGGATCAGCATGACGATGCCCATGGTGAGATAACCCTTCATCCAGAGGTCGATCGGGAGGAAGAAGATGCCGATGGCAATGAGGAACGCGGAGGCTGCGAAGGACGCGTAAGTGAAAGTCACCCAGGCGCCGCTGTGGGGCTGGCCGTTCTGGTTCATGATGGTCTCCTGTTGGTTCGAATGATGGAGTTGGGATCAGGCAGTCGGCATGCGCTTGGACTTCAACCGCGCCAGCACGTCGTCCGCGGTCGTCTTGAGCCGGGGGCCAAAACCCTGCTCGGCGAGTTTTTCGGCGGTGGCGAGCGGACCGGTGGCCGCATCGAGCTCGACCAGCGCGTCGTCGGCGGCCTGGGCTTCCATCTGCCGCTCACGAAGTCGCCTCAAAGTGCTCTCCGCCTCCGGCAGCGTGGATTCGTAGGGGCGTGCCGCCTCGATGCCGCTGCGGCGAAGCGAGCGCACCGCCTCCGAGGCACGGGCGACGCGGCGGCCGCGGTCGAGCTCGGTGATGCGGGCCTGCGCGCTTGCGACGTGCCGCTTCAGCCGCGCGATTTCGGTTGCGAACAGCGCACGTGCCGTCAGTGCCGCATCGCGATCGGCCTCAAGGCCTGCGATGGCTTCGGCGGCATCGTTGGCGAGATCATCCCGGCCGCCATCGAGCGCCGCAACCGCGCGGGTCTCGAGATCGGCGATGCGGGCGATGGTCGCCTGGAGCTTGCGATCTTCCTGCTGGTCCTGTGCGATCGCCAGCGCCAGCGTCCGTTTGCCGCGCTCGACGGCGGCGGCCGCGTCGCGCATCTGTTGATCGAGGATCAGAAGGGCCGTCCGGTCTTCCAGCTCCTCGCCAGCGGCGGCTACGCTGCCGCGGAAAAGTGTCACTACGGTCTTGAACATCTGAAGCTCCCTGTTATGAGCGTTGCTCACGGATGGTTTGTAGCAAGAAACTTGAACATCGTTCAACAAATATTTTGAGCAATGCTCATAAATTTGGCTGTAGATGACTAAAGCATTGGAACGCCGAGAGAAACTTCGGTTCGATCTGATCCTGGCGGCGGAACGAATGATCGCCGAGAGGGGATTGGCGGGCCTGAAAACCCGCGATCTCGCCCGCGAGATCGGCTGCGCCAACGGCGCGGTCTACAATCTCGTCGCCGATGTGGATGAGCTGATCCTGCGCGTGGGCTCGCGCACCTTGCTTCGGCTCGACCAGACCCTGAGCGTGGCGGAAGGTGCGGGCGAGCCGTCGCCACAGGAGATTCTGGTCCGCATCGCCCTCGCCTGTTGCGATTTCGCCGCGGAGAATCTCGAACTGTGGCGCGCGCTGTTCGAGCACCGCATGGACCCCGACAAGCCCCTCCCCGACTGGTCCATCGACGACCAGATGCGGCTGTTCCGCCACGTCTACCAGCCGCTGGCCGCGCTGTTTCCACAACGCAGTCGGGAGGAGCTCGGCATCACCGCGCGCAGCCTGTTCTCGGCGGTGCATGGCATGGTAGCGCTGGGACTGGAGCAGAAGCTGGTCGCGGTACCGCTGCCGGCGCTCCGGAAGGAAATCGCGGGCCTGGTGCGCGCGATGATTGACGGACTGATCGCGCGGGCGGTGTAGAGGCCGGGACAGCACAGCTCAACTGTCGGCCACGCCTGACTAAAATTTCACCTGTCGCGGCGCATGCAGCGCGCCTAGCTTCGCGAGGTTCACGCCTCTCTCCGGAGCCTCCCATGCCCCTCCTCATCCGCGGCGGCACCGTCGTCAATCATGATCATTCGCGCCGCGCGGACGTGCTGATCGACGGCGAGACCGTCGTCGCGGTCGGGCGGTCGCTCGATGCGGCGACGGGGTGCGAGATCATCGATGCGGGCGGCGCCTACGTCATCCCGGGCGGCATCGATCCGCACACCCATCTCGAAATGCCGTTCATGGGCACGGTCACCGCGGACGATTTCGAATCGGAACCAAGGCGGCGCTGGCCGGTGGCACCACCATGGTGGTGGATTTCTGCCTGCCCGATCCAGGCCAGTCGATGCTCGCGGCCTATCAGGAGTGGCGACACAAATCTGAGAAGGCGGCCTCCGACTACGGCTTCCACATGGCCGTAACATCCTGGTCGAAGCAGATACATGACGAGATGGAGACCGTGGTCAAAACCTACGGCATCAACACCTTCAAGCACTTCATGGCCTACAAGGGCGCGCTGATGGTGAACGACGACGAGCTCTACAACTCGTTCGCTCGCTGCGCCCATCTCGGCGCCATGCCCGTCGTGCATGCGGAGAACGGTGACGTGGTCGCCCTGATGCAGGAGGCGCTGATCGCGCGCGGTGTCACCGGGCCCGAGGGACACGCTTATTCACGGCCGCCGGAGGTCGAGGGCGAAGCCACTAACCGCGCCATCATGATCGCCGACATGACTGGGACGCCGGTCTACATCGTGCACACGAGCTGCCGCGAAGCGCATGAGGCGATCGCGCGCGCACGTGCGGCGGGCAAGCGCGTCTACGGCGAGCCGCTGATCCAGCACTTGCTGCTCGACGCGGGTGAATATCAAAACAAGGATTGGAATCATTCCGCGCAGCGCGTGATGTCGCCGCCGTTCCGCGACAGGTCGCATCAGGATAGTCTTTGGGCCGGCCTGCAAGCCGGCTCGCTGCAGGTGGTCGCGACCGACCACTGCGCCTTCACCACCGAGCAGAAGCGGTTCGGGCTCGGCGACTTCAGGAAGATCCCGAACGGCACCGGCGGCCTCGAAGATCGCCTCGCGCTGCTGTGGACCGCGGGCGTCACTACGGGGCGGCTGACGAAGGAAGAATTCGTCGCAGTGACCTCTGCGAACATCGCCCGCATCCTCAACATCTATCCGCGCAAAGGCGCGGTCGCCATCGGCTCGGACGCGGATATCGTGGTTTGGGATCCCAAGGCGAGCAGGACCATCAGCGCGAAGCGGCAGATGAGCCGGATCGATTACAACGTGTTCGAGGGCTTTTCATGCACCGGCGGACCGGCGGCGACACTGTCGCGCGGCCGAATCGTCTGGAAAGATGGCAATCTGCGCGCCGAGGCCGGCGACGGCCATTATGTCGAGCGCCCGGCGTTCTCGCCCGTGCATGTCGCCAATTCCACCTGGAAAGAGCTGACCGCCCCGCGCGCCGTGAGCCGCGGCGCGGTGACGCCGTAGAATTGAAGGTCCGCGGAGCATGCGACGCCGTGAAGCGCGGCCGATGGCATGCGCCTTGCCTCTTTATGGTGCAAATCTCTCTAGAGTGAGACACCCATGAGCGCATCATCTTTCAACCTAAACCGCCGCGGCGTGCTCGGCGGTCTTGGCCTTGCCGGAATGACCGCCCTCGCTCCGCGCTTTGCCTCGGCGCAGGGGCGCAGCGAGACGTTGCTAATGGTGCAGGAGTTGGGTCCGAACTCGCTCGACATGCAGGGCGTCGGCTCCAACCAGACCGTGAACGGGCTGTCCTGGAATTGCTACGATCGCCTGCTGAGCTACGCCTCCAAGACGCTCCCCGACGGCACCCTGTCTTATGACCGCGAGAAGCTCGCGCCTGAACTCGCCGAGAGCTGGGAGGTTGCAGCCGACGGCATGTCCTGCACTTTCAAGCTACGGAAGGACGCCAAATTCCACGACGGTACGCCGGTCACGGCGAAAGACGTCAAATGGTCGTTCGACCGCGCGGTGAAGGTCGGCGGCTTTCCGACCTTCCAGATGTCGGCGGGGTCGCTGGATAAGCCCGAGCAGTTCGTCGTGGTCGACGACCACACCTTCCGCATCGACTATGTGCGCAAGGACAAGATGCTCCTGTTCAACGTCGCGGTGGTCGTGCCCTTCATCATCAACTCGGAGCTCGCGAAAAAGAACGCGACGGCGGAAGACCCGTGGGCACTGGCCTGGCTCAGGAACAACGAGGCGGGCGGCGGCGCTTACAGGATCGAAAGCTGGAAGCCGGGCAGTGAGACCGTGCTGGCGCGCTTCGACGATTGGAAGAGCGGACCTCTCCCGAAGCTCAAGCGTGTGATCGCGCGCGACGTCCCCTCCGCCGGCACCCGCCGCGCCATGCTGGAACGAGGCGATGCGGATATCTCCAGCGGCTTCGCGCCGCGTGACTTCGAGCAGATCATTCGGGAGGGCAAGGTCAAGGTCTCCGGCGTGCCGATCCCGAACGCGCTCTGGTCGGTCGCGCTCAACACCGCAAAGCCGCCGTTCGACAATGTGAAGCTGCGCCAAGCGGTCGCCTGGGCGATGCCTTATGAGCAGATCCAGAGCAGCGCGTTCTTCGGACGTGCCGTTCCCATGTATGGCGGAGTAGCAGACGTCTCAAAGCCGGTTTGGCCGCAGGCGTTTCCCTACGTCACCGATCTCGACAAGGCCAAGGCGTTGATGAAGGAGGCGGGATTCGAAACCGGCTTGGAGACGACGTTGTCGCTCGACACCGGCACCGCCACGGTCGGCGAGCCGACCGCGATCCTGATCCAGGAAAGCCTCGCCAAGATCGGAATCAAGGCGGCGATCGATAAAATTCCCGGCGCGAACTGGCGCACCACGCTGAACAAGAAGCAGCTGCCGCTCGCGCTGAATCGTTTCAGCGGCTGGCTCGATTATCCCGAATATTACTTCTACTGGAATTTCCACGGCAACAACTCGATCTTCAACATCTCCTCCTACCAGAACAAGGAAATGGACGCGCTGATCGACAAGGCGCGGTTCACCACGGATGCTGCCGAGTACGACAAGGCCGTGAAGGATTTCATCGCGCTCTGCATGTGCGATGTTCCCGTCGTCCCGCTCAACCAGCCGATCCACGATGTCGCCATGCAGAAGGGCATCACCGGTTACGAGTTCTGGTTTCATCGCGAGCCGGACTACCGCCAGTTCGCGAAGGGTTAGTTTTGGCGGGCGACGCTGACGGTGCGTGAGGCGGCTCGCGCCTGCTCGGACGGGAAACCCCGCGCGAGCCGCGCTTCGCTCGCGCGCAGCATCGCCGTATTGAGCTTGCCCCGCCGCGATCCATCCAGGGCGCAAGCGAAAATCCGGTAGAATTGCGCGCCGTCATAGGCGACCAGCAGCAGATCGACGCCCGCGTTGATCGCCTCGACAACGGCCTGGCAGACGTCGTGCTGGTAGATCGCGCCCATCACGAGATCGTCGGTCATGACGACGCCCTGATAGCCCCATTTGTCGCGAATAATCTCCTCGACGACACGCTTCGAATGCGAGGCGGCGCGATCGGGATCGACGGCCGTGAGCGTGACGTGGCCGACCATGAGCGCGCTGCGCGAATGCGACAGCACCTCGCGGAACGGAAGCCAGTCGGTTGCTTCCAACTCCTTCACCGGCGTATCAAGATTGGCGCTGAAATGATGCGTGTCGGTGCGCACGCGCCCGATGCCGGGAAAATGCTTGAGCGTGGCGCCGACGCCGGATTGTTCCAGCCCGCGCACATAGGCGCTCGCGATCGCGCCGACAACGGTCGGATCGGTCGCAATCGCGCGCTGACCGATCAACGTGTGAAAATCGAGGCGATTGCGCCGGACCGGCGGTTTGAGATCGAGCACCGGCGCCAGATTGAGGTTGACGCCGAGCCCGGCGAGTTCACGTCCGTGGATGCGGCCGAACTCTGCCGCTTTGGCCTGCTGGTCATCGGGAGCAAGCCCGGCGAGCGTCGCCAGCGCCGGCAGCTTCGTCAGCGGCGGCGCAAGATGCCCGACGATGCCGCCCTCCTGGTCCGCCGCAACGACCAGCGGCGGCAGGCCGGCGGCGCGCCGCTTGTCCTGTAGCGCCGCGATCTCGGCACGCAGCGCCTCGACTGTCCGGCCCCGGATGTTGTGCCGGGTGACGTAGACACCGCCGATCAAGCCTTGCTCGGCGAGGCGCGCGACCTCCGGGAGGGAGGAATAGCCGACCATGAAGTGAGGTCCGAGCTGACCCGCCTCGGCCGCACTGGCGGCAAGAACATCGTGCTTGCGCAGTTCGAATTTCAGGTGCGCCGCCGACATCAGGAGCGGCGGAACGCACCAGAGCATGACGAGCAGCTTGCCGGCGGTTGTGCACCAACGTCCCCTGCGCAGCAGCACGATGACGATCACGATGCTTGTGACGACAAGCGCGATGTTTCCGGCGCCGCGCAGCACGAGCAGATAGGGATCGTTCTTGTTAGCGGCCGCAAATGCGACGAGAGGGGCGGCCAGCCAGAGCAGGATGAGACCGGTGCGGTTGAAGAGCTGCATGATGCGTCACGCCCAAGGTGATGTATGCATCGCACCTATCAAAGCGATTTGCGCCGCGTAAGGACTAAAACCGCGCCTGCACATAATCTGCAAAAGACTCCTGAAGCCGTGCAGACGACGATCCCGCCTTCTGCACAAACGACGTTCAGACTTCGTGATGCCACCCATCACGAAAGGTCTTCTTGAAATGACGAGCCTGGCTTCGACAGTTGCAGCGGAAATCCAGCCGATCAGGCATTCCTCGATCCCGGCCAAGGTCGGCCTCGCGCTGGTTCTCGCTGCGCTCGCCGACTGGCTGTTCTATGGTCCGAGGATCGGGCTGTCGCTGACGCTGTTTGTGATCGCGATGGCTTGCGTGTCGATGCTGTTCAATCATGCGGCCCTGGATCTGCGGCGCGCCATGATCGGCGCGGCCATTCTCGTCGCCGGCCTCGCACCGGCGGTCGAGGAGCTCAACATGCTGTCCTTCCTGATCCTCACCATGGCGCTGGCCATTGCGCTTCTGATCGCGACCAATCCGGAAACGACCGGGCTCACTGAACGTGCGCGCGCGCTGCGCAATTTCTTCCTGCTCGGGCCCTTCAGATTCTTCCTCGACGCGCTGCAGATCTTCAACATGTCGGGGTTCACCCGGGGCATCGCACTCTGGCTGATGCCTGCTGTGATGAGCACCGTCTTCGTCGCGCTGTTCGCGGCGGCCAATCCGGTGATCGAGCAGTGGGTGTCTCTGCTCAATCCAAAGCTCATCTTCGAGTATATCAGCATCCCGCGCGTGCTGTTCTGGACCATGATGCTGGCCCTGGTCTGGCCGTTCATCCATGTGCGCTGGCGGCGCAGGACGATTGCCACCACGACGGTCGTCGACGGCTCCGTGCCGCCGCCGCTGCCGTCCCAAGTCTCGGCTCAGTTCCTGGGCCCCTCCACCATCCTGCGCTCGCTGATCCTGTTCAATCTGCTGTTCGCGGCACAGTCCATTCTCGACGGCATCTACCTCTGGGGCCATGTCGCGCTGCCGGCCAATTTGACATATGCGGGCTATGCCCATCGCGGCGCCTACCCGCTGATCGCCACCGCCCTCCTCGCCGCCGCCTTCGTGCTAGTGGCGATGCGTCCGGGTGGACCGGTCGAGAAATCAAAGGTGATCCGGGCGCTGGTCTATCTCTGGGTCGGGCAGAATGTGCTTCTGGTCGCGTCCTCCATCCTCCGCCTCGACCTCTACGTCGACATCTACATGCTGACCTATTGGCGCATCGCCGCCTTCATCTGGATGGGGCTGGTGGCGCTCGGGCTGATCCTGATCGTGGCCCGGATCGTGCTCGACAGGTCCAACCAATGGCTCGTCGGCGCCAATCTGATCGCGTTAACGATCGCGCTGTATGGCTGCTCGCTGATGAACTTCGATGCGTTCATCGCCGACTATAATCTGAGCCACAGCAACGAAATGTCGGGTAAGGGCCTGAGCATCGACGCCAACTATCTCCTCACACTCGGACCACAGGCGCTGCCTGCCCTCGACAAGGTCATCGCTCATCGCCCGGGCGACGACTGCCTTGTGTCGCGGCGCGATCGGCTTGTAGAAGTCCAGCGTCAGGATATGGCCTGGCGGAGCTGGGGCTTTCGGAACTGGCGGCTCCAGCGCAGGCTGTACGCGCTGGAGAAAGTTCGGCCGGCAGGCTGACGGGGAGCGGAGAGGTTCTTGGCGCATCGCATTCTCATCGTGGACGACGAGGGCCACATCCGCGAGGTCATCCGCGTTGCGCTAAAGAAAGCCGGCATGGACGTAATCGAGGCGCGCGACGGCAAGGAGGCGCTGAGCCGCTTTGCCGCCGACAGACCTGACCTGATCGTGCTCGACATCGGCATGCCCGAATTCGACGGCCTCGACGTCTGCCGCGAGGTGCGCAAAGGCTCCGACGTGCCGATCCTGTTCCTGTCGGCGCGCGACGAGGAGATCGACCGCATCCTCGGCCTCGAGATCGGCGGCGACGACTACGTGACGAAGCCGTTCAGCCCGCGCGAGCTGGTGGCGCGGGTCAACGTCATCCTGCGCCGTCTCGGCCCGCGCAATGGCGAGGCCAAGGCGGGGCCGTCGGCACTCGCGCAAGGCGGCCTGTTGATCGATCCCGAGCAGCATGTCGCGTCGTTCGCCGGCACGCCGCTGAAGCTGACCGCGATCGAGTTCGGCATCTTGCGCGCGTTCCTGACCCGGCCGACCTCGGTGTTCAATCGCGAGCAGCTGATGCGGGCCGCCTACCAGCTCAACATCCAGGTCTCCGACCGCACCATCGACAGCCACATCCGCAACATCCGCGCCAAGCTCGCGGCGCTGGCCTGCGACAATGCCATCGAGACCATCCACGGCGTGGGCTTCAAGCTCGGCCGCTGCGAGAAAGAGGCATGAGCGCGGCGCCGGACAAATGGCGGCCGTCGCTCACCCTGGTGATCTTCACGGTGCTGGCGACCGTCGGCGTGCTGCCGCTGGTCGGCCTGTTCTTCTTCCGTCTCTACGACAACCAGCTGATCCGCCAGACCCAGGCCGAGCTGATCGCGCAGAGCCGCGTGCTCGCGACGATCTACGCGCAGGAAGTCACAGCAAGGCTCGATAGGGGCCTCACGCTCGGTGCCGAAGTGCCGACGAACGTGCTGCCTGATCCAAGCGACCAGGTCACCCCGATCCGTCCCGCGCTTGACCTCACCGCCAACGACCTGCTGCGGCGGCGGCCAGAGGCGCAAACCGCTCCACAGCCGCCGCAGCCCGTCTATGTCGAGATCGGCGCAAAGCTGACGCCGATCATCCGCGAGACCCAAAAGATGACGCTGGCAGGCTTTCGCATCCTCGATCCCCAAGGCGTGGTGATCGCCGGGCGGCAGGAGGTCGGGCAGTCGCTCGCCCACATCGAGGAGGTCGCGGACGCGCTGCATGGGCAATACCGCGCCACCTTGCGCAACCGCGTGCCCGACAAGCCGCCGCCGTCGATCTACTCCTTCAGCCGCGGCCTCGGCGTCCACGTGTTTTCGGCAATGCCTGTCATCGTCAACAACCGCGTCGCGGGGGTGATCTACACGACGCGGACGCCGAGTAACATCTTCGACCATCTCTATCAGGAGCGGGCCAAGTTCGTGCTGGCGGGGCTCGCCGTGGTTCTCGGCACGATCGCGATCGGCCTCGTATTCTCGCGCACCATCACGCTGCCGATGCGCGAACTGATCGATCGTGCCACCAGAATAGGCCGCGGCGACCGTGAGGCGTTCAGGCCGCTCCGACATTACGGTACGCGCGAGTTCGCGCAGCTCTCACACAGTTTCCTCGGCATGGCCGAACAGCTGGCGCGGCGCTCGGACTATATCGCGACGTTCTCGGCCCATCTCACCCACGAATTGAAATCGCCGCTGACCTCGATCAAGGGCGCCGCCGAGCTGTTGCAGGATTCGGTTCAGGGCAAAGCGGGCAGCCTGACGCCGGCCGAGCAGGAGACGTTCATCGCCAACATCCTGTCCGACACAAAGCGGCTGGAAGCGATGGCGCAGCGGCTGCGCGAACTCGCGCGTGCCGAAAGCCTGCCGCAAAACGAGCGCACGGAATTGGCGCCCGTGATTGCCGACCTCAGGAGCCGCTTTCCGACGAGCTCGATCGAGGCCAGCGGCAGCCTCGACCTGATGATCGGCATGTCGGCCGAGAAGGCGCTGATCGTGCTGTCGCATCTCGCGGACAATGCGATGCGGCACAAGGCTGGGGCTATCACCCTGGAGGCGATCGACGAGCGCACGACCCTGCGTCTGACGGTAAGCAATGACGGCGAGCCGATCTCCGCGCCGAACCGCGACAGGATCTTCGACGCGTTCTTCACCACCCGCCGCGACCAGGGCGGCACCGGGATGGGTCTCGCGATCGCGCGCGCGGTGATGGCGAGCCATGACGGCTCGATCAGGCTCAAACCGACCGATCAGGGCGCGGCGTTCGAGCTCCAGTTTCCAATGGGCTAGATCGCGAACACCCAGGCGGCGACGATGGTGCCGATGGTGACCAGACCGGCGATGGTCCAGCCGGCGGCGTATTCCAGTTCAGGATGACCGGTCGCCCGCATGATCTCTGCCGGATCGGCGGTATGCTTCTCTGCCATGACAGCCTCGCACGTTACTTTCCGCGTCATATGTAAGTCGCATCAGCCACCATTAGGTTCCATCACGGAAATGCGAGGAATGACGCAGCTTGGTTTGTTCGCCGATCCGCAAGCAGGGCCTGCCGGCCTTCGCTATGCCGATGACTTCGTCGAGGCCGCCGTCGAGCAGGCGCTCATCGGCCGCATCGCAGCATTGCCGCTCCAGCGCTTCCAGTTCGGCGCCTTCGAGGGCAACCGCCGGGTGGCGTCCTTCGGCTATCGCTATGACTACACAGAGCAGCGGCTGGCCGAGGCCGAGCCGATCCCGGACTGGGTGCTTCCTGTCGCGCGGCAGGTCGAGGCATGGGCGGGTCTCGCCGGCGGCAGCGTGCGGCAGGTGCTCTGCACCGAATACGATGCCGGCGTCGGCATCGGCTGGCATCGCGACAAGCCGCATTTCGACAAAATCCTCGGCCTGTCGCTGGGCTCGTCCTGCAAATTCCGCTTCCGCCGTCGTAACGGCGACAAATGGGAGCGTCACACGCTCGAAGCCTTGCCGCGCTCGCTTTACATGATGGACGGCGAGGCGCGGTCGCAATGGGAGCACAGCATCCCGCCGGTCGAGGCGCGCCGCTATTCCATCACCTTCCGGACGATGAAGCAGACCTGACCGGCCGGCCCAACAAAAAAAACGCGAAAACAACCCCATGCACAGTAGAACGGCCGTGTCGGCGCGAGGCTCGGCCCCGCGGCGTAACCGTTTGACACCTCGGGGCAAAACAGCCGCACCGCGCAAAGGCGCAAGGCCCGGCGAACTTGCCTTCCAATTCGCGTTTACATGCTAAACTGGTTCCACGCGCCGCCCGGAAGGGAAGCCGCGATGGCAGGCCCAGGGAGGCAAGATGAAAGCCGGTCGATTGATCCTCGCCTGCGCCCTCGTTGTCGGAACTGCCTCCGGCGTCGCCGATGCATCCGACGCGACGCCCGCAAAAGTCTCGGGCTCGACGGCGCTGGCGCTCGCGGGGGTGATCGCGCCGCTGTCATCGGTCCTGTCCGGCGCCGAGAAGAAGGCGATGGCGATGCTGTTCGCCGCCAACAGCGACATTCCCTACAAGAAGCCGATCGTGGTGACCGCCGATCGAATCGTCTGTCGCGCCGGTAATGTGGACATCACCATCCGGAACTGCGAGGTCACCTTCGGCAAGAAGACCAGGACGGTGAACGGCTCCACGGCCGGCGAGATCTTCGCCACCGAAGCCCTGGCCGGCATTCCGCCCGACGGCGCCGCAGGATCGAATTTCGAGAGCCTGACCAAGCTGAGTTGCACGATCGACCCCAACGCCATCCGCCGGAAGGACGGCAGCGGCGCGGATTGCACGTTCCAGCCGGGGAATTGAACCACGCGTGGAGGACGCGCCGAGAGAACCATGGGTGCCGTGAAATCGCCTCATGACCAACTAACTAATAAGGCGAATTGAAAAGACGGGCCAAACGCGCGAGCCCATATCGGGCACGCAGGGCCAACACCGACATGAAGAATTTTCTCGCATTTTTTCTGATTCTGGGCGTGACGGCAGCCTCCGCACACGGTCCGCTTCCGATGCCGCCGGCCGCGCCGTCCGATCTCGTCCGGGTCGGCCTCACCGACAGCGACACCACCGCAGGCGGCACCGCGCGGCTGTGCGAGCAGGTCACCTTCTCGCGCGGCCTGCGCTACGGCGAGAGCGAAGCCAATGTGCTCGATGTCGCCACCGCCACGACCAAGGCGGATACGCCGCGGCCGGTGCTGCTGTTCGTGACCGGCGACACCTTCACTGGCGACCGCGCCGCGCCGGAGCTGTCGCGCCAGATCCAGGACCAGGCCATGTGCTTTGCCGCCCGCAACGACATGATCGGCGTGCGCGTCAACTACCGGCTGGCGCCCTCGGCGACGTGGCCGGCGGGTGCGACCGACGTGGCGGCGGCGCTGTCCTGGGTCCACGGCAATATCGACCTGTTCAACGGCGATGCCCGCGAGATCGTCGCGGTCGGCTACGGCGCCGGCGCCTTCCATGTCGCCACCCTGCTGGCCCATCCCGAACTCCAGACCGACCGCGCCGATGTCGCGGCGGTCGTGCTGGTGTCCGGGGTCTACCGCGCCGGCAAGGACGCGAGCGACAGCGAGAAGGCCTATCTCGGCAGCGACGCCAGCCAGTACAACAAGCGCTCGGTCTTCCCTGGCATCCTCAATGTCGACGTCCCGATCGTGCTGGCCTGGGCTGCGGATGATTCCGCCGGCATCACGGCGCAGGGCGAAACCTTGAAGAAGACGCTCTGCGGCGCCGGCCATTGTCCGCGTAGCGCGCTGCTGCGCAGCCGCGACGGCATCGCGAGCGCCTTCGGCCTCGACGGCTCCGGCGACAGCCTCGCCGAGCCGACGCTGCTGCTGGTGCATCAGCTCGAGGCGCGCGGGCTGCCGTAGCGGCCCCTCCGTCAGTACGGCTGCCATTTGGCCCGGCGCGACGAGCAACTTCGAAACGAGCCACCAAGACACACGAATGACAAACGCTTGACGTAGATCAACTCCTCTTGCTGCGGAGTGAGCCGACCTCGTTGGGGGCGAACGACAAGGTGTTGAGCATGGGCGTCATCGGCAGGATGCTGTTCGTTTCGATGATCGCGTTCGCGTCGCTCGGCGCGATGTCCGAGCAACGCGCCGATCAACCCACCGCCGACAACGAAATCCGCATCGGCAATGTCATGCCGTATTCGGGACCGCTCTCGGAGTTCGGCGCCATCGGCCAGGCGGAAGCGGCCTATTTCGACATGATCAATGCGCGCGGCGGCATCAACGGTCGCAAGATCCGCTTCATCACCCGCGACGACAATTCCGATCCGATGACGGCGCTGGAGCTGACGCGCAATCTGGTCGAGACGGACGACGTGCATTTGATGTTCGGATCGTTCGGCACGCCCGGTAATCTCGCCACGCGCTGGTATCTGAACGCAAAGAAGATCCCACAACTGTTCGTCGCCTCCGGCGACGAGGAGCTGAGCCAGGCCAAGGCGTTTCCCTGGACCATGGGCTGGCAGCCGTCGTTCCGGTCGGAGGGGCGCATCTACGCCAACTATCTTCAGGCCTATTATCCCAGGAAGAAGATCGTGGTGCTCTGGCAGAACGACCAGTTCGGGCGTGCGCTTCTCAAGGGCATGGAGGAAGGACTTGGCGATCTGAACCGTCTCGTCCTCGTCGACATCGCCTTCGACATTGCCGATGAGCATCTCGACGGACACGTCTCGATCCTCAAGCGCGCCGGCGCCGATATTTTCGTCTTTCTCGGTGTACCGTCGACGGCGTCCAAGGTGATCAAGCTGGCGGCGGCAATGAGATGGCGCCCGGTCTTCATCGTCAACGACGCCTCGGCCTCGATCGCCAATGCGATGGCGCCCGCAGGCCTGGAGAATTCCTCCGGCGTGATCTCGGCGGCTTTCCTCAAGGATCCGAGCGATCCCGCGTGGAAAGACGATCCCGCCATGAAGGACTGGTTCGCCTTCATGGACAAATACCATCACGACGAAAGCACCAACAACAGCGCCGCGCTCTATGGCTACGCCGCGGCCGAGGCGCTGACGCAGGTGCTGAAGCAATGCGGCGACGATTTATCGCGCGAGAACATCATGCGTCAGGCGGCTTCGCTGAGGAATTATCAGCCCTCGGTCGCCCTGCCCAACATCAGGATGAACACCTCGCCGACCAGCTACCTGCCGATCAGGCAGATGCGGTTGGTCCAGTTCGACGGCCGTTCCTGGCAACCCTTCGGCGACGTGATCGAGACGGCGTTTACGGAAGGCGCGGCGCGGTGAGTTGCTTCACGCTGGCAGCGGTAGCGCACGGAGAAAACGTGACTGGGAGCTCGCCCGCGGCCATCCTTCGAGACGCCCGCCTAGGCAGGCCCTCAGGATGAGGTCGCGTTTTCGCAGCGAGAAATCCGACCCTCATGGTGAGGAGCCCGCCAGAGCGGGCGTCTCGAACCATGCAGGCCGAGCACGTTCGACAACCTCAACTGCGACTGCGACAGCCCTGCCTCACACCGGCTTCAGCGAGGCCAGCGCGTTCTCCAGCAGCGAGCGCACCCGCGCTGCGTCGCCGGATTTCACCACCGCGGGGTCGAGATAGAGCTCCAGCCCGGGGGCACGCTCGGTAATGATGCCGCTTGTCTCCACTGAAGCGTCGTTCAGCGCATCCACGGAGTACGGAATCACTTCGCGGCTGATGCCTTTCATCGTGATCGCGGGCAGCGCGTGGGCGCGGACGATGTCGCTGACCAGCGCAAAGGTTTCATAGCTCAGCACGATGCCGCCGGGCTCGGCGATCGATTGCAGGCGCGCGGCGAGGTTCGCCTCCGCACCGATGATGGTGTAGTCCATGCGATCGCTGCTGCCGAAATTGCCGACATTGCAATAGCCGGAATTGATGCCCATGCGCGCCTTGAACGGCAGCTCGATGCCGGAGGCGCGCCATTTCGCATTGAGCTCGGTGAGGCGGTGCTGCATGCGCCAGGCCATCTGGAGGCAGGCCTGGGCGTCGGCGCGGTCGCCCTTGGTCTCGGGATCGCCGAAGAAGATCAGCATGGCATCGCCGATGAACTTGTCGATGGTGCCGCCAAATTCGTGGGCGACCCCCGACATCTCGGTGAAATACTCGTTGAGAAGCTGGGTCAGCAACTCCGGCTGGAGCCGCTCCGCCGTCGCGGTGAAGTTCTGGATGTCCGAGAAGAAGATGGTGAGCTTCTTGCGTTCGGTGTGGATGGTGACGTCCTTCTGGCCAGAGAAGATGCTTCGGTAGACCTGCGGCGGAATGTAACGCGAGATCTTCATCGAGAGCGAAGCCAGGAAGTCGTTGGCGGATTCGAGCTCCCTGTTCATGCCCTTGATGCGGCTCGCCTGGCGGCGCTGCAGCGAGAGAAACGACAAGCCGCTGCCGGCCGCGATCAGGAAATAGGCCAAGAGGAATTTGAACGAGAAGATGTTGGCGGCGATCGGCTGGGCGATGATCACCTCCTGGATGCCCCTGACGTCACCCACCTTCCAGTCCTTCTTCGGACTTTCGGGGTGGCTGTTGTGGCAGCTGACGCAGGCCGGGCCCATCGTCACCGGAGCGATCAAGCGGACCTTGTCGTTGAACAGCGACGTCTCGGTCTCGACGATCTTCTGCTCGGGATCGTTGCGAAGCGATTCGAGCGCATCCTTCTCGAACTTGTCGAGCTGGTGCGGGGCGCGATTCTGGAACGGGAAGTCCGAGACGAAACGGTAGGTGATGTTTTCCTGCTGCGCGCCGATTACCCGCCCGAGCTCCAGCGACAGCGTGGCCGGGATCGGGACCCCGCCGGGGACGGATTCGTAGTTGTGAACCACCCTGGTCGTGCCGTTCGGATTGGCGATGATGCGCCCGACCACGTTGGTCGCGTAATAGCTGCGCACGCTCGTGATCACCGAATTCAGGTCGATCGCCTGCCGGCGCAGCGCGGTCTTGCTGAGTTCGGTCAGGTCCAGCCACACTGCGAGCGGCAAAGCGAGCAGGAGGAAGGCGACCGCGGCACCGGTCAGGATGCCACTCTTGCGCTGTTCTTCGGAGATCTCTTGCTTCACTCTTTGGCTCCGTGATGAGCGTTCTTGTCTCGAACTCGGGGGATGCGGAACAGAGCCAATAAACGCGCTCCCGCGCAACCCCATTTTATGGTGGTCACGCCAAGCGGCTTTTCGTTTCATGGCGAATGTTTAAGATCGGCATTAATCTGCATTCACTCCACCGGGAGATCCCTCAAATGACCGAGACCATCCGTATCAAGCGCTTCAATGCGCGCCCCGTGATCGTGCCGATGAACCTCCCGCTCAAAACCTCGACCGGAGCGGTCGCAAAGGCGCCTCTGGTGCTGATCGACTGCGAGACCGACCTGGGCGTGCGGGGGCACGCCTATCTGTTCTCGATCACACCATCGGCCTTGAAGCCGTTGACGGCGATGGTCGCGGAAATGTCGGAGCTGCTTGCGGGCGACGAGCTGCTACCGTTCGAGATCGAGCGCAAGCTGACCCAGCGCTTCACCCTGCTGGGGCTCGCCGGCCTGCAGCGGCTGGCACAATCCGGCATCGACATGGCGGCATGGGACGCACTGGCGCGCGCACGCGGCCTTCCGCTAGCGCGGCTGCTCGGCGGCGCGCCGAGACCGGTCAGGGCCTACAATTCGAAGGGGCTCGGCATCATGCCGGCGGGTGCCGCGGTGGAGGAAGCCCACAAGCTGCTGGCCGAGGGCTTTCAGGCCGCAAAGATCCGCGTCGGCCGTCCCGATGCACGGGAAGACCTGAAGGTGGTGCGCGCGGTGCGCAAGGCCGTCGGCGACGACGTGACGCTGATGTGCGACTACAATCAGGCGCTGACGGTCAGCGAGGCCATCCGCCGCGGCGAGATGCTCGACGATGAGGGGCTCACCTGGATCGAGGAGCCGATCCGTCACGACGATTATGAGGGTAACGCCCGCATCGCGGATGCGCTGCGCACGCCGGTCCAGATCGGCGAGAATTTCGACAGCGCCTTCGCGATGCAGACCGCGCTCTCAGCGGAAGCCTGCGACTACGTGATGCCCGACGTGCAGCGCATCGGCGGTGTCACCGGCTGGCTGCGCGCCGCCGCGCTGGCGCATGCCGCCGGCATCGAGATGTCGACGCATCTGTTCTCGGAAGTCAGCGCGCATCTGCTCTGCGTAACGCCCACCGCGCACTGGCTGGAATATGTCGATTGGGCCGACGCGGTGCTGGCGACGCGGCTGATCATCAAGGACGGCTTTGCCCTGCCGAACGAGGAGCCCGGCAACGGGATCGCGTGGGACGAGGCTGCGGTGAAGAAGTATCTGGTCGAATAGGCCCCTTTCGTCGCGGCGCATCACATCGCGGACTTCGGAACCTGACGATCACCGAGCAAACATGCCATCTACGACCGAACAGCGGCAATCATACTCAGCTCGACCGGTGCGCCCCGCGGCAACTCGGCGACGCCAACAGATGTACGCGTATGACGACCGCGATCACCTAGGCGTTCGATCAGCCGGTCGGAGGCGCCGTTCATGACTTGCGATTGCTGCGTAAATCCAGGCGCCGAGGCGATGTATCCAACGAGCTGCAAGACCTGGACGATCTTGTCCTCTCCGCCTGTTGCGTGGTTGATGGCCGAAATGCAGAGATCAGCGCAGAGTGCAGCAGCTTTCTGTGCTGCGGCGACATCGACACCTGCGCCGACTTTGCCTGAGTACAGCAGGTCTTCGCCGCGACGCGGCAGCTGACCACTGACATACGCAATTTCACCATGGATGATCACCGGCAGGTAGTTGCCGCCGGGCTTGTTCACGCTGCTCATTTCGGTAACCTGCCTTTTTTCCACATCCGCGGTGAGCGATACAGTTTCGCCGAATGCCAGGTTCGCCGCCGCGAAGGATCGGACAATGGCAGGCGGCGAGTCACGGATCAAGGCTGCGCCAGGCGGCACGTTCGGGCCAGCACCAAGCCGCTATCCGACCGGATTGAAGGACCTGCTGCGCGGGCCGAAGGAGGCGTCCCCCTGAGAGGCGCCCGCGTTACCACGTCTCCGCGCCCGGAATCTTCCTTCGTACCGCCATGCGCTGGATCCATATGCAGCGACGCACGGATCTGTTGGAGCGGCCGACCGCCGAGATCCCCTCGCCGGCCTGAAGCAACGGCGCCACGTTTTCGCGCAGCACACGACAGCGCTGGAGCTCGGCCTGCCAGTCGATGGCGGCTGCGTCGGCCCGCGACGCAATCAGCGACAATACAGCTAGGGCAAGACAGCCCGTTCGCATGGGTCGGAGTTCCTTCACCGTGATCCGCCCGGATCGCGCCGGTAGCGGAAGTCGCAATGCGGAGCGCCTTGCATGATGGTCTGCGTTCGCGTCAGCGCGACGTCGGGGCCGAAACCTTCGGCGGTCGCAAAGTCGGCGGTGCAGACCAGGAGAAAGCCGAGCTTGGGCTCGCCCAGCGCCTTGTAGAACTCGGCATAGGCGCATCGCTTCACATCAAGCGCGAAGACGTCCTCGGTCTGCTCGACAATATTGTAAGCGAGCGCGTCGTCACGGGCATAGGTCTGGAAGGCGGAGGACACCGCCTTGCCGAGATTGTTCTCGTTCTTGGCTTTCCAGAATTCCTCGCCGAAACCGCGATAGAGATCGCCGAGCGCCTTGCGCACCAGCGCATTGGCATGCGTCTCGCCGAGCTCGGCCTGGAGCGCCTTGACCAAGGGCACCAACACCTGCGCCTGGATTCTGACCTGTTCGAGCACGGAAATGCTCATGGCAAACTCACGTCGCGGACCAAGAGGATCATAGATCCTATGGGTGACGGGTAGCGATAACCCACTCCCCCAGAGGATCACGGACTGCAGCAATCATAGCCGCGAATAGCACGATTTGCTAACTTTCCGCGGGATAAACCAAGCGGCCGTCAGCCATCATGTGCGCCGCCGGATTCATCTCGGCCAGTTTGACCTCCCCGGGTCCCGTAATGTGAAACACGCTCTCGCCGCCGGCGAGCAGGTAATCGGTGATGATCCGCCGGTGGCAGCGCCACCATACCGTCTCGGCACACATGATGGCGCATCGCTGCGCCTGCCCGAGTTCGCGCAGATGCGCGAGCCCCTCGCGAAAGCTCTCGCTCACCGCATAGTCGGCATAGTTGTGAAAGCTGTCGTTCTGCCAGAAAGCATTGGTCTCGCGCGGTATCTCCCGCTTGCGGCTGCGCAGGCCGCCGAGCGAGGCGATATGCTCATAGTCGACCGAAACGGCCCCGAGTGCTTGCGACAGGGCCTCGCGATTGTATTGGGGATTGGTGCGCGAGCGGGGCACGGTGCGGACGTCGACGAGATGCGTGACGGACACGCTCTGCAACAGGACAACGAATTCACCGATTGGACGTGTGCCGTGGCCGATCGTGAAGAATGGGTGAGCCATCGCCCGTCAGCTCCGGAGCAAGTGCAACGCCCGGCCCTTATGCAAGGCGACGTGATCGGTCTTGTCGCTTTTGATCTCGTATTGCGGATCGTCGGGGCTGGCATGGTGGACGTAGCCCTTGTACTCGACGTCCTTGGTGTGCACGCGGAGGATGTGGCCGCGCACCCGGCCGGCCTCGGAATTCCAGCTGACATGGTCGCCACGCTTGAATACTTTCGGCATGGCGAACCAATGCGGGAGCGCGTCTGGACGTTCCAGGCTGCGGAGCAGAACGCCCCAGTCCGTCTACGCTCTTCGAGCTACGCCGGACACGCTTCGCCCGAGAGGTCTTGGCTGTGCCACGCGAAGCCGAAGGCGAAGCGTGGTGGGCGCGACAGGGATCGAACCTGTGACCCCTACCATGTCAAGGTAGTGCTCTCCCGCTGAGCTACGCGCCCTAGATGTCGTCTAGATCGGGTCGGGTCCCTATAACGGCTCAGGGGAGCCGGTGCAAGGACGGAAGGGGGCCGATTTAGGCCGCCAGCATCTTGTTCACTTCGCTGACCAATTCGCGCAAATGCACGGGCTTGGACAGCACCTTGGCGTTCTTGGGGGCGTCCGAATCCGAGTTCAGGGCGACCGCGGCGAAGCCGGTGATGAACATGATCTTGATGTCGGGGTCGAGTTCCGAGGCCCGGCGGGCGAGCTCGATGCCGTCCATCTCCGGCATCACGATGTCGGTGAGCAGCATCTCGAACGGCTCTTCCCGCAGCCGCTGATAGGCGGCCATGCCGTTATCGTGGGACGAGACCTGAAAACCGGCGTTTTCCAGCGCCTTGACCAGGAAACGGCGCATGTCGTTGTCGTCTTCGGCGAGCAGGATCTTTGGCATGGCGGAAATGTCGAATCCCCAGAGGATATCAGCGGAGGTCACTAAGCCCGACGGAGGGTAAATTTGGGGTGAAAATCTTTACCGTCCGCAGCTCGCGCTGCCAGACTCTTGTGAACCGGAATACGGCACGAAGCAATCGAGCCGTACCTGCCGGTCCCCACCTCGCTGCCCGCAGGGTTAAGACATGTTCCAGCGCAGATCTCATCTTTTCGCTTGGCAGGATGGTTGCGATTCCGGACAATGACGACACATAAGAGCCGCTCGATCGGCCGAATCAATGCGTTGAGGCCGGTGCTGGGCTTGTTGGATCGTGCGGCGCCAAAGGGGGCGAAGCCTGATACCAAGGGGCGAAGCCTGATTGCCAAGGGATGAAGCCTGACACCAAGGGACGAAGCCTGAGAAGATGACCCGGTTTGACGGCGACAAGTCGCCCGCCTTCGAGATCGTTGAGCCCGCGCAATGGCGCGCGCCGATTATCTTCAACTCGCCCCATTCCGGCTCGACCTATCCGGACGAATTCCTCAGCGCCTCCAGGATCGACCTGCCGACGCTGCGGCGTTCCGAAGATTCCTTCATGGACGAGCTGATCGGCCATCTCAGCGAGCGCGGCTTTCCGACCGTGCGGGTCAACTTTCCGCGCTCCTATGTCGACGTCAATCGTGAGCCCTATGAGCTCGATCCCCGGATGTTCACCGGGCGCCTGCCGAGCTTTGCCAACACCCGCTCGATGCGGGTCGCCGGCGGGCTCGGCACCATTCCGCGCGTGGTCGGCGACGGCCAGGAGATCTATCGCGAGCGCATCCTGGTCGACGACGCGCTGGGGCGGATCGAGACGCTGTACAAGCCCTATCATCGCGCGCTGCGCCGGCTGATCAACAAGGTGCACCAGATGTTCGGCACCGTCGTGCTGGTCGACTGCCATTCGATGCCCTCGGTCGGCGTCTCCCGCGACGAGCCGCGGCGGCCCGACATCGTGATCGGCGACCGCTACGGCACGAGCTGCACGCCGCTATTGCCCGACCGGGTCGAGGAGACCATGGCCGGGCTCGGCTATTCGATCGGCCGCAACAAGCCCTATGCCGGCGGCTTCATCACCGAGCATTACGGTAACCCGGCCAGCGGCCTCCACGCCGTGCAGCTCGAGCTCAACCGCGCGATCTACATGGACGAGCGGCGGCGCGAGCGCAGTCCGCGCTTTGCGCAAGTGGCGTCGGACTTCGGCGTGCTCGCCGACGTGCTGGCGACCACGGTCCCGTTCGGCGATCTCGGCCCGTTCCAGGCCGCGGCGGAATAAGCGCGACGTTTTTCTTCGAACAATGGTGTTGGGTGCGATCAGCGCGAGCGCGTTTCGCGGCGCGCATTGAAATGAAAGCCAAGGCTTAAAGAAATGAGAGGCTGAAAGAAAAAAGGGCCGCTTCTAATGAAGAAGCGGCCCAAGTCTAGGGAGGAAACGCCCAAGGAGGGCAGCAGTAACGCGAAAAGCGCTACCGCACCGCAACAATATGCGGCCGCGACGCACAAAGTGCAAGGGCTTTCGAGCGGTTTCCCATGCAATGAGGACATAGCTCGGTTGCTTCCAGAGAAACCCGGATTCAGTTCCTTTGATAAGTAAATTCAATGGGTTGATAATCATTTGCATACCAACGAGGCAGATCCGGAACTAAGGTTTCAACTCAATGATCGATATTTGCCCAGCGGTGTCTTTGACGAGGCGAACGCTTCCCGCATCCAAAATACCAGGGTGCAAAAGCAAGACAGCGCTGCACGATCCTTCCGATTTGAGCTAGGCAGGAGTGAGCTTCACCCGACTTTCGCTTTTTGAGGATACGCCGTGACGGTGATCGATTTCTCCGCCTTCATCGGACGGCTCGCCACCGCCTCCGGCGAAACCATCCTGCCGTTCTTCCGCACCTCGCTGTCGATCGAGGACAAGAGCAAGACCAAGGATTTCGACCCCGTAACCGAGGCCGACCGCGCCGCGGAGGCGGTGATGCGGCGTCTGATCAAGGCCAACTTTCCCCAGCACGGCATCGTCGGCGAGGAATTCGGCAACGAGCGCGAGGATTCGGATTACGTCTGGGTGCTCGACCCCATCGACGGCACCAAATCCTTCATCGGCGGCTTTCCGATCTGGGGCACGCTGATCGCGCTCCTGCACAAGGGCACGCCGGTCTACGGCATGATGCACCAGCCCTTCATCGGCGAACGCTTTTCCGGCGACAGCGGCTCGGCTCATTATAATGGCCCCTCCGGCGAGCGCCGGCTCCAGGTCCGGCGCTGTGCTTCGCTGTCGGAGGCGACGACCTACACCACCAGCCCGCTGCTGATGAACGAGCGCGACCGCGCCATCTTCGGCCGCATCGAGAAGGGCGCGCGGCTGTCGCGCTATGGCGGCGACTGCTACTCCTATTGCATGCTGGCGGCGGGTCACGTCGATCTCGTGGTCGAGACCGAGCTGAAGCCTTACGACATTGCAGCCCTGATTCCGATCGTGACCGGCGCCGGCGGCGTCGTCACCACCTGGGAAGGCAAGCCGGCGCAGGGCGGCGGCCGCATCGTCGCGGCCGGCGACGCCAGGGTTCACGAAGAAGCACTGAAACTGCTCAACGGATAGGCGATTTATTGTTTGCGCATGATCCTCTCGGAAAACCGCTGCACACTTTTCCGGATCATGCTTCAGGGAGCCTGCATGACCAACCGGCGTACGCTCCTTCTCGCGGCCTTGCTTCTGTTTCCGACCCTGGCCTGCGCCCAGAATTTCCCGGCCAAGCCAATCAAGCTGATCGTGCCGTTCCCGGCCGGCGGCCCCAACGACATCATCGCGCGGGTGATCGGCCAGCGCATGTCGGAGCTGTCAGGGCAGCCGGTGCTGATCGACAATCGCGGCGGCCAGGGCGGCGTGCTTGGTACTGACGCGGTCGCCAAGAGCGCACCTGACGGCTATACCATCGCGATCTCCTCGGCCGGCGCGCTCGCCATCAGCCCGAGCATGGAGCGGGTCGCCTACGATACGCTCAATGACCTCACGCCGGTGACGCTGGTCGCAACCGTGCCGGAAATGTTGGTGGTGGCGACCAATGTGCCCGCAAAGGACATCGGCGAATTGATCGCGCTCGCCAAGGCGCAGCCGGGAAAACTCAACTTCGCCTCCTCCGGCCCCGGCAGCCTGCCGCATCTCGCCGGTGAATTGTTCAAGCTGACGGCCAAAATCGACATCGTGCACGTGCCCTATCGCGGCGCGGCGCCGGCCGTGAACGATCTGCTGGGCCAGCAGGTGCAGATGACGTTCCTGGACCTCCCCGTGCTGCTGCCGCAGGTCAAGGCGGGCGCCCTGCGACCGATCGCAGTTGGCTCCGCCGAGCGTTCGCCGACCGCGCCTGATGTGCCGACCACCGCGGAAGCCGGCTTTGCCGATCTGCGCATCGAGAACTGGTACGGCATGGTCGCGCCGAAGGGCACGCCGAAGGAGATCGTCGCCGCGCTGCATGGTCTGGCCACGAAGGCGATGGCGGATCCCGCGGTGAAGGAAAAGCTTGCCGCCCAGGGCGCCACCCTGGTCGGCGATGAGCCGGAGCATTTTCGCACATTCATCGCAGACGAGACCAAGAAATGGGCGAAGGTGATCAAGGACGCTGGCGTGGAGACGGCGAAGTAACTGTGTCTTGCCCCTCCTGAAGGGGCGGGGAAATCTTGGAGCTCACACCGCCGCAGCCCGCAAATGCTCCACCAGCATCTTGGCCGGGCGCGGTAGCGTCTTGAAGCTTCGCGCGCAGATCACGAGTTTGCGGTTGGCCCAGCTATCGCGCAGGCGGACCATGGCGAGCGGCATCAGTTTTGCGCAGCGGCGGGCCGCGGCTTCGGGCACCAGCGCGACGCCCACATCGGCGGCGACCATCTGGCAGATCGCGTCGAAGTCGCGCAGGCGCGCGCGGTAATGCGGCCGCATGCCGAGCCGGGCGGCGTGCTTCGAAATATGCACCTGAAGCGCGGTGGCGCTGGTCAGCCCGACGAACTCGCAAGCACCCGCCTCCTGGAAATCGATCGCGCGGCGGCCCGCGAACGGGCCGCGCCTGGACGTCACCAGCGTCAGGCGATCCTCGCTGAAGGCGAATCGCTCGATATGATCGGGCAGCGCGTGCTCGGCGGCAAAGCCGAGATCGGCCGCGCCCGCAGTGATCGCGGCCGCGATGTCAGTGCTCTCGCGCTCCTCGATGTCGATGGCGACGTCGCGGTGCTCGCGCAGGAAGCCGGCAAGCGCCTTCGGCAGATGCTCCGAGAGGCCGGAGGTATTGGCGAGGAAATGCACGCTCGCGCGCACGCCGCTGGCAAAGCCGGCGAGATCGCCGCGCATGGCGTCGATCTGGTGGATGACGAGACGGGCGTGATCGAGCAGGCTCTCGCCGGCCGCGGTCAATTCGACGCCGCGGCGCCCGCGCTTCAGCAGCGCGACGCCGAGTGCATCCTCCAGCCCCTTGATGCGCGCGCTGGCGGAGGCCAGGGCCAGATGCGACCGCTCCGCGCCGCGGGTGATGCTGCGCTGGTCGGCGACCGCGATGAACAGATGGAGGTCGACGAGGTCGAAGCGCATCCCGGGGTCCCTTCAGCCTTCGTTCCAGACGAAGGTTTTCTCCGTAAGCTACAGATTGTGCCGAAGCGCGGCATCGGTCAATGTGCAGATATGATCGACCCGCTCCTCGTTCTCATCGCCGCCGTTTTCCTGATTGCCGGATTCGTCAAGGGCGTGGTCGGACTCGGCCTGCCGACGGTGTCCATGGGCCTGCTCGCGGTGAGCATGGCGCCAAGCCGCGCGATCGCCATCGTGATCGTGCCCGCCATCCTCACCAACATTTGGCAGACTTTCGTCGGCCCCCATTTGCGCGATATCCTGATGCGGCTGTGGCCACTGATGATCGGCACCGTGATCGGGTGCTGGCTCAATGCCGGCGCGCTCACCGGTCCGCATGCGCGCTACGGCACGATCGTGCTCGGCATCCTGCTCGTCATCTACGCGATCATCGGGCTGAACAAATTCCAGTTTCACGTGGCGCCAAAGAACGAGAAATGGGTCGGCGGCGTGGTCGGCTTGGTCACCGGCGTGATCTCGGCCTCGACCGGCGTGCAGGTGATCCCCTCGATGCCGTTCATGCAGGCGATCGGCATGGAGAAGGACGAGCTGGTGCAGGCGCTCGGCGTGTTTTTCACGACAGCGACACTGGCGCTCGCCTTCAACCTCACCGCGGGGGGATTGCTGACGCCGGCCAACGCGGTGCCGGGCGCCGTCGGCATGGCCTGCGCGTTTGCCGGCATGTATATCGGCCAAACGGTGCGGGCGCGAATGCCGGCGGAAGCGTTTCGCCGCTGGTTCCTGATCGCGATGATCCTGCTCGGCCTCTATATCGCCGGCAGCGCAGTGCTGAAGGAATTCGCGTAAAGGACGTTACCGCGTCTCCAGCATGGCGACGCGGATGCCGAGATAGATGAAGAGGCCGCCGAGGGCACGGTTGACCCAGGCGACCGCGCCTTCGGAGCTCCGCAAGCGGTGGGCGGCCTTTGCCGCGAAAGCCGCCAGCACCAGGCACCACAGCGTTCCCGTGCAGATGAAGATCAGGCCGAGCGTCAGGAAGGCGAGCGGCTTGTGCGCCGAGTCGGCTGCAACGAATTGCGGCAGGAAGGCCAGGAAGAACAGCGCGACCTTGGGATTGAGCGCGTTGGTGAAGACGCCCTGGAGGAAAACCCGCCGCAGCGAGCTCTGCACCGGCTCGTCGATGGCCGAGGTCGGCACCGGGCGCGACCACAGCATCTGAAGCCCGGTCACGACGAGATAGGCCGCTCCGACCAGCTTCAGGATCGAGAACGCGGTCGACGAGGCCATCAGCAGGGCCGAAAGGCCGATTGCCGCGCCCGCGACGTGGAAAAAGCAGCCGCAACTGATGCCCATCGCGGCCGCGGCGCCACCTCGCCAGCCCAGCTGCATGCTGCGGCCGATCACATAGACCGTATCAGGCCCCGGCGTGATGTTGAGCAGCACGCCTGACAGGACGAAGAGCCAGATTTCGTGAATGCCCAGCATGTGTGACGTGCCTCCGTCGCCCAACCATGGCCCAAGAGGCCGGCTTAGTGGGTTCGCTCGTCCCCGTCCACTGCCGGGATTGCCGAGGATTTACCTCGAATTTGCAATGCGGTTCGTACTTTCGCTCAGCCTCATCTGCTCTATAAGGAACGGGTTCTTTGAACGCGGGATTCGAGGCGACTGCGACGCCGTGGCCGGTCCTCGATCTCTTCCAAGTCTCTTGCAAGTCTCTTGGAGCTCCGGAATATGGAAAGACGTCTGGCTGCCATTGTCTGCGCCGATGTCGCTGGCTATTCGCGCATGATGGGCACCGATGAGGCCGGCACCCATGCCGCCTTCAAGGCCCATCGCAGCGCGATCCACCCCATCATCCTCAATCACGGCGGCCGCGTCGTCAAAAACACCGGCGACGGCTTCCTGCTGGAATTCCCCTCGATCGTCGGCGCCACCGAGGCCGCGATCGCGATGCAGACGCTGATGGCGGAGCGCAATCACCATCTGCCCGCCGATCGCGCCATGCAATTCCGCCTCGGGATCCATATGGGTGACGTCATCGCCGACGAGGACGAGGTCTTCGGTGACGATGTCAACATTGCCGTCCGCCTCGAAGCCGTGGCGAGCCCCGGCGGCTTCGCGATCTCGGCCAAGGCCTACAAGGAGGCCGGCAAGCATCTCACCGTGCCGCTGGTCGATGCCGGCAACCACCGCTTCAAGAACATCAAGGATCCGATCGGGGTCTGGACTTGGACACCTGAGGGTGCACCGGCGCTTGCGCCCGCGCTGAGGGAGGCATCCGCCCTCTCGCAGCAGTACCGCACGGCGATCGTCGGCGTGCTGCCCTTTGCCAATCTCAGCGACGCACAGGACGAGTACTTCTCCGACGGCCTGACCGAGGATCTGATCCACGCGCTGTCGCTGCAATCCTTCTACCGCGTGCTGAGCCGCAACTCGACTTTCGTGTTCAAGGGCAACAACGTCAGCACCCGTCTGATCGCGCGGGAGATCGACGCTAGCTATCTGATCCAGGGTTCGGTGCGGCGTGCCGGAGCCAAGATCCGCGTCACCGCCGAGCTGATCGCGCCGGAGACCGGCGAGCAGCTCTGGACTGGCCGCTACGACCGCGACATCGGCGATCTCTTCGCGATGCAGGACGAGATCACCACCAACCTGTCCGCCGCCATCGCCACCGAGATCGTCCGGGCCGAGGCCTCGGCGCCGGCGCGGCTCTCGACCGACGTCACCGCCTGGGACCGCTTCCTCAAAGGGCTGTCGCATTATTATCGGCAAACCAAGGAAGACCTGGCCATCGCCGTCGACCTGTTCCGGGAGGCCATCAGGCTCGAGCCCAAGCTGTCGATTGCGCACGCCTATCTCGCCACGATCCAGATCCAGAGCATCCAGTTCGGCTGGGTCAAGGGCACGCGCGAGATGTGGGCCGAGGCGATGAAGCTTGCCGAAACCAGCGTCCGGCTCGATCCGCGCTCGTCATTTGCGTTCTCGATCCTGTCCTGGACCCACGCGCTGGAGGGCCATTACGAGGCCGCGATGGACGCCGCCAAGCGCGCCGTCGCGCTCAACCCCTACGACAACGGCGCGCGCGGCGTGCTCGGCATCTGCCATTTCGCCATCGGCGAGCACAGCGAGGCGATCGAGCTGTTCTCGCTGGCCGCACAGCGCGACAACAGCGATCCGCGCTACCAATGGGCCGCGCTGAACGCCTTCAGCCATTATCTGCTGGGCCAATATGACGCGACCCTGTCATGGGCTCGAGAACAGCTCTACATCAACCCGAACCATTTGCAGGCGCTGGCAATCCGCGCCGCGGCGCTGGCGCAATTGGGGCGTGGCGACGAGGCGGTCGAGGCGACCCGCGTGCTCATGGCTAACTACCCGACTCTCAATGTCGACCGCCATTTGCGCAATTTCCACTGGAAGCGGCCCGAGGACCTCGCCCATTACCGCGCCGGACTCTTGAATGCGGGCGTACCGCTCGGCAAACTGACCCTGGTTTCGAGCGACGTCAAACGCGTCGCCGAATCCTGAGGGCCAGCCGCGGCCACGCGGCAATGTCCCCTCCGCCTTTATTGACACGACAGTGAATTCAGCCACACTCCGCTACACGCTGAAGTAGTATAATGTGTTGTCGGTTTGTCAGGACTTTCCGCGCTCTATCGCCGCGTCTGTATTTCACGATTCGCCGTTTTCAGGATTTTGGGCCATGCATGACTCCGCTCCGAAGCCCCCCTTCGACCCCTCGATCCAGGTCTCGCCGAACAATCCCTGTCCATTCCTCCGCGGCCTCGTCGGCGAGGGGTTTGTTGACGGCGGAACCGTCCCGCTCGGCACGCTGTCGCAAACGATCGCGAATGCGAGCGGCGAGACCGGGCTGAAGAAGGTCTCGGCCCGCATCCAGGTCCGCGGCGTCGCGCTTATCGCCAACGGTCTGGGTCACATCCTGAAGAGCATATTTTCGGGCGCGCAGCTCGACGCGTTGCGTGGTGGTCCCCTCGACAAGCGCGGTGCCGGCTCGCGCGTCCTCGGCGTCGACGGCAAGGTCGATGAGGACGAGCTTGCGCGGTTTGCGAGCTTCGGCCGGACCTACCTGGATCCGAACGGCGGCGGCTCCGAGCCGGGTCTCAACGCCTCGGAAATCGGCGTCTTCATGCGCGACAACCTCAAGCGTGCCGGCAGCGCTGCGCGCTGGTACTATCCCCTGCTGATGAAGTTCGAGTGGCCGATCCTCCTGAAGATCGTGGGCAAGGGCGCGGGTGAGGACCGCTATCTCAGCGTAGCCGACGTGCGCACTCTGTTCAACGAGCGGCAATTCCCTGCTCGCATCAACCAGCGGCTCGTAGCGCAGCCGGTGCTGTCGACATGCCAGCGCGTGGTGCGGGGCGCCCTCAAGGTTGCGGCCCTGCTCGTCGCCATCGGTCTCGCCTTGCTCGTTGTGGTCGCCGAATTCCCCGACCAGGTGCGCGCCATGCTGCCGCAAAAGGGAATTCTCGTGAATCTCCTGCCGCCGCCCTTGCCCACGGTCCCCGAGACGAAGGCGGCCTTTTGGCTCGAACAGAACTGGTCGCTGAAGGACAGGCACTGGTTTCACCATGCCAGTCAGGGCACCGCGACCTTCCCGGTGCCTTACGAATGGTTCATGGCGCTGGAGCAGCCGCGCCTGCATTTGTTCTCGCAGCCGGGCATGATGACGGACAGCGCCTATCTCGAGCGCTTCGGGTTCATCCCGAGCCCGCAGTCGATCCAGACCGATGCGACGTCACTACGCCACTTCGGCTACGCCAATGTCTACGAGACGACGCAGGCGCCGGACTGGTCGACCAGGTGGACGCCGGCGGAGAACGTCGACGGCCTGCCGGTCGGCTTCGCACGGATGACCGGTGTCATCGATCCCGCGACGGGCCGTCGCGAAGAGGACAAGATCGGACTGACCTGCGCGGGCTGCCATACCGGCCAGATCCACTACCAGGGCGTGGACGTGCGTTTCGACGGCGGTCCGGCCATGACCGATCTGAAGAAGCTCGAACTCTCCACCGGCCTGTCGATCGCCTACACGCTTTACGTGCCGTTCCGCTTCCAGCGCTTCGCCGATCGCGTGCTCGGCCCCGATGCCAGCAAGGCTGACCGCGCCGCGCTCAAGCAGAAGCTCAGCGCGATCGGCAACTTCCTGATCGACTGGGCGCAAACCCAGCAAAAGACGATTGAAGGCAAGAAGACCTGGAACGGCAGACAGCAGCAGGACACCGAGGAAGGGTTCGGTCGCCTCGACGCTCTCAATCGCATCGGCAATCAGGTTTTTTCGCAGGATCTCGCGCTGAGCGGGATCAAGGGATTCGAGAAGAACCTGCACGCCCAGGACGCCCCGGTCAGCTATCCCCCGATCTGGACCGTGCCCTGGTTCAAGTTCGCCCAGTACGACGCCTCGATCGAGCAGCCGCTGATCCGCAACGCCGGCGAAGCCCTCGGCGTGACGGCGCTGCTCAATCTGTCCGACGCCTACCCTGAGGACAGGCTGTGGCGGTCCTCCGTTCATATCAACACGCTCGGCTGGATCGAGGACATGCTCAGGGGGCCCGATCCGTTCAAGACGGCGGATCCCTCCACCGGTCCGAAGTTCGGCGGCCTGCTGGCGCCGAAATGGCCCTCGCAGATCCTCGGCGACAATTGGAGGCTCGATCAGAAGAAGGTCGACAACGGCCGCAAGATCTACGCCGAGATGTGTTCCGGATGTCATCTGCCGGCGATCGACACCCCGGCTTTCTGGTCTTCGGGACATTGGGAGCCCAGCGGCGACAGCAAGGTGCTGAACGCGGTGACGATCCCCCTCGACGAGATCAAGACGGATCCCGAACAGTCGCTCGTGCTCAGCAACAGGATCGTCGATCTGCCCGGCTTCCTGAAGGTGAATACGGCCGACCTCCAGAAATGGTGGCAATGCGACGTCTCGACCGCAAGCTCGCCGACCGAGATGGTGTATGCGCTCGGGCTGATGACGGTGGTGGATCTCGTCGCCCGCAAATGGATGGACGACGAGAAGACTCCGGACGCCGAGCGGGCGAAATTGTGGAATCTCGCGCGCAAGAACTGCCTCAATCCGGTGGGGGGAGCACGCTATCGGGCACGGCCGCTGAACGGCATCTGGGCCACGGCGCCCTATCTGCACAACGGCTCGGTGCCGTCTCTCTATTGGTTGCTGAAGCCTGCAAGCGAGCGCCCGCAAAAATTCTGCATGGGCCGCCGCGACTATGATCCGGTGACCGTCGGCTTTGCGGTCACCGCCGACGAGAAGTGCAAGACGGGTGAAACCGAGTTCTCGGCCGGGTCGGACAAGGATCCGATCCAGGGGAACAGCGTGCTCGGCCATTCCTTCGAGCGCAAGCCGGGCGAGCAAAAACGTCCCGGCGTGATCGGCCGCGTGTTCAAGGACGACAACGAGCGCTACGATCTGATCGAGTATCTGAAGACGCTGTAGCGAGTGATTCTTCCTCGTCATGGCCGGGCTTGTCCCGGCCATCCATGATCTGCCTCACGGCGCTAAGAACGTGGATGCCCGGGACAAGCCCGGGCATGACGTCGTGTGGTCGCAGGGAAGCATCGCTCCCCCTCACTTGAACAGCGGCGTACCCGGCACGAAGGCGTCGAAGGCGGCCCAGAATTGGGAACGGTAGCGGTCCTGCTCCTGGAGTATCTCGTGCTTGGCACCGGCGATCACGAGATGGGAGCCGGCGCGCAAATGATAGGCGAACTCCTCGATCGCCGCGATCGAGACCACGGTGTCGCTGGAGGCCGCCAGCATCAGGATCGGTTGACGGATATCGGACGGGTAGTTTTTGCCCTTGAAGGTGTTCATCGCGCGGAAGGCGGTATCGGCCCAGGCGACCGTCGGTGACGCGAGCCCGAGGGTCGGATCCTCCTCCAGGATCGCGGCATTGCGCGCATAGCGCACGGGATCGCTGGTCAGCGGATTGTTGATGAAGGGATTGAGCCCGGTGATCTGGTCGGTGCCGCCGGGGACATAACGGCCGCCCATCCCCAACACGCGCATCGTCTTCAGCAGCGCCCGCGCCGGAAACGAGGTGGCGCGGCCGGGCAGGTCGATCATCGGCGCCGACAGCACCATGCGGTCGAACCAGCGCTTGCCCGCATGCGCCACCCGCAGCATCACCGTGCCGCCCATGGAGTGGGCGAGCGCGAAGAAGGGCGGCGGGCAATCCGGCAGCACCACCTGCTGCACGAAGGTCTCGACGTCGATCTCGAAATCGGCGAAGTCGCGAACATAGCCCTTGCGCGGATCGCGCAGGCGGCGCGAGGAGTGGCCCTGCCCGCGCCAGTCGATCATCGCCACCGCAAAACCGCGGTCGCGCAGGTCGCGCACGGTCTCAAAATATTTCTCGATCTGCTCGCTGCGTCCGGTGAAGACGCAGACGGTGCCCTTGCGGTTCGCCGGCGGCGCCCAGCGCGCAAAGCGCAGCTCGACGCCATCAGGGGTTTTGATGGTGCCGCTGACGACGTCTTCGGGAACGGGATTGGATGGTATCGAGACCAGCGTCATGATGGGGAGGGCTTGGGCACGAAGTGCTGCAAATCAGGGGGCGGGAGCGCCGAAAAGGCTAAGTATCCGCCCTCTTGAACGCCGTTCTCGTCAACCCATATCACCTTGGTGCAGGCCGCTACCAGTGTTTCGGAACCGGAACATCAGGCTGCACACAGACGAAAGCCCGGCCCGATTGGCGGGCGGGTTACTCAACAGTCGCTCAATGGAGGACTTGACCATGCGTACGTACGACCTGACCCCCTTCTACCGTTCCACCGTCGGCTTCGACCGCCTCTTCAACCTGCTCGACCAGGCCGGTTCGGACGGCAGCCCCGGTTATCCCCCCTACAATATCGAGCGCACCGGCGAGAACGACTACCGCATCACCGTTGCGGTCTCGGGCTTTGCCAAGGATGAGCTCTCCATCGTCGCGAAGGAAAACACGCTGACGATCAAGGGCGAAAAAGTCGCCAACGAGAACTCGAAGGCCGAAGTGCTGTACCGCGGCATCGCCGCGCGTGCTTTCGAGCGCGCATTCCAGCTTGCCGATTTCGTGCAGGTGAAGAACGCCTCGCTCGAGAACGGGCTGCTTCACGTCGACCTCGTCCGCGAGATTCCCGAGGCGAAGAAGCCGCGCCAGATCGCGATCAACACCGGTGCGCAGGGCGCACAGGTGATCGAGAACTCGGTAGCCGCGTAAATCACGGACGCCACTTCCAGGTTGCGAAAACGCCCCGGTGCCCCGGGGCGTTTTTTTGCGTGTTCAGTCGTTGGCTCGCGAAAGCTGCAAGTAGCCGCAAATCCTGCGGCCGGCAGCTGGTTTTCGGTTGAAATCGAAATACAGGTTTGGGTCTGTTGTTCTACGTTACCCACACACCGCATGAGCTCGCCTGCGTGTCTCGTACGCGCCCGACCAAGGCGGTTGTCACAGGTGAGTGACCAAGCGTAACGCCGCCGCTCCGCACACCGTCCTTTGAATATCGAACACAAAATGAGACGGAGAACGATCATGACACTTTGGCGCAGCCTTTTCGTCGCCGCGAGCCTGCTGGCGGCCCCCATCAGCCTTGCTCACGCACAGACCCCGCAAACGGTGAAGGCCAAGAACATCGTGCTGGTGCACGGCGCCTGGGCCGACGGCTCGAGCTGGTCGGAGGTGATCCCGATCCTCCAAGCCGCAGGCTTCAACGTAACTGCCGTGCAGAATCCACTGTCGTCGCTGTCGGACTCCGTCGAGGCGACCAAGCGCGCGCTGGCCGAGCAGGATGGTCCAACCGTGCTGGTCGCGCATTCCTGGGGCGGCACCGTCATCAGCCAGGTCGGCAACGACCCGAAGGTCACTGGCCTCGTCTATGTCGCCGCCCGCGCACCCGATGCCAACGAGGATTTCGTCGCCCTGTCCAAGCAATTCCCCGCGGGACCGGTGCGCACCGGCGTCGTCGAGCGCGACGGTTACACCAGGCTCTCGGAAGACGCCTTCCTGAAGTATTTCGCCAATGGCGTGAAGCCGGAGCAGGCGAAGGCGCTCTACGCGGTGCAATGGCCGACGGCCGCCTCGATCTTCGCCGGTCGCACCACAGAGGCGGCATGGCATTCCAAGCCGAGCTGGTACGCGGTGTCGAAGAGCGACGACACCATCAATCCCGATTTCGAACGCTTCCTCGCCAAGCGCATGAACGCCACCACGATCGAGCTCGACGCAGGCCACCTCTCGCTGGTGTCTCATCCGAAGGAGGTGGCGAATTTGATCCTGGAAGCGGCGGGGTATGGGCGGAGCTGAGCGGCGCTTGTCATGGTGCAAAGGCGCCTGAGTGCTCAGGCGCCTTTTGTTTTGCTCCGCTCTCTCCCCAACGTCGTCCTGGCGAAAGCCAGGACCCATTACCCCAAGGGGATGTTTGGCGAAGACTCGTCGTCCGGTACTCACACCACGAACAATCGACAGACCTCGCGGTATGGGTCCTGGCTTTCGCCAGGACGACACCGTTGGTGTGATGCGTAGCGTCCTAATCCAGCCCCTGCGCTGCCGGCATGTCCTGTGTCGGCAGGATGGTTGGAGCAGGTTTGGCCAGACCGACGGTTGGAGCAATGACCTGCGGCGCGGCCTCGGCGGGCTTTGCCGGCACGGCCGCCACGGTCTGCGTGGCAGGTTGAGCCTGCGCTGCCGGCTGCGTCGCCGGCTCGGCCGGCTTCGCCGCTGTGACCGGCGTCTCGCCGCGCGGCGGAGCCGCCTTGGGCAGCGGCACGGAGCGGCTGGCGACATGCGGAATCGGAGCCGGTGGGCGGGGCGGACCACTGCGGACCATGGTCGGCGGCGGCAGCGCGCTTTGCGGGCGGTAAGGCGCAACCGCAGGCTGCTCGTAGCCGGGCGCCATGCCGTAGGCGTCGGCAGCCGGCATGAAGCGCAAAATCCTTCCGTCGCGGGCATCGATCACCAGCCGGCCGTCCTCCCCGCGGCGGTCAATCACCGCGATGGTGTAGACGCTGCCGCGCAGGCGCGGGATGCCCAGTGGAGAGAAGCCGTTCTCGCGCAGCACCGCGTAGACCTCGGTCGACGGCAGCAGCACCGGGGCCGGCCCGCGTTCTTCGTAGCCATAGCTATAGCCGTAGCGCGGCGGAGGCGGCGCGGCCTCCGGCGGCGCATAGGGGCCGTCGAAATCCGAGACTGCGATCATCGCCCCTCGCGCTGGAACCTGCGCTTGAGCCGCGGTCGGGGCCAGCGCCAGCGTGGCGGCGGCCATACATCCTGTGAAAAACTTCATGGTCGAGACGCTCCTGTCAGGCCCCCGGATGGATCGCGCTCTTTCGCTTCTTGCGGCGTGGCGCGTCTTCCAGAGGGTTGATCCGAAGCTTCATTGGGGATTCCGGCGTCGGCGGGGCCGGATCAGGGCGTGTTTGCTTCTAAACCGGGGCCGCGCAACTTTTGGAAAGCGATCGATTGATCTATGGGGAATCGGGACTTGCGCGCGCTTGTGTGATAGACAAAAATTTGGCAAGGTGACGGTTAGGACAGGAAGACTGTCTCAATTTTGCTTGCGGTTCCGGCATAGGGATTGCAACGAAAGTCGGTGCTTTCGAGCGCCAGGAAGGCAACAGGCAAAGCCGTTCTCGGGGACGAAGAACGCCTTGGCCTGAATTTAAGAAAATGCGGCTCGCGAGCGGACGAGCGGTGACCCAGAAGCGGGTGCCGCGGGACGCCCAAGGTGCGCCGAAGATGGCGGTGAGGCAGCTTGCCGCATGGAGAGGACGAGAACATGAACGGGTCGCAAGTCGAGCGCGGAAACATCGTGGCAGAACAACTGTCGGCGACGGTCGCCTCGAAAACGACCGATCCGATTCAGGAACACAATTCACGGCCGCCGGCCGTAGGCCTCTACGATCCGAGCCTGGAAAAAGATTCCTGCGGCGTCGGCTTCATCGCCAACATCAAGGGCCAGAAGTCGCACGAGATCGTTGCGGACGCGCTCAGCATCCTCTGCAACCTCGAGCACCGCGGCGCCGTCGGCGCCGACCCGCGCGCCGGTGACGGCGCCGGCATTCTGGTGCAGATCCCGCATGCGTTCTTCAGCCGCAAGGCGAAGGAGCTCGGCTTCGCGCTGCCCAATCCGGGCGAATACGCCATCGGCGCGCTTTTCATGCCGCGCGACACCGCGTGGCGCAACGTCATCAAGAGCATCATCGCCCACCAGATCAAGGAAGAGGGCCTGACGCTGCTCGGCTGGCGCGACGTGCCGACCGACAATTCCTCGCTCGGCGTCACCGTGAAGCCGACCGAGCCCGCCTGCATGCAGGTGTTCATCGGCCGCAACGGCACCGCCAAGACCGAGGACGATTTCGAGCGCCGGCTCTACATCCTGCGCAAGTCGATCTCGCAGGCCATCTATCAGCGCCGCGACCGCGGCCTCGCCGGCTATTATCCCTGCTCGATGTCCTGCCGCACCGTGATCTACAAGGGCATGTTCCTCGCCGACCAGCTCGGCAAGTACTATCCCGATTTGCACGAGAAGGATTTCGAGAGCGCGCTGGCGCTCGTGCACCAGCGTTTCTCGACCAACACCTTCCCGGCGTGGTCGCTGGCGCATCCCTACCGCATGATCGCGCATAACGGCGAGATCAACACGCTGCGCGGCAACGTCAACTGGATGGCGGCGCGCCAGGCCTCAGTGAGCTCCGAGCTGTACGGCAAGGATATCAACCGGCTCTGGCCGATCTCCTACGAAGGCCAGTCGGACACCGCCTGCTTCGACAACGCGCTCGAATTCCTGGTGCAGGGCGGCTACTCGCTGCCGCACGCCGTCATGATGATGATTCCGGAGGCGTGGGCCGGCAATCCCTTGATGGATGAGAAGCGCCGCGCCTTCTACGAATATCACGCAGCCCTGATGGAGCCGTGGGACGGCCCCGCCGCGATCGCCTTCACCGACGGCCGCCAGATCGGTGCCACGCTCGACCGCAACGGCCTTCGGCCGGCGCGCTATCTCGTCACCAAGGACGACCGCATCGTGATGGCGTCCGAGATGGGCGTGCTGACGATTCCCGAGGACCAGATCATCACCAAGTGGCGCTTGCAGCCCGGCAAGATGCTGCTGGTCGATCTCGAGCAGGGCCGCCTGATCCCCGACGACGAGATCAAAGCCGAGCTCGCCAGAAGCCATCCCTACACGGAGTGGCTGGAGCGGACCCAGATCGTGCTGGAAGATCTGCCGAAGGTGCCGACCACCGGCGTGCGCTCCAACCTGTCGCTGCTCGATCGCCAGCAGGCGTTCGGCTACAGCCAGGAAGACATCACCATCCTGATGACGCCGATGGCCTCCACCGGCGAGGAAGCCGCAGGTTCGATGGGCAACGACACGCCGATCTCGGCGCTGTCGGCCAAGGCCAAGCCGCTGTTCACCTACTTCAAGCAGAACTTTGCGCAGGTGACCAATCCGCCGATCGACCCGATCCGCGAGGAGCTGGTGATGAGCCTCGTCTCCATCATCGGACCGCGGCCGAACCTGTTCGACCTGCAAGGCCTTGCCACGACCAAGCGCCTCGAAGCGCGTCAGCCGATCCTGACCGACGCGGACCTCGAAAAGATCCGCTCGATCTCCGAGGTCGCCGAGTCGCACTTCAAGTCGCGCACGCTGGACACCACCTTCCACGCCGGCCTCGGCGCGGCCGGCATGGACCAGGTGCTGGACGAGCTCTGCGCACGCGCGGAGAGCGCGGTGCGCGAGGGCGTCAACATCATCATCCTGTCCGACCGCATGGTCGGCACCGATCGGGTTCCGATCCCGTCGCTGCTGGCCTGCGCCGCCGTGCATCATCATTTGATCCGCACGGGATTGCGCACTTCGGTCGGCCTCGTCGTCGAATCCGGCGAGCCGCGCGAAGTGCATCATTTCGCCTGTCTCGCCGGCTACGGCGCGGAAGCGATCAATCCGTATCTGGCGTTCGAGACCATCATCGCGATGAAGGACCGCCTGCCCGGCTCGCTCGACGACTACGAGATCGTCAAGCGCTACATCAAGTCGATCGGCAAGGGCCTGCTCAAGGTGATGTCCAAGATGGGCATCTCGACCTACCAGTCCTATTGCGGCGCGCAGATCTTTGACGCCATCGGCCTGAAGGCGGAATTCGTCGGCAAATTCTTCGCCGGCACCCACACCCGCGTCGAGGGCGTCGGTCTTGGCGAGATTGCCGAAGAGGCGGTGCGCCGTCATGCCGACGCGTTCGGCGATGCCCTCGTTTACAAGACTTCGCTCGATGTCGGCGGCGAATACGCCTATCGCAGCCGCGGCGAGGACCATGCATGGACCGCCGAATCGGTGGGGCTGCTGCAGCACGCCGCGCGCGGCAATTCGCTGGAACGCTACCGCGCTTTCGCGAAGATCCTCAACGAGCAGTCGGAGCGTCTCTTGACGCTGCGCGGCCTGTTCCGGATCAAGAATGCGGACGAAGAGAAGCGCAAGCCGATACCGCTCGACCAGGTCGAGCCGGCCAAGGACATCGTCAAGCGTTTCGCCACGGGAGCCATGTCGTTCGGCTCGATCTCGCGCGAGGCGCACACCACGCTCGCGATCGCCATGAACCGGATCGGCGGCAAGTCGAACACCGGCGAAGGCGGCGAGGAAGCCGACCGCTTCAAGCCGATGCCGAACGGCGACAGCATGCGCTCGGCGATCAAGCAGGTCGCCTCGGGCCGCTTCGGCGTCACCACGGAGTATCTCGTCAACTCCGACATGATGCAGATCAAGATGGCGCAGGGCGCCAAGCCCGGCGAAGGCGGCCAATTGCCCGGCCACAAGGTCGACGCGACCATCGCCAAGGTCCGGCATTCGACGCCGGGCGTCGGCCTGATCTCGCCGCCGCCGCACCACGATATCTACTCGATCGAGGATCTGGCGCAGCTCATCTACGACCTCAAGAACGTCAACCCGGATGGCGCAGTCTCGGTCAAGCTCGTCTCCGAGATCGGCGTCGGCACCGTGGCCGCGGGCGTCGCCAAAGCGCGCGCCGACCATGTCACCATCGCGGGCTTCGAGGGCGGCACCGGCGCTTCGCCGCTGACCTCGATCAAGCACGCCGGCTCGCCGTGGGAGATCGGTCTCGCCGAAACCCACCAGACGCTGGTGCGCGAGCGGCTGCGCAGCCGCATCGTGGTGCAGGTCGACGGCGGCTTCCGCACCGGCCGTGACGTCGTGATCGGCGCGCTGCTCGGCGCCGACGAGTTCGGCTTCGCCACCGCGCCCTTGATCGCGGCCGGCTGCATCATGATGCGCAAGTGCCATCTCAACACCTGCCCGGTCGGCGTCGCGACCCAGGACCCCGTCCTGCGCAAGCGCTTCACCGGCCAGCCCGAGCATGTGATCAACTACTTCTTCTTCGTCGCCGAAGAGGTCCGCGAGATCATGGCCTCGCTCGGCTTCCGCAGCTTCAACGAGATGATCGGCCAGGTGCAGCTGCTTGACCAGACCAAGCTGGTCGCGCACTGGAAGGCCAAGGGCCTCGACTTCTCGAAACTGTTCGTCAAGCAGAAGGAAGAGAAGGGCCAGAAGATCTATCACTCCGAGCGCCAGAACCATCATCTGGAAGCGGTGCTCGATCGCACGCTGATCGAGCAGGCGACGCCTGCGCTCGACCGCGGTGCGCCGGTGAAGATCGAGGCCAAGATCAACAGCACCAACCGCTCCGCGGGCGCGATGCTGTCGGGTGCGGTCGCCAAGATCTACGGCCATGCCGGCCTGCCGCATGAGACCATCCATGTCAGCCTCAAGGGCACCGCGGGCCAGGCCTTCGGCGCGTGGCTGGCGCAAGGCGTCACCTTCGAGCTCGAAGGCGAGGCCAACGACTATGTCGGCAAGGGCCTCTCGGGCGGCAAGATCATCGTCAAGCCGCCGGCCAACAGCGGCATCGTGCCGGAAGAGAGCATCATCGTCGGCAACACCGTGATGTACGGCGCCATTCAAGGCGAGTGCTACTTCCGCGGCATCGCCGGTGAGCGTTTTGCCGTGCGCAATTCCGGCGCCGTGGCGGTGGTCGAGGGCGCGGGCGACCATTGCTGCGAATACATGACCGGCGGCATCGTGGTCGTGCTCGGCAAGACCGGGCGCAACTTCGCGGCCGGCATGTCCGGCGGCATCGCCTATGTGCTGGACGAGACCGGCGACTTCGACAGGCTGTGCAACATGGCGATGGTCGAGCTCGAGCCGGTGCTGTCGGAAGAGCTGATCAACGCCGGCACCTATCATCACTCCGGTGACCTCGAGGCGCACGGCCGGGTGGACGTGTTCAAGGACCTGCTCGCCTCCGACGTCGAGCGGCTCCACGTCCTGATCACGCGCCATGCCAAGGCAACCGGCTCCAGGCGTGCCGCCGACATCCTGGCCAACTGGAAGGACTGGCTGCCGAAATTCCGCAAGGTGATGCCGGTCGAATACCGGCGCGCGCTGCGCGAAATGGCCGCCAACGCGGACGCCGAGCCGAAAATCGCGATCGGGGCCTGAGCATCACACCCCGTCATTGCGAGCGTAGCGAAGCAATCCAGACTTCTCCTCTGATGCGGAATGGATTGCTTCGAAGCTCACGCTCCTCGCAATGACGACGAGAAAGAAACACAACGAATTTAAGCGGCAGGGACTTCGGGTTTAATGGGCAAGATCACGGGTTTTCTCGAAATCGAACGGCATGACCGCAAGTACACCCCGGTCGCCGAGCGCGTGAAGCATTTCCACGAGTTCGTCGTTCCCCTCTCCGAGAAGGAAACGCGCGACCAGGCCGCGCGCTGCATGAACTGCGGCATCCCCTATTGCCACGGCACCGGCTCGGTCTCGCCCGGCACGCCCGGCTGCCCGGTCAACAACCAGATCCCGGACTGGAACGACCTCGTCTATCAGGGCAACTGGGAAGAAGCCTCGCGCAATCTGCACTCGACCAATAATTTCCCGGAGTTCACGGGGCGTATCTGCCCGGCGCCGTGTGAAGCCTCCTGCACGCTCAACATCGACGACAACCCCGTCACCATCAAGACCATCGAATGCGCGATCGTCGACCGCGCCTGGGATAATGGCTGGCTGAAGCCGGAAGTGGCGGCCGTGAAGACCGGCAAGAAGGTCGCGGTGATCGGCTCGGGTCCGGCCGGCATGGCCTGCGCGCAGCAGCTCGCGCGCGCCGGCCACGACGTGCATCTGTTCGAGAAGTTCGCCAAGGCCGGCGGCCTGCTCCGCTATGGCATTCCCGACTTCAAGATGGAAAAGAACGTCATCGACCGCCGGGTCACGCAGATGGAAGGCGAAGGCGTCACCTTCCATTACAACAGCCATGTCGGCGTCGACGGCAATGTCGACCCGCGCGAGATGCTCAACGAGTACGACGCCGTGGCGCTGACCGGCGGCGCCGAAGCCCCGCGCGACCTGCCGATCCCCGGCCGCGACCTCGCAGGCATCCACTACGCCATGGACTTCCTGCCGCAGCAGAACCGCCGCGTGTCCGAGGAGCCGCTCGGCGGCGTCCAGGAGATTTTGGCCGGTGGCAAGCATGTGGTCGTCATCGGCGGCGGCGACACCGGATCCGACTGCATCGGCACCTCGCTGCGCCAGGGCGCGCTCTCCGTGACCCAGCTCGAGATCATGCCCGCCCCGCCGGAGCACGAGAACAAGGGCCTCACCTGGCCGAACTGGCCGCTCAAGATGCGGACGTCCTCCAGCCAGGCCGAAGGCGCGGTCCGCGAATTCGCCGTGCTGACGCAAAAGTTCACCGGCGACAACGGCCAAGTGAAGAAGCTGCACTGCGTCCGCGTTGACGACAAGTTCAAGCCGATCGCCGGCACCGAGTTCGAGCTCGACGCCGACCTCGTCCTGCTCGCGATGGGTTTCGTCCACCCGGTGCACGAGGGCCTGCTCAAGATGCTCTCGGTCGAGCTCGACCCCCGCGGCAACGTCAAGGCCAACACGCTCGACTACCAGACCTCGCGCCCGAACGTGTTCACGGCCGGCGACATGCGCCGCGGCCAATCGCTGGTGGTCTGGGCGATCCGCGAGGGCCGGCTGTGCGCCCGGTCGATCGATACGTTCCTGATGGGGAAGACGGATCTGCCGCGCTGAGCCGCCGCGGCTTAAGGCAGACAGACAATCCGCTGTCGTCCTGGCGAAAGCCAGGACCCATACCGCGTGATCCCTCGATCGTGACCGATCGCAATACCAAACGACGAGTCTTCGCCAAACCACGCCCGTGGTAATGGGTCCTGGCTTTCGCCAGGACGACACCTGAGGTTTGGCCTTATTGGGAGCCTACGGTCGGGTGCCCTCTAATTCTGCAGCCTCACCCCGACCATCACCACCGTCCCCTGCGAGCTTGAGCCCGGCTGGTTCGAATCCAGGATGTCGTGGCGGAGCGTGCCCTTGATCCAGATGTTGCGATTGAGCTTGTAGATCAGATTGCTTTCGAACGAGTAGGTCTTGTCGTTGCGATTCTGGCCCTGGTAGTCGTAGGTGCCGTAGGTGAACTTGCCCACTGCCGTAAGCCAGCGGCGGAAGTCGTGATCGACTTCGGCGGCGTAGGTGTGCACCAGCACGCCGGAGGAGCCGGGGATGGTGGTCTCGGCGATCTGCGTGTCGGTGGCGAATTTCACCGTGGTCAGGCCGCTTGCATTCCAGATCAGCGAGCCCGAGGTCAGGAAGCCCGCGAGCTGGCTCAGGCGCGGATCGACATAGTTGCGCGCGGAATAGCCGACCGAGACCTCGCCGGTGAGGATCCGCGAGAACTCGAAGGACGTGCCGACCTTGGCGTAGCCGCCGTTCGAATCGCGGAAGAAGCCATTGCGGTCGGCGGCCTGGTCGTGGACGCGTGTGTCGCCCTGGATCTCGACGAACGGCTTCAGGCCCGGCTTGAGATCGTAGGAGAAGCGCCCCACGCCGCCATATTGGTTGAAGTCGCGGTCATCGTTGCTGAAGGTGGAGCCGTCGGTGAGTTTCGAGTTGGTGTAGGCGGTGCGATCCGCGTTGGCGCCGGCCGCGACCTGGAAGCGGTTGAAGGTCTGGTCGAAGCCGACGGTCGTGCCATAGGTCGCGTAAACAGGATATTTCTGCAGACCGGCCTGCACGTTCGGGCTGCCGGGATTATCGGTGGCGAGCCGCAGGCGCAGTTGCGTGGTCAGCTTGAGATCGCGATTGACGTCGATGCGGCCGTCGACATGGCCGTTGAAGTCGGGGCGGTCCACCTCGACCGGCGAGGGCGAGGCAAAGCCGTCGATCGTCGCCGGCATGTTGTTGGTGTAGCCCGAGAACGAGCCGCGCAGATCCGCGACCAGCGCGTGGCGCTCCCAGTCGGACGCCACGAGGAGATCGGGCGCGACCACATAAACCGGCGAGCCGACCGGCTTGCTCAGACGCGCCGGATTGGTGTCGTAGCCGGTGGAGAGCTCGAGCCCGCCCTTGATCAAGAAGCTGCCGGCATAGTCGCCGACCGCGCCGAATGCATCGTCATCGATCTTGAGGCGGCGGCGCAGCGGCTGGCCGGGCACGTTGCCGGCCATCGCCGGGGCGACCGGAGTCTTGTGCGCCGTCTCGGAGGGCGGCGGCGCGATGCGTGGCGGGCCGAGCGTTCGCTCCGGCGTCGCCGGCGGCACCGGCGAGCCGGGGCCGACCGGACGCTTCGGCTTCGCCTGTCCGGGATAAAACTTTGGCTGCTGTCGCTTGCGGTTGAGCGAGTCGTAGCCGGAAGCGCTGGCGCCATTGGCGGCGGGCAAGCCGTAGATCGGGACCTGACCGGTCGGGCTTTGGTTGGTCGGGTTTTGGCCCACGCGCGCCGGCGTCTGCTGGCGTTTGCGCAAATCGGCGTTGGGATCGGGCAGTGTCGGCAGCGCATCCGACGGTGCCTGCGGCACGCCCGCGGTACGGCGCGTCGGCAGCGTGTCGGGCGAGGCGAAGCCACCGCGGTTGGGACTGAACAGGTCTGGGGTGAGGCTCTGGGCGGCCACGGGGGCGCTTCCAAGGACCGTCAGCGCAAAGCACGGCAAAGCCGCGCGCAGGAAATGCGCGCGTTTGCTCCGGCTCGTGCCTGGAGACGACCCCACGATGGAAGAACTCCAACGAAATCAAATACTTTCGCGATTGTCCCCACCGATCGGCGGGAACCATCGTTAATGGAGTTAAAACAATTATGGTTAACGACCGGTTGAGGGTTGGGGCGCCCTCGTCGCCTCGAAGGTCGTGGCGTGCTAAGCAGGCGCCAACGGGCGAACGCCCCTCCTCCCTGGACCAGAACATGCCGAGTTCGAAACCGCTGATGACCCAATCATCCGGCCCCATTCCCGACAGCGTCGAATCCGCACTCCGCACCCTGGAAACGGAGAGCGGCGGTATCAACGCGCTCGCCGCCGCCCTGCGCGGCCCGCTTGGCGCGAGCTTCGCCAAGGCGGTCGATCTGATCCGCAACGCAAAGGGCCGCGTCATCGTCACCGGGCTCGGCAAGTCGGGCCATATGGGTCGCAAGATCGCGGCAACGCTGGCCTCGACCGGCACGCCCGCCTTCTTCGTCCATGCCGCCGAAGCCGGTCATGGCGACCTCGGCATGATCACGCCCGACGATGTCATCATGGCGCTGTCCTGGTCCGGCGAGCAGCCGGAGATGAAGACGCTGGTGAACTATTCGGCACGGTTCGCCATTCCCATGATCGCGGTGACGTCGAACGCGGCGTCCTCGCTGGGACAAGCCGCCGACATCGTGATCGAGCTGCCGAAGGCGCGCGAGGCCTGCCCGCACAATCTGGCGCCGACCACCTCGACCCTGATGCAGGCCGCGATCGGCGATGCCATTGCGATCGCGCTGCTCGAAGGCCGCGGTTTCACCGCGCTGGAGTTCGCGCATTTCCACCCCGGCGGCAAGTTAGGGGCGATGCTGAAATTCGTCCGCGACTACATGCGCACCGGTGCGGAGATCCCGGTCAAGCCGCTCGGCACCAAGATGTCGGACGCGGTGATGGAGATGTCGGCCAAGGGTCTCGGCTGCGTCTGCATCGTCAACGATGCGGCAGAGGCCGTCGGCATCATCACTGACGGCGATCTACGCCGCCAGATGCGGCCGGACCTGCTGGCGGCGTCGGTCGACGACATCATGACCAGGCAGCCAAAGACCGTGCCGCCCTCGATGCTCGCCACCGAGATGATCGAGGTGCTGAACACCCGCAAGATCACGACGCTGGTCGTGACCGAGGCGGACAAGGTGGTGGGCATCGTGCACCTGCACGATCTGCTGCGGGCGGGCGTGGCGTAGGGGGCCACTCACCGTCATTGCGAGCGCAGCGAAGCAATCCAGACTGCCTCCACGGAAAGACTCTGGATTGCTTCGTCGCAAGAGCTTCTCGCAATGACGGCGGTTAGAGCAACGCCGGGAATCTTGCCGCCGTGTCCTCCAGCGGCAGCCGCAGCCCGTTCGCCAGATACGACACCGTGCGGTAGAAGCCGCACAGCAGCATGATCTCCAGGATCTGCGCCTCGTCGTAATGCGTCGACAGCGCGGCGAACTCGGCGTCGTCAAAGGTCGCGCGGTGATGCAGCGCGTCGACGGCGGCGATCAGCGCCTGCTCGGCCGGGGACCAGCACGGCGACCTCGCATCGCCCCGCACGGTGGCGTGCACTTCCTCCTCGGTGAGTTTCGCTGGCCCGGCAAAGACCGCGACGTGCACGCCCCATTCATATTCGCATTGGTTCAGCGCGCAGGTGCGGTCGATCACGATCTCGCGCTGGTGCAACGACAGCGGGCCGGGATCAAGCAGGCCGCCGGCGCGAAACTTGTCCCAGGCGCGGGTATGGCCCGCCATCATCCGGAACAGCAGCAGCGGCGGCGCACCTCGCATGATGCGGTCGAACTGCGCCTGGATCTCCGGGGGATAAGGCGGGGTCAGCGGGGCAATGCGTGGTGTGGCCTGGGACATCGGCCGCCTCTCTTGCTACATTTACTGTAGCATAACGCTACACTATCTGTAGCATTGCGCAAGAGGGCGGCGATGGCGAAACAGACCACTTCGAGATCGCGCGGCGTCCGTGGCTCGCGCACCGGGCGGCCGGTCATGGTGCTGCTCGACCTCCTGGGACGACGCTGGAGCCTGCGAATCCTGTGGGAGCTGCGCGACGCCCCCCTCACCTCGCGCGCATTGCGAGCGGCCTGCGACGAGGCCTCGCCGACGGTGCTGCAGGCGCGGCTGGACGATTTGCGCGAGGCCGGGTTCGTGGAACTGGGCGAAGCTGGCGGTTACGGGCTGACGGCGCTGGGGCGGGAATTGTGCGAGACGTTCATGCCGCTGCATAGGTTTGCGGAGCGGTGGCGAAGCAAGAGCGGCGCGTAAGTCTGGCGATGCCGTCCCGACAAGCTTGTCATTGCGAGCGCAGCGAAGCAATCGAGACTGTCGCCGCGGAAAGATTCTGGATTGCTTCGCTTCGCTCGTAATGACGGCGACCTAAGCCGCCGCCACCGTCAGATTCGCACCGTCGACCTGCACCACCTTCACACGCGTGCCCGCCGGCGTATCAGGACCTGCGACGCGCCAGACGGTGTCGCCGATGCGCATGGTGCCGTTGCCGTCGACAATCGGCTTCTCCAGCGTGAACTCGCGGCCGAGGAGCGCATCCGCGCGCTTGTTGAGGAAGGGGCTGGCGGCAATTGCATCCGGCTTCGGCCGGGCGAGCCGGCGCCAGACCGGCACGGCGGCGGCGGCGAAGATCGCGAACATCACGAGCTGGATCTGCCAGGATATCGCTACTCCGAACGAGATCAGCCCGACGAGCAGCGCGGCGAGCCCGAGCCAGAACAGGAACACGCCCGGCGCCAGCACCTCCAGCGCCATCAGGATGAAGCCGAAGATCAGCCAATTCCAGGTGCCGAGCGATACGAACATGTCGGTCATGACACGACCTCTTTGAAATGGCGCATGCCCTCGTCGGAAAACCGGTGTCCACTTTTCCGGGGCATGCGCTTTACCCCTGCCGCGGCGGCACCGCCGGCGGCGTGCTGCCGGTCGTCGGCACCGCCGCGCGACGAGCGGCGGCAGCCGCGGATGCCGCACTCTCGCCGAACGTCGCCTTGGCGATCTCGCCGATGCCGGCGAGCGAGCCGAGCATGCTGGTGGCTTCGATCGGCAGCATGATGATCTTCTGGTTCGGAGAGTCCGCGAACTGGCCGAACGCCTTGATATACTTGTCGGCGATAAAATAGTTCAGCGCCGCGACGTCGCCCTTGGCGATGGCTTCACTGACCATCTGCGTCGCCTTGGCCTCGGCTTCCGCCGACCGCTCGCGCGCTTCGGCGTCGCGGAAGGCGGCCTCGCGGCGACCTTCCGCCTGGAGGATCTGGCCCTGCTTGGCACCCTCTGCGCGCAGGATCTCGGACTGGCGCGCACCTTCAGCCTGAAGGATGTCGGCGCGTTTGACGCGCTCGGCCTTCATCTGTCGGCCCATGGCCTCGACGAGGTCTGCCGGCGGCACGATGTCCTTGATCTCGATACGATTGACCTTGAGGCCCCAGGGCGAGACAGCGGCATCGACCACACGCAGCAGGCGCTCGTTGATTTCGTCACGGTGCGACAACACCTGGTCGAGATCCATCGAACCCATCACCGAACGGATGTTGGTCATGGTCAGCACGGTGACGGCCTGGGTCAGGTTGGAAACCTCGTAGCTCGCCTTGGCGGCATCGAACACCTGAAAGAAGGCGACGCCGTCGACCGTCACGGTGGCGTTGTCCTTGGTGATCACCTCCTGCTCGGGGATGTCGATCACCTGCTCCATCATGTTGATCTTGCGTCCGACGCGATCGAAATAGGGCACGATCAGATTGAGCCCGGGGCTCAGCGTCTGGGTGTATTTGCCGAACCGCTCGATGGTCCAGTCATAGCCCTGCGGTACCGTTTTCACGCCGGCAATCAGCGTGACGATGACCAGCAAAACCAGCACAATTGCGAAAATGTCGAAACCGCTCATATTTCCTCCAAGGCGGGAAAAAGCCCTTTCCCGCGCTGTCATTGGTCGGGATCACGACCCCAAGGGTTCAGTAAAGCGTTCAGTAAAGAGTTCAGAAGATTCAAGGCTCAGCGGTCGTGCCTGGTTTCGGCATCGGCAGGATTCTACACAAGACGCCGGGAGAGGGAATGGTCGCGATTATGTATTTGCGAGGCGCTCTTGAAAGCGTGCTGGCGTAGACCTAGCGCCGACGTTAACGAATCCGGCCATGCCGGCCGTCGCAGCCGAATCCTACTCGATGACCTCGTTCGCGGTTGCGAGCAGGCTTGGCGGAAGCGTGACGCCGATCGCCTTCGCAGTCTTCAAGTTGATCGCGAGCTCGAACGTGGTGGGATTCTGGACCGGCAAGTCGGCCGCTCGCGCACCCTTCAGGATGCGATCGATATAGGAGGCGGCGCGGCGGAGCTGCTCGGCGCTATCGGTACTGTAGGACATCAAGCCACCCTCGTCGACGAAGGTGCGGCTCCAGAACACCGCCGGCACGCGCGCTTCATTGATCGCCGCCAGCAGAAGCGCACGGTTGGACATGGTGAAGAAGTCCGGCAGCACCAGTAGGCCGCCGTCTTTCCGTAGGGCCAGGGCGGCGATCGAGGCCGTGTCATGGACCGGCACGGGCTCCACCGTCACATCGAGCGCGCGGCCGGCGTCCTCGATCGTACGCAGCATCAGCGGCGCGAACGGCGCAGTGGCGGGATTGTAGACGACCAAGACACGGGACGGTTTTGGCGTGACCTGCGTCAGCATCTCCAGCCATTTGCCGGCCAGCGGGCCGTCGTAATCGGTGAAGCCGGTGACATTGCCGCCGGGATGGGCGAGATTCTGGACAAAGCCCTGGCTGACAGGATCTGTGACGACGGCGAAAACGATCGGGATGGTCGTCGTGCGCCGGCGCAGCTCCTCGACCGAGGGCGTGCCGACCGCAAGCAGGATGTCGGGCTTGAGCGCCACGAGTTCGTCGGCGAATTGCGCGATCCGTGCGCGGTCGCCGCCGCCGTTGCGCCAATCAATCTTGAGGCTGTCGTGCTCCTTCCAGCCATGGCCGGCAAGCGCCTCGACCAGGACCGCGCTACGCGTCTGACCGATCGCATCGTCGGCCGCAGTGACCGAGAGCACGCCAAGCCGGCGCGCCGCATTCGTTTGCGCCAGCACCGAGGCCGGCAGCGCCGCAATCACCCCAAGAAGCGCCAGAACCTCGCGGCGGTTCATGGGGCGCTCCTCAGATCCAGGCTCACTAGATCCAGCCCTGGAGCTCGCGCAGCACCAGCGTTCGGATCACATCCATGCCGGGGTCGCTGTCGTTGAGGCAGGGGATCGCGGAAAACTGCTCGCCGCCATTGTGCTTGAAGATCTCGGCATTCTCCTGCGCGATCTCCTCCAGCGTCTCGAGGCAGTCGGCGGAAAAACCCGGCGTGATCACCGCGATGCGGCGCACGCCCTCTTTCGCCAGACGCTCCATGGTCTTGTCGGTGTAGGGCTGCAGCCACTCGTCGAATCCGAACCGCGACTGGAAGGTCAGCAGCAGCTTTGTCTCATCCATGCCCAGCCGGCGGCGCAGCGCCTCTGTGGTCGCGACGCATTGGCTCTGATAGGGATCGCCCTTGTCGACATAGGCCTTCGGCATGCCGTGGAATGAGGCGACGATCAGCTCCGGCTTGAAGGGCAGGCTCGCCAGATGCGTCTCGATCGAGGTGGCGAGCGCCTCGATATAGGCTTCATCCTCGTAGTAAGGCGGCGTCACCCGCAGCGTCGGCTGCGCGCGCATGCGGGCAAGCACGCGGAACACCTCGTCGCAGACGGTGGCGGATGTTGCAGCCGAATATTGCGGATAGAGCGGTACGGCAAGGATGCGATCGCAGCCCTTCGCAATCAGGGCATCGATGCCCGACTTGATCGAAGGATTACCATAGCGCATCGCCCACTCCACCGTGACCTGGTCGCGGTCCGAAAGCATGGCCGCGAGCCTGTCGCTCTGCGAGCGCGTGATGGTCTTGAGCGGCGACTCGTTCTTCTCGGTGTTCCAGATCTTCAGATAGTCGCGCGCCTTGGCGCGGGGGCGGGTGCGCAGGATGATGCCGTTCAGCACCGCCTTCCAGATCAAGCCTTGATTCTCGATGACGCGGGCGTCCGAGAGGAACTCCTTCAGATAGACCCGCACGCCGCGCGCGTCGGCGGTATCGGGCGTGCCGAGATTGACCAGGAGCACACCGACGCGCGAGGGGGCGGGCTGCGTGGCCGGCATCGCGGCCTGGCTGGGAGCGATTGTCATCATGATCCGTTGCGTCGCGCGTTGTTCCGAACTTGTCAAGATTGGGGCGGTTTCGCTAGGGTCAGTACACAGGGGGAGAACCATGACGCTAGCGGAATGGTGCGTTTTCGGGGCGCTGCTGCTCTATCTCTTAACGATCGTCTCGATCAAATGGATCAGATTTCGCGGCTTCGACAATTCGCGGCCGCGCGATCCAGCCTTCTTCGAGGACGCCATCGCTCAGCGCGCCCTCGGCGCGCATCAGAACGGGATCGAGACCTTTCCGTTCTTCGCCTTTGCGGTGCTGCTCGCCGAATACAGGGATTCGCCGCAGCGCCTGATCGACGAGCTCGCGGTGCTGTTCCTGATCGTACGGATCGCCTATGTGCTGACCTATCTCGGCAACCGCCCGACGCTGCGCTCCATTCTCTGGAGCATCGGCTTTGCGATCAATCTCGGGATCTTCTTCATGCCAGCGTTGAAGCAGTTCTTGCCGGTGTGACATCTTTCCTTCCTTCTCCCTTGTGGGGGAAGGTGGCGCGAAGCGCCGGATGAGGGGTTCTGTCCGCGGCGCGGCGAGCCACCCTCTCCACAAGGGGCGAGGGAAAAACTCAGAAACACGTCGTCCGTTCGGCCGCGATGTAGCCCAACAACAGACCCGCGCCGAACAGCAGCACGACGCCGGCGGCGGCGAATTCGATACCGCGCATGAACAGTGCGCGGCTGCCGTCGCGTCCGGCGCTCAGGCGGGCGGCGATGTCCTTGGCGGAGACGGCGACCACAGCGATGGCCGCGACCGTGATCGCGGTGCCGAGCCCCATCAGCAGGGTCGCGGCAATGCCGGCCCAGAACAGGCCCTGGGCCAGCGCGAACACGAGCACCAGGATCGCGCCCGAACAGGGGCGGATGCCGACGGTCAGGATCGCGGCAAAGCCGCGTCCCCAGCCACCGGGGCCGGCGAGTTCGCTCGGCGTGGGGCCGTGGGAATGGCCGCAATGCTCGTCGTGAACGTGGTCATGCTGGTGGTGATGATGGGCCTGGGCGTGATCGTGGCCATGATGATCGTGCGCATCGTGATGGTGGTGACCGAGATCATGATGGTCATGCGGCACGCCCGCGATCGCCGGCACCGCCTGAACCGCCTGCAGCGCGCGGATGAAGGTGCGTCCCTTGACCCAGACCAGCCGCAGGCCGAACAGCGCGATCAGCGCGTAGCTTGCGATCTCGATCGCGCCTTCCGCCTTGCACATGGTCTTGGCGGTCGCATTCAGCACCCAGGCCGAGATGCCGACGATCAGGATGGCCACCAGCGACTGCATCAACGCGGAGGCAAACGACAGCATGATGCCGCGCCGGGCGGTCTCGCGATTGGCGACGAGATAGGAGGCGATCACCGCCTTGCCGTGCCCGGGACCAGCCGCGTGGAAGATGCCATAGGCAAACGAGATGAAGAGCAGCGTCCACACCGCGGAGCCATCGGACTTCGCGGCGCGGATGGTCGCCGACATCTGCCGATAGAATTCCGACTGTTTTGCCAACAGCCAGCCGATCAAGCCGCCGGCCTCGGGCTGGGCAGCTTGTGTCGAACGCGGCGCGCCGAACGGGTTCTGCGCGAGGAGATCGTGGAGCGCCGCATCGGTCACGCCCACGACGAGAAGAACGCCGGCGCAGACAGCGAGCCCGCGCGCCATGGGCGTGAGTTGCGGCTTCAAGGGCAATCCACCGTGATCTTGTTGGCGAACATCATGCCGAAATTGGAATTCTCGCCGTTCATAAAAGTCTGCTCGTTGAGCTTCTGAGCACTCGCGGTGCCGTCGCTCGGCCGGTCAAGTTTCATCTGGCAGCCGGCGGGCGCGCCGACCAGCTTGACCGGATTGTCCTTGGCCATCTGGAAGTCGATGAAGAAGGAGCGGTCGAACACTTCGAGCACCAATTGCCTGGGCTTGATCGGGTTCTTCAGGGGCAGCGTGAAGTGCAGGGTCAGGACCGTATCCTTGTAGTCGAGGAAGTAGTCGACCGGCTCCTGGAATCGCTCCTTCTTGCCGTCGGCTCGCGCGAAGGTGAAGTAGGCATATTCCTTCAGCGATTCGACATTGGTCTGCGCCAGTGGACCCAGCTCCTCGCGGGTGTAGGCGCCCTTGGCCTTGCTCTCGAGCCCCTGCACCGCATAGGCCGAGAACATGTCGTCAAACGTCCAGGCGTGGCGCACGCCGGTGATGGTGCCGTCCTCGGCGTAGAGCAGCTCGCTGGTCGCGGTGATCCAGACATGCGGATGCGCCTGCGCCGCGCCTGCCGCGAGCGACAGGGCGACAGCGAGCAGCAGCCCGAACAGGGCGCGCATGCCCGTCAGGCCGCCTTCGGAGCGTCGAGCAGGCCGCGGCGGCGCAAGAGCGCGTCGGGCTCCGGCGGCCGGCCGCGGAAGGCCTCATAGGCGGCTTCCGGATCAACCGATCCGCCGCTCGAGTAGATGTCGTCGTGCAGACGTTTTGCGATGGCCGGATCGAAGATGTCGCCGGCTTCCTCGAATGCACCGAAGGCGTCGGCGTCCATCACCTCAGACCACATGTAGCTGTAATAGCCGGCGGCATAATGATCGCCAGTGAAGATGTGACCGAATTGCGTCGGCCGATGACGCAGCGATATCTCCTCGGGCATGCCGATCTTTTCCAGCTCGCGTCTCTCGAAGGCGCGGACATCCTGCGCGGCGGAGGGCGGCTGGGTGTGGAATTCGAGATCGATCAGCGCCGAGGAGACGAACTCGACGGTGGCGAAACCCTGGTTGAATTTTCGCGCGGCCAGGAACCGTTGCAGCAGATCGTCCGGCAGCGGCTCGCCGGTCTGGTAGTGGCGTGCGAACTGCTGCAGCACCTCGGGCCGCTCCTGCCAGTGCTCGTACAGCTGCGAGGGTAGCTCGACGAAGTCGGTGAACACGGAGGTGCCCGACAGCGAGGGGTAGGTCACGTTGGAGAGCATCCCGTGCAGGCCGTGGCCGAACTCGTGGAACAGGGTGCGGGCATCGTCGGGCGACAGCAGCGAGGGTTCCCCATCCGCGCCCTTGGAGAAGTTGCAGATATTGAGGATCAGCGGCGCGACCTCGCCGTCGAGCTTCTGCTGGTCGCGCAACGAGGTCATCCACGCGCCAGAGCGTTTCGACGGCCGGGCGAAGTAGTCGCCATAGAACAGCGCTTTGTGCTTGCCGTCCCGCCCCTTCATCTCCCAAACCCGGACATCCGGATGCCAGACCGGCACGTCCTTGCGCTCCTCGAAGGTGACGCCGAACAGGCGCGTGGCGCAGTCGAAGGCGGCGGCGATCATGTGGTCGAGCGCGAGATACGGCTTGATCGCGGCGTCGTCGAAATTGGCGCGCTGAAGGCGCAGCTTTTCGGCATAGAAGCGCCAGTCCCAGGGGGCGAGCTTGAAATTGCCGCCCTCCTCGGTGATCAGCGCCTGCATGTCGTCGCGGTCGGCGAGCGCCCGCGCCCGCGCCGGCTTCCAGACCCGCTCCAGAAGGCCGCGCACCGCTTCCGGCGTCTTGGCCATGGAATCCTCGAGCCGGTAGGCCGCGAAGGTCGGGTAACCCAGGAGATTGGCGCTCTCCTCGCGCAGCTTGAGGACCTCGACGATGGTCGCGTTGTTGTCGTTGGAATTGCCGTTGTCGCCCCGCGCGGTGAAAGCCTTGTAGACCTTCTCGCGCAGGTCACGCCGGGCCGAGCTCTTCAGGAACTGTTCGACCGAGGAGCGCGACAGGGTGACGATGGCCTTGCCGGCCATGCCGCGTTCTTCTGCCGCAGCCTTGGCGCTGGCGACAAAACTCTCCGGCAGGCCCTGGCGGTCGGCTTCGCCGAGCTCCATGAACCATTCCTGCTCGTCGCCGAGCAGATGATGACTGAAGCTGGTCCCGAGCTGGGCGAGTCTCTCGTTGATCTCCGCCATCCGCGTCTTGGCCTCCTCGGAGAGGCCGGCGCCGGAGCGGTGGAAGCGGGTGTAGGTGCGCTCGAGCAGGCGGAGCTGTTCCAGTGTCAGACCGAGATTGGCGCGGTTCTCGTGCAGCTGGGCGATGCGGCCAAACAGCACGGCGTTCATCATGATCGGATTCCAGTGCCGCGCCATCCGCAAGGAAACCTCCTTGTCGATCTCCAGGATGGCCGGGTTGGAATGCGCGGAGACGAGGTCGTAGAAGACCGACGCGACCTTGCTGAGCAGCTTGCCCGAGCGCTCCAGCGCCGTGATGGTGTTGGCGAAGTCGGCCGCGGTCGGGTCGCTGGTGATCGCTGCGATCTCGGCGGAGTGGTCGGCGAAGGCCTGCTCGAAGGCCGGGAGGAAGTGCTCCGGCTTGATCTCGTCGAAGGGCGGGGTCGCAAACGGCGTCACCCAGGCCTTCAGCAGCGGGTTGGTCTCGGAGTCCGTAGTTTGGCGGGGTTCTGACATTACAAGTCCCGATTTGTGGCTCGATTGTTGCGGCCAGCTATAGCACGCGATGGGGCTTTTTTGGGCCATTTGCCCTTGCTCCCGGCTGCCTTTTCGGGGAGATTGCGGCCCTCCAAGCCTAGGACCCCTGAGCTCATGAACGCGACCTCCTCGTCTTCCCGTCGGATCGTCTGGCCGAGCGTCATCACCGTCATCAGCGCCGCCATCCTGATCGGCGCCGAGGTGTTCGGCGCGGCGTTTGCCGGCGGCTGGGCGCTCGCGATCCTGTTCGGGCTGGCCGAGCAGGGCACGCACATCCTTCAGGCCGCGCTGTTTGCACTCGGCGTGCTCGTGATGACTGCCTTCATCCGCGCCGCTCAGCGCGTCGAGCCGTTCACGAAGCGCGGCTGACACTTCCTCGCGTGCGAGAGACACGCGCGCAGAAAACTTAACGCGCGTTCATCTTCCGCGTCGCTCGCGCAACACTGCGCAAGCAGATGTTAGGCAATTCTGTTCGCAGTCTAAAAAATCTCTTGCGAAGCAGAGTCAAAACACTTATGTGCGGATTGCCCAATTTCGCACGTGCCTGTGGTCGTGTGTCAGTCGGTAGGTATCCGGACAAGAGGCCGGACAGCCGCCAAGGGGTGAAGAAGCCGAGGGGCTCTTCGGAAGTGTGGAAGTCGGAAGGCTCATAGCCGGAAGACGAAAGCAAACCCGGAGCGTCCAGCATCTCTCTCAAAGAGATGCCTTGTCGAAGGTGACTTTGCTCTTTGCAACCGTGACTGGCAGCCGGAGGCGAACCGGCGCACCCCGCTCTCAACGGGGGACGCGACTTAAAGCAACGACGGATCGGGCTTTTTTGGTCTCTACCGGCAGTCCAACGCCGGCGCGGGCTACTGAAAAGGCTTGTCCTTCATTGCCAGGTGTGCGGGCGGGAACATTCCCAACCAATCCACGGCAGCACAGTCTGATGTGAGTCTTTGGCTCGTCGCGCCTCCATCGCGCGATCTGGCCGGAGCGCTCTTATCCGACGTCATTTTTTGAACGGATCCCCGTCGCTGGGCCGTTTGGGAGAGTGCTATGACCGACCGTATCCAGGAATTCCTGCGCAACCGCCGCAGCGAGGGCCTCGACACCGAACCGTGCCTCGTCGTCGACCTCGAAGTCGTGCGCGACAATTACCAGACCTTTGCCAAGGCGCTACCCGACAGCCGCGTGTTCTATGCCGTCAAGGCGAACCCGGCGCCGGAAGTGCTGACTTTGCTCGCCTCCATGGGCTCCTGCTTCGACACCGCGACGGTCGCCGAGATCGAGATGGCGCTGGCCGCCGGTGCGACGCCCGACCGCATCTCCTTCGGCAACACGATCAAGAAGGAGCGCGACATCGCTCGCGCCTTCGCGCTCGGCATTCGGCTGTTCGCGGTCGATTGCACCGCCGAGGTCGAGAAGATCGCCCGTGCCGCGCCCGGCGCAAAGGTGTTCTGCCGCATCCTCTACGACTGCGCCGGCGCCGAATGGCCGCTGTCGCGCAAGTTCGGCTGCGACCCGGAGATGGCCGTCGACGTACTCGACGTTGCCAAGCGTCTGGGCCTGGAGCCGTGCGGCATCTCCTTCCATGTCGGCTCGCAGCAGCGCAAGGTGAAGGCGTGGGACCGTGCGCTGGCGATGGCCTCGCAGGTGTTCCGCGACTGCGCCGAGCGCGGCATCAACCTGACCATGGTCAACATGGGCGGCGGTTTCCCGACCAAGTACCTGAAGGACGTGCCGCCGGTGGTGACCTACGGGCGCTCGATCTTCCGCGCGCTGCGCAAGCACTTCGGCAACCAGATTCCGGAGACCATCATCGAGCCGGGCCGCGGCATGGTGGGCAACGCCGGCATCATCGAGTCCGAAGTCGTGCTCATCTCGAAGAAGAGCGACGAAGACGAGGTGCGCTGGGTCTATCTGGACATCGGCAAGTTCGGCGGTCTCGCCGAGACCATGGACGAGTCGATCCGTTACGCTATCCGCACCCCGCATGACGGTGCGGACATGACGCCGTGCGTGCTCGCGGGCCCGACCTGCGACAGCGCCGACGTGCTGTACGAGAAGAACCCGTATCCGCTTCCGGTGACGCTCGAGATCGGCGACAAGCTGTTGATCGAAGGCACCGGGGCCTATACGTCGACCTACTCGGCGGTGGCGTTCAACGGCATCCCGCCGCTGAAGACCTACCATATCTGATCGCCTCTCTTTCCGAGGCCTGACGAACCCGGGAGCCGGCTTGCCGGCTCCCTCCCTGACATTTCGATTTCTGACGACGCCTTGGACCGGGTGCTTTGGGCACGTCCGTTTCAAGCGGGGACTGACGCGCCATGACTGCTCTTCGGAAGACACAGGTTGATCCCACCTCGAAAGCCGCTCCGTTCGCGATCCGTGCGGAGCGTGCGGCCGACGTTGCGATGCGTGAAGCGCTGCTCGATGCGTCCTTTGGCGAGAACCGCTATGGCCGCACCTGCCAGCGCCTGCGTGACGGACGCGCACCCGCAGCCGGCCTCGCGCTGACCGCGATGCGCGAGGGGAAGCTCGTGGGAACCGTGCGGCTGTGGCACGTCAGCGCCGGAGGCAGGCCCGCTCTGGTCCTCGGACCGCTGGCGGTGGACCCTGCCTGCCGCGAGCTCGGGATCGGCGCCGCGCTGATGCAACAAGCGCTGGCTGCCGCCCGGGCGCGCGGCCATGCCGCCGTGATCCTGCTCGGCGATGCCCCTTATTACGCCCGCTTCGGCTTCTCCGCGGCCAACACCGGCGAGCTGTCGCTGCCCGGTCCGTTCGAACGCGACCGCCTGCTGGCGATCGAATTCACGACAGGCGCGCTGGAGGGCGCCGCCGGGATGATCGTCCCGACTGGGACGGCCTTGCCCAAACGGAGGGTAGTTCGCGCCCTCCAGGCGCGCGCGGCCTAAGGGATCGCCATGATGGCGACGACCCCGCCGCGTTAAGCGGCAACGCCCGGCTGTGCCTGCGTTAGGCTTCGTTCCTTTGGGGTTGCGCAGGCCGGCAAATTGCCCCTAAACCCCACGAAATTCCTCTTCAGTCGAGGCCCACGACCAATGTCCCGCCGCCTGATTTCCACCGGCTCCCCGTTCGAGAAGACCGCCGGCTACAGCCGCGCCGTGATCGACGGCGAGTTCGCCTTCGTCGCGGGGACCACCGGTTACGACTACACCACGATGACAATGCCGGCCGATGTCACGAGCCAGTCACGCAACTGCTTCAAGACCATCGAAGCTGCCCTGAAGGAGGGCGGCTTCGAGATGGCCGACATCGTCCGCGTGACCTACTACATCACCGACATCAAGGATGCGGACGCGCATTTCGCGGTCTGCGGCGAAGTCCTCGGCGAGATCCGCCCGGCCGCCACGCTTCTCGTCGTCTCGGCGCTCTACAAGCCCGAGATGAAGGTCGAAATCGAAGCCACTGCCAAGCGCCGCAGCGCCTGAGCCATCCCCCACCATTTGTTCGCCAGCACGTTCCGGAGAAACCATCCCATGAGCCCCGCCTCGCAGATCTACGCGAAGATCACTGGTCCCATCGTCATGGTCGGCTTCGGCTCCATCGGCAAAGGCACGTTGCCGCTGATCGAGCGGCATCTCGATTACGACAAGTCGCGCATCACCGTGATCGATCCGAAGGACGAGGGGCGCAAGGCTCATTGCGAGAAGCACAATGTGCGCTTCATCCAGAAGGGCGTGACCAAGGACAATTATCGGGAGTTGCTGACCCCGCTGCTCACTGAGGGCGGCGGCCAGGGCTTTTGCGTCAATCTCTCGGTCGACACCGGCTCAACCGACATCATGGAGCTCTGCAACGAGCTCGGCGCTCTCTATATCGACACCGTCAACGAGCCCTGGCTCGGCTTCTATTTCGATTCCTCGAAGGGCCCGGAGGCGCGCTCCAACTACGCCCTTCGCGAAGCGACGCTGGCCGCCAAGAAGGCGCGCCCCGCGGGCTCGACCACGGCCGTCTCCTGCTGTGGCGCCAATCCCGGCATGGTCTCGTTTTTCGTCAAGCAGGCGCTGCTCAACGTCGCCGCTGACCTGAAGCTCAATGCGCCCAAGCCGAAGACCAAAGCCGAATGGGCGGACTTGATGCGACAGGCCGGCATCAAGGGCATCCACATCGCCGAACGCGACACCCAGCGCTCCAAGAAGCCGAAAGAGCCCGATGTCTTCGTCAACACCTGGTCGGTGGAAGGTTTCCTGTCGGAAGGCGTGCAGCCATCAGAACTCGGCTGGGGCACCCACGAAAAATGGATGCCCGAGAATGCGCGCACCCACGAATCCGGCTGCGGCGCCGCCATCTATCTGATGCAGCCCGGCGCCAATACGCGCGTGCGCACCTGGTGCCCGACCCGCGGCGCGCAGTATGGCTTCCTTGTCACCCACAACGAGTCGATCTCGATCGCGGACTATTTCACCGTGCGCGACGCATCGGGCACGGCGGTCTATCGGCCGACCTGCCACTATGCCTATCATCCGGCTGACGATGCCGTGCTGTCGCTGCATGAAATGTTCGGCCGCGCCGCTAAGATGCAGGAAAAGCACCACATCCTCGACGAGAACGAAATCGTCGACGGCATCGACGAACTCGGCGTGCTGCTGTTCGGCCATGACAACAATGCCTATTGGTTCGGCTCGCAGCTCTCCATCGAGGAGACCCGCAAGCTCGCGCCCTATCAGAACGCCACCGGCCTGCAGGTGACCTCCGCCGTGCTCGGCGGCATGGTGTGGGCGCTGGAAAACCCGAACGAGGGCATCGTCGAAGCCGACGAGATGGATTTCGACCGTCTGCTGGAAATTCAGCTGCCGTATCTCGGGCCGGTCAAGGGTTTCTACACCGACTGGACCCCGCTGACGGATCGTCCTGGACTGTTTCCGGAAGATATCGACACCAGCGATCCCTGGCAGTTCCGGAACGTTTTGGTGCGGTGATTGTGCCGTCATGCCCGGACTTGTCCCGGGCATCCACGCACTTCTTTCTCGCGACTCCAAGAACGTGGATGGCCGGGACAAGCCCGGCCATGACGCCACAGCTGGCAGTTAGCTACTTCCTCTCGATCGGCGGCGCGATCTTCTCGGCTGGCGCCGGCGGCAATGTTGGTTTAGCCGCACCGGCAGCGCCCTGCGTCTGCGGGTCGGGCCGCGCGGGCTCTGGGGCTGGCGTGGTCGGCCGATCACCGCCGGGCTTGGCCTCCGCAGGCTTGTTCTGATCGTCGGACGGCGTGCCCTGAAGGGGTTGCGTCGCCTGGGCCGTCTGCATCCGGGTCTCGGCGCGGATTTGCGCCAGCGACATGCCTGACACCACGACGCCCGCCGCGAACAGCGAGCAGGCAACCATCAGGTCGATCTTCAGTCTGCGCTTCTCATATTGGCCGGGCATGTCGATCACCGCCTTTGTCCGTGGGATCAACGAAATCGCCGGTCCGCGGTTCCCTGCCCGTGGTGCGGGAACTCGGCGGCTGCGCGCCCAATCGCCGCGCTCAGTCCGTGGTGCTGACTTCCCAGGTGGCGTGGCGGACGCCGGGCAGGTGCTGGAGATCGGTGGCCACTGCATTCAGCTCGTTTGGATCGACGGCGCTCGCGACCAGCTTTGCCACGATCTCGATCAGATCATCCCCGGTTTCGACCATTTCGATATCGGCCACCAGATATTTTGCGCTCTCGAGCTTCTCAACGAGCCGGTCACGCATGTCGGGCAAGGCGTCCGATGCGACCGCGAGCTTGAAGTAATAGGTCGCCTCGGAGGTCTTCTCGTTGAGAGGGATGCGGTTGATGGCGTTGACCAGCGGCCGCAGCATGGTGTTGCCGGCAATGACGAAGACGGTGAGCGCCGCGGCCTGCGCGACCATGTCGGCGCCGGCGCAGGAGCCGACCGCGGCCGAAGCCCACAGCGTCGCCGCGGTATTGAGCCCGCGCACGTCCATGCCCTGCTTCATGATGACGCCGGCGCCGAGGAAGCCGATGCCCGAGACGACGTAGGAGATCACCCGCACCGCGCCGTCGGCGCCGGTCAGGTGCATGGCGAGATCGACGAAGGCGGCGGCGCCGACCGCGACCAGCACGTTGGTACGCAGGCCCGCGGTGCGCTGCCGGTATTGCCGCTCGGCACCGATCAGCGTGCCCAGCACGAAGGCCGTGAACAGGCTGACCAGCGTGTCCGCGAAGTCAGCGAGCTGGAAGGTCGTCAGAAACCGCATGGCCCCATCTACGGTCGGAACGATGACAGATTAAAGCTCCAGCAGGCCGCCGTCCCCATTTTCGTCGGCAAACGCCAGCAGCGTCCCCTTGGCATTCCAGGCGAGCGCGGCCACCGGCGGGGTGCCATTGCGGCGGACGAGGATCTCGGCGCCGTCCTCCAGACGCACCATCAGCACGGTGCCGTCGCTATAGCCGGCGGCGAAGATGTCGTTCCTGGGATGGCAGGCAACGACCGACACGCGCGCCTGCAGCGGCGCGAGCATCGCAGGCTCCTTGCCCATCGGGCCGTCCTTGCTGGCGAACGGCCATATGATGACGGTGTCGGCGCCCGAAGTCGCGAGCCCCTTGCCGCCCGCGCTCCACGACATCGAGCGGACGCGGCCGGGATAGCCGGTCATGCGCATGTGCCTGTTGTCGGCAAGCCGCCAGCCGTGCAGCGCCGATTCGTGCATCGTGGTGACCAGGAATTTGTTGTCCGGGCTGAAGGTAACGCCGAGATGCGAGCCGGCCCAGGGCAGGAATTCGGCCGATCCCGCCATGTTGGGAAACCACAGCGTCGCGCCGTTGTAATGGGCGATCGCGAGACGCTGGCCCTTCGGCGCAAACGCGAGGCCGCCGACGGTCGAGGGCACCTCGAGCGACTTCTCCTCGCTCTTGCCGCTCTTGAAGAAAGCGGTCTTGCCGGCCGACCAGGCGTAGGCACCGTCCGGATGCAGCGCTACCGCATCGATCCAGCGCCGCTTCGGGTCGGTGGCAAGCAGCGTCACCTCGCCCTTGGCGTCGAGCGACACGACTTTTCCATCGTCGCCGCCCATCACGAGGCGCTTGCCGTCGGAGGCGGCCGAGAGAATGCCGCCGCTGTGCACGGCGACCTTGCTGATCTCACCCTGGCCATCCACGAACGCAACGTTCTCCTCGCCGCCAACGAAGGCGGCGCGAGGCCCAAGGAAATGCACGGAGGTCACGACCGTCCCGAGCGCGAGCGGCTTGACGCGCTCGGTGACGGAGACGATCGAGGCGCAATCGGCGGGCGGCGTAAACTCTTTCATCACGAGACGATGCAGCTCTCAAAACCCTGGCGAATGAGATCTTGCGGCAATTCGCGACCGATGAAGACGAGGCGGCTCTCGCGCGGCTCGCCGTCCTTCCATTTGCGCTGGTGATTGCCCTCCAGCATCATGTGCACGCCCTGGAAGACGTAGCGGTCGTCGTCGTCGTGGAAAGCGAGGATGCCCTTGGAGCGCAGGATCTTGCCGCCCTCCACCTGCACCAGATTCTGGAGCCAGGGCATGAACACGTTCGGATCAAGCGGCTTGTCGGTCTTGAGCGACAGCGATTGCATGTCCTCGTCGTGATAGTGCTTCAGGCCGTGGCCGTGATCATGATCGTGACCGTGGTGATGATGATCATGGTCGTGGTCATGATCCTCGGCATTCAGGAAGTCCGGCTCGATGTCGAGGATGCGGTCGAGGTCGAAAGCGCCGCGGTCGAGCACGTCCGCCAAAGCCACCGAGCAGCGCTCGGTGCGGTGCAGCTTCGCATAGGGGTTGATGGCGCGGATGCGAGCCTCGACCTCGGCAAGCTCGGCCTTGGTGACGAGATCGGTCTTGTTCAGCACGATGACGTCGGCAAAGGCGATCTGGTTCTTGGCCTCGGGTGCATCCTTGAGACGGTCGGACAGCCACTTGGCATCCGCAACCGTGACGACCGCGTCAAGGCGCGCGTTCTTCTGCACGTCCTCGTCGACGAAGAAGGTCTGGGCCACCGGTGCCGGATCGGCAAGACCGGTGGTCTCGACGATGATGGCGTCGAACTTGCCCTTGCGCTTCATCAGGCCTTCCATGATGCGCACGAGATCGCCGCGCACGGTGCAGCAGATGCAGCCGTTGTTCATCTCGAACACTTCCTCATCGGCGCCGATGATGAGGTCGTTGTCGATGCCTATCTCGCCGAACTCGTTGACGATGACGGCGTACTTCTTGCCGTGGTTTTCCGACAGGATGCGGTTCAACAGCGTGGTCTTGCCGGCACCGAGATAGCCGGTCAGGACGGTCACGGGAATTTTTGGGGCGGTCGCTTCAGACATAACAACTCCGGACTTCGGGCTTTTCGCGCGACGCGAGGCGGGGTGGCCCCTGCCCTAGTGGTCAAGCGCGCTGGTCAGGGCCTTTATATTGTGCCTGACCATATCAATGTAAGTGGGTGCAGGCCCCTTTTCGCCGGTCAAACCGTCCGAAATCAGGGTCCCACCGACTTTTGAGCCGGTCTCCGCCGCGATCCGCCGGATCAGCCGGTCGTCGCTGATATTTTCCAGGAACACGGCCGGGATTTTTTGGGCCTTGATCTGGCCGATGATGGTGGCGATGTCCCGCGCGCTGGGCTCGGTTTCCGTCGAGACGCCCAAGGGCGCGATGAACCTGACGCCGTATTCGGCGGCGAAATACCCGAAGGCGTCATGGGTCGAGATCACCTTGCGCCGCTCCTGCGGGATTTTGGCCACGGCTTCGCGGACCTCGCGGTCGAGCGTTTCGAGCTTTTCCAGATAGGCCTTGGCCTGGGCGCGGAAGAACTCCGCATCATCTGGGTCGGCCGTAGCCAGCGCATCGGCGATGTCGGTGACGTAGATTTTGGCGTTGGGGACGGACTGCCAGCCATGCGGGTCTGCGGCAGAGCCGAGCTTGAGCGGCGCGATGCCCGCGCTCGCGGTGACCACCTGCGCCTTGCTTCCCGAGGACTGCACGAGGCGCGGCAGCCAACCCTCGAGACCAAGCCCGTTGACGACGACGAGATTTGCGTCCGCGATCCGCTTCGCATCGCTTGGCGCGGGCGTGTAGACGTGGACGTCGCTGTCGGCCCCGACCAGCGTCGTCAGATTGATCCGGTCGCCGCCGACATTGCGGACGAAATCGGCGAGGATCGAGAAGCTCGCGACGACCTTCAGTTGCTCCGCGGCGTGCAGCGGCGAGGCAATCAGCAAAAGCACACAAAGCAGGATGCGCCGCATCGCTATCACGCTTCCAGATGCCGGCCGGGAAACAGCTGCCTGACGACGCCGCCGACCCGGCCGAACAGGACGGAGACGGTGTAAAGCGCGCTCGCCACCAGAATGATCGCAGGGCCCGAGGGCACACGGGTCTGGAACGACAGCACGAGACCTGCATAGCCGGAGACTGCGGCAGCGACGACCGCGATGCAAATCATGACGGTGAGATCGCGCGACCAGAACCGCGCTATGCCGGCCGGCAGGATCATCAGACCGACCGCGAGCAGCGTGCCGAGCGCCTGAAAGCCGTTGACGAGGTTGATCACGACCAGCGCGAGGAAAGCGAGATGCGCAGGCCCGCCAGCCCGGCTCACGGTGCGCAAGAACAAGGGGTCGACACTTTCGATCACCAGCGGCCGGTAGATCACCGCGAGCACCAGCAGCGTCACCGTGGCGTTGAAGGCGACGACCAACAGCGTATGGTCGTCCATCGCGAGAATATTGCCGAACAGCACGTGCAGCAGGTCGATATTGGTGCCCTTGATCGAGACGATCGTCACGCCCAGCGCCAGCGATGCCAGATAGAAGGTCGCGAGCGAGGCATCTTCCTTCAACCCGGTCGAGCGCGCGACGAGGCCTGCGAGGATCGCGACGGCAAAACCTGCGATCAGGCCTCCGGCCGTCATCGCGAACAGATTGAGACCTGAGAGCAGAAAACCGACAGCGGCGCCGGGAAGGATTGCATGTGCCATGGCGTCGCCGACCAGGCTCATCCGCCGCAACATCAGGAACACGCCGATCGGCGCACCCGCGAGCGACAGCGCGATGACGGCCGCAAGCGCACGTCGCATGAACTCGAATTCGGTGAACGGGCCGATCAGCGCGTCATAGAGCATCGAATATCAAGCCGCCCGTGAGCGGGCATCATCGGCCGAGCAGGCGGCGGCGCTATCGTCGAAGGCTTCGCACATCCGCATCGCGACCATCAGGTTTTCCGGCGTCAGCACCTCCGCCGTCGGCCCCCACGCCACGGGACCGCGCGCCAGCACTAGCGTCTCGCTGAAATGGGTGCGCACCATCTCCATGTCGTGCAGCGCGGCGAGCACGGTGCGGCCCTCGCCATGCCAGTGCTTCACCAGCGTCAGCAGATCGGCCGTCGTCTTGCTGTCGATGGCGTTGAAGGGCTCGTCGAGCACGATCAGCCGCGCGTCCTGGAGCAGTACGCGCGCGAACAGCACGCGCTGCATCTGGCCGCCCGAGAGTGTGCCGATCGGGCGGTTCTCGAAGCCGTTGAGGCCAACGGAAGCGATCGCGCGGAGGATCTTTTCGCGCGCCGCCTTGCCGATGCCGCCGAACAGGCCGGTCCCACGCCACAGACCGGTGGCAACGAAGTCCAGCACCGAGATCGGGAAGCTGCGGTCGATCTCCGCGCTCTGCGGCAGATAGGCGATATCGCGGCTGTCGAGCCCGCCGAGATGGATGCTGCCGTCGAGCGGCCTGAGGATGCCGACGATGCCGCGCAGCAGCGTCGACTTGCCGGCGCCGTTCGGGCCGATCACGGCCAGCAACGCACCCGGCGCGACCTCACCATTGAGATGGTGCACGGCCGGATGGCGGTCATAGCCGAGCGTAACGTTGTGAAAATGCAGCGCCGCCATGGTCACCTCATTGCCAGGAAGACCACGCCCCAGAGCACGGCGCAGACCGCGAGCGCGGCCGCGAGGCGGGCGGCCATCGTCATGCGCAGGATCGACCAGTGCGCCGCCTGAGCCGGATGCGGAGAGGCCGCATCGTGGACATGGGCGTGGGTGTTAAGCGGGTGGCTGTGATCGTGTCCGTGCGAATGCCCGTGATCATGGGAATGGCCATGAGCATAGTCGTGATGATGGGCTGGGGACGCGGCGGGAACCATGCCGAAACGTTATATTATAACATTACCCCTGTCCACGCCGGGCTCAAGGCTTGCCAATCACCATGGAAATGGCGGCGGCGACGAACGGGAACGGCAGCGAGACCGCACAGCGGAACCAGACGAAACGGGCCGGCATGAAGGGCATTTCCCACAAAATCACCCGCTGGAAGGCAAACAGCGCCCAGGCGACGACATAGGCGACCACCTGCGGCACCCCACCGCCCGATTTCAGCGCCACCGTACCGATGGAGAACCCGATCACCGGGCCGCCGGGCGTCGCGGCCCCGGCGACCACGGCAGTCGCGACCCCGAGCCAGCCGCTGTCCGGGCCTAGCCAGCCGCTGATCACCTCCTGCGGGATGATGGCGGCGATGTAGCCGGAGCCGATCACCCCCAGCGCGATCCGTGGCACGATGTTGATGAAGTCCATCGAGCCTTCGCGCAGCGAGGCCTTGAACACCGGTGGGCCGCGGCGAAAGGCGATCAGGCCAACGCCGAACACCGAGCCCCACAACAGGATGTCGATCAGGAGCGCGGCGCTCAATTCTCATCGTCCTTCAGGACGGGCTTCGGATAGAGCCGGACATATACGAAGCGGCCGAGCGCGCCTGCGAGCACCGGCAACGGCAGCGAGATGACAATGCGCCACAGCGTGAAGTCGGTGCCCATGATCGGGATTTCCCAGGCCACCGCCCGGCCATAGCCGATCAAGGTCCAGCTCACGACCATGGCGATGGTGGCACCGAAATCGGCGCCGACCGCGAGCAGCGCACTCGCCACGGGATAGGCGGTGAAGGGACCGCCGGGCAGGATCGCGCCGAAGGCGGTGCCGATCAGAAGGCCTTTGAGGCCCGATTTCGGCCCGAGCGCGCGCGAGACTTTTTCGTGCGGCAGGATCTCGGAGATGAACGCGCCGAGCAGGCAACCAGCCAGCACGCGCGGCAGGATGCCGCCGAACAGCGAGAGATCGTGGGTCAGTATGTCGAGAACACCGTCGGTGCCGTCACGCCGCCAGACCAGCCCCGCGCTCACCGCCACCAGCGCTGCGATGATGATGGTCGACCAGCCGATCGGCTTCCGCACGCGACCCGGCCGCGGCTCGGATTCCGCGTCCTCGGCGGGCGCCGGGTCTTTCGGGGAGGGTTCTGACAACGGGCGCGTTCGGCTCGAGGGTGATGCCCGTCCTGATTAAGGGCGCCGCAGATGCGATGCAAACAGTACGATGACGGGAGCGATGCGCACCTCGCGCACGGCCATGCGGACGAAGTGCGAATTCCGCACAGCAAAAAGGCGGCCGCGCCTGCGACCGCCTTTTCAAGTCCGGCATTCCGGAGCGGCAAGGCCGCATCCGGAATGCGTGAAGCCTCAGGCCTTGTCGAGCTCAGGCCTTGTCGAACAGGGACTCGACGTATTCCCAGTTCACGAGGTTCTCGACAAACGCCTTCAGATAATCGGGACGGCGGTTGCGATAGTCGATGTAGTAGGAGTGCTCCCAGACGTCGCAGCCGAGGATCGGGGTGGCGCCGTGCACCAGCGGATTCTCGCCGTTCGGGGTCTTGGCAATCTCGAGCTTGCCGTTCTTGACCTGGAGCCAGCACCAGCCGGAGCCGAACTGGCCGACGCCGGCCGCCTGGAAGTCCGTCTTGAACTTCTCGAAGCCGCCGAGGTCCTCGTTGATCTTCTTCTCGATCTTGCCCGGCAGCTTGGTGCCGCCGCCATTGGGCTTCATCCAGCTCCAGAAATGGATGTGGTTGTAGTGCTGGCCGGCATTGTTGAACACCGCGGGGTTCTTGCCGAACGAGCCCTTGACGATCTCCTCAAGGGACTTGCCTTCCCATTCGGTGCCCTTGAGCGCGTTGTTGCCGTTGGTGACATAGGCCTGATGATGCTTGTCGTGGTGGAATTCGAGCGTTTCCTTCGACATGAATTGTCCGAGGGCGTCATAGGCGTAGGGGAGTGGGGGCAGCGTAAAGGTCATGGGTGTTGTCCGCGACTGATGGGGGAACGAGACTTAACGGTCACCCCTTATAGAAGGTTCCGTGGCCGTTAAATACCGCGAATTTTTCCAAAAGCGTGGTGCGGCGGCTTGGCCGGATTGCATAAAATCGTCGCAAGGATGTCGGCGTCTCAACCAGGCCGTAAAATATCATTGCCTTTGAGGTGCTTATGGCAGAACGAAACGCACCGACGGCGCGGAGATGCGAAAGAGAGAGCGATGAGCATCGAGATCGACATTTTGAACGGCGACGCCTCGTGGCGGATGGCGGAGCCGCTGCATCGGGCGGTCTTCGGGCCTGATATCGTCGGGAAGCAGCCCTGGGCTCACGTCAAATGGGCCAATGCCGACCTGCGCGTGCTCATCGAGACCCCCGAGGATGGTCTCGTCTGCCACGTCGGCATCTACTTCCGCACCGTCACCTGGAATGGGCAGAAGGTTCACATCGGCGGCATCGGCGGCGTCTGCACGCGGGAGGACCGGCGCGGCCGCGGCTATGCGACCATGGCGATCGACGCCGCGCTGCATACCATGCGCGCCAACGAGGCGGTCCGCTTCGCGCTGCTGTTCTGCGAGCCGCACAATGTCGCCTTCTACGAGGCCCGCAGCTGGCTCCCCTTCAAGGGCGAGGTCTATTGCGAGCAGCCGGAGGGGCGGATCCGCTTCACTCACATGGCGCCCTATGTCTGCAACATCGTCAGCGCGCCGACGCTGGGCACCATCGACCTCTGCGGCCTGCCCTGGTGAGCCCTGCGTGAGGCGCGGCTGGTGCCGGGGCTGTACGCCATATAATATGTCGATCATCATCTAATATTCCGCGCGGTGACACATGACGATCGACGCCTCCCTGGACGCCGTGCCGCCGCCTGCCCCGGCCGCCTCCCCCATCGCCAGTCTTTTGACGGCACCGATCCTGCCGACGCTGCTGCGGCTTGCGATCCCCAACATGATCGCGATGGTCGGCAGCACGTTGGTTGCGATCGCCGAGACCTCCTATATCGGCCGGCTCGGCACAATCCCGCTCGCAGCGATCGCGCTGGTGTTTCCGTTCGCCATGCTGACGCAGATGATGAGCGCGGGCGCGATGGGCGGCGGCGTCTCGTCTGCGATCAGCCGCGCGCTCGGCGCAGGCGATCGGACCCGTGCGGCGACGCTGGCGCTGCATGCCGCCATCATCGGCCTCTGCGGCGGGCTTTTCTTCACGGTGACGATGCTCGTCTTCGGCCGCTCGTTCTTCACGCTGCTGGGCGGGCGCGAGCGCGTGCTCGAGGAAGCCAGCGGCTATTCGCAAATGCTGTTCTCCGGCGCGGTCGCGATCTGGCTCGTCAACACGCTGGCCTCGGTGATCCGCGGCACTGGCGACATGCGCCTGCCCTCGATGGCGCTGATCGGGACGAGCGTGCTCCAGATCGCGCTCGGCGGCACGCTGGGGCTCGGCCTGTTCGGTGTGCCGCAATTCGGCATGCCCGGTGTCGCCGCCGGTCAGTTGATCGCGTTCACCTGTGCCGCGATCTTCTTCCTCTGGTATCTCTGGTCCGGCCGCAGCCGGCTGCCGCTGGATTTCCGCGCCTTCCATTTCGATCGCGCGTTGTTCTTCGACATCCTCAAGGTCGGCGCGGTGGCCTGCCTGTCGCCGCTCCAGACGGTACTCACCATTTTGATCTTCACCAAGATCCTGGCGACCTTCGGCACCGAGATGCTGGCCGGTTATGGCATCGGCTCGCGGCTGGAATTCTTGCTGATTCCGATCACCTTCGCCTTCGGCATCGCCTCGGTGCCGATGGTCGGCATGGCGATGGGCGCCGGACAGGTGAAGCGCGCGCGGCGCGTGGCCTGGACCGCGGCCGCGGCCTCGGGAATCACGGTGGGCCTGATCGGCGTCGTCATCGCGCTCGATCCGTCACTGTGGGTTTCGCTCTTCACCAGGGATCCCGGCGTTGCCGCCGCCGCGCACAGCTATTTCCATTGGGCGGGTCCGACCTTCGTGTTCTTCGGCATGGGCGTGTCGCTGTATTTCTCCTCGCAGGGCGCGGCGCGGGTCGGCGGTCCCGTGCTCGCCTCCACCGCGCGGCTGCTGATCGTCGCGATCGGCGGCGGCGCCCTCATGATGGCGCAGGCTCCGGCCTGGACCCTGTTCGCGCTGGTCGGCGGCGCAATGGCGGTGTTCGGGCTATCGACCGCGGCCTCGGTCGCCTTGGTACGCTGGGGCAAATGAGCACAGGTCAATGCACGCAGGCAAATAAACGCGCGAATGTGATTCCATCCAGCGTTGCACTATCCTGCTAGGCTGCTATGGAGGCGCTCCACTTTGGGGCTCTCTCCATGACTTCCAGATTCGCTGCTCTCATCGTCCTTCTGGCTGCGCTCCTTGGCGCGACTGCCGCCCATGCGCAGAGCGCCGACGGGACCTGGCTGACCCAGGCCGGCGACGCCCGCGTCAAGATCAGCAAATGCGGCGGCGGCATCTGCGGCAATGTCGTCTGGCTGCGTGAACCCCACGACACCGCGACCGGCCAGCCCGCCACCGACAGCAAGAATCCCAATCCCGCCCTCGCCAGGCGCCCGATGATCGGCTTGCCATTGTTCAGCGGCATGCAGCCGTCAGGGCCGAGCAAATGGTCGGGTCAGATCTACAATGCCGACGACGGCAGCACCTATGCGAGCAGCGTTACGGTGACATCAGCGGATTCGCTGCGGGTTGAGGGGTGCGTTGGCGCGCTCTGCGGCGGAGAAACGTGGACCCGGGCGGGGCGCTAGCGCTTCACGCCATCATCGCCTTCAGCGCCGTCGCCGCCGAAGCGTAGCCGCCCCGCGCACCGTCGATAAAATGGACGTGGTCACTGCGCAGCGCGGACGGGGTGAAGCAGGTCATCATCGCTGCATCCTGCTGGTGGAGGCCGTAACGCACGATGCCGTCGCGCGCGGCAGTCGCGAGGCGATCACTGAGGGCGCGCTCGAGCTCCGGCGTACAGTCGAGGATCATGCGCAGGCCGTCGTCATATTTGCGGAAGTCGGAGTTCTCCACGAGCTGCCGCTTATAAAGCTTCGGCACGAAGCCGCCGACCTTGAGATTGAAGCGCATGATCAGATAGACGAAAAGCGTATAGGCCAGCACGCTGGCGCGGCGTGCGAGCAACGGACCTCCGCGCTTGGTGCGCGCCTCATAGTCCAGCCCCTGCGGCGGCCATGTCAGCGGCGGACCTTGCGGCGGCACGGGCCGACCGGCATCCGGACTGCGCTCGACGAGATGGATGATGTCCTCGATCACCTTGCGGAATGCCGAGGGATCGGCGCCCTGGGTCGGCATCACCAGCACGGACAGGATCAGGCCGCGCGCCGCCGGAATGACCTCGAAGCGGCAGGACAGGCCGGAGAGATCGGGCTGCGTGCCCGCGGGCGCTTCGGTGATCGCAAACTCGCCGCGCTTCATCGCGGCGTCGGCCCAGGCGAGCCCGCCGCCCGAGAACATCGCATAGGACAAATTGGCCGAGGGACCGAAGCGCGCGACGCGCACGTCGAGGCCCTGCGCGCGGATGGCGCTCACCGGCACCAGCGCGACGCGCATCCCCAAATCGAGATCTTCCCGCACCCAGGTCGCGGTCGCAGCCAAAGCCTCGCGGGCCGGCTCGAGATCGCGGGGAGCGACCGCAAAACTCGCGCCGTCGCCGCCGAACACGAAGGGAAATTCGCGTCCCTCCAATGCGTTCGTCACCGCCGCGATCACGGCGGCACCGGCCATGTTCACCGCCTTGTAACGCTGCGCCGCGATGGCCTTGGTCGAATCCACGATGTCGGCAACGCCGACGCTCCAGTCGTCGGGCAGCGGCGAATACAAAGCGGGGTCCATCAGGCTGGTGAAGCCGCGAAAGACCGGAATGCCGCTATAAAAGGCTGATGTCATCGGATGATGCCGGATGGTTGGGACGCGCGTCCAAAAGACATACGTAGCAGGATCGATCCGGGTTCGCCGGGGGGGCGCGCCCTTGCAACCATTGGCCGAAATGGACCCGGACAACAAGATGAGGGCGCGCTGCAATGCCACAGAAGGTCATTGATCGGCATCAAACAGCGGGCCGCAAATGGCGTCTAGTCTCGATGATCTGACATGGTTGCGCGGGAACATCGACGTGTCCGACTTCAACGAGAAGGACTCCATCGCTTCGGTACGCCGGCGCACCGGGCGTGATCCCATCAGCGCGGTGAAGATGCCGGAAAGCCTGACCGCGGCCGTCGATAATTGGGCCGAAGCCCATCACCTGTCGCGCTCGGATGCTATCCGCACGCTGGTCGAACTGGGCCTGAAGGTCGCGCCCCCGGCACTCCCGCCAGGACACCCGCTCGCCTCGGATGCCACCAGGATCGAAGAGCTCGCAGTGCATGAACTCGAGGGGTTGCTCGATCCTGCCCTCTCTGAGGACGAACGCGAGCGCCGGATCCGCCGTCTGACCGATGGCCCGCCGGAGTTCTCACACGAACGGATTGACCTGCCGAAGCACCGGACCTGAATGCCTAGTGCAGCTTCTCGTCCTGACGCTTGCGCAGCACAGAGGCGGGAACGTCATGGCAGCCGACAAGGCGCACGAATTTCTGCGGATACATTTCGTAACCGTGATCACCGGAATTCTGATGAGACATCGGCTCGCAGTGAACGGGCTGGCCGTGAACGTCGCTTTGCTGGGCGGAAGATAGCTTTGCCGACGCCTTGCCCGGGTTCGAAGCGGTCATGGACTGCTCCCTATCGATTAGGGCAGATCGATTGACGTAACCCAATCGATTGCGCGGCATCTTACGACCAAATCCGGATCATGTCATTGCGCCGGATCAATGCAATTGTGGCGATGGAGTTCCGCCTACGCCGTGTTGCCCGCGTCGACCGTGAACACGCTACCCGTCACATTGCGACCGCCCTCGCCCAGCAGATATTCCACCATGCGCGCGACGTCGTCGGTCTCCGGCAGGCGCCGCAGCGCGCTGCGGCCGGCGATGCGCTTGCGGCTATCGTCGGAGAGATTGTGCGTCAGCTCGGTGTCGATGAAACCGGGCGCGATCGCGTTCACGGTGATGCCGAGCTTGCCGACCTCGCGCGCGAGCGAACGGGTGAAGCCGGTGGCGGCGGCCTTGGTCGCACCGTAAACCGAGAGGCCGTTATAGCCGGTGGTCGCGATGATTGAGGAGATGTTGATGATACGGCCGGCACCGTCGGCCATCATCTGGCGCGCGACATATTTGGTGAGAATGATCGGCGACAGCACGTTGAGCTGCACCAGCGCCTCGATCTCGGAATTGTGCATGGTCGCCAGCAGGCCTTCGGTGCCGAGGCCGGCATTGTTGACGAGGCCGTAGATCGGGCCGAATTCATCGCGCACGAGTTTGGCATAGGCCGGGATCGCGTCGATCACGGCGAGGTCACAGGCGCGGAAATGCAGGCGCCCTTCCGACCCGGCGATCGCCGCCGTGAGCTCGTCGCTCTCGCGCCGCGCGGCCGCGATCACGTTGTAGCCGGCATCGACAAGCCGCTTGCCGATCGCAAGGCCGATACCGCGGCTACCACCCGTGACGAGAACATTATGCATCGGTGCGCGCCAGTTTGCCGGCCGGGGTGACGTCGAGCGCCTCGACGAAGCGGATCACCGCCGGCACCTTATGGGACGCGAGCTGCGCGCGGCACTGATCCAGGATCTGGGCGCGGATCTCTTTCGCGCGCGCCGGATCGGTGCCGTCGGCGAGGATCACGTCGGCAACGACGATACCGCCGGTGATCGGGCTCTTGCGTGACTTCGCCCGCGACATCCGCACGTCGGGATGACGGTTGATCACCGCCTCGATCTCTTCGGGGTGAACCTTCAGCCCACCGATATTGATGATGCCGCCGCGGCGGCCGACGAAATAGTAGCGGTCGCCACGCAATTCGACGATATCGCCGCTGTCGACAAATCCGTCTACGTCGGTGAGCGCAGCCGCGTCGCGGCCGATGTAGGCGTGCGCCGTGCGCGTCGAGCGGATGCGTAGCGAGCCGTCGATGACCTTCATTTCGACGCCGTTGCGGTTGCCGAGATAGTCCGCCGGAAAGCCTTCCAGCCCATCATTGACGGCAAAGCCGACGCCGGCCTCGGTCGATGCATAGGCATGGCCGACGGAGGAATTCGGGAACGCCGTTTTCAGGCCGTCCAGCACCGCCTGGTCGGCGATCTCGCCGGAGAGGCGGACATAGCGCGGCGCGAACTGCGCGGCCGAGCCGCTCATCAACAGCTTGCGCCAGTGCGAGGGCGTGCCGGAGATGTGGGAGACGCCGCGCGCGTTCAACCGCGTGACGTGATCGCCGAGCGCCTCATGGGGATCGGACAGCACCATCGAGCCGCCGGAGAGGACGGCGCGGAGGAATATCTGCAGGCCGCCATAGCGGCGGATGTCGTAGAACGTCGCCCATACCGGCGCGGGTCCGCGCGCCGGGCCTTCGGCGACGATGGCGCCGGTGAGTGCTTCCAGTGTATGGCCGACGATTTTCGGCACGCCCGACGTGCCCGAAGTGAGCATCAGCCATTCCGTGGCGCGTTCGGTCCTGGCCGGCGTGGTAGCCTGAGGCGGCAGTTGTGCGGTGAGGACGAGCGGCACGCCGGTCTCGGCCAAGCGATCGGGCTCGTCGGTGACGACGGCGTCGATCCCGGCATCCGCCATCAGCGCATCGAGATGCGCGGGATTAAGATCGGGCGGGCACAGCAGCATGCGGCGCGCAATACCGTCGAGCTCGACCATGGCAAGGCCCGATCGGAGCTGGTCGGACAATTTCAGCAGCACCGCGCGGCCGGACAGCTCGCCCAGGCGGCCACCCAGGACCGTCTGCGACAGGATATCCGTCAGCGACACGACATCGTGCGCGTCCGACAGCGTGCGGCCGGTCAGCTCCGCGCCGAGATGGTCGCGAAGCGCAAAGATCTCACGCGGGGACATTTTCGTAGGCCCGCACGAAATCGCCCACAGTGGCGGGGAACGCTGCGTCCTCGGAGATGGTGAAGGGGTCGACGCCGGTCTCGTCCTCGAGGCGCGCCACCAGGATGGCGAAGGCGAGCGAGTCGAAGCCCGTCTCGTGCAGGGACAGATCGTCCGAGAGTGCGGGAAGCGCGACGTGCTGCTCCTTGGCGATCTGCTGGATCGCTTCAATGACCTTAGACCGTACCGACATGGCTGGCTCGCTTCTGTTGTCGTTCGTGTTGCGGCGGTTCTTGATGACCGCCTCCCTTGGCCGTTTGTTTACCCGACAGAAGTAAATGGCTTCTTGGACAATTCGGATAAAATTGGACCTATCTCCGAATTTTCGCGGGCTAGAGCCGGATCGTGCCCTCGTTGATTTGCGCATGTGTCTCCGCGTCCAGCGCGACATAGGTGCCGGCCTTCGGGTCCAGCATGAACAGCGGATCGGAGACCACGCCCGGATCAAATCCCTCGCGCGCGAGCTCGCCCTTTTTCTGCTTGAACGTCTCGGTCGCATCGAGTTCGCGCGAGATGCGTATGAAGACGGGGTGAGCATAGGCCGGCAGGCGCTGAGCGAGATGGGCGGGCAGCGCCTCGACGTCAAAGCCCTCGTTCACCACGACCGCGCTCATGCCGGCGCGGCCATCGGTGCCGGGGATGTTGACGCCGTAGGTGGTGGCATCGATCACGCCGGTGAAATCGCGTACGGCGTCGTTGACCTCCGAGGTCGCGACGTTCTCGCCCTTCCAGCGAAAGGTGTCGCCGATGCGATCGACGAAGTGGAAGAAGCCTTTCTCGTCGAGCCGCATCAGATCGCCGGTGCGGAACCAGGAATCGCCCTTGGCAAAGACATCGCGCAGGATCTTCTTCTCGGTTTCGCTCGCCTCGGTGTAGCCCTCGAAGCGACCGCCGCCCTCATCCGCCGTGCCGATGCGGCCTATGGCTTCGCCGGCCTCGCCGCGCGCGCAGGGAATACAAAACCCCTCTGCATTGCGCAGCGGCGCGCCGTTATCGGGGTCGAGCTTGACGAGGCCGGCAGGAAAACGATGCGCGAGCAGCGGCGGAACGCGGCCGATTGCGCCGGGCTGGCCCTCGACGTTGAACAGCGAGAAATTGCCCTCCGTCGCCGCGTAGAATTCGAGGATGCGCGGAATGGCGAAACGCGCCTGAAAATCATCCCAGATGTCACCGCGCAGGCCGTTGCCGCAGGCAAGCCGCAGGCGATGCCGGTTCTCGTATTCCGACGGCGACGCCTTGAGCAGGTAGCGGCAGAGCTCGCCGATATACTGAAACAACGTGCAGTCGTGGTGCACGACGTCCGGCCAGAAATTCGAGGCTGAGAATTTTTCCGCGATCACCACCGAGCCGCCGGCAGCGAGCATGCTGCATGGCGCGACGATGCCGCCGACCGAGTGGAACAGCGGCAGGCAATCGTAGAGCCGATCCTGCGGCGTCGCGCCGGTGAGGCCGGCGAACCAAAAGCCCCAATTGAGGATGCGGCGATGGCTGATGCTGGCGGCTTTCGGCAGGCCGGTCGTGCCGGAGGTGTAGATCAGCAGGGCGCGGTCGTCGATGGTGACGTCGCCACGCTCGTCCGGCGAAAGCGGCCCGTCATCGAGGGCGGCAAGCGCGACATCGATCGCACGTTCGCTGCGGGCATCGCCATGAGTCCAGACCTTTGCTTCCGTCCTCAGGTGCGGCGACGCCCCGTCCAGCGCCTCCGCAAGCTCGTGCGCGACAATGACGTGAGCGGGCCTTGCGACTCCGATGCAATGCGCGAGCGACTGGCCAACGAGCTTGGTGTTGATCAGCGCGACCACGCCGCCGACCCGGCTGATGCCGAGCCAGGCCGCGACATAGTCGATGCCGTTCGGCATGATCAGCGCGACAGTGTCGCCCTTGGCCACACCGGCCGAGCGTGCCCACCGCGCATAGCGATTGATGCGTTTCGAAAGTCCCTCATAGTCGAGGCTCGCGTCATCGGTGGCCAGCGCACTGCGATCTGGCTGGCGCTGCGCCCAATCATCGACGACGTCGGCGAACAGCCGGCCCGGCAACGTCTCGATCCGTGCGGTGAGCTCGATCGCCTTCAGCCAGATTTTCGAAGCCGAAGGTGCGCGCGCGGCTTTCGGTTGCTCGATGACGCCGGTTGTCATGCCGTTCATTCTTTCGGAACGTGTCTGCTGGTTCCCGGCAGCTTAGCTCGCACGCCCTGCCCAGGCGTTAAGAGACAAGGTAAAACCAGGTTAGTGCGCGATTAACTCTGTCATCCTTTACCAAACCGGATGCGATCGACGTGCGCGCGGCCTGGCAATTCTTGCGACAGCAGAGCCGGGCCGCGTTGCGCGGGAGGCTAGGCGGCTCCGGGCAAACGGGTTAGGCTTTTTGACCCTGCATTGTCCGGATTGCGAAAGGGAGACGACCTGTGGCTCTCGACTCGTCTGAGTTTCCTGTCCAGGTCGCGCCGTTCGAGCAGCCGCTGACCCATTTTGCCAGTCGCCTGAAGGACAGGCAGGTCAAGGTGGTCGCGATCGGCTCGTCGAGCACGGCGGGCGAAGGAGGCATCGCTCCCTATCCGCAGCGGCTGCTGGCCGACCTTCGGATACGATTTCCAAATGCCATGATCGAAGTGGTCAACCGGGGCGTTGGCGGCGAAGAGGCCCCTTTGGAGCTGAAGCGGTTCGACCATGACGTCTTCGATCTCAACCCCGATCTCGTCATCTGGCAGGTCGGAACCAATTCAGTGTGGCAATCCACCGATCCGCCCTCGTTCAAGGACACCACGCACGCCATCCGTGAGGGCATTGACCGGCTGCTCGGCGCCAAGCGGATCGACGTGATCCTGATGGACCTGCAATACGTGCCGGCGCTGCTGACACCGGCCAAGGCCGACAAGGCGAACGCGATGGTCGCGGCGATCAGCGAGATCGCGCATGCGAAGGGGGTCAACGTCTTTTGTCGCTTCGCACTGATGAAGAGCTGGCACGATGTTGCAGGAATTTCGTTCGACCGCATGGTCGACCCGGACGACGATAGCAGGCTGCACGCAAGCGACTGGACCACGGACAAGATGACCTGGCAGTTGACCGACGCGATCGTCACCGCGGCCAACAAGGCGCCTCACGGCAGCTAGTCCTGCATGCTCCGTCAGATTGATGGCCGAACGGGCGGTGAGCGCTAGCCGCCCCGCTGATGGCGCGAGCGCTGCGGCGGTGCGTTGAACGGATAATACGGATTGAGATCGCAGCTGGCGGAGCGGCCTGAAGCGGTAGCTCGGCACTGCGGCACTGAGGTGAAGGAGCAATCGTACCACTCCCCGCCACCGCCGTTCGCACCGGAATAGACGTGCATGCAGACGGGATAGCGCGGATCGAAGGTCTGCGCATGCGACGGCGCGGCCGTGAGCAGTGCACCGACGGTCATGATCAGGCCGAATAAGCGACGCATGAAAATTGCCCCCGAAAGTCGCATTGCGGATCGCTAGTGCACGTTCTTGTGGCGCCGGCGCGGCTGCGGCGGCGGTCGGTCGAAAGCATAATACGGGTTGACGTCGCAGCTTGCCGAGCGGCCCGAGGCCGTGGCGCGGCACTGCGGCAGCGAGGTAAAGGAGCAGTCGAAATAGTCGCCGCCGCCACCGCCGAAGCCGCCGGGCGTGTAGACGTGCATGCACACCGGGTAACGCGGATCGTAGGTCTGGGCGCTGGCATCTGCCGCCACGAACAGCATGACAATTGCGGTGAGGGTCAGGATCGGCAAACGCATGGAGAAATCCTCGAATCGTTCATGTCGGCGACCGGGATGCCGACCGCCTCATATGGCACAACACCACGACAGAGGCGACCGTTCCTGCGTGCAGATGACGGCAAGGTGAGTGCGGTGCACTGCGCCCGCTACCCGCCGAGCCCCTGCAACACCAGCCGGTTCAGCCTTGCCGCAAACGCGGCAGGGTCTTCCGGCAGCTCGCCGTCCAGGATCTGCGCCTGTTCGAGCAGGAGCAGACTGAGATCGTCGACCGCCTTCGAGCCGGCCTGAGCCTTCGTGATCGCGGTGACCAGCGGATGGCGCAGGTTGATCTCGAGGATCGGCTTGGTGCGCAGGCCGCGGTTCTGCTGGGCCAGGATGCGCTCGAGCTCGCGGCTCGGGCCCTGGCTGTCGGCGACGAGGCAGGAGGCGGAACTGGTGAGACGCGTCGAGGCCTTGACATCGCTGACGCGCTCGCCGAGCGCGGCCTTGATCACCGCAATGGTGGCGGCCTCGTCGGCGGACGGCTCGTCCTTTTTCGTCTCGTCCGCCTCGTCGACGCGTGGGATCAGGTCGAGGTTGAGATCGCCCTGGCTCAGCGACTTCAGCGGCTTGCCGTCGAATTCCGATGGCATCGACGTCCAGAAGGCGTCGACGGGATCGGACAGCAGCAGCACTTCGATGCCGCGCGCAGTCGCCGCCTCGAGCCGGGGGTTCGACTTCAGCCGATCGATGCTGTCGCCGACCAGATAATAGATCTCGGTCTGGTTCGGCTTGAAATCGGCGATGACGTCCTTCAGCGAACGCTTCTCGCCCGAGGTCGTGGTGAAACGCGACAGCGCGAGCAGCTTTTCGCGGCGTTCGAAATCTTCGTAGATGCCTTCCTTCAGCACCGCGCCGAAGGCCTCCCAGATCTTCGCGAAGTTCTCCGGATCCTTCTCCGCAAGGCTTTCGAGCTCGGACAATACGCGGGTCGCCACGGCCTTGCGGATCTGTGCGAGCTGCGGATTGTTCTGAAGCATCTCGCGCGAGATGTTGAGCGGGAGATCCTCGCTGTCGACGACGCCGCGGATGAAGCGGAGGTAGCCCGGCAGAAGATCGGCATCGTCGGTGATGAAGACGCGGCGGACATAGAGCTTGACGCGTCCCTTGCGGTTCGGCTCGAACAGATCGAACGGCTTGGTCGAGGGCGCGAACAGCAGCACGGCGTAGGAGTAACGCCCCTCCGCGCGATAATGCAGCGTCATCGCGGGATCGTCGAAGGCGGAGGCGATCTGCTGATAGGCCTTCTTGTAGTCTTCCGGCGTGAGCTCGGATTTCGAGCGCTGCCACAGCGCGCTTGCAGAATTGATCTGGCGCGGTTCGCCCTCTTCAGGCACGAGCTCGATCGGGAAGAGGATGTTGTCGGAATACGCGCCGACGATACGCTCGATCTCGTAGGCTTCGAGATATTTCTTCGCATCATCCTTGAGGTGCAGGACGATCTCGGTGCCGCGCTGCACGCGGGTCGCATCCTCCTCGCTGGCACGCGCGATCTCGAAGCCCGACCCGCCTGTGGACGTCCAGGTCCAGACGTCGCTCTCGCCGGCGCGGCGGCTGACCACGACGATCTTGTCGGCGACCATGAAGGCGGAATAGAAGCCGACGCCGAACTGGCCAATCAGGCCGAGACCATCCTTGGCCTCCTTGAGCTTCGACACGAAGGCCTTGGTGCCCGAGCGGGCGATTGTGCCGAGGTGGTCGATCAGCTCCTGCCGCTCCATGCCGATGCCATTGTCAGCGATCGCAAGCGTTCCGGCCGTCTTGTTCGGAATGATCCGGATCTTGGGCGCGTCGCCCTCGCCCAGCAGCGCCGGACTGGCGATGGCCTCATAGCGCAGCTTGTCGCAGGCGTCCGATGCGTTGGAGACGAGCTCGCGCAGGAAGATATCGGTCTCGGAATAGACGGAGTGCACCATCAGGTGCAGAAGCTCGGAAACCTCGGCCTGGAAGGGCTGCGTATGCACAGCCGTGTCTGACGTCGTCATGCGTTTACCCGGTCAATCGAAAGGGAAAGAAACCCGGGATATAACGCGAGGGGGCAGGGGATCAAGTGAAGTCAGCAACCGCCCCCCGGGGCGGAGGCCGACGTGTCCGTGGCAAATGCCGATCAGGTCACACAGCGACCGGGCTGGAGCAGCTTTGCGACCTCGGTCAGGGAGCTGACCATCGGCTCGCAGGCGATGGTCGGCTTTTTGCGGCTCTGCTTCTGATCCGGGAGCAACACCGGCGGCTTGGCGTTACCGGTCTCGATCACCGCGGGGACCCGCAGCAGCACCGACGTGTCGGCGAGATCGTTCAGCCGCATCGACACGGTACGGGTTGGAACCTCCGCCTGCTTGATATCGGCCAACCGGTCGGCTTTGCTGGAGCGATTCACGTTGTGGCCCGGCTTGTCAGCGACTGCCTGCCAGCGGTCGGCCAGATCATGGCCGGAGGCCAGCTGCACGGCGCCCACCTGAACGGCGCCGAGCGTCGCGGCGAGCGCGACGGCGCCTAAAAATACCTTTTGGATCTGTGACATGGCTGTCGGTCCCTCGCCCCATGGCGATCGCGGGAACAACGCGAGGAGAGGACCGGGAGTTCTCAGTCGTTAAGATCACTTAACCGTGTGCAAAAAAGGCACGCCCTCGCGAAAAATTCCCACGAAAAATTTCGCAACCGCCTGGAACGACTTTCGCGGACGGGAGTCGTCTCAACAGCCGGCTATTCCCCCCTGCCCCATAAGCCGGCGACGTAGGGCGCGACTGTGGTGATGCCAGTCGCGCCTTACTTTTGTCTGGCGTTCAGTTCGCCTTCGCCGCGAGCCACTCCCGCCCCTCTCCATAGAGCTTCTCGACCTCAGGCCCCGTCAGGCCCGGCATGTCGCGCTTGACCTTGTAGCCGATCAGCTCCTGCATGTAGGCGAGGTGGCGGTAGCCTTCGGGCAGCGCGGCAAGGGCTTTCTGGTCGAGCTGAAGTGTCGCGGCGGGATCGACCGGGTCGATCCGGTCCTTCTCGTAGATCGGCTGGCGGCGGACGATGCCCCATTTTCCCTGCCGCTTCTCCAGGAAATCGTAGAAGCGCCCGGTGCAGACGACGTCGCAGGGCACGTCGTGCACCGGCGCGCGCTGCGAGATGGTCATCTTGGTCTGCGCGACGGCGCGCGCCCCCTCGAGATCGATACTGCAGCCGCCGAGGAAATGCAGGATGCGCACGCCCTTGGCGAACCCCTCCTGGCTGACCCGCATGAAATCCCGCGCCGGCCCCTGAAACCAAGTGGCGGACATCCAGCCTTCTTCGTGCCAGACCGTGGCAAAGCGCTCCCAATCGCCGGCGTCGCGCCACACCGCCCAGTTCTCGATGAGGTCGCGGATGGCGAGGCGGTCGAGGAGTTGCTGGTCCATGAACACGTCTCCGATGGCACCGCGGCTGCAACGCGGCCGCTGCAGGAGGTATGAGCGGCGAATTCGATGGCCGTCAAGCGTGGCAACCTGGTCAATAAAAATCCGGCGCACCTTGCGGCACGCCGGATCGAATTTCGTCGGGCGCTGGCGCCTTCGTTACGCCGCCGGTACCTTCGGCGCGCGGTTGCGGGAGTTGCGCTGGAAGAACAGCGCCTGGCTCGCCACCGCCGACACCATCGCCGGCTGGAACGGTTTCGAGATCAGGAACGCCGGCTCGGGGCGCTCTCCGGTAAGGAAGCGTTCCGGATACGCGGTGATGAACACCACCGGCACCTCGAAGGTGCGGAGCAGCTCGTTGACGGCGTCGAGGCCCGACGAGCCGTCGGCGAGCTGGATGTCGGCCAGGATCAAGCCGGGCCGCCTGTTCTTTGCCAAGGCGACCGCATCGGCGTGGGTACGGGCGACGCCGACGACATTGTGGCCGAGATTCTTCACCAGGCTTTCGAGGTCCATGGCGATGAAGGTCTCATCCTCGATGATCAGCACGTCGGTGGCGATCTCGGCGGCCATCTCACGGCCTGCGGCATCCGCGAGCCGGCGCGTCTCGCCGACGTCGGTGCCAAGAATGTAGCCGACCTCTTCCTCCGAAAATCCCTCGAGCGAGAGCAGCAGGAAGGCTTGCCGCGGCAACGGCGTGATGTTCGAGAGCCGCCGCTCCGGCGGCATCGGCAGGTTCGTCACCTCGGAATCGTCGTTGACGGAAACGGAATTCCAGATCTGGGTGAACAGCCGGAACAGGCCGGCGCGCGGCCCGTGGCTCTCGTCGAGCACCGACGGATCTCCCAGCATGGCTTCCAACATGGCTGCGACATAGGCGTCACCGGAGGACTGGCTGCCCGTCAGGGCGCGTGCGTACCGGCGCAACAACGGCAAGTGTTCAGCAACAAGCTGTGAACGGGACATCCCCACTCCATATCATCATCGGGCCGACCTTGACGTGCAGGCGTTAGGCGGGGGGCCCGGGTTCCCCTGCTGGGCTGATTACGCCTCAGCCTGAGAAAAGTTCCGCATGGGGGCGGAACTTTTTCTCGCAGCTCGCATTGAGCCTATCCAGGGAACGGCTCCCGGTTGAGAGAACTTCTCGATTTTACAGTCACTTAACTCGGGGAAACGTGGAACAGGTCATGAAAGATCTCAAGTCTCAAGCCAGCAAAAGCACGACCCCCGGCAAGGGAGGGCTCACTCCGGAGATACAGTCCCGGATCGGGCACCAGCTGCGCGCCATGTACGACGACGTGGTGCGGCAGGGGGTTCCGGACCGGTTCGCGGAACTGATCAAGAAACTTGATGCGCCGGGAGCGGCACCCCAAGTGGAAAATGGTGGCGGCTCTAACGACAACAATGGGAGGGATTGATGCCTCTCACGGACTCCCTGCGTAACGACATCCTGGCGGCCGTGCCCAGTCTGCGCGCGTTCGCCATCTCGCTCAGCGGCAATGCCGACCGCGCCGACGATCTGGTCCAGGAGACGCTGTTGCGCGCGCTCGCCAACATCGATTCGTTCCAGCCCGGCTCCAATCTGCCGGCGTGGCTGTTCACGATCCTGCGCAACCTGTTCCGCTCCGACTATCGCAAGCGGCGGCGGGAAGTCGAGGACGCCGAAGGCAACTATGCCAAGACGCTGAAGACGCAGCCCTCGCAGAACGCCCATCTCGAGTTCGAGGAATTCCGCACGGCGCTCGACAAGCTTCCGCAGGACCAGCGTGAAGCGCTGATCCTCGTCGGCGCCTCCGGCTTCTCCTACGAGGATGCGGCTTCGATCTGCGGCTGCGCGGTGGGCACAATCAAGAGCCGCGTCAACCGTGCGCGCTCCAAGCTCGCGGCGTTGCTCTATGTCGACGGCGCCGAGGATTTCGGGCCCGACGAGACCATTCGCGCCGTCATCGGCGGCAGCGGCGGCTGACCGCCGGCGTCAATCGGACCGAGACCGCGATGAAGGCGGCCGCTTCCGCGGCCGCCTTCGGATGTCTTAAGCGTGAAACTTGATGCGTGCCTGCGTCGTCTCGATCACTCGTCCACGAAGGTCACGGTCTCGGCCACGCTCGCACGCGACGTGCGGTAGCTGTTGACCTTGTGGGCGTGGTCCGCATAGCCGAACGAGATACCGCAGACGATGCGGCGGTCAGCAGGCAAATTGAAATGGCGGCGGATCAGGCCGGAGTGGCGCGCGAGCGCCGCCTGCGGAATCGTGCCGAGCCCGAGCGCCTGCGCGGCCAGCATGAAGTTCGAGACATAGGCGCCGCAATCGATCGCACCGTAGATACCGAGCGGCTCATCGGTATGGACGATGGCCACATGCGGCGCGCCGAAGAAATTGTAGTTCTCCAGCGCCTGCTTGGCATAGGCCATCTTGTCTCCGCGCGCGATGCCGAGCGTGTTGTAGAGCTGAAAACCGCTCTGGCGACGGCGATCGAGATAGGCGCCGAGATATTCGCGCGGCGGCGGGAAATCATAATCGTCCCCGAGACCGCCCGAAGCCTCCTTGTAGATCAGCTTGCGGAAACGCTCCTTGGCCTCGCCGCTGGCGATGACGACCTGCCAGGGCTGGCTGTTGCACCAGGACGCCGTGCGCTGCGCGGTTGTCAGCAAATGTTCGATCGTCGCGCGATCAACCTCCTTGGCCAGGAAGGCTCGTACCGAGTAGCGCTCGTTGAGTAGCTCTTCGAGTACGCCGATGCGGTCGTTTTGCTTTACTTGTGCGTCCATGGATCAACTCGCGCCTTCTCTTCGTAAGGTGGGCAAAGGCGCATAGCGCCGTGACCACCGACAGACTTACCTCGGCGCATCTGCGCATGGTGGGCACGCTTGGCTTTGCCCACCCTACAAGATACAGCGAAAGACTAGATCACCGTCCCTTGGTCGGGATCTTGTTGTACGGCACGTCCTTGTCGACGCGGATGTCGCCCGGCAGTCCCAGCACGCGCTCGGCGATGATGTTACGCAAAATCTCGTCAGTGCCGCCCGCGATGCGCATCGAGGGCGAGGACAGCAGCATCTGCTGAAACTGGCCCTGAACGGTTTCCTCGTCGCTGCCTGTGAGAACGCCGGCCGCGCCCTGGAGGTCCATGGCATAGGTTGCGATGTCCTGCAGCATCATGCCGGACACGAGCTTGCCGATCGAATTCTCCGGCCCCGGCCGTTCACCCTTGGACAGCGCCGAGATCGCCCGGTAGCTGGTGTATTTCAGCCCGCTCGACTTCACCGCCCAGCTCGCGAGTTTTGAGCGCACGGCGGGATCGTCGATGGCGAGACCATCCTCCAGCATCAGATTGGAGCAGAACTCGAACATCTCGGGGACGCCGGTCGCAAGCCGCGAGCCGATCGACATCCGCTCGTTCATCAACGTGGTCAGCGACACGCTCCAGCCCTCGCCGACGGCACCGAGGCGCTGGCTGTCGGGAATGACGACGTCGGTGAAATAGACCTCGTTGAACTCCTGCATGCCGTTGGCCTGCTTGATCGGACGCACCTCGACGCCGGGACTCTTCATGTCCAGGAAGAACATGGTGAGCCCCTTGTGCTTGGGCACATTGGGATCGGTGCGCGCGATCAAAAGACCGTAGTCGGAATAGTGCGCGCCAGAGGTCCATATCTTCTGGCCGTTGACGACCCAATTGTCGCCCTTCTTCTCCGCGCGCGTGCGCAAGCCCGCGACGTCGGAGCCCGCCGACGGCTCGGAGAACAGCTGGCACCAAATCTCCTCGCCCGCGGCCAGCTTCGGCAAATGGCGCCGCTTAGCGTCCTCGCTGCCAAAAGCCATCACGGTCGGGCCACACATGCCCTCGCCGATCTGGAACGGCTGCGTCAGCTTGCCATAGACGCCCTCCTCCTGCTGCCAGATCACCCGCTCGATCGGCGTCGCACCCCGGCCGCCATATTCCTTGGGCCAATGCAGGCAGGCCCAGTTGCCTTCGGCCTTCTTCTTCTGCCAGGCCTTGCCGACATCGACGATGTCGTGGTTGGCGAGCCGGATGCGGCCGAGCGAGGATTTTGACAGCTCGGCCAAAAACTCCTTCGGCGCGTTGGCCTCGACCCATTTGCGCGCGGTCTCGCGGAATGCGGCTTCCCGCGGGGTGTCGTCGAAATTCATGGCGGACCTCTTCGTTCTTGCTCTGTCTTAGTCCCTCATGGTGAGGAGGCGCGCAGCGCCGTCTCGAACCATGTGGCCTCAGTCGGGCCTGCATCCTTCGAGACGCCGCGTTCCGCGGCTCCTCAGGATGAGGATCATCAGTCTCTTCCTTTCGTCGGGATCTTGTTGAACGGCACGTCCTTGTCGACCCTGATGTCGCCGGGCAGGCCCAACACCCGCTCGGCGATGATGTTGCGCATGATCTCGTCGGTGCCGCCTTCGACACGGGTGCCCGGCGCGCGCAGCAGCATCGCCTGGAAGCGGCCGGCGAGTTCGGCATCCTCGCCGCTGACCACTCCGCCCGCGCCCTGCAGGTCCAGGGCATAAGTCGCGACATCCTGGATCATCGAGCCCGCCACCAGCTTGCCGATGGAATTTTCCGGTCCCGGGCGCTCGCCCTTCGACAGTGCGGAGATCGCGCGCATGCTGGTGTATTTCAGCCCGCTCGCCTTCACTGCCCAGTTCGCGAGCTTCGCGCGCACGGCACGATCGTCGATGGCGGGGCCATCGTCCAGCATCAGGCTGGAGCAATATTCGAACAGCTCGGGGAAGCCGGTCGAGACGGCCGCGCCGATCGCGCTGCGCTCGTTCATCAGCGTCGTCAGCGAGACGTTCCAGCCGTCACCAACCTCGCCGAGGCGCTGGTGATCGGGAATGCGGACGTTGGTGAAATAGACCTCGTTGAAGTCGGAAGCGCCGCTCGCCTGCTTGATCGGCCGCACCTCGACGCCCGGGCTCTTCATGTCCAGGAAGAACATGGTCAGGCCCTTGTGCTTGGGCACGGTCGGATCGGTGCGGGTGAGCAAAATTCCGTAGTCGGAATAGTGCGCGCCCGACGTCCATATCTTCTGGCCGTTGATCACCCAGTCGTCGCCGTCCTTTTCCGCGCGGGTTCGCAACCCAGCGACGTCGGAGCCGCCGGCGGGCTCGGAGAACAGCTGGCACCAGACCTTTTCGCCGGAGGCGAGCGGCGGCAAATAGGCGCGCTTATGCTCCTCGCGCGCGAACGCCATCATGGTCGGCCCGCACATGCCGTGGCCGATGATGAACATGCGGGATAGCTGGCCGAACGGCCCCTCTTCCTGCTGCCAGATCACACGTTCGATCGGCGACGAGCCGCGGCCACCATACTCCTTAGGCCAATGCAGACAGGCCCAGCCGGCATCGGCCTTCTTCTTCTGCCAGGCCTTTGCAACGTCGAGGATGTTGGCGTTCTTCAATTGCGTGCGGCCGAGGGAGGATTTGCGGAGCTCGTCCTCGTATTGCTTCGGTGCATTCGCACCGATCCAGGCGCGCGCGGTGGCGCGGAATTCGGCTTCCTGCGGGGTATCGTCGAAGTTCATGACGTTGCCTTTGCCTACGCCGCGTTCTTCTTGCGCATGCGGTCGATCAACTGGTCTTCCCAATAGGACAGACTGCCGAGCCCGAGCGCCATGGCGTTGGCGCGGCGGTAGTACATGTGGCAGTCGAACTCCCAGGTGAAACCCATGCCGCCGTGAACCTGGATGTTGTTCTTGGCGCAGTGCTGAAACGCCTGCGTTGCACTGATGCGCGCGGCTGCAGCCGCTTCCGGCAATTCGCCTGCATTGGTCGAGAGCGCCCAAGCGCCGTAATAGCTGTTGGAACGCGCCAGCGTCGCCGACACGTACATGTCCGCCAGCATGTGCTTGACGGCCTGAAACGAACCGATCTGTCGGCCGAAGGCGATGCGGTCGAGCGCATAGTCGCGGCCCATCTCCAGCGCGCGGTCGGAGCCGCCGACCTGCTCGAACGCGCAGAGCACCGCGGCGCGATCGAGCACTTGAGTCAAGATGCTCCAGCCTTCGCCGGCCGCACCCAGCGGCTCGGCCTTGCAATCCCTAAAAGTAATCTCGGCCTGCCCGCGGGTCGGATCGAGATTGGTCAGGCTTTTCACCTCGACGCCGCCGTCCCTGAGATCGACGATGAACAAGGAGATGTCGCCGTCGCGTCCGCTCGATCCCGTGCGTGCCGCGACCACCGCGAAGTCGGCGATCGCGCCATCGGCGACCGGCTTCTTGACACCGTTGAGCATGCCATTGGCAGCCGTGAGCTTGACGTTCTTCGGTGACGGATTGCCTTTTCCCTCGAATAGCGCCAGCGTTCCGATCGCCTCGCCCGAGGCAATCGCCGACAACCATTTCTTCTTCTGCGCGTCGCTGCCCGCGATCAGCAGCGCTTCGGCTGCGAGATAGACGGTGGAGGAAAACGGCACCGGCGCGTTCGCCCGGCCCATCTCTTCAGCGATCACGCAAAGTTCGAGATGACCGGCGCCGGCGCCACCAAAGTCCTCTGGGATTGCAACACCGAGAAAACCCATCTCGGCGAGCCCCTTCCACAGCTCCTTGTCATACGGCGCCTTGCCGTCGAGAACTGCGCGCACCGCCTTTGGCGAGCATTTCTCAGTGAGGAATTTGCGCGCCTGATCGCGGAGCTGCTTCTGGTCGTCGGAGAAATCGAAGTTCATGGCGCGTATCCGTGTTGATGATGTCGATTACTTGAGAATGATGACGTCCTGGTCGGGCTTGTCCGCATAAAGCCGCTCGACCAGCGCGGCACGGCGCTCCAGGCCGGCGCGCTGGTTGATGTAGCCCTTGTCGGTGAGCTCGTTACCGTCGATCGAGGGCGGTTCCGCCATCAGCAAGGCGCGCGCGATGATACGGCTGCTGGCGCCTTCGCACTCCTTGTTGTGAGCCTCCAGCCCGCGCCTGAAGCAAGCGATCACCTCGGAATGCTTCACTGCATCATCGAAGCTGAGATCGGGATTGCCGGCGAGCTGGCGGCAGGCGTGCAGGTTCGGCCAGGCCAGCAGGCCGATGAAAGCGCGATCCTGCCCCGCGACCAGCGCGTCATGGACGACAGGCGTTGCCGCGGCGATCGCATCCGTGCGCAGCGAGCCGACATGGACGAAGGTGCCGGTGGTCAGCTTGAAATCTTCCACCACGCGCCCGGCAAAGATGATGCCCTTCACCGGATCAGTGTCGTCGACGAAGATGCCGGCGTCACCGATGCAGTAAAAACCTTCCTCGTCGAACATCTTCTTCGTCAGGTCAGGCTGGCCGAAATAGCCCGGCGTGACGTTGACGCCGCGGAGACGCAGCTCGTATTTCGAGCCGCAGGGCACCATCTTCAAGTCGACGCCGGGGAACGGCAGGCCGATCAGGCCGACGCGCTCGGTGTCCCAATAGGTGCCGGTCGAGGTCGGCGCGGTCTCGGTCGAGCCCCAGCCGGTGTAGAACACGATGCGCTCGCCGGTGGTCTTCACGGCGAGAGCCTGCATGCGATCGTAGAGATCATCCGGCAGTCGCGCGCCGCCATAGGCCATGATCGAGAGGTTCTTGAAGAAGGATCGGCACAGCCCGTCGTCCTTCTCCATGGCGGCGGCGAGCGCGGCATAGCCCGCGGGGACGTTGGCGTAATAGGTCGGCGAGATCTCGCGCAGATTGCGCAGCGTCTCATCGAACTGGCCCGGCATCGGCCGGCCGTCATCGATATAGAGCGTGCCGCCGTCGACCAGGATCGGATGGAACGCCGCGTTGCCGCCCATGGTGTGGTTCCAGGGCATCCAGTCCAGCATGGTCGAGATCGGACCGCCGGGATCGCGCGGCCGCACCTGCATCATCATCGCCGCATTGGCGCACATCATCGCTTGCGTGTTGATGACGGCCTTGGGCATGCCGGTCGAGCCTGACGTGAACAGCAGCTTGCCGACGGTCTCAGGCGCGATCTTCGCGATCGACGCTTCGACATCGGCCGTCACGGCCGTCGCCGCGAGCCCGGCAAAGCTGACGCTCGCGATACCCTCGCAGGGCCGCGAGACGTGAACCACGGTGACGCCTGTGAGATCGAGCGCTTTCAGCGCCTTCTCGAAGGTCGGGCCGTCCTGCACCATCACCGCGCCCGGCTTGATCAGGTCGAACAAATATTTCAGCTTGACGTGATCATGGCTCATCAAGGAGTAGGCCGGCGAGACCGGCGCGGCCGGGACGCGCGCCTGCATCGCCGCCTGCGTCATCAGCGCGTGCTCGATCGAATTGCCGGAGAGGATCGTGACCGGGCGGCCGTCGAGCGCGAGATTGAGCAGGCCTTGCGTCAGCGCATCCACGGTGCGCTTGGCCTCCCCATAGGACACCTTACGCCATTCGCGGTTAGGGCCGCCGCGCTGGGCAAGCCAGATCCGCTCGGGCGCTTCCTTCGCCCATTTTGCCAGCGAAGCCGGGATATGCTTCTCGTAGGTCTGCAGCGGGATGCGCGACTTCAGCACCACCGTGCCGTCGTCGCGGCGCTCGACATCGATGTCGCGCGCCAGCCACTCGACCTTGCGAAAGGCGGGCTTCGTCATCACCGCCGCCGCGCTTCCACTCATTTTGCGTCTCCCGGAATTTCTCGTCCTTTACGGATCTTCATTGTCAGCGCCTGATATAGACAGGCTTTCGCTTCTCAAGGAAGGCCCTGATGCCTTCCGAAAATTCCTCGGAGCGGCTGCACAGAACCTGGTTGCGATCCTCCATCGCGATCACGGCTTCCAGCGATCCGGCATCGACGCTCATGTTGAGACATTCTTTGGACAGGCGTAGGCCCACGGGCGAGGCCGTGATCATCGCGTCGACATAGGGTTCGGCGGCCTCATCGAGCTTGTCCTCGTCGACGACCTCGGAGACCAGCCCGACCGCGAGCGCCCGCTCGGCGCCGATGAAGCGTCCCGTGAGGATCAGCTCCGAGGCAACGGAGACACCGACAAGGCGTGGCAGGAAATAACTGGTGCCGATGTCGCAGCCGCCAAGGCCGAGCTTGATGAAGGCGCAGTTCATCCGCGCCGATCTCGTCGCGATGCGGATGTCGGAGGCGAGCGCCAGCGCAAAGCCGCCGCCGGCCGCCGCGCCCTGCACCAGCGCGAGGATCGGCTGCGGACAGCGCCGCATCAGCATCACGATGTCGGCGATGCGCCGCTGCGAATCCAGCGACTCGGTGACATCAGGCGGCTCCTGCTGGCCGGCACGGCGCGCCATCGCCGCCTTGAGATCGAGTCCTGCGCAGAAGTTCTTGCCGGCGCCCTTCAGCACCACGACGCGCGTATCCCGGTTGCGCTGGAGGCCCTGGAAATAGACGTTGAGCGCGTCGATCAACGCATGATCGAGCGCGTTGAGGTGTTCGGGACGATTGAGCGTCACTGTGTCGACGCCGTCATTTTGCTCGATCAGCAGCGGTTGGGACATGAGGCGCCTCGTGCTTGCCGCCATTCGCGGTGCCGATTGCTACGCCCTCTCCCCTTGTGGGAAAGGGCATGTACGCTGCGAACCCGGAATTCGCTTGGGTGAGGGGTCTGTCTCCGTGGATAGAGACCCCTCATCCGGCGCGCTACGCGCGCCACCTTCTCCCACAAGGGGAGAAGGGAGGAAGAGCTACCGCGGCGCCATGCGGATCGCGCCGTCGAGACGGATGGTCTCGCCATTGAGCATCGGGTTCTCGACGATGTGCACGGCCAGCGAGCCGTATTCATTGGCGTCGCCGAGACGCGCGGGATGCGGCACCTGGGCACCGAGGCTCTTGCGGGCCTCTTCGTTCAAACCCATCAGCAGCGGCGTCAGGAACAGGCCGGGGGCGATGGTGTTGACGCGGATCTTCTGGCTCGCGAGATCGCGCGCCGCCGGCAGCGTGAGACCGACGACGCCGCCCTTCGACGCCGCATAGGCGATCTGACCGATCTGCCCTTCGTAAGCCGCGACCGACGCCGTGTTGACGATGACGCCGCGCTCTTCACCGACCGGCTCGATCGTGACGAGGCGCTCGGCGAACAGACGCAGGCAGTTGAAGGTGCCGATCAAATTGACATTGATGATGCGCGCGAACTTTTCCAGCGGGTAGACGCCATCGCGGCCGACGATGCGCTGCGAGCCGCCGATACCGGCGCAGTTCATCAGCACGCGCGCGACGCCGTGCGCGGCTTTCGCCTTGGCGATCGCCGCCTTGATCTGCTCCTCGCTGGTGACATCGGCGTGAAGCGCGATGCCCTTCACTTCGGCGGCAACCTTCTCGGCGTTTTCCTTGCTCTGGTCGATCACGCCGATCTTGGCGCCCTTGGCGGCCATCGCGCGGGCGGTCGCGGCACCAAGGCCCGACCCGCCGCCCGTGATGAGAACGGCTACGTCTTTCAACTGCATCGCTTGTACCTTTCCTCGAACCTTTTCCTTGGGCGTTTCTTCTCTAGACTTCTGCGTTCTGGCCGGTCATCCGGCCGCGGCAGCTTCCTCGATATTCGTGAGAATGCCGCCGCAGATCAGCGTTTCCATATGCTTGATGTATTGCCGGCAAACGTCGTCGGTGACCGGGCCGACGCCGGTCGCGCGTGACATCGCGTGCCGGCCGAAGAACAAATGATCGCAGGCGCCGATCAGGCTGGTGTAGAACAGCACCGGATCGGTGGCGCGGAATTCGCCCTGACTGACGCCTTCGGCGAGCAGGCGGCGATGGAAATCCAGCAGCGGTGCGACGAAGAATTTCGAGACTTCGTCCGCGGAGCCCGCGACGCTCTCGTGCAGCAGATAGTGGATCAGCCGGTTCATGTAGGGAAACCGGTGATAGGCGCGGATGATGCCGCCGATATGCAGCTTCAACTTGGCGGTCGGCGTGATCGGCTGGGCCAGCAGATATTCGAGATTGGACAGTTCCGTCCCCGCGTCGCGCTCGAGCAGCGCCAGCAGCAGGCCGTCCTTGTTGCCGAAGTGATATTTGACCAGCGCGGCGTTGGCACCGGACTTCTGGGCGATGTCGCTCAGCGAAATCTCGATCGAGGAGCGTTCGATCATCAACTCGCTCGCGGCCACGAGCAATTTCTCTGCTGTGGAATTCTTTCCGCTGGGGAGCCTGTTCGGTACGCTGGTAGTCACGGATATCCCCGATTTTGGCGCGAGAGCGGCCGCAGATAAGCCCAAGCAGCGCCTCTCCACAAGAGTTAATTGATCGATTGACTAAACGACCAGTCGCCCCTTAAATCCGCCCGACAAGCAACCGTTCAAAATAATCCAGGGAGAAACCGACATGGCCGAGGCTTATATCGTCGCCGCCGCGCGTACCGCCGGCGGGCGCAAGGGGGGCCGCCTCGCCGGATGGCATCCGGCCGATCTCGCCGCGAAGGTACTGGACGAGCTGGTTGACCGCACCAAGATCGATCCCTCGCTGGTCGAGGATGTGATCATGGGCTGCGTCATGCAGGTCGGCGAGCAGTCCAACAACGTCGCGCGCAACGCCATCATGGCCTCGAAACTGCCGGAGAGCGTGCCGGGTACCTCGATCGACCGCCAATGCGGCTCCTCGCAGCAGGCGCTGCACTTCGCAGCCCAAGCCGTGATGTCCGGCGCGATGGACGTGGTGATCGCCGCCGGCGTGGAATCGATGACACGCGTGCCGATGGGCCTGTCGTCGCAGCTTCCCGCCAAGAACGGCTTTGGCAATTACAAGAGCCCGGGTATCGAGCACCGTTATCCAAACATCGTGTTCAGCCAGTTCACCGGCGCCGAGATGATGGCCGAGAAGTACGGCCTCTCCAAGGATGAGCTCGACCAGTACTCCTACAACAGCCATCAGCGTGCGATCGCGGCAACGCAGGCCGGTCACTTCAAAAAGGAGATCGTGCCGCTCGAGATCACCCGCGCCGACGGGTCCAAGGACACCCACCACATCGACGAAGGCATCCGCTTCGACGCCACACTCGACGGCATCAAGGGCGTCAAGCTGATCGCCGAGAACGGCAAGCTCTCCGCGGCCAGCGCCAGCCAGATCTGCGACGGCGCCTCCGGCGTGATGGTGGTGAACGAGCGTGGCCTGAAGCAGCTTGGCGTGAAGCCGCTGGCGCGCGTCCACCACATGACGATGATGGGCGGCGATCCCGTGATCATGCTCGACGCACCGCTGCACGCCACCAAGCGCGCGCTGGAGAAGGCCGGCATGACGATCGACGAGATCGACCTGTTCGAGGTCAACGAGGCCTTTGCCTCGGTGCCGACGGGGTGGCTCAAGACCACTGGCGCTGATCCGGAACGTCTCAACGTCAATGGCGGCGCCATCGCGCTCGGCCATCCGCTCGGCGGCTCCGGCACCAAGCTGATGACGACGCTGGTGCATGCCTTGCATCAGCGCGGCAAGCGCTACGGGCTCCAGACCATGTGCGAAGGCGGCGGCATGGCGAATGTGACGATCGTGGAGCGTCTGTAAGCTCCCACGTGTCCCGGACGCGCTGCAGCGTGAAACGCTGCGGCGCAGAGCCGGGACCCATGCCTTACAATGGACCCCGGATCTGCAGCGCACCGCTACGCGCTGCGCTGCGTCCGGGGAACATCACTCCTAGCCGTAAACAGAGACATGACTCACCCCTCCATTCACGCTCGCGCCACACCCGACAAGATCGCCTATCAGATGGCCGGGACCGGCAAGGCGATTACCTATCGCGAGCTCGACGAGCTTTCGAACCAGGGCGCGCACCTGTTCCGCTCGCTCGGGCTGAAGGCCGGCGACCACATCGCGCTGCTGATGGAGAACCGCCTCGCCTTCATGGAGATCTGCTGGGCTGCGCAACGCAGCGGGCTCTATTACACCGCGATCAGCCGCTATTTGAAGCAGGACGAGATCGACTACATCATCGCCGATTGCGGCGCCAAGGTCGTGATCACCACGCCGAAATGCGCCGACCAGATCAAGGCCCTGATCAAGGGTGCGGCCGGCGAGCCGGTCTTCTACATGATGGACGAGCCGCAAGCCGGCTTCTGCTCCTACGACAAGGAAGCCGCCGCGCAGCCGACAACGCCGATCGACGACGAGGTCGCCGGCTATGACATGCTGTATTCATCGGGCACCACCGGCCGGCCCAAGGGCATCAAGAAGGCGTTCGAGGGCAAGCCGATCGACGAGCCGAACGCGTTTCTGCGCGTCCTCTGCGCCAGCATGTGCGGCATGAACGACGAGACCACCTATCTCTCACCGGCGCCGCTCTATCACGCGGCTCCCTTGCGCTTCAACATGATGGCGATCCTGCTCGGCGGCACTTCCATCATCATGGAGCAGTTTGACGCCGAAGATTTCCTGAAGCTGGTCGAAAAATACAAGGTGACCCACGCGCAGCTCGTGCCGACCATGTTCGTGCGCATGCTGAAGCTGCCGGACGAGGTCCGCAACCGCTACGACGTCTCGACGCTGAAGGGCGCGATCCACGCCGCCGCGCCCTGCCCGGTCGAGGTCAAGGCCAAGATGATCGAATGGTGGGGGCCGATCCTGATCGAGTATTACGCGGGCTCCGAAGGCAACGGCGTCACCGTCTGCAACTCGAAAGAATGGCTGGAGCACCGCGGCAGCGTCGGCCGCGCCGTGGTCGGCAAGATCAAGATTCTGGACGAGAACGACGAGGAGCAGCCGACGGGCGAGATCGGCACGGTCTATTTCGCCGATGCGCCGGTTTTCACCTATCACAACGATCCCGAGAAGACGAAGAAGGCCTACAACGCAAAAGGCTGGTCGACGCTCGGCGACGTCGGCTATCTCGACAGTGACGGCTTTCTCTTTCTCACCGACCGCAAGTCCTACATGATCATCTCGGGTGGCGTGAACATCTACCCGCAGGAGACCGAGGACGTGCTCATCACCCACCCCGAAGTCGCCGACGTCGCCGTGTTCGGTGTACCGAACGACGAGATGGGCGAAGAGGTCAAGGCGGTGGTGCAGCCGCACGATCCCAAGCGCGCCGGCAAGGAGCTCGAGGCCGACCTGATCGCCTACTGCAAGAGCCGCCTCTCGACGATCAAATGCCCGCGCTCGATCGATTTCGAAGCCGAGCTGCCGCGCACGCCGACCGGCAAGCTGGTGAAGCGGCATTTACGCGACAAATATTGGCCGAAGGCGGCGGCGAAGATTTAGCCCGCGGCGTCATCGCCTCAATCGAACAAGCTCGGCGTGTGGTTCACCAGCGCGCCTTCGATCTCCAGCATCTTCAGCTTCGTCACCACGCCGCCATTCGCGGAGAAACCGCCGGGCTTGTTGCCGGCCGCCAGCACGCGATGGCAGGGCACGACGATCGGGCAGGGGTTGCGGCCGAGCGCCTGGCCGACGTCGCGCGACAGCTCGACACCGCCGAGCTGCTTGGCGATGTCGCCATAGGTGACGGTCTTGCCCGGCGGAATGGTGCGGGCGATCGCGTAGACGCCACGGTTGAAGTCGGGCACGCCGTCGAGGTCGAGCGGGATGTCGGTGAGGTCATCCGGCTCGCCGGCGAGCAGCTTTGTGATGCGGTCGATCGCCTGCTGCACTTCGACGGTCGGTTCGGCTTCGCTGGCGTCGGCATGGCGCTGGCTGATGCGGGTGCGGATCTTCTGCTCGCCGCCCATCGGCAGTTGCGTGCCATTGATGCCGCGCGGACCCCAGGCAATGGCGCACAGGCCGATCTTGCTATCGAACAGGGCAAAATGCTGGTCGGTCATGTTTTGGTCCCTGGCTTGCGTTCCCTCGCATGCCCCCAATGTGAACTGAGCTCAAATCTAGGCTTAGAAATAGTTGCGATCCACCCGGTTTCCGGGAATCTTGCACAGGAGTTCCGCCTCCCTTTTTCGCGAGCCCAGAATGCAGAGCCTCCACGTCAACGGATACGACATGCCCTATCTCGACGTGGGCGAAGACCGAGGCCGGCCGCCGCTGGTCTGCGTTCATGGCTCGCTCAACGATTTCCGTGTCTGGGGCTGCGTGCTCGGGCCGCTGTCGCAGCGGCACCGGGTGATTGCTGTCAGCTTGCGGCACTTCTTCCCGGCGCAATGGGATGGCGTCGGCGACACCTATTCGATCGCCCAGCATGTCGACGACGTCATCGCCTTCATCGAGGAACTCGACCTCGGTCCGGTTGATTTGATGGGCCATTCCCGGGGCGGGCACATCTGCTTCCGGGTGGCGCAGCGGCGGCCGGAGCTGCTCCGGCGGCTGGTGCTGGCCGAGCCCGGCGGCGAGCTCGATGCGAGCCTCGATCCTGATTATGCCGGCGGCCCCTCGCCGCTGCTGGCGCGGTTCACGGCCTCGGCCGAGAAGATCGCGGCCGGCGACATTGACGGCGGCCTTGCCGTCTTCGTCGACACGCTTGAAGGCGCCGGCACCTGGCCGCGGCTGCCGGCGCTGGTGAAGCAGAATCTGCGTGACAACGCTTTCACCCTGATCGGCCAGGTCCGCGACAACCGCCCGCCATTCTCGAAGGCGGACGCGGAGTCCATTACGATGCCGACGCTGTTCATCCTGGGCGCACGGACCAAGGGCCTGCTGCCGAAAGTGCTGCATGCGCTCGCCGCGCATGTGCCGTATTCCAGGACGGCGGTCATCCCGAACGCAACGCATCCGATGTTCGAGCAGGCGCCGCAGAAATACTCCGAAGTGGTGCTGGATTTTCTGGCGGGCTGATCATGCAGACATTTCGCGTCAACGATTACGACATGGCCTATCTCGAAGTGGGACGAGGCCCGCCGCTGGTCTGCGTGCATGGCACGCTGGGCGATTTCCGCACCTGGTACTCCGTGCTCGGTCCGCTGTCGAAATCGCATCGCGTGATCTCGGTCAGCCTGCGGCATTTCTTTCCCGAGCATTGGGATGCCGTCGGCGACGATTACAAGATGGCCCAGCACGTCGCTGACGTGATCGCCTTCATCGAGCAGGTCGAACCCGCGCCGGTCGATCTGATGGGCCATTCGCGCGGCGGCCACATCGCGTTTCGCGTGGCGCAGTCGCGGCCGGATCTGTTGCGCAAACTGGTGCTGGCCGAGCCCGGCGGTGATCTCGATGCCAGCTTACCAGTGCCTGCAGGCACGCCCGCCCATCCGCCGCTGGCGGCGCGCACGGCGCGCTCGGTCGAGATGATCCGCGCCGGCGACATCGAGGGCGCGCTGCAGAACTTCTACGAAGGCATCGAAGGCGACGGCTCGTGGCGGCGCGTGCCGGCGGCGGCGAAGCAGCAATTGCGCGACAATGTGATCACCTTCCTCGGCCAGATCAACGAGCAGCGCAGGCCCTACACGCTCGCGGACGCGCAGGCGATCAGGACCCCGACTCTCCTGATCGGCGGCGGCGCGACGACGGGGAGCCTGTCGGTGATGTGGCGCGTGCTGGCCGCGCACATCGCGGGCGCCAAGACGGTCGTGATCCCCAATGCCGGCCACTGGATGTTCGAGCAGGCACCGCTGGAGTTCGGCGAGGCGGTGAACGCATTCCTGGCGGAGTAGGCCCCACCCCTCTTTTCTTTTTCCTCAAAATAACCCCATGCACAGTAGTCGAGCCCAGCAATATCAATGGCTTGGCGAAGCGCAAAACAGGGTCGGACGCCGCATTGGCCGCGCTTGACGCCCCTATCCTCTCGCCGTACCTTCGAATACGGAATTCCGTATTCTCTGTTGGCCTTCGGAGCTGCCGGCGTGATCCCTCTCGACCCGCTTCCGAACTTGATCGACCAGGTCTATGCGCGGATCCTGGAGGCGATCTCCGATCGCACGCTGCAGCCGGGCCAGCGCATCCGCCAGAACGAGCTCGCCGACAGGCTCGGGGTGTCGCGCCAGCCGGTGTCGCATGCGCTGCACCTGTTGCACCGGCAGGGACTGGTCGCCGAAAGCGGCCGGCGCGGCTTTGAAGTCACCCAGCTCGATCCCGCACGCATCCGCCAGCTCTACGAGGTGCGCGGCGCGATCGATGCGCTGGCGGCACGGCTTGCAGGGGAGCGCGCGGCAAGCGATGCGGCGGGACGCGCGCGGCTGGAGGCGGCGCTCGCCGCCGGGCGCGGGATCGATGGCAAGACCACGCTCGCCGAGCTGATCGCGCTCGACGTCGAGTTTCATCGCGCGATCTATCGGCTCGCCGGCAATCCCGTGATCGAAGAGACGATTACATCGCAATGGCCGCATATGCGCCGCTCGATGGCGACGGTGCTGTCCGAGCTCGATTATCGCGGCAGTGCCTGGGCCGAGCATGCCGACATTGCCGGACACATTTTCGCAGGCGATGCGAAGGCGGCCGAACGTGCGGCGCTTGCGCACGCGCAGACGGCTGGACGGATGACCGAGGAGAGATTGAGGGCGACGGAAGAGGCGGCGGCGTAGCAGCCACCACCGCCAAAGACGTGGATGGCCGGGTCAAGCCCGGCAATGACGAGCGATAACAAAAATTAAAACAGGAGGACGCGCCATGAAACTGTCCCAGGAGCAATTGGAGTTCTTCCACCGCGAGGGCTGGCTGTTCCTGCCCGAATTGTTCAGCCCGGAGGAGGTCGATCTTCTCGCGCGCGAGGCGGTCGCCATCTATGACGCAAACCGGCCGGAAGTCTGGCGCGAGAAGAGCGGCGCGCCGCGCACCGCCTTTGCCGCGCATCTCTACAACGAGGCCTTCGGCATCCTCGGCGCGCATCCGCGCATGATCGACCCGGTCGAGCAGCTGTTCGGCGAGCAGGTCTACATGCACCAGTTCAAGATCAACGCAAAATCCGCCTTCACCGGCGACGTCTGGCAATGGCACCAGGATTACGGCACCTGGAAGCGCGACGACGGCATGCCGGAGCCGCGCGCGATGAACATCGCGATCTTCCTCGACGAGGTGATGCCGATCAACGGCCCGCTGATGCTGGTGCCGCAGAGCCAGAACGCCGGCGACCTCAAGGCCTCGCACGACCTTGCGACGACCTCCTATCCGCTGTGGACGCTGGACGAGGAGACCGTGACGCGCCTCGTCAAGCAGGGCGGCATCGTGGCGCCGACCGGCAAGCCGGGCGGCATGCTGATGTTCCACGGCAATCTCGTGCATGGCTCGGCGGGCAACATCACGCCCTACCCGCGCAAGATCGTGTACCTGACGCTGAACGCGGTTTCGAATTACATCCGCACCCCGACGCGGCCGGAGTACATCGCGCATCGCGATTTTGCGCCGATCAAGACGGTGAAGGACGACGCGCTGGTCCGGCTCGCCCGTGCGCCGCGGCAGGCGGCGGAGTAGACTTACTCGCAAAACATCCTCGGTCGTCGTGGCCGGACTTGTCCCGCCTGCGCGGCCGAAGCCGCTTCGGCGACGCAAAGGCCCGGGGATCCACGCCTTGAGACGATCGCTGCCGGCAAGACGTGGATGGCCGGGTCAGGCCCGGCCATGACGATCTGATAGAAACACGCCCCTCACCAATTTCTGCCTCGCAGGACCGTCCCATGAACCTCTTCCGCCTCCTCCAGGCCCGCGCTTCCGCCGGCAAACCCGTCCGTGTGGCGCTGATCGGCGCCGGTAAATTCGGCTCGATGTTCCTGGCGCAGGTGCCCCACACGCCGGGACTGGAGGTGCCCATCATCATCGACATCGATCGCGACCGCGCGCGCGAGGCCTGCCGCACCGTGGGATGGAACGCGGCGCGGATCGCCGCCACTGTTTTCACCGACGACGGCGCGCGCGCCATTGCCGGCGGCGCGATGGACGTGGTGGTGGAGGCGACCGGCAATCCGGCCGTCGGCATCAAGCACGCCCGCGCGGCGATCGCGGCCGGCAAGCATATCGTGATGGTCAATGTCGAGGCCGATGTGCTGGCGGGTCCGCTGCTCGCCGAGGAAGCCCGCAAGGCCGGCGTGGTCTATTCGCTCGCCTATGGCGACCAGCCGGCGCTGACCGCGGAGATGGTGGATTGGGCTCGCGCCACCGGTTTTCACGTGGTCGCCGCCGGCAAAGGCACGAAATATCTGCCGGCCTATCACGACGTGACGCCTGACAGCGTCTGGCAGCATTACGGGTTGTCCGCGGGCGAGGCGCAATCGGCCGGGATGAATCCCCAGATGTTCAACTCCTTCCTCGACGGCACCAAATCGGCGATCGAGATGGCCGCGATTGCGAACGCCTGCGGACTAGACGTGCCTGCGGAGGGCCTGCTGTTTCCACCCTGCGGCGTCGACGACCTCCCGCATATCATGCGGCCGCGCAGCAAGGGCGGCGTGCTGGAGCGATCGGGCGTCGTGGAAGTGGTCTCCTCGCTTGAGCGCGACGGAAGGCCGGTGTTTCGCGATCTGCGCTGGGGCGTTTACGTCGTGCTCGAGGCGCCGAACGACTACGCGGCCGACTGCTTCAGGCAGTACGGCCTGAAGACCGACGGCAGCGGACGGTACGCGGCGATGTACAAGCCGTACCATCTGATCGGCCTCGAGCTGAACATCTCGGTCTTGTCGGCAGCCCTGCGGGGCGAGCCGACCGGGCAGCCCCATGGTTTCCGCGGCGACGTCGCCGCCGTGGCAAAACGCAATCTGCGCGCCGGCGAGATGCTGGACGGCGAAGGCGGCTACACGGTGTGGGGCAAGCTGGTGCCGGCGGCCGCGAGCCTCAAGGCCGGCGCGTTGCCGATCGGGCTGGCGCATCGGCTGAAGCTGAAGCACGACGTCGGCCATGGCGAGATCGTGCGCTGGAGCGATGTCGAGTTCGACGCAGACAACGAGACGGTGAAGACGCGGAAGGCAATGGAAGCGGCGTTCGCAAGCGCAGATCAGGCCGCGCGTTCATAAATCGAAATTGGTGGATCAAAGCTTATGGGGGCAGCCCGTCAACGTGTCATGTATAAAACACTACAAAAAACACTGCCACGATGAAAAGCAGTTCGATGCTGGAAACGATTTTGTCAACTGCCCCAGGCTTTTGGGAAACGCCGTCTGGCCCTTTGCCCAAACCATAGCGCAGCCGCCGCAAGCCCGATGAAAAGGCAAAGGCCGGTTAAGAACGTCCACATGATCTTCTCGCCACGCACCGTAACAGTGCACCGATCCGCGCATTGTTTTCAAGGACTCAGTATCCGAACGGACGCAGGGTAAGCCTGTTCAAAAAAAGTCCACAATGGGTCAATCGCGTTGGTTTCGAGCTCAGCCGCAAACTTCCGGTCAGCCCCTGTGAACTGACATGTAGCTGCCCCACGTCAACGGAAGCGATGGGCCAATCAGCGACATTGGCAGGCCCGCGCGGCCCACCTACTGCGACGTCTACTGGTTTTCACCAAGGTGCTTACGGAAATAACCAATCATCTCAGCGTGAAGCTGTTGATGAAAATCGTTGCGGTTGAAACCCGGCGCATCGGTGCAAGCCGTCGGATTACCCTGCACTTCCTTCGGGCTGCAGGTGGCAAGGAAAGAGAAGTGTTTGGCGTTTGTTACGAAGTGATAATCCAGCATCGGAAGCCGTTGTTTGACCGCTGCCGCACAGCATCCAGACAGGCCGTCAGCGTTTTGGGCGACGTCGGAACTCCACAACTGCACCGGGACCGCTACATCCTTCAGGTCCTTCTCTGGGAACACAAATGCCGGATATGGATCAACGATGACAGCGGCCCTCACGCGCGGATCGGACGTGACTGGCTGACTGGGTGCCTCACCGCTCTCAAGCTGCTTACAGGCCAACAGGCTGGACGTCGCGCAATTGGGCAGGCCCTTTCGCAAATCGGGATTACCACCGACGACAGCAAGACCCGTATAGCCGCCAAACGAAAATCCGTAGAGACCAATACGCCGAGCGTCGATGCGCGCCGCGTCGGGCCAACTATCGAGCATGTAGTCAATCAGCCGCTTAATGTCCGCAGGCCGCTCCACCAGCACAGAAAGGCTATCGGTACGGCTAGTGTCGCGCCAAGTGTCACCGGGATGATTGAGCGCAGCGACGACAAAGCCCGCGTCGGCCAAGGCCGCCGCAGTGTCATGGTGGCCGCCGAACCATCCTCGCCTGCCGTGCGATATCACGATGAGGGGAAGCTTTTCGCCTGTCACTGCGCATCCGGGGACTGCGAGGAAAATGGCGCCACGGGCATCCAGTTCTCGCGGGGTCTCCGCACAAGGTGTCCAAACAAGCAGCCTGATCCCCGGTCCCGCCCCGTCAGCAGGAATGTCAAAATTTTTGACCCCCGCCGCGTTCGCCACCGCCAGTTCAAGGAAGAAATAGAGAGCAGACAACAAAATAACGCAACGCATTCTTGGCTCCGCGCGGGCAGAGGACCTTCACAATGGCTAGTTGAACCAGCCGATTATGTCGCCTTCGGGTCACAAACTGACTTGGGCAACCATCCCCGACATATCGGCTTTGGTTCTGCCTCAAGGCAGCAGCCGCTCTTGCTTCGCCTGCCTGAACCACTTCCGGAACATATCCTCGGTATCCATCATCTCGGTGAAGCCGGCGCGGTTGATCTTCACGGTCGAGACGATCGAGGGCGGACCGGATTCGGTCTGGCCGTAGCGCAGGCTGTAGTCGGCGTATTGGAACGAGAGGCCGACGAATTCGGCCAGCGCCGGCGATGCAAGGTCGTGCTTGCGGCGCAACGCGTCCCAGGGAGCGACCCAGCTCGGGAATTCCCTCGCGAGCGACAGCGGGACCGGCTTGCCTGGCTTCATCTCCAGTGCATCGGCGACCGCAGGCCAGATGTTCTCCCAGGTGAAGACGTCGCCATTGGTCACGTTGAAGGCCTCGTTGCGCGCGGCCTCGGCCTCTCCCGACCAGGCGATGGCGCGGGCGAGGAGATCGACGTCGACGGCCTGCCCCACCCGCGCGGCGCCGCCGGGGTAATCGAGCGGTCTGCCCTGCTCGCGCAGCATCGCGGCATAGACGCCGAGCGGCGGAATCAAATCCATGGCGCCGCCCATGGCGAGGCCGACGATCAGCACCGGCCGCAGAATGCTCCAATGCCAGCTCTTGCCGGTCTGGAGGTCGCGCAGGAAGTTTTCCTGCGCCCAATAGAAGTTGGGCTGCTCGTACATTTCGGAGCGGCCTTCGCGGGCCGGCACAGCCAAGGGGCGAACGTGGACGCCGTAGGCCTTGGTGCCTTGCAACAGGGCGACATGCCTGAGGCGGGGCGCCACAGGCTCGAGCGCACCCATCAAATTGCGCAGCATCAAATCGTTGGTCTTGATCTGCTGCGGGTCGCGCCAGCCGTCGACGAGCTGCGGCGCCTCGTAGAGCGCGGCGTAGATCAGATGCGTTGCGCTGCTCAGTTCCGATGCGGCGCGCTCGCAATCCGCTGCACTGGTCAGGTCGATCGGGACATGACGGGCACCATAGAGGTCGCGCGGCTTCCGCCGGGACAGGGCAATCACATCGCACCCTCCCGCCAGGCCGAAGTGTCGCAACGCGGCATTGCCGACGAGACCGCTCGCTCCGGCGACCACGACTTTCTTGCCCGTCATGCGCGAGCCTCCCTGGTTTTGGCGCGACTGAATAGCAGATCGCGTGCAGGCCCGACTTGCGTCAGGCCGGTGTTCGCAGCTGCGAGGCGCCGATGAGGCTTGATTCCGGCGAAGCGCCCGGTCATCCTCGCGCGCGGAACCGCAACGATCGGAATTCCATCTCCCAGTGCCCTCAAGGGCCGTTCGGAAACGCCACAACGTCTCAACAGAAAACGTCGAGCGTCGACGAAGACAAGACGACACCAAGATCGTTCCCCAGGTCGAAGCATCGACTTAACGGAGGGAAGCGCATGGAACGTCGTAAATTCCTGACGGCAGGCGGATTGGGCCTGGCCGCGAGTGCCGTCGCTGCGCCGGCGATCGCGCAGTCGATGCCCGAGATCAAATGGCGATATGCCGCGAGCTGGCCGAAGGCGCTCGATACGCTCTACGGCGGCTGCGAGTATTTCGCCAAGCGCGTCGCCGAGATCACCGACAATCGATTCCAGATCCAGGCATTCGCCGCCGGCGAGATCGTGCCGGGCCTGCAGGTGCTCGACGCCGTCGCCAACGGCACGGTCGAGATGGGCAACACCGCGCTGTATTATTATTGGGGCAAGAACCCCGCCTTCACGTTCGGCACGTCGCTGCCGTTCGGCTTGAACACGCGCCAGCACATTTCGTGGCTGCAGTGGGGCGGCGGCCAGGACCTGATCAACAATCTGCTGAAGGAATACAACTCCATCGGCATTCCGACCGGGTCAACCGGCGCGCAGATGGGCGGCTGGTTCCGGAAGGAGATCAAGTCGATCGACGATCTCAAGGGATTGAAATTCCGGGTCGGCGGCTTTGCCGGCACGATCATCGCCAAGGTCGGCGGCGTGCCGCAGCAGATCGCGGCGGGCGACATCTATCCCGCGCTGGAGAAGGGCACGCTCGATGCC